>JAHBWA010000053.1 GCA_019637195.1 Labilithrix sp. | reverse complement strand
GCTCGTTCCGCTGCGCCGCGCGCTCACCGAGGCGTCGATCGTTCATCACGACTCGCTCGGGCCGCCGCCGTCGAGCGCGCCGGTCGTCGCCGCGGCCCTCCACGCGCTGGGCGCGGCCGACTCGCTCGACCGCGTCGCCGTCGCGCGCCTCCTCCGCTCGGGCTACGTCGACGCCCCGCGGGTGCTCGGTGAGATCGCCGGCGAGGTGCTCGAGTTCCGCGCGGCGGAGCGGGTCCTCGGCCGCGTGGCTCGCGCGCTCGAGACGCGCGCGACGGCGGCCGGCGAAGGCGCGGTCGAGCGCCTCGTGCTCACGGGAGCGGCGCACCCCGACGACGAGCCGGCGGCGCGGCGTGTCGCGGACGTCCTCTCTCGAGCGCGGTCGGCGCGGACGCGGGCCGAGCGTGTCCGCGCGGCGCGGGGCCTGTTCCATGATGTCGGCTTCGCGTCGCGCGCCGGTCGGGGGGCGCTCGCGACGTTCGCGCGTGACGAGGCGCCGGCCGGCGTCGATCGGCTCGAGCGCCTCGCGATCGCGCGGGACGTCCGCGCCTGGGAGGTCCTGGAGGCGGCGCTCGACGCCTACGAGACGACGGCGCTTCGCGATCCGTCCGCCGGCGCCCGTCCGCTCGACGCGGAGGTCTTCCGCCTCGAGCTGACGGAGCTCCTCGACGCCGCCGCTCAGCTCCCCGGCTCGGGCCGCGTGGGCGCGATCCGGATCGGACGCCTCGCCGATTTGCCGGGCGACGAGCTCGATCTGCTCGTGGTCCTCGACGCGAACGACGGTGTGCTCCCGCGTGACGTCCGTCCGGTCTCGCTGGTGTCGGAGGCGCTCGAGGGCGCGATCGCGCGTGTGGCTCGGGACGCGTTCACCCCGCTCTCGGCGACCGAGCTCGCCGCGCGGGATCTGGCGGCGCTCGCGGCGGGCGCCGCCGAGAGCGCGGCGATCGTCCTCGTCACGACGGCCGAGGACGGCGGGGACGCCGTGGCGTCTCCGTCGCGCGTCTTCACCGCGCTCGCGCGCGCGGGGATATCCGTGGAGGAAGCGCCGTGGACGGCTCCGGGATCGAGCCCGCTGGGAGACGGCGCGCTCCAGGCGATCGGCGAGATCCAGCGGCGCCTCGCGCGCGAGCGCGCGCGCGAGGGGTTCTTCCTCGATCCGGCGCGGCCCCAGTCGGCGCTCGTTGGCAACCTGGCCCTCGGCTCGAGCAGCGGCGAGGAGATCGCGCGCGTGGTCGCCGCGGAGACGGGCAGCTCGCGCGAGCGCGCCCTCGCCGTCACGTCGGTCGAGCGCTTCGCTCAGTGCGCGTTCAAGGGCTACGCGCACGTCGTGCTCGCCGCGCGCGAGGGCGAGGAGCAGCGCGAACTCCCCGACGCGCGCGAGGAGGGAAACCTCGGGCACACGGCGCTGGCGGCCGCCTTCACGGCGACCAAGGAAGAGTGGCCGCGCCGCCCGCGAGACGCGGGTGCGATCGTCGCGAAGGGGCTCGCCGCCGCCGACGCCGCGCTGGCAGAGTCCGCGGGGCATGCCCCGCTCCGCGCGATCGTGCGCCTGCGCGTGCGCGAGTCGGTCCGCGCCGTCCTCGCCCGCGCGCTCGCCGAGGACGAGTGGGACTTCTCGGTCGCGGAGCAGGCCTTCGGGAGCGGCAAGCCGTGGCCGCCCTTCCGCGTGACCGACGGCGGAGAGGGCGCGAGGGACGGCGCTGAGGGCGCGTCGCGCGGAGGAGCCGACGTCTGGCTCCGCGGCTCGATCGATCGCGTCGACCGCGCCCATGGGCGCGCCGCGGTCCGCGTCATCGACTACAAGCGCAGCAAGAGCACGGTGCGCGACGCGTCCGCGCTCCTCGGGGAGACGGCGCTCCAGGTGCCGATCTACGCGCTCGTCGCGGGCACACGCCTCGAGGCGCCCGCCACCGGCGCCTACGTGCCGATCCAGCCGCGCGATCTCGCGGCGGAGACGAAGGCGAGCACGCGCGCCGAGGATCGCGTCGCCGATCTCGCGAGGCGCGAGGCGGCGGGCGCGGCCTCCGAGATCGAGCGCCGGATCCTCACGATCGCCGCCGGCGCGCGCGCGGGCCGCTTCGCGCCGGTTCCGGCGCGCGAGGGGGAGTGCACGCACTGCAGCGTGAGCGGCGGCTGCCGGAAGCCGCGCTTCGCGATGGCGCCGGCGGATGACGGTGACGACAAGGAGGCGCCGTG
Organism: Labilithrix sp.; assembly: GCA_019637195.1. Lineage (GTDB taxonomy): Bacteria > Myxococcota_A > Polyangia > Polyangiales > Polyangiaceae > Labilithrix. The sequence goes on along the minus strand of JAHBWA010000053.1, from coordinate 52,495 downwards.
AGCACCGCGCAGCTCTACGCGATGCCGCGGAACCTCGTGCTCGCCGCGAGCGCCGGGACGGGCAAGACCCACGCGCTCGTCGGCGTCGTGGTGCACCTCCTCGTGGGCGGCAGGGCAGGGGGCGCCGTCGATCCGGCGCGGATCGTGGCGACGACGTTCAGCCGCAAGGCCGCGTCCGAGATCCGCGCGCGCGTCGCGGTCGAGGTCGAGCGGCTCACCGCCGACCCGGCGTCGTCGGTCTACGCTGCCGGGCTCCGCGAGGCGCTCGGTGGCGCGGTGAGCGACGCCGATCTCGCGAAGCGGGCGACGAAGGCCCTCGCGCGCCTCCCGCAGGCGCGCTTCGGCACGCTGCACAGCTTCGCCACGGGCATCGTCCAGCGGTACGCCGTCGAGCTCGGGCTCGGACCTGGCTTCGAGCTCGCGACGGAGGCGGACTCGCGCGCGCGGAGCGACGACGCGATCGCGACCGCGCTCGAGCGCCGGCTCTCCGAAAGCCCGGAGGCGCTCCGCGCCCTCGCGGAGGCCGCCGGCGGGATCGATCGGCTCGTGTACTCGCTGCGCCGGGTGCTCGGCACGCTCGAGGAGGACGGACGTTCCGCGCGCGACCTCGAGCTCGACGCCCGCGACACCGCGATCGTCGAGGGGCAGATGCAGGAGCTCTTGCGGCACGCCCGCGGGATCGCGAGTCACCCGCCCGCCGAGCAGCTCGCGCGCGAGCTCGCGTCTGCCTGGGACTCCGGCGACGAGGAGCGCGTCGAGGCGGCCGCCGCGCAGCTGACCGCGCTGCCGGCGCGCGGGAAGAAGACCCCCGAGCTCGAGGCGTTCTTCGTGTTCCGGAGCGAGCTCGACGGCGCGCGGAACGACGACAAGGGGCGGAGGCTGGCGCGGGCGTGGCGAGCGCGGCACGCGTTCACGCGCTACGCGTCGATCGTGCGCGACGTCGTGGCCGAGGCCGAGGCCGAGATCGAGCGCGCGGGACGGGAGCGCGCGATGCTCGGCTTCGGCGAGGTCCTGCGCGCGGCGCGCGAGCTCTTGCGCGATAGGCCCGACGTCTCCGTCGAGGTGGGCGCCGGCATCGACGCGCTCCTCGTCGACGAGTTCCAGGACACGTCACGCGTTCAGCGCGATCTGCTCAAGCTCCTCTGGGCGCGGCCCGAGGCGCGACCGGGCGCCGGAGAGATCCCGCCGCTCTCGGCGATGAGGCCGTCCGGCCTCCTCGTGGTCGGCGATCGCAAGCAGTCGATCTACGGGTTTCGCGGGGCGGACGTCGGCGTCTTCGCGGAGCTCGCGGTCGGTCTCGCCGGCGCGCCGGCGCGCGAGGCGCTCGGGATCCCGGTGGGCGTGACGTGGGAGCCGAAGGAGCCGCTCGCGGACTTTCACGCGCTCCGCCACAACCGTCGCAGCGTGCCGTCGATCCTCGCGTTCGCGAACGCGTTCAGCGCGCGCCGCTTCCAGCCGGGCGATCCGCCGCCGGAGCTGTTCGAGATCGCGTACGTCCCCGAGACGGAGGACCTCCTCGTGCCGCCGGAGCGCGACGGGGCGCCGCCGAGCGCACCTCGGGCGACCTGGCTCCGCGTGTCGCCCAAGGGCGCCTCGTCGACGCGCCTCGAGGAGGCGCTCGTGATCGCGTCGAAGGTCGCGGAGCTCGCCGCCGGAGGCGCCGCCGAGTACCGCGACATGGCGGTGCTCGCGACGACGAACGGCATGCTCGACGCGATCGCGTTCGCGCTCGCGCAGGCCGACGTCCCGTACGTGGTCGCCGGCAAGAGCTTCTTCCGCGCGCGGGAGATCAGCGATCTGGCCGCGATGCTCGCGCTCCTGCTCGAGCCGAGCGACCGGCTCGCGATGCTCGAGGTGCTCCGCGGTCCGTGGGCGGGCGTGCACGACGAGACGCTGCTCGGCCTCGTGGAGCCGGGCAGGGGGCTCGCGCCGCCGTCGGCTTGGAGCGAGCCGCCTTCGCCGCAGCTCGTCCACGACGAGGACCGCCCCGCGCTCGCCGCGATCGCGTCCCTCGTCGCGTCGATCGGACGCTGCTCCGGACGGCTCGGCGCCGGCGCGATCCTGCGCGAGGCGATCGCCCTGTGCGGGCTCGAGGAGGTGCTCGGCGCGATGCCGCGAGGGCAGCAGCGCGTCGCGAACGTACACAAGCTCCTCACGATGGCCGATCGTCACCCCGACGCGCGCGCCTTCCGTGCGTGGCTGGACGACGCGAAGGAGCAAGAGGTCGCCGAGTCCGAGGCGGCGACGTTCTCGGACGACGACGACGCGGTTCGCTTGCTCACCATCCACGCGAGCAAGGGCCTCGATTTTCCGATCGTCTTCGTCCCCGAGATCGGCGCAGGTCTCCCGCGCACCGAGCGGGGCGTCGCGCGCGTCGCCCTCGGCGCGGCCGACGCGCCGAACGTGCTCTCGGTGCGGATCGCCGACGAGCACGGCCTGGTCCTCGATCCGCCGTCCTACGTGCGCGCTCACTCCGTCGCCCGCCGGCGCGAGCGGGCCGAGCGGCAGCGGCTCGCCTACGTCGCGGTGACGCGCGCGGCGGAGTGGATGTTCTTCGTGGGAGGGCGATCGCGCGACACGGCGCTCGATCCCGGCGCCTCGACGCTCGCCGTGATCGAGGCCCTCGCCGCCGAGCGCGCGGACCTCCTGGCGATCGAAGACGTCGACGTACCGGAGCCGAAGAAGCCGGCCGACGACGCCTCGGCGCCGGAGCCTGGGCCTGCCGCGCCTGCGCGCGCCGAGCGGATCCCCGAGTGGCGGACGCTCCCGATCGCGCCCACGGCGCTCGCCGACTTCGAGCACTGCCCGCGCCGGTTCGAGCTCGTGCACCTCCTCGGCCTCCCCGAGCACGTCCGCGGGCGCCGTGGACGTCCGGAGCCGGAGCTGTCGGCTGCGTCAGAGCCTTCGGCCACGTCGGAGCCTTCGGCCACGTCGGAGCCTTCGGCCACGTCGGAGCCTTCGGCCACGCCGGAGCCGTCGAACGCGCCGCGGGGCGCCGCGGAGCGCGCCGCGCCGCGTCGCGTGCACGTCCTGCTCGGGAGCGCGCAGGCCGGTACCGTCGCGCACGCCGTCCTCGAGCGTCTGCCCCTCGCGAGCTTCCTCGATCCGTCGCGCGCTGCAGGCGACGTCGCGCGCGCGCTCGAGAGCGCAGGGGTCCCGGAGGACCACCCGCAGCGCGCGGCCATCGCCGGGCGCGCGATGCGCTTCCTCGAGAGCGCATACACCCGCGCGATCGCCGCGCGCGGCGCGACGATCGCGCGCGAGGTCGCGTTCGTGCTCCCCATCGAGGACGAAGCCGGGCGCGCGGTCTCGCTACGCGGGAGCATGGACCTCGTGGTCGCGTGGCCCGACGGCGCGGTCGACGTCGTCGACTACAAGAGCGCGCGGAGCGGCGACACCGACAGCTACGCGTTTCAGCTCGACGTCTACGCCCTCGCCGCGCGGGAGCGTTACCCGCACGCGGTCCGCCTCCGCGCCGGCCTCGCGTTCCTCGGCGGCGGCGCGGGAGAGCCGGTCTGGCGCGAGCTCCCGAGCGAGCGCGAGGTGCGCGCCCGGATCGCGAGCCTCGGCGCGGAACTCGTGCGCGCCCGGTGGAGCGACGCCTTCCCGCGGGTCGCGATCGAGCGCTGCGAATCGATCTACTGCGGGTTCATCGGCCGCTGCCATCCGCGCCGCGCCGACTGAGCGCCCGTTGGATCCTGTCCGACTGCGCGCGCCGCACGGGTCCCATCGTGATCGGTGAGTCGCACAGTCAAAATCTACGCGCGTGAAGCGATCGTCTATTTGATGTGCGCGCGCGTGGTTCACCACCTGTCGATCATGCCGCAGGCGCGAGCTCGCTCGGACGGCCGGATCCAGCGTGATCAGGTCACCCCGTACTACGGGAGGTTCAACGAGGTCTCCAAGGCGCACTATCGCTGAGGCGGCTCACCGCGATCGCCGTCGGGCGCAGGATCCCGGTCTAATGCCACGACATGCCGCCCTCGCTCTCGCCTCTCCGAGGGCTCGATCCGAACTACGTGACGCAAGCGACTGGCTACGGCCTGGCGCTCCCGCGGTTCGCCGAGCACCTCACGTACATGCTGCGGCGTCGGAACGACTTCTCCGCGAGGTTCCTGAGGCGGGCGCTCGGTCGAGGCGTGCGCGTGCTTCAAGGCCTCGTCGTCCTGGCGGGGGATCACCACACGCTCGGCGATCAGTGCGACGGCGCGGAGGGCGCGATCCAGCATTTTCTCGGGATCTCCGAGGACCGAGTCGTTCACCTGAGCTGAGGCGCGTGGCGGCGTCCACGAGATCGCGCGACGCCAGCCGCTACCGCTCGAACATCGAGACGCGGGCCGTTCGCGTCGTCCGCGCCTCGAGCTCGAACGGCGTCGGCACCTCGTACCGCGCGAGCTCGCGGATCCGCCTCGGCGCGTACGGCCGGCCGGAGTCGGCCGTGATGACCGGGGCCGCGAGCCTCCGGAACCAACGACGAAACGCCGCCGACGGCGCGGGCTCGTACCAGACGTCGCCGGCGAGGACGAGCGCGACGTCCGGCAGCGATTCTCCGACCACGTTCCTCGTCGTCACCTCCAGCTCGACGCCGTTGGCCGCCGCGTTGAGGCTCGTCGTCACGGCAGCCATCGGATCGATGTCCACCGCCCACACGGTCGCCCCGGCGCGCGCCGCCGCGATCGCGACGAGCCCGCCGCCGCACGCGAAGTCGAGCACCCGCTTGCCTCGAACGACGTCGGGGTGGTCGAGCACGTAGCGCGCGAGCGCTTGGCCGCCGGCCCATGGCACACACCAGAAGGGGACGTCGACGACGTCGTCGTCGAGCCAGCGCGCGAGCTCGAACCAGACGGGCGTGACCGCGTCGGCGCGACGGATCGCGATCTCCGGCACCAGCGGGACCGGCGACAGCCGCGTGTGCTCGAGGACGAAGGCGCGGCGTTCGTCGTTGGTCATCGGAGCGCTCCAGGGCCGCGGCGCGAGCTCGGGTGCATGGGAGGTGGGCTCCGCTTGGTGGGGAGAGCGGATCGACGCGGTGAAGCTTCAGCCGTCGGCGGCCGTTCGTGCCTCGAAGCGCGTCAGGAGCGACGCGAGCTCGCGCTCGCTGATGAAGACGTCCTCTACCGCGTCGCTCTCGAGGAGCAGCTCGTAGAGCGCGGGCGCGTCCCTCATCGGCAGCGCGGCGCCGAGCGCCTCGACGGCTTCGGCGTCGTCCGCCGTGAGCGCGACGTGCTCTTCCCGCGCGAGCCATGCGAGGAAGGCAGCGCCGTCCTCGGCGTCGGCTCGCCTCGTCCGGGACGCCAGGACGTCCGCCTCGTACGCCGTGAGGTAGGCGACGGCTGCGGCGCGACGTGCCTCCGGGCTCGCCTCGATCTCCCGACCCACGTTCGCGTCGAGCAACGTGCAACGGAGCGAACGCGCGAGCGCGTGGAAGGCCCACGTCAGGAGCGCCGCGCTCGGGCCGTGAGCGGCGCCCTTCACCCGCCGTCCCTGGCCGGCGAAGTCGAGCAAGAACGCCGCGCAGGCCGGATCGTTCGGCGAGAGCCCGAGCGCGAGCCGGAGCTCCTGCCCGTACATCACGCCGCGCGGCGTCGGCGTCGCGGCGTGGACGTTGGCCAGCCTCGAGAGGACCTGCGCGAAGGTCGCCGGGAGGAGGCCTCCGCTCGCGTTCGTCTCCTGGAGCGTCAATTGAGTCGACATGGCTCGCCCGAGGCTCATAGCCCAGATCGCGCTCGAGCTCGATCCTCGGGTGGCCCGAGTCCATCGAGGACTCACCTCCGGGGCCTCGCTCCGGTCGAGCCAGGCGTTCGCCTGCCAGACGCAGCGACCGGCGCGGGAGGCCCCCAGCGGCGGTGGCCTCGACGGCGTCACGCTTCGGGCCGGGTCTGTCGACGGCGCATCCGGCGATCAGCTCGGCGCTTCTTCGCGAGCGCGCGCCGGCTGGTGAGGGCGGGGAGTGCTCCGGATCGCGTCGACCGCGGCGTCGGCGTCTTCTTCCGTCCCCCCCATGACCAGGATGGCGTGGTGGGCGAGGCCGATCGCCAGCTCCTTCTCGCCGACGAGCGCGAGGCCGACGCCGTGGCTCTCCAGGTAGGCGCGCTCGCTCTCGCTGTGCGTGCGGACCACCGTGGAGATCGCGGCGTTGGCGGCGTAGGCGTTCTCGACGACCGTCCTCGCGTGGAAGGGATCGGGGACCGTGACGATGAGCATCGACGCGCGGGCGACGCCGGCCTCGTCGAGGACGTCGCGTCGCGTGGCGTCGCCGTAGACGATCGGGGGGTGGTGCTGCTTGCGCGCCTCCTCGGCTCGTCCCCGGCTCTCCTCCACGACGACGAACGGGATCTTCTGCCGTTCGAGCGCCGCGCCGACGGCGCCGCCCACCCGGCCGAACCCGACGAGGATCACGTGGTCGCGGAGCGAGGCCCGGCCGGCGCTCGGTGACGTGCTGCCGCCGGCGCCGGCGCGCTCGAGCAGCGCGACGAGGCGCGGACGCGCCATGATCCACTCGCCGGCCCAGTCGGAGAACCGGAACGCGACCGGGTTGAGGCTGATCGAGAGGAGCGCCGCCGCGACGATCAAGCTCTGGCCCTCGGCCGGCAAGAGGCCGTGCGTCCGCGCGAGCGCGGCGAGGATGAACGAGAACTCGCCGATCTGCGCGAGGCTCGCGGAGATCGTGAACGCCGTGCGCACGGGGTAGCCGAACGCGAGGACGATCACCAGCGCCGCCACCGCCTTGCCGACGACGACGATGAGCACGACGGTCAGCACCTCGACCGGGTGCTCGAGCAGGATGGTGGGATCGAAGAGCATCCCGACGGCGACGAAGAAGAGGACGGCGAAGGCGTCCTGGAGCGGGAGGGAGTCGCGCGCCGCGGCGTGGCTGAGCGGCGAGCCGTTGACGACCATCCCGGCGAAGAAGGCGCCGAGGGCGAAGGAGACGCCGAACAGCGCGGCCGCGCCCGCCGCGATCCCGAGCGCGACCGCGAGCACCGCGAGCGTGAAGAGCTCGCGCGAACCCGTGTTCGCGACGCGCTGGAGGAGCCACGGTACCGCGCGTCTCCCGACGACGAACGTGAGGGCTACGAAGGCGCCGACCTTCGCGAACGTGAGGCCGAGCGCGAAGAGGATCGACTTGGCCGCCCCGGTCCCGTCGGCGTCGGCGGCTTCGGGCGCGTCTCCGCCGAGCAGTCCGCTGAGCGCGGGCAAGAGGACGAGGACCACGACCGTCGCGAGGTCCTCGACGATCAGCCAGCCGACGGCGATCTTCCCGTCGATGGACTCGACCATCCGCCTGTCCTCGAGGGCGCGCAGGAGCACGACCGTGCTCGCGACCGAGAGGCAGAGCCCGAAGACGATGCCCGAGCCGAAGCTCCAGCCCCAGAGCCGGCTGGCGACGGCGCCGAGGATGGTGGCGACGGCGATCTGCACGACCGCGCCCGGGAGCGCGATGCGACGGACCGACAGGAGATCGGCGACCGAGAAGTGGATGCCGACGCCGAACATGAGGAGGATGACGCCGATCTCCGCCAGCTGGCCCGCGAGCCCGGCGTCGCCGACGAAGCCCGGCGTGAAGGGGCCGATCGCCACGCCCGCGAGCAGGTAGCCGACGAGGGGCGGGAGGCGCAGCCGCGTCGCCAGGAGGCCGAGGAACAACGCCAGCGCGATGCCGACGCCGATCGTCGCGATGAGCGCTGTTTCGTGCGACAAGGGCCGTCCTCCTACGACGTGACGCCCCGTGTACCACAACGCGGCATCGGCAGCCGAGCGGACCGGGCGAGCCCGTCCTGGCGGCGCCCGTCCTGGCGATCGTGACGCCTCGACGTGCCACAATGATCGGCGTGAAGCATCGACCGCTCGGCGCCGGCGTCTTCGCCTCGGGCGTGCTGCTCGTCGCTTGCAGGGAGAGCACGTCCACGACAGCGCCGCCCGCCGAGCCGGCTCAGCCGTCCGCGCGAGCCGCGGCCGCCACGGCTCCTCCGTGTCCGCCCGCGTCGTCCGACGCCGGGGTTCCGCGCCTCGCGTCGTTCGTCGCCGTCGAGGTCCCCGGGACCTACTGGATCGATCTCGTCTTCGCCGGCAGCGAGTGGTCACTGCCCGGCTACATCCCGATGCCGCACCACCACGCGACGCGGATCGAGCTCACGAACCTCGCGGAGCACCCGGTGCTCTCGTCGATCGCCGCCGCGCACGCCGCGCGACCGCTGCGCTTCACGCTCGAGCTCGCGTCGCGTGAGGTGACCAAGGTGCCCGGGCGCGACGCGTGGCGCGCGACGTACCTCGCGCGGATCCTCGCGGTCTGCGCGCCTTGACCTGCTGCCCCGCGCGCTCGAGCCGCTCCGCGGTCGGCGGTCGCGTCGGGCATCGCTGCGGTCGTGGACAGGCGGCCGCGTCGGTCGGTCCCGCCGCCTGCGCGGGCAGCTCGCGCGCGCAGCGCACGAGGCGATCGGCTTGACGCCGAATCGCGGCGAGGTGTAAGCGAAGAGTGTGCTGGTGCTCTGGGCTCGTCTCAGGGCTTAAAAGGGAACCCGGTGGGAATCCGGGACTGCCCCGCAGCGGTAAGCGAGAACGACCCCCGTCTCATGCACTGGTCCTCCCCTCAGGGGCGGCTGGGAAGCGACGGACAGTAGGAACCCGGTTCGCCGGAGAGCTCGCGAGTCCGAAGACCTGCCCGCACCCGACGTCGGCCTCACCGTCGTCGGTTCGACCTGGGAGCCTCGAGGGAAGGCGGGTAGGTCCGAACGGCGCGAAATGCGTCGATGGGTAGCTCCATCGATCGACGGCTCGCGCTCTTTGGCTCGCCCGTCCGCTCACGAGCTCCGAGTCGCCCGAGGGGGCGAGCCGTCGGACGAAGCGTGAGCGGAACGTCGTCGGGCGTTCGTGCGCGTTTCGCCGGCCTCTCCTCTCCACCGAACCTTCGAGGAGGAGCCATGACGATCGCGACGAACCTGGGATTTCCACGCATCGGTAAGCACCGCGAGCTCAAGCGCGCGCTCGAGTCGCACTGGAGCGGCAAGAGCAGCGCGGACGCGCTCCTCGGTGTGGCCAAGGAGCTGCGCGCCGAGCACTGGCGCCTCCAGCGCGCCGCCGGCATCGAGCACGTCCCGAGCAACGACTTCGCGCTCTACGACCAGGTGCTCGACACCATCCAGCTCGTGGGCGCGACGCCGCCTCGCTACACGGCGCTCGAGTCGAACCCGCTGCGCGCCCACTTCGCGATGGCGCGCGGGTTCCAGGCAGACGGCGTCGACGTCCCGGCGATGGAGATGACGAAGTGGTTCGACACGAACTACCACTACATCGTCCCGGAGCTCTTCCCCGGCATGTCGTTCCGTCGCGGCTCGGACAAGCCGCTCGCGGAGCTGCGCGAAGCCGCCGCGCTCGGGGTCACGACGCGCCCGGTCCTCGTCGGTCCCGTGTCGCTCCTCCTCCTCGGGAAGATGCACGGCGCGCCGGTCGTGACGCTCCTGGATCGGCTCCTGCCGGTCTACGAAGAGCTCCTCGGCGCGCTCGGCCGCGAGGGCGCCGCGTGGGTGCAGCTCGACGAGCCCTGCCTCGTCACCGACCTCGACGGCGCCGCCGAGGCCGCCTTCCGGACGGCCTACGAGCGCATCTCGAAGGTGAGCGGCGCGCCTCGGACGCTCCTCACGACGTACTTCGGCGCTCTCGGCGACAACCTCGAGCTCGCGACGAGCCTCCCGGTCTCGGGGCTGCACGTCGACCTCGTCCGCGGCAGGGAGCAGCTCGAGGCTGTCTGCGAGGCCCTGCCGAAGGATCGCGTCCTGTCGGCGGGCGTCGTCGACGGTCGCAATGTCTGGCGCGCGGACCTCGACGACGCGCTCGCGTCGCTGAAGAAGATCGGCGACGCACGCGGCACCGAGAAGCTCTTCGTGGGCCCCTCGTGCTCTCTCCTGCATTGCCCGGTGGATCGGAGCACGGAGACCGAGCTCGACGCCGAGCTCTCGAGCTGGCTCGCCTTCGCGACCGACAAGCTCGAGGAGATCAGCGCGCTCGCGCGGGCCGTCGACGGGGGCGCCCTCGGCGACGCCTTCGAGAAGAGCCGCGCGGCGAAGGCGAGCCGCGCCGCGTCGAAGCGGGTCAACCGCCCCGCCGTGGCCGCCCGGCTCGAGTCCGTGACCGCCGACATGGCGCGACGGAAGAACCCCTACGCCGCCCGCCGCGAGGCGCAGAAGACGCTCGGGCTGCCGCTCCTCCCCACCACGACCATCGGCTCGTTCCCGCAGACGTCCGAGGTCCGCGCCGCCCGAGCCGAGCACAAGGCGAAGAAGCGCGACGGCGCGAGCTACGAGAAGTTCCTCCGCGAGGAGACCGAGCGCGCCGTTCGCCGGCAGGAGAGCCTCGGCCTCGACGTGCTCGTCCACGGCGAGTTCGAGCGCAACGACATGGTCGAGTACTTCGGCGAGCAGCTCGACGGCTTCGCGTTCACGAAGAACGGCTGGGTCCAGAGCTACGGCTCCCGGTGCGTCAAGCCGCCGATCATCTACGGCGACGTCGCGCGCCCCGCGCCGATGACCGTGGCGTGGTCGCGGTACGCGCAGTCGCTCACGAAGCTTCCGATGAAGGCCATGCTCACGGGGCCGGTGACGATCCTGCAATGGTCGTTCGTACGCGTCGATCAGCCGCGCTCGAAGACGTGCCGTGAGATCGCCCTCGCGATCCGCGACGAGGTCGTCGATCTCGAAGCCGCCGGCCTCCGCGTGATCCAGATCGACGAGCCCGCCATTCGCGAGGGGCTCCCGCTGCGCCGCGCCGAGTGGCGCGCGTACCTCGACTGGGCCGTCGACGCCTTCCGCGTCGCGTCCTCGCCGGTGCGCGACGACACGCAGATCCACACGCACATGTGCTACTCGGAGTTCAACGACATCATCGACGCCATCGGCGCGATGGACGCGGACGTCGTCAGCATCGAGACGTCGCGCTCGCGCATGGAGCTCCTCGAGGCGTTCGCGACGTACCGCTACCCCAACGAGGTCGGTCCGGGCGTCTACGACATCCACTCGCCCCGCGTCCCGACGATCGACGAGATCGTCGAACTGCTCGCGCGGGCCGCCAAGGTCGTCCCCGCCGAGCGCCTCTGGGTGAACCCGGACTGCGGGCTCAAGACGCGTGGCTGGCCTGAGGTCGAGGCGGCGTTGCGGAACATGGTCGAGGGCGCGCGGCGCGCTCGCAGGGAGCTCGCCGCGGGAGGCTCCACGTAGCGCAACGCACGGTGCGTCTGCTCATCGACGGGAAGCTCGTCGAGTATGACCTACGCGCCGGTCGCGGCGACGATGGTGGAGCTTCGCGCTCGATTGCGCGGTCGGCGAAACTGGCCTACGAGGTTGCTCATGCTCCCCGTCGTGCTCGTGGGCCTGTGCGTCGCCCTCCGGATCCTCCCGCATCCGCCGAACTTCGCGCCGGTGGGCGCTACGGCGGTCTTCGCGGGACGAACGATGAAGCCGTGGGCGGCGACCGCGCTCGTCGTCCTCGCGCGATGTTCGTCGGTGACGCGGCGCTCGCGGTCCTCCGGGGCTACCCGATCGTCAGCGCCGTCACGCCGTTCGTCTACGGCGGCTTCGTCGTCCAGGCGGCCATGGGCCGGCGCCTCCGCGCCCGGCGAGGTGGCGCGATCGCCGCGGCGGTCCTCGGGGCGTGCGCGTTCTTCGTCCTGTCCAACTTCGGCGTCTGGGTGGGCACGGGCATGTACACGCTCGACCTCGGCGGCCTCGCTGCGTGCTACGTCGCGGCGCTCCCGTTCCTCGGAGCGACCCTCCTCGGTGACGTGGTCTGGACGGTGATCCTCTCGGTCGCGTACCGACCGCTCGCGGCTCGGCTCGAGTCTCGTCGCGGCTGGGTGCCCGTGCCCGCGGGCGAGCTCTCGGCCGTGTGACTGGAGGCCCATGATGCGCGTCGTCTCGCTGCTGCCGTCGGCGACCGAGATGGTCTGCGCGCTCGGTGCAGGGAGCGAGCTCGTCGGCATCTCCCACGAGTGTGACTTCCCCGAAGACGTCCGCGATCGTCCGGTGCTCACGAGCGCTCGGATCTCCGCCGCGGGATCGAGCAAGGCCATCGACGCGGCGGTCCGGGACGTCGTCCACGACGCGCTGAGCATCTACGCGGTCGACGAAGCGAGGCTCGCGGCGCTCGCGCCGGACGTGATCGTGACGCAGGACCTCTGCGAGGTCTGCGCGGTGTCGCTCGACGACGTGCGAAGGGTGGTGGCGCGGCTCGCGCGCCGCGACGCCGTCGACATCGTGAGCCTCGGCCCTACGCGCCTCGAGCACGTCTGGGGTGACATCGAGACCGTCGCGAGCGCTCTCGGGCGACCGGACCGAGGCCTGGAGGTTCGCCGCAGGCTCGACGCGCGCGTCTCCGCTCTCGCGGCTCGCGCGGCGGGCGCGCCCTCGCGCCCGCGCGTCGTGTCGATCGAGTGGCTCGATCCAGTCATGCTGGGCGGGACGTGGATGCCCGAGCTCATCGGGCTCGCCGGCGGCGTCGCCGTCGGCGCGCGTGCCGGGGAGCCTGCGCCGACCGTCACCTTGCGCGAGCTCGCCGCGCTCGCGCCGGACGTCGTGCTCGTCAAGCCATGTGGCTTCACGATCGAGCGAACGATGAAGGAGCGCGCGTTGGTCGACGCGATCGCCGCCGCCGTCGGCCCTGACGCGCGGATCTACGTTTCGGATGGGAACGCGTTCTTCAACCGCCCAGGCCCGCGCCTCGTCGAGTCGCTCGAGATCTTGGCGGCGTGCGTGCATCCCGAGCTGTTCACGGATTTCGCCGCCGCGCATCGGGAGGTGGTTCATGCTCTTCGCCTTCGGCCGTGAGGCGCGGCGGCGGTCGTCTGGGAGGAAGGCCCCCGCCGGCTATGATTGACGTTCGACGGAGGCGTCGCGACGGCAGGCCCGCGTCGGCGCCAGCCGCAGCCGCCCGCGATTTGACGCAGAGCGGCGCGCGTCGATCGACGCGGGCGCGCGGGCCAGGCTCGCGCCGAGGAGGATCGGGTAGGATGGACGCGTGGTGCGTCGCGAGGGCCCGAAGCGAGCGTGCGTAGGGCTGCTCGGCGCGGCGCTCGCGCTGGGCGGCGCGCGAGCGAGCGCGGCGGAGGTCCCTCCGGGGGCGGACATCCCGCCGGCGCCCGCGCCACGCGACGTCTTCCTCAGCCCGCCGAAGAGCGGCACGTGGGCGTCGTTCGACGCGTACACCGCGGGCGCGCAGGCCACGCTCGAGAAGCGCATCTCGATCCAGCGCGACGACTACGCGGCGATCGTCCCGCGCGTGAACACGCTGGCGAGCCTCGGGTTCGGCGAGGTGGCCGCGCACACCGACGTGCGCTTCCTCTTCTTCAGCGCGGGCGTGACCGGCGGGTTCCGCCGCGTGTGGCGCACCTACGCGTTCGCGCCGGGTACGGAGGGGACGCGCGCCGCGCGGTCGGCGATGGACGCCGAGAAATCGTTCACGACCGAGCACTGGGGCTACGGCGAGGGGCGCCTCCGCATGGCGCTGCCGCTCACGGACTCGGCGCTCTTCCTCGGGAACGTCGCGGCGCGTTACGAGGACTGCCCCGACAACTCGTTCGACTGGCTGCACACGACGATGCACGACGGCGGCTGGCTCTACCGCTATGACGCGACGCTGTTCGCGCGCGATCCGCGGATCGGCGCGCTGGGCCCCACGGCGCGCATCATGGATCTCCCGCGGGGCGGCAGGCGCGAGCTCGAGCTCGCGGTCGGGCTGACCGGCGGCCGTCGCCTCGGCCTGTTGCCGAACGACGTCTTCCTCGTGAACATCCTCGTCCGCCCCGGCGACGACTCCTTCGGCTTCCAGCTCCTCAAGATGCCCGTCTTCGGGCTGCTCGTGTACCGCGTCTCCGTGGAGCTCTGAGCCGAGGATGGGCGCGGCGGTCAGGATCTCGTCTTCGGCGGCCGTCGTCGCGCTCGCGATCGCGTGTGACTCTTCGGTGCGCGTCGGCGAGCTCCGACCCGAGCCGGCGCCGCCAGGGCCGCTCGTGCCCGACGGCGAGGACGAGGACGCCGGCGCGCGCAAGACGAGCTGGCGGCTCCACGAGCCCAGCGTGCCGTGCACGATCTACGCGATGGCCGAGGTCCGAACGGATCTCCTCTACCTCGGGTGCAACGGCGGGCGGATCTACCGCTTCGACGGCGTGCGCGCCAAGCTCGCGCTCCAGGTCGAGGACACGAGCCTCTTCTCGCTCCTCTGGGTCACCCCCGACGGGCAGGTCTGGGCGGGCGCGCAGTCGTCCTACGAGGCCGGCGCGACGACGCAGCTCCACCACTTCGACGGCACGCGCTGGTCGAAGCACGGTGACGCGTCGAAGCGATTCACCTCGATCGCGGGGGTGGGATCGGACGTTTGGTTCGCGACCGAGAGGGAGATCCTCCACCTCGAGGGCGGCGCGCTCGTCCCGTCCTTCACCGTGACGAAGGGCGCGCTCCGGGCGTGCTCGTTCTCGGCTCCGGACAAGGGCCACTGCGTCGGCACCGCGGGGCTCGCGGTCGCGTGGGACGGCGCGACGTGGACCGATCTCGCGGGCGTCCCCTGGTCCGCCGCTGCCGAGGTCTTCGGCGTGGAAGACGACGGTTTCAGCAAGAGGACGACGTTCTTCTACGGAGAGCCGCTCGAGCACCCGAACGGTGACCACTCCTGCCGCGCCGCGCAGCTGTCCGCGGGGACGCTCAGCGCGGGGCAAGCGCAGAGGCCGTGCTTCCCCGACTTCCGGATCGCGCGGAAGCGCACCGGCAAGGTCGTCGTCGGCGGACGCACCTTCATGCTGCTGGCCCCGAACGCGAGCTACGGCGGCGCCCTCGTGTTCGATCTTGGCGCGGACACGCTCGAGCAGCTCTGCGGTCCGGTGCTCGCGTTCTCGACCGGGCTCGCCAACACGCGCGCCGGCGGGCTCTACGGTCTCTTGGCCACGCTCGTGGGGTCGGGGGGCAACCAGATCGCGCTCGACGCCGCGAGCGGCTCGAGCCTCGACTCCGTGGATCTCTCGGTCGCGCCCGACGGTACGGCCTGGGCGCGCGTCGAGGACCGCACCGCGTGCGGCTCGATAAGCGATCGCCTCGTGCGGTTCGAGGACGGAGCGTTCCGACCCGTCGCGGCGCCGCAAGGAGCGCTCTCCGGTCGCGGTCTCGCGGCCGTCGCGGCGGATCGTGCGTACACGATCGATCTCGGGACCGATCGGCTGTTCGCCTACGCGGCGGGAGGGTGGCGTGAGGGGCCGGAGCTCGAGGAGCCGTGGTCCCTCTTCGCGGCGAAGGCCGACGACGTCTGGATCGGAGGCGCCCGGTCGAGCTTCGGTCACTACGACGGCGAGACGTTCACGTCCGTGGAACCGCCGGGGCGCCGGCGACAGGTCGAGCAGATCCTGGCGGTCGGGGACGACGTGTGGATGCTGCAGCAGGGCGTCGTCGCCGACGACACCGACGAGCACGTCGTCCGGTACGCGAACGGTGAGATCACCGAGTGGAACATCGGCCTCCAGCGCTCGCGGGTCCGCCTCGCGGCGCTCGACGCGTCGCGCGTCTACCGGAGCGGATCTCCCGCGCAGGTGTGGGACGGGACGCGCTGGAAGTCGCTCGGCTTCGACGCGTCGGGCGTCTGGGGCCGATCGCCGGAGGAGGTCTACTTCACCGATCGCGGCGACATCTGGCGCTGGGATGGTCGCCGCCGCGAGCTCGCCTACCACGGCTTCATCCCGATCACGGCGATCGCGGGCGCGAAGGATCGCGGCTTCGCCGTCGGTCCCGGCGGGCTCACGATCGAGCTCGCCGAGTGGCCTGCCGAGCAGCACTGACCGTGTGCCCGAGCGCGTCGTGCGCTCCTCTTCACTCCGCGAGCGGCTCGACGCGCGCGCGCAGCATGCTGTCGGGGTACTTCGCGAGGAACGCCTCGGCGCGCTCGCGCGCGCCTTCGGCGTCGCCGCGCTCGCGAAGCACCTGGATGCGGAGGTAGTCGCGCTCCTCGGCGTGGCGCGTGCGTGGAAACTGCCGTTCGTGCTCGGAGAGCGCGGCGGCGGCGGCGTCCGCGTCGTGGCGGACGAGGGCGCTCCGCGCTCGCTCGAGGAGGCTCTGCTCGCGATCGAACGCGTCTCCGGCGGGCCCCGGCGCCGGGAGAACGCTGCCCGCGATCGACGCGCTCGGGGCGGGCGTGAGGAGCGGGGCGCTCGCGGACGCCGTCGGGGCCGCGGCCTCGGGGGCGGCGGAAATGGGCAGGGCCACGGCCGAAGCGGACGCGGGCGGAGCGGCGGCCGAAGCGGACGCGGACGTGACGGGAGGCGCGATCGACGCGGCCCCTGGCGCGGTCGATCGACCGATCGCGAAGCCCCCGCCGGCCGCGGCGATCGCCACGATGCCGGTCGTGAGCCACCTCCGCGCGACGCCTCCGGCGAGCTCGCTCGCGCGAGGAGCGGCGGGAGGCGGCGCGTCTGGCGCGTCCGGCGCGCTCGGAACGGCCCCGAGGAGCGCGCCGAGACCCTCGCGGATCCGGCGGTCGTGATCGGCCGGCACCGCCACGTCGTCGTCGTGCACGAGGAGGCTCTCGACGAGGTCCTGATCGTCCTTCATGGGCCCTTCCACCCGAGCTTGCGCGCGGCCTCGGAGAACTCCTGGCGGGCGCGGTTCAGCCGCGAGTACGCGGTGTTGACCGGGATCTGCAGCGCCGCCGCGATGTCGGGCACGCTGAGGCCCTCGTAGTAGCTCAAGATCAACACCGCGCGTCGGCTCGGCTCGACCTTCGACAGCGCGAGGCGCGCCAGATCGCGCGTCTCGTTTCGTTCGATCGCGACCTCGGCGCCGGGGGTCGAGTCCGGGGCCTCGGGGATCTCCGACGGGACCTCGCGCCGACGGTGCGCCACCTCGAGGTAGCGCATCCCCACGCGGTAGGCGACGCCGAAGAGCCACGGCCGGAGCGGCCGCGCGGGATCGTAGTCGCCGAGGATGCCGGCGACGGTCGCGAAGACCTCCTGCGTCGCGTCCGGCAGCTCCGCGTCGCGGATGCCGAGGCGGCGCAGCGCGTTGTAGACGAACGTGAGCTCGCCCTCGAAGATCTCCCGGAAGGTCGGCGCGGAGGCCGTCACCGTCGCGCGGTTCACGGCAGGCGCGCCCCGAGCGAGAGGGCGCCGGCGGCCGACACGACCGGCACCGTCCAGACGCGTCGCTCGCCGACGTCGAAGCCGGCGCGCGTCGCGGCGAACAGGAGGTCGAGCGAAGCGCGCGCGAAGAGCAGATCGCCGACGACGAAGAGCCTCGAGAGCAGGCCGACGCCGCCCGCCGCGTACAGCTGCCCGGCGAGCCGCGAAGAGACCACGCCGTCGCCGACGGCCTCGCCGGAGACGCTCCCGACGGCGGCGACGACACACCCCGCGAGCACGACCCATCCATAACACGGGGCGAGCCGGCCGTGGACGAGGCGCGTCCGGACCCCGACGTCGCCCTCGGACGACGCGGGCAGGAACATCCGACCCGAGAGCTCGACGCGCAGGCGCGCGAGATCGACACCCACGGCGAGCTCTCCCCCGGCGACCGGCGCGGGCGCTCCGCCGAGCGCGCCGGCCCCGCCGAGCGAGACGTCGAGGTGGGCGCCGCCCGACGCCGGAGCCGTGGACGCCGCGGGCGCGGGAGCGTCGGGTGGCGGCGCCGCCGGAGGTGGCGGCGTCACTGGAGGCGAAGGCGCTGGCTCGGGTCGTGGCTCGGGCGGGGCCAGATCCTCGAGCAGGACGGCGATGGTGAAGACGACCGACCCGAGGAGCGGCTCGCACGTCGCCCCGTCGCGCGCGAGAGCGCGGCCGCCGATGCGCTCGCCCGATGCGTCGAAGAGCGCGATCTCCGCGGTCCACGCGCGCGCGCCGCCGCGCGCGAACGTGACCTCGAGGCGGCCGCGCGCGTCCGCGCTCGAGGTGAATGGATCGCGCCCCAGGCGCTCCGCGACCCTCGCGCGGAGCACCTCCGTGCTCGCGCACGAGCGGGCGGCGGCGCTCGCGCTCGAGTCGAGCACGAAGCGCGCGCGCACGCCCGCGCCGTCGTCGGCTCCCGTCTCGGCGCGCGCGCGGCGCGAGCCCGCGACGAGGAGAACGACGACCAGGAGGACGAGCGCCCGCCGCACGTCATCGGAATAGCACGCTCCGGCGGGGGGCTAATTCAGGAACGCCTCGAGGCAGCCCGCCTTGTTCTCGCAGTTGACGCCGCTGCTCCTCGAGCAGGACGTGAACGAGTCGCGCTTGGTCGCGCTCGCGCTCGTGCACCGCTCGCGACACTCGCCATGCAGCGCGACCGGGGCGCAGTCGAAGAAGTTGATCGAGTCACACTCCTCGAAGCAAGCGGCGATCTTCGTGTCGTCTCCGTCGTCGTCTCCGCCGCCCTCGATCTCCCCGCTGCTCGTCCCGCCCCCGCAGGTCGAGACGATCTCCCCGCACGCCGTGCCGTTGACGCAGTCGATCTGGTACTGGTAGCCCTTGGTCGAGCACTCCGCGTTGCACTGCGCCTTCGCGCCGACGGGGATGAAGTTGCAGCTCACGAGCTTGGAGCACGCCGTCTCGCAGGTCGCCGCGCTGGCGCCGCCGCCGTCCTCGGCTCGCTCCGCGGGCTGGATCGACGTTCGACAGGCCGGATCGCAGATCGAGTTCTCGGCGCACGCGGTGAAGATCTCGATCTGCGACGCGCTCGCCGAGTCGCAGTCCGCGTAGCACGCCGCCTGCTCCGCCGCCGAGCTGCACTTGAAGAACTTCATCTTGTCGCACGCGTTCTTGCAGCGGCCCACCTCCGCCGCGGGGGCGCCGGCCCCCGGCTCGGACGACGTGACCGTGCAGCCGCCCACGGTGAGGGCCGCGAGGAAGTAGAAGAGTCCGTGACGTAGTTGCATCGAAGAAGCCTCCGGACGAGATTCCGGAGCGACGACGACATCCGTCCCGAATATTTCGTCGCGCGTGGGCCCCTCCGCTGCGACCCGAGCGGCCCAGGTCGGAGCGTGTCAGTCGGCGCTCGACCACTCGAGGAAGATCGTCGGCCCGCCGCCCACGCGCGTGCCGCCGAGCAGGCCGATCCCCGAGACGACGCGCGCGTCGTTGCGGAAGAGCAGGCTGCCCTCGACCTCGGCGTCGCTCTGTCCGACGACGCGCGAGCGCACGGTGGTCCGGATCCGCCGGGTGCCGTCCTTCGAGTAGCGCTCGGCCTCGAGGTCCTCGAAGCGGCCGTAGGCGAAGCGCCCGGCGTTCGGGTCCGCGTAGACGTTCGCGCGATCGAGGAACGCGAGGTGTGGGAGGTTCGCGCTCATGAACGCGGTCTGACGGATCTGCGGGACGAGCGGCAGCTGCGGGGTCTGCGCGGCGGGGCGGTCCGGCGTCGAGAGCACGCGGACGCGGCCGATGTTCTCGAGCGCGAGCGTCTCGAACAGGCCGTCGGACTTCCCGGAGAACGAGAGCGTCGGCTTCGCCATGGGGCCGACCATGTGCACCAGCACGTCCGTCCCGTCGGCGGTCGCCATGTCGCGGAGCGCGGCGGGGTGCGGCGTACGCCGGAAGTGCAGATCGAGCCGCGGTCCGTCGTCGGTCATGCGGACCTCGCCGTGCTCGAGCGGGTGGAGGCGCCCGCCGACGAGCAGCGATCCCCCGGTCGCCTGCAGCGCGCCCGAGAGCACGCGGCGGTCGCCGTAGCGGTCGATGTGCACCTCGCCCTTCGCGTAGACCTCGAGCGGCCGCTGCTTCACGTGGACGCCGTTGGGGAGCCGGACGACGATCGCGAGCGTCTTGTCCTCGGGCCGGAGGGGCGTGGCGGGCGTGGCGGTGGGGGCCGCGCGCTCGGGGACGGGGAGCTCGCCGACGGCCACTCCCGAGCCGACCTCGATCACGTCGCCCAGGTGCAGGACCTCCTGCTGCGTCGCGCGGGGCTGGCGGTCGCCGCTCTCGAGATCGAGCGCGCGCACGTCCACCTCGACGCGCTTGACGGGCCCGGCGAGGTTCGCGCTGACGTCGACCTCGGCGGTCAAGGCGGCCCTCGGCGCGTCGAGCATCCCGAAGCTTCCGCCCGACACGAGCACCCGGTGGGTCGCCGCGTGGAGCGCCAGCGCGCGCTCGCGCACGGCGTACGAGCCGTCGATGCGCACGTGGCGATCCGGCTCGTCGCGATCGGACTCCTTGGCCTCGATGCGCCGGATGGCGAGGCGCTCACCGTCTCCCTCGATCGCGACGCCGACGTGATGGATGCGCCGCCAGGTCGACGGCAAGACGAACGCGCCGTCCTTGACGGTGAGCGGTCCGCGGAGCGCGAGCGTCCCGAGCTCGCGCGTCTCGCCGCGGAAGACGAGCGACGCGTCGGCGGTGAGGTGCGCGTCGAGCACGCCCTCGGGTCGGCTGGCGCGGAGGGCCTCGCTGTCCGGGAGGAGCGCGGCCAGCGGGACGGCGTCCGCCTCGAGCGCCGCGTGGACGCGCGCTTCGCCGGCGCCGTCGCGCCGCGCATCGAGCAGCTCGCGCGGGGAGAGCTCGGCGTCGAGCGTCACGCGATCGTTCACGGCGACGCGCACCGTGGCGCGCTCGCGTCGGCCGCGCGCGTCGACCGAGAGCGAGCCCTCGTCGCCGCTCAGCGTATGGTATCCGGCGTAGCCGACGTGGAGCGCGAGCTCGGGGTCGCGCGCCTTGCCGGAGACCGTGAGGCGGCCGCCCGCGCGCCCGGGGAGCTTGCCGGCGTCGGGGACGAGCCGCGCCCACTCCGCGGTCGCGTGCTCGGGCACGCGGAGCTCGCCCTCGAGCGCGGGATCGACGGTGGCGAGCTGGCGGCGCTGCGCCGCCGTGAGGAGCCCGCGCCCGCCGAGCGCTGCGCGCAGCGTGCCGTCGAGGACGTCGACGCCGGCGGCCGCGGCGCTCACCTCCGCCGTGGCCGCGTCGTCCGTCAGCGCGACGGCGACGTCGGCGTCGATCGGCGGGCTCGCGCCTCGGGCGACGCCCCGCGCCGAGACCTTCACGTCTCCCGTGACGTCGGCGCGCGTGCCTCGCGCGCGCAGGGCCACGGCGACCGCTCCGCGGAGGCCCGCGATCCGCTCGGGAGGCAAGGGGAGGTCGGAGAGCGGCGTCTCCGGCACGTCGACGTCGAGCGCCCACGTCGCGGGAGCGGTCGCGATCCTGTCGACGCCGCCGGCGACGTCGGCGCGCGCGCGGAGCGTGACCGGCGCGCGGCCCGGCGCGAGCTCGGCGCGCGCGTCGGCCTCGACGACCGTGCGCCCCGATCCGCCCGTGACCTTGGCGGTCAGCCCGACCACGACGTCGGCTGGGAGCTTCTCGCGGACCTCGGGGCGGAGGAGCTTTCCGAGCTCGCCGAGCGAGCGCGGAGGGACGTCGAGCGTCACCGCGAGCGGCGCGCCGACGCCGCGACCCCGGCGCGCGCCCTCGACGTCCGCCTCCGCGAGCCTGGCGCCGGACGCGTCCGTCAGCGTCGCGTGCGCGTCGAGCCGCGTCTCCGTGGCGGCGCCCTTCAAGCGCAGGGTCGCGACGCGCTCGGACGGGGCCTCCGGCGCCACGAGCTCGACGGTCAGATCGACGTCGCCCAGCGGCTTCTCCGCGCTCCCGCGCACGCGCACACGCCCGGTCGCGCGCCCGCTCACCGGCAGCGGCTTGCCCCGGAGGCGCCCGATCTCCGCGAGCGACACCCCGCCGAGATCGACGTCGGCCTCGATGTCCTCGAGCGCGACGGCCTTCTCGCCCTTCGACGTGTCGCCGCGCTTGAGCCGCGCGGTCACGCCCGCGCGCGCGGAGCCGCCGGCCACGCGCGCGTCGAGGTCGGTCACGTGCACGACCAGCTCGCCGTCGGCGCGCCCGAAGACGTGGATCGTCGCCGGCTTCGAGAGCGTGAGCGCAGAGGCGAGCGGGGACGGCGGCGTCGTGAGCACGCCGGCGCGCCGGAGCTCGGCGAGGAGCTCGCGGACGCGCGCGTCGACGCGGAGCCGGACGTCCACCGCCTTGTCCTCGGGGCGGTAGGTCCCGGTCGCGGAGAGGCGTTGTCCGAGCGCGTCGACGTCGAGCGACTCGATCGTCACGGTGCCGTCTTCGACGCGGACGCGCGCGTCGACCGCCCGGGCGACGACGTCGCGGACGACGACGTCCCGGACCGCGAGCGTGGCGGTGAGGCGAGGAGGAGAGGCGCCGCGCCGCTCTCCCTTCGCGGTCGCCGTCGCGGAGCCGATCGTGAGCGGCGCGGGCGCGCGCGCCGCGATGCGCGAGACGTCGAGCGCCGTCGTCGTCAGCGTCGCGTCGTAGCGGAGCACCTCGTCCTCGCGCGTGTCGAGCGTCGCGCGGAGCGTGACCTCGCCGCCGGCCGACGCCACGCGCAGCGACGGCGTGAAGGCCTCGGGCGGGCCGGAGGCGTCGACGTCGATCGTGAGGTCGCTCGCGAGCACGGGCTTGCCCGCGAGCTTCGCCACGTCTTCGGCGCGCACGACCAGCTTGGTCAGGTTGGCGGAGGTGACGCGGCGAGCGCGCCCCTCGTCCTCGCGCGCGACCTCCACTTTGGCGCTCGCGAGCGCGAGCGCGGCCAGCTCGAGCGACTCGAGCGCGACGGCGAGGCGCTCCTTCGTGAGGTCGACGGTCACGCGCGGGAGCGCGAGCTTCGTGGTGACGGGCGCGCCTGCGCCTTCGCGCGTGACGTCGATGGCGGCGCCGGTGGGGCCGAGCTCGAGCCTCCCCACGCCGTCGACCAGCGCGGCGCGGGCGTCGGTCGCGAGGTCCGTCATCACGAGCGCGAGGTCCGGGCGTCGCACGGCGACGCGCCCGACCCTCAGCCCGAGGCTGCCGCCGACCGTGCTCTGCCCGGGACGCGCGTCGACCGCGTCCGCCGTGAGCGCCGCGCGCTCGATCGCGACGTCGAGCCCGTCGGGCTTCGCGAGGTGCAGCTCGACGTCGCGGATCGCGAGCGCGCGCACGACCACGCGCTTGTCGGACGGCGCCGCGTCTTCCTTCGCGGCGCGCGGCGGAGACGGCTTGGCGAGCCCCGTCAGGTTGGTCGTCCCGTCGGGGCGGCCGCGCACGTCGACGCGGACGCCCGTCACCTTCACGTCGTCGAGCGCGATCGTCCCGCGAAGGATCTCCCCGAGGCGCGGCAGGACGAACGCGCGCTCGATCGTGACGGCGGGCTGATCGTCGCGGTCGCGCACGGCGATGCGCTCGAGGGTGAGGCCGGAGAAGAGCGAGAAGCGCAGCGCTCCGATCGTGACCGCGGTGGTGACCCGCTCGTTCAGGCGCGCCTCGAGGCGCGCGCGCAAGAGCTCGCCTCCCGCGTCCGTGTGCAGGTACCCGACGACGACGACCAGCGCGAGCAGCACCGTGGCGAGGACGGCGCCGAGCGCGCGGAGGACGCGCCGGCCGAGCGTGCGCTTGGGCCGCGCCTTCTCCGCGGGCGCGTCGTCCTTCTCGTCGGGCTCGCGTGCGGCGTCGCTCATCTCAGAAGGCCTCACCGATGCGGGCGAACACGAGGAAGCGGTGGTTGCCCAGCGCGCCGTCGCGCACGAACTGGTGCGCGAGGTCGACCGACAATGGAACGTACCAGAGCCGCAGGCGCGGACCGATCCCGGTGGCGATGGAGACGCCGCTTTCGAGGGGGTTCGCGCGGGTGCCGGTGTTTCCGGCGTCGACGAAGACGACGAAGCCCGCTTGCTTGAGCGGCGGCAGGAAGCGGAGCTCGAGCGAGGTCTCGAGGACGCTGAGCCCGCCGACGAGCGCGCCCCGGCACACCGGCGGCTCGCCCACGTTCGCCGCCGGCGCGCAGTCCGCGGGCGCGATCGGCGACATGCGGTCGCGCCCGTAGCCGCGGTTGCCGAACGAGCCGCCGCCGAACAGACGAGGGCCGAGCGGTACGCCCGACGCGTCCCACCCGAAGACCCACCCGCCGGAGGCGCGCACGCCGAGCGAGAAGCTCGAGGAGAGGGGCAAGAAGCCGCGGGCCTCGGGCGCGGCGAGCACGTAGCGCTGCGAGCCGAGGGCGCCGCCTGGGCTCGCCGCCGCGCGGAGCGCGAGGAGGTGACCGCGCATCGGCTCGACGGGATCGTTGCGCGCGTCCCACACGAGCGCGCCGGAGACCTCGGAGCCCACGTAGACGTCGGTGTCCGGCAGCACGAAGCGCGCGCGGGTCGCGTCGTCGAAGGTGCCGAGATCGACCTGTTGCCCGAAGCGGAAGCCGACGTCGCCCTCGACGAAGAGATCGCGCGCGAGCGTCGATCTCACGCCGGGACCGGCGAAGAGCTCGCGAAAATGGAAGCCGGGATAGAGCACGTCGCGGAAGCGCGCGGTCATGCGGCCGTCGACGATCCGTCCGAAGAGCGACGGTCGCGTGTAGCGCACGAGGGCGTCGCCGTAGAGCCCGCCGGGCGGCGCGATGTCCTCGCCGAAGAGGACGCCGTAGCCGACGCGACCCCGCAGCGTGAGGTGGTGCTGCGATCCGAACACGTTGCGCAGCTGGAGCTCGGCGCCGGCGGTCGCGTCGCCGCGCGTAGGGTCGGCCTCGACCGTCCCGCGCAGGCGCACGTGCGCGCGCGGCGCCTCGTCCACGTGGACGACGACGTCGATCGTCGCGGGCAGGTCGCGGGGTCGGAGGGTGCCGTCGTCGGCCACGCGCTCGTCGGGGATGACGCCGCCGGAGTCGGGGACGTCGCCGAGGTACGTCTCGACGTCGGCGCTCGTGTTCAGCACGACCTGCGCGAACGCGCCGGTGTCGTAGAGATCGAGCTCGGCCTTCTCCTTGGCGGAGAGCGAGTAGGGATCGCCGGGCGCGAGGCCGAGGCGCGCGCGGATGTCGTCGACGTCGACCTTGCGCGCGCCCTCGACCTCGATCCGGCCGACCTTCGTACGTGGACCGGGATCCGCGAAGTAGACGACGCTCACCGTCCGCGCCGTCCGGTCGAGGTAGCTGCGGACGTACACGCGCGCGTGGCCGTAGCCCTCGCGCTGCAGGTCCTGCGCCATGTCGTAGCGCGCGACGCGGATCTCCTCGAGCTCGTAGGGCCCGCCGGGGCGCGCGGTCACCCGAGCGTCGAGGAGCCGCTCGGTCCCCGGGGGAGCGCCGCGGAGATCGACGCTGGCGAGCGCGTAGCGCGGTCCCTTCACGTACGTGAACGTGACCGCGACCTTGCCGTTCGCCTCGTCGACGATCACCGCGGGCTCGTCCACCCGCGCCTCGAAGTAGCCGCGCGACTGGAGGAACGTGAGGACGCGCCGGCGGTCCTCGGCGACGCGCACGGGGTTGTAGTAGCGGTCCGTGTAGAGCGCGTTGCCGGGGCGCGAGCCGAGGCGAGGCAGGAGCGGCGCGAAGTCCTCGTCGGCCTCTCCGCGCTCGTTCACGATGCTGACGCGCGCGACCTTCAGGTCCGTCTCGCCCGGCAGCTTCTCGGCGCGCGTGTGCGCGCACGCGCCGAGGGCGCCCGCGAGCACGACGACCGCCAGCTTTCGCCAGGTGGACACCGCCGATCACGCTACAGCAATCGAAGCGATCCCCGCGACGTTGCTCGTCAATCCGCGCGCCGGTTTCCCCGAACGCGCCCGCCCTCTTTGACGCGTAGCGGCACCGTCGCGGAGCCCGTCACGCCGCGAGGACGCGGACCGACGGGAAGAAGGCGCGCAGTCGTTCGAGATCGTCCACGTCCGTGGTGTAGACGACGTCGCCACGCAGCGCCGCCGACGCCATGACGATGGCGTCGATCGTCGTCGCGGCCTTCACGCGCGACGTCGCGGCGAGCGCAGCGCCGGCGAGCTTCGCCAGCGCGACCGTCGGGAGCTCGACGTCCACCGTCTGCAGGATGGTGTCGCGAACGTCGGTGCGCCCTCGCCACCACTCTGCGACGACCGCCCACGGCACGTTGATCGACACCCCGAGTTGACCCAGGCGCTCGTGGATCTGCAGCGCGCGCAGCTTCCTCCGCTCGATGGCGATGAGCACCCCGGTGTCGAAGGTCACGCCTTGCTTCACGCGGCGCTCTTCGGGCCGGACTTCTTCGCGTGCTTTCGGGCCAACCTCCAGCCCTCGGCGAGCTCCCGGTCGATCTGCTCCGCGGCCGCGTCGGAGAGCACCGAGCCGCCGGTCCACTCGCGCAGACGCTCGAAGGCGTCCCGCTTCTCGGCCTCGCGTCCGAGCTCGGTGATCAAGCGGGACATGTTGCCGCCGTAGAGCCGGTTCGCGCGCGCCTTCAGGATGGCCTTGGTCTTCCGGTCCACCGACACCGAGAACGTCTCCGTCGCTCCCGCGCGTCGCTTCTTCTTCATGCTGAACATGTTAGCACACCATCCTCGGGCCGCGGCCGAGGCCACGGGGGGCTACGCCTGCGGTGATGCGCCGTCTCGCGCGCGCGGCGGCTCGGGCGCGAGCATCGGGACGCACGCGAAGCCGCCGCGCGCGACGACGACGTGGTCGAGCAAAGGCACGCCCGCGACTTGCGCGGCGGCGGCGACGTCGGCCGTGAGGACGGCGTCTTCCCGGCTCGGCGTCGGATCGCCGCTCGGGTGGTTGTGGACGAGCACGAACGCGCTCGCGTCGGCGCGGAGGGCCGCGCGGATCGGATCGGCCGCGCGGACGGCGGCGCCGTGCAGCCCGCCCAGGGCCACGCAGCGCGACGCGCGGAGGTGGCCGCGCCCGTCGAGCGCGAGCATCCAGAGCTCCTCGTGGGCGAGCGCGCCGATCCGCGGCTGGGCCCACGCGGCGACGGCGTCCGCCGACATGAGCTTCTCCGGGGGGCGTGCGCGCGCGCGCTCGAGGCGCCGACCGAGCTCGAAGGCCGCGGCGAGCGAGCGAGCTCTGGCCAGCGCCGCGCGACCCGGCCTGGCGGCGCGCCGTCGATCCAGCGCGTCGAGGTCTCTGCCCTCGAGGTGCGCCGCGATCTCGAACGCGCCTGCGCACGCGAGTCGTTCGAGGCCTCCCGCGCGCTCGAGGAGATCGCGCCGCGGCTCCGGCGCTCGGAGCACCATCGCGAGGAGCTCGTCGATCGATCGAGCCGTGACGTCCGGTTCTTCCACGGAGCGGTGTACGGCAACCGTCGTGCCTTTCGCCGACCGCGCGATCCCGCGCGGTTGCCGCGCGTGGTGACTGGCCCGGGCCGATCCGCGCCGGCCCTGCGCCAGCGATCGAGCGAGGCGGCGCGCGAGGCCGCCGTCTACTTGCAGACGCCGAACGTCGTGTCCTGGAAGACCGACCCGGTCGTGCAGGTCTGCGTCGGGGCGCAGTCCATGCCCTCGACACGGCACAGCTTGTAGCAGCGCCGATCCCCCGGGCTACCGAGGCACGTCAGGCCGCGGTCGCAGTGGTCCTCGTTGCAGAGCTCGCCCGCCTTGGCGTTGCCGGTGGGCACGCAGCCGGTGTCGCCCTTGTCGTTGACGACCGCGCAGGTCTCCTTGTCCCCGCACTCGTCCTCGCGGAGGAGCTTGCACGTCTTGATCGGCATGCAGACCGGCGCGATGTGCTGCGCGAGGCTCGGATCGACCAGCTTGCCGATGTCGCAGAACGTCGGGCCGCCGTTCTGCGAGTACTGGCTCGCGCACGACCCGGCGCAGCAGTAGCGCCGGCAGACGGCGCCCTTCTCGCCCTCGACGCAGTCGAAGCCGGGGGCGCAGTCCGCCCCCTTCGAGCACGACACGCCGTCGACCCCGCGCGGATCGGCGTCGTCGCACTTCGGCACGACCGCTCCGTCCACCTTCGCGATCCGGCAGCCCAGGGCGTCGTCGTCGTCGGTTCCCCCGCCCGGGGGGGGCGCGCAGGCGAGCGCGCCGTCCGCGCGCGTGTACGTGCCGTCCTCGTCCGGCGAGCAGGTGCCCGTGACGACGCCG
Organism: Labilithrix sp.; assembly: GCA_019637195.1. GTDB lineage: Bacteria > Myxococcota_A > Polyangia > Polyangiales > Polyangiaceae > Labilithrix. The sequence continues at coordinate 24,702 of JAHBWA010000053.1, read as the reverse complement.
CACAGGCCGCGGTGCGCGCCCTTGTCCCCGGAGCCGCCGTCGCTCGGGTTGACCGTGGTGTTCCCGCCGCCGGGGGAGCTCCCCTCCGCGGGGGAGTCGCCGGTGGCGAGCGCTCGCGCGCTCTCGGAGCTGTTCCCGCACGCGCCGAGCGTGAGGGCGCCGGCGACCATGAGCGGGGAGAGGACCCGCGAGAAGTGAAGGAGGGTGCTACGCAAGAGGTTGCCGAGGCGTTGCTCGATCCTGGGCGGGGGAGCGCAGGAAACGAAGACCGAGACTGTGAAGCGTACGCCGAGGAGGGCCGTCAGGTAAGGATCCACGCGCCGTGCCCGCGCGAGTCGCCTCCTCCGCACCGTGGGGGCCGCTCTCCGGGAACCACGAACTTCGGCAAAAAGCCGTCAAAATGGCGAGCGAAGAACGCTCGGGTCGCCGGGCGATCGCGGCGGGGAGTGGGCGCCGCAGCCCCCACGCCATGACACGGATGTCAGACCTAGCGGGCCTCGATGTCCCGTGAGACCGCGTTGCCCGCCGCGTCGAAGGCGCGCACGACGACGATGTGCGAGCCCGGCGGGACGACGGCGGACACGTCGCTGTCGACGCTCTCGTCGGTCGTGTCGAACACGCCGTCGGCGGGCGCGAGCGGCCGCCACTCGGGCTTGCCGTCGATCGCGATTTCGACGCGGGCGATCGGCGACGTGCCGTCGACCACACGCGCGCGCAGGCGGCGGCCCGCGAGCGTGAGCGCGTCGATCCGCGGAGGCGTGTTGTCGACGACGACGGTGTCGGACTCGAGCGCGTGCGTGAGGACCTGATCCGGCGGGTTCGCCGGCTCGTCGCTGGCCTCGACGCGCACGCGGTACTTGCCCTCCGGCAGGGCGGACGTCTCCCAGTCGAGCTCGGCCTTGGTGTGGACCTCGTCCGCCTTGATGGCGTCGCGCCACTGGGTCTGCCCCTCGCGCTTGAAAGCGACGCGGTAGCGGAGCGGGTCGGCGTCGGGGTTGTCGACCTTCCAGGTCACCTTCACGACGGAGTCGCGCTTCGGCGGCTCGCCGCCGCTCGCGGGGACCTCCTTCACGGGCTCCTTGGTCGGTCCTGCCTTCGTCGACGCGCTCACCTCGGTGACGACCGGCCGGACGTTGTCGGTGACGAACGGGATCGTCACCTCGGAGAGCGTCGCGTTCGGATCGCGCGAGAAGCGCGCGCGGACCTGCACGTAGCGCGCGGTCGCGTTGACCGGGCCCGCCGAGGTGAGCGGGTTGCTCCACCCGGTCCAGGTGGCGTCGGGGACGCCGGTGCCGCCGGTGCGGAACGAGAGCTCGACCGCGCCCGTCGCGCGCCACGACAGCGTGCCGAAGCGCGCGCGCAGGGTCGCGTCGAGGACCTTGCTCGTCCAGACGGCGTCTGCGCCGCCGCGGCCGAGGATGCGGCGGAGCATCGGCGGATCGCTCGTGGCGACGAACCCCTTGCCGCCGCTCACGTGGAGCGCGCCGACCTGTCGCTCGTCGGTGTCGGCGGCGATGGAGACGGCGTGGGCGTCGTCGACCGTGTAGACGCGCCCGCCGGCGCCGGTGCCGACGTAGGGCGTGCCCTTCTCGTCGAGCGCGAGCGACAGGTAGTGGGTGTCGTCGTGCTTCATCATCCGCTCCATGCGCCCCTGCGCGTCGAAGCGGTGGAGCTGCCCCTTGCCGGGCTTGCCCTTCGGCGCGGCGCTCGGGCCGGCGGGGACGCGCCCGGCGGCGGCCGAGCGCTTGGGCGGCTCGGGCGGCTCGCCGTACTCGTTCGAGATGACCCACACCACGTTGCCCTTGCCGACGGCGATGGCCTTCACCTCCTCGCCGGGCATGTCGCCGAGGACGGTCGCGCGGCCGGGGCCGGTGATCTTGTAGAGCTGCCCCTTGCCGCTCGAGCCGGCGTAGAGGTCGCCGTTCTCGGCCAGGGCGAGCGAGACGAGGTGCGTCTCGGTGCTGCGGAAGTAGACTGAGCTCGAGCCGTTCGGCTCGATGCGGAACACCTTGCCCTCGGGGCCGGTCGCGGCGAAGAGCCCGGTGCCGTTCTTGTCGAGGACGAGCGCCCAGACGTGGCTCGCGTCGGGGAGCGTGGCGAAGACGTCGGCCTTGCCCTGCGAGAGCTTGAAGACCTTCCCGTCGGGGATCGTCGCGGCGTAGATCGTCCCGTTCTTCGCCTGGACGATCGACGTCACGGCGAGCGCGCCGGTGTCGGCGAAGAGCGCGATCGCGTCGCCGGTCGCCTTGTAGACCTTCCCGCTCGGGCTCGTGCCGATCAACGTCGAGCCGTCCGCGAGCGGCGTCGCGGCGAAGACCGTGGTCGCGTCGGGGATGGGCGCGCCGCCGAGCGTGAACCCCGCGCGCACCGTGCCGTCCGAGCTCACCGAGACGCCCTTGAGATCGCCGCCGGACATCTTCTCGAGCGAGTCGAGGACGAAGGTGCGCGTGCCGACCGCGCCGGCGTCGCCGGCGAAGAAGAGCGGCGCGAGCGCGAGCCCGGCGACGAGGGCGGGGCGAGCGAACGAGAGGAGCGAGTAAGTTCCGATCCGGCGGATCGCGTGCATGGTGAGATCCTATATCAACTGGAACGAGTGGGCCTGTTCGTGGCGCGGCGCACGCGCGCGTGCGCGAGCGATCCGAAAGCTTGGCCCGCGGTCAGCGGACGATGGGGCGGACCTTGACCTTCGCGCGGTCCGAGCCCTCGACGTAGCGATCGAGCGGGGCGATCGTGCGCGTGTACGACGGGAACGCGTCGGGCGCGACGTCGGTGCTCGACGGGCGGAGCGCGTCGAGCGCGAACGCGGGGAGGCGGTCGGCGACGTGGCCCTTGTACGCGACGCCCTGCGCGCGCGCGCGGAACTGCAGCACCAGGCTCCGCGGCGTCACGCTCTGGCGCGCGGAGTTCGAGAGGAGATCGGCGAGGCTCTGCGGCGCCGCGAGGTCCGGCACCACCTGGTAGCCGGGGACGACCTCGAGCTCGACGTCGCGCCCGGCGAGCTCGGCCGGCATCTTGATCTCGAGGACCTTCGTGGTCTCCGGTCCGGCGTACGGCACGAGGTGCACGCGCACGCGCGCGGACTGACCGACGTCGACGACCGGATCGAGCACGTCGAGCCCGCGCAGCTTCCAGAGGTCGCGCGTGTAGTCGACGAAGAGGGTCGTCTCGACCTTCTCGATGTGCGTCAGCTCCCACGGGTTGTTCAGGACCTCGCCGACGGCGCGCGCGACCTTCGAGTGCGCGAGCTCGCCGGCGTCGGGCATGCCGCCGGTGGCGACGCCGAAGTCCTCGAGCTCGATCGTGCCGTGACCGCGGACGGTCACCTTCGACTTCAGCTTCCACGTCACGTCGCGGCGCTCGGAGACGGACGCGTCGATGATCGAGCCGAGCACGGAGGCGACGAGCCCGGAGCTCATGAAGCGCTCCTCGGCGATCTCGACGTTCCAGCTCTTCTTCGGGATCCCCTCGGCGCCGCGGATCTCGGTGACGAGCGGGAAGATCGGGGCGCGCTTCGTCTCGTCGACGACGATGGCGCTCTGGCGGTCCTGCACGAGCGCGCCGAGATCGCGCGCGGACTCGCCGATCTTCGACGAGTGTTGATCGCTGGCGAAGATCCAGTGGACGCGCCCGATCGCGGTCGGGAGCGCGGTCACGCCCGCCTCCATCATCGGGTGACCGAAGCCGCAGAGCTTCGTCCCCTCGACGTGCGTGACCGTGCCGAGGCCCATGAACGAGACGTCGCCGCGCGCCATCTGGACGCCGACGCCGCCGCCGTCGACGTAGTGCCTCGGCGCGCTCGGATCGTCCTTGCCGCCGCCGCCCGAGCCCGCTTGAACCGGCTCGAGGCCCATCGGCGCGAAGAGCTTACGCACGAGGGCGATCGAGCGATCGCTCATCCCGGCGAGCATGAGCGGCGTGGCGGTCGGGACGACGGAGCGCGCCGGATCGAGCCCGGCGGAGAGGCGGGTCGCGACCTGGTTCGCGTGGGTCTCGACGTCGTAGGTCCCGGGCGCGCCGTCGAACGCCGTCGTCCCGCTGCCGGGGCCCGCGTTCTGCGCGTGCTTCGGGGCGGCGCTCTTCGCGCCGCCCGGGAGCGGGGCGCCGCCCTCGAGGGGCCAGAAGCCCGGGGGGATCGGCCGGCGCATCTCGCTGAGCATCGGCGCGATCGGCGTGACGCCGGCTACCGGCTCGACCTGGAACGACGCCCAGCTGTACGCGTAGGCGCCCGCGAGCCGGCCGTCGAGGTAGATCGGGCTCCCGCTCATGCCGCGCACGTTCTTCGTCACGTTGAGGCGCGGGTGCGGCGTCTTGACGAGGATCAGCTCCTGCGAGGGGCGGAAGTTCTTGAGGACGCCGACGACCTCGACGTCGAAGCGCTCCGGCTCCGTGCCCTTGAAGACGGTGAGGCCGTAGCCCTTCATGCCGTCCTTGATCTCGTCGACGGAGATCGTCCGGGGCTTGGCGTCGCCGCGTGCGAGGGGGATCGTCAGCCCGAGCCCGGCGAACAGACCCACGGACACCGCCGCGATCGACAGGAACTCTTTGCGCACGGGACAAGTCTCGCGTGCCCGGAGGCCGGCGTAAAGGTTTGGGGGTGAGCGCGACCTTTCCGCGCTCGCGGATCGCGGCGCGCCGGCCGGCTCGTCGGCTCACGCCGCGCGGCGGCCTACTCGGTCGGGACGCACGAGTAGAGCTGCTGCCACTCGTCGAGCCGGGGGGAGGTGTTGGCCCGGGGGTTGAACGTCATGAAGACGCGCAGCCATGCTTGCGACGCTGCGTTCGCCTCGTCGCGCAGGCGCTTCGAGACGGGCGCCGGCGCCGGCGGCGCGCCTTCGGTGTACGACGCCCACGCGGCCGGGCCCGGCGCGGGGCTGTTCGCCGGCGTCGCGGAGCCGATCCCGACCGTGGTCGGCGCGGGATCGGGCGCGGCGGGGAGCGCGGCCTGGGTCGCGGCCGTGGCGGCGCGGAAGTCGATCGAGGTGTTGGCCGGGACGGCCGCCCTCCAACGGAAGAGCTGCCAGATCCCCCTCTGGCCGGGAGGGCACACCGCCTCGAAGTCGCGGACGACGACGTTGTCCTGGGGGAAGCTGCACGCGGAGCGCGCGCGCTCGAAGCCGCGGAGGGTGAGCCGGTAGTTGCTCTCCGACGTCCGGCGCTCGGCCTGGAAGACGGCGATCTCGTAGTTCCCGCCGATCGTGAGTCCGAGCGCGGCTGCGCGGGTGGCGTTCAGCGTGACGCTCCCGGTCGCCGCGCCGTGCACGCCGCCGATGTCGACCGCCAGCCGCCCGTTGATGAACACGAAGACGTCGTCGTCTCCGACGAACTCGAGGACCTCGCCGCCGCGGTACGTGAACGGGTAGCGGAGCTCGCTCGTGAAGTGGAAGTTCCGGCCCCACGTGCCGTAGTTGCCGAATCCTCTGCCGTTGAGCGGGAAGAACGCGTTCGAGCTGAAGACGTACGAGTCGTCCGCCTGCTTCGTCAGCGTCAGCGTGTCGTAGATGATCCGGCTGTTCGTCGAGTCGTGGTACCACTCGTAGAAGGACGCCGCGCTCGTCACCATCCCGCGCGCCGCGAGGAACGCGGGCCTGCCGTCGGCGGCGAGGTTGTTCTGCACGATCCCGGTGGTGACGCCGCAGCAGAACTTCTCGAAGTCCGGGTTGGTGGTCGGCGTGAAGTCCCGGTAGATGATCGGGACGTTGATGCTCGGCGGGAGCGCCGTCGTCTCGACGACGCACGACGCGCCGGTCTCGATCGTGCAGGTCGACGAGCAGCCGTCGCCGTCGCGGAGGTTTCCGTCGTCGCATTGCTCGGACGGGAACTTCAGCCCGTCGCCGCAGACCGCGACGCACGTGCCGCCCGGGCACACCGCCTCCAGCTGACACGTCGGCGAGCAGCCGTCGTACGGGCGCAGGTTTCCGTCGTCGCACTGCTCGGCGCCCTCGCGCGTGTTGTTTCCGCAGGTCGTCGTCGTGCACGGCGCGCCGGGGACGGGGCACTGGTAGCCCATCTCGAGCACGCAGGAGTTCGAGCAGCCGTCGCCGCTGACGTTGTTTCCGTCGTCGCACTGCTCGGCGCCGCGGAGGACGCCGTCACCGCAGCCGGCGACGATGAGGCCGCCGTCGCGAACGGTGAACCCCGGCCCCGCGTCGAAGCCGACGGGGGTGTCGTTCGTCACCTGGCAGTAGGGATCGCAAGGGTTCACGCCGCCGTCGAGCGTGCTGCACGCGACCGGAGCGCCGAGGGCCTTTGGCTGGATGCCCGAAGGCGAGCTCGAGAGGGAGACCGAGCGGGAGCTCACGGACATCTCGCCGTCGGTGACGCACGCGCCCCACGCGCCCGTCTCGCACGTCCTCACGCCCTTGGCGCAGTAGACGAAGTGCTCCTCCCCTTTCACTTCGAACCCGCACGGGGCCTCGGCGCCGACGGTGCAGCTGCACCCCTCCTGCGGATGAGCGCACGCGCCCGTGCTCGGATCGTCGGTGTCGCCCGAGGCGAGGTTCCCCGGACGAGCCTCTCCGCATGCGACGACCGCGACGACGGCGGCGGCGGCGATCGCGACGGCCGTAGCGACCTTCGAGCGCGCGGGCTTGACCTGCCTATCGAGCTTCAGCATGCGACGACCTCCTCGGCCCCCTGGAGACGGGAGGCGCTCCGTGCGCGCGGTTCGAAAGGAGAAGAGCTCCCGAGGAGCGGTAAGGGCGGCTCGAGCGAGTCATCGCCGGATCTCGTCGGCGCATTCGACGACCTCCAGGGCGCAGGTGCCGCTCGCGATCTTGTCGTCGAGGCAGCTCTGGAACGCGGCGCGGCCGGCGTCGGAGAGTCCGTTGGCGAGCATCACGCAGCCCTCCTCGCTGATCGCGCTCATCGGGCCGCCCGCGTCGGGATCGCACGCGCTCACCAGCGGCTTGCAGTACGTCGGCGACGACGGGTCGGCGCACGCGCTCGCGACCGCTTGATCGACGCAAGGGATCACGTCGAGCGGCGACTCGCACGACGGCAGCGCGGCGACGCACCGAGCGGCGACCTGAGCGACGCCGGGCCGGTAGTGGGCGACGACGCGGTCGCATGCCTCGGAGCACGGCCCCGTCGTCGGGCAGACGATCTCCTTCGCGCCTGCGTCGTCGGGCGCGAGGTCGTCGCGCACGCAGGGGCCCGCGTCCGGGGTCGCGTCGGGCGCGGTGGCGTCGTCGGCCGCCGCGTCCGACGCGTCGGCCTGCGTGGCATCGCGCGACGCGTCCGACGAGCCGCTCGGCGTCGGCGAGCCGCCATAGTCGACGCCGGATGGCTGGCTCGTCGAGCAGGCTGCGGTTACGCCAGCGAGGGCGAAGGCTGCGACGGTCGCTGCCGTTGCTGCGCGAAATTTCCAGTGAATCAAGGGTGCCGCACTCAGACTATGAGGCCTGGAATCTCGCGTCAAACCGAGCGTTTTGCGCATCTTGACGCACTCCGCCACGCATGGGAGCTGCCTGTGGTCCTCACCCCGCGGCGGTCGCCGCGACGGGGGCTCGACTCGGCCGTGCCGAGGTCAGAGCTGGCTCACGCGGCGCATCAGCGTGGTGATGAGATCCGACTGCGGGTTCTTCGCGCGCTCGACGTCGAGGCCTGCCTGGAACGCGGCGCTCGCGGCCTTCTCGTCGCCGAGGAAGACGTACGTGACGCCGAGGAGCTCCTGATCGGCCGGGGCAGGCTCCGCGGCCTCGTCGACGAGCGCCTTGAGCCGCGTGAGGGCGGCGCGGTGAGCGGACGTGACGGCGTCCTTGTCCGGCGGGTGCGTCTTCGCGAGGACCATCGACTTGAGCGCCTGCCGCTGCTCTTCCGGTCCGTACTCGGCGAATGTGTCGCTGGCGAAGAGGCTCGCGTACTCCTCGTAGGCCTCGACGGCGCGCCCGTTCTTCGACAGCGTCATGATCTTCTTCAGCGCGGCGCCGAGCGCCTCGTTGCGCGGCTGCCCTTCGCTCCGCTCGACGATGCTCCTCGCCGACTCCGGGATGGCCTCGAGCAGAGCGTCCGACGACATCTCCACCTCCTCGACGATCTCGACCAGCGGCGCGTCGGACGTCGCGCGCTTGCCCGGCGCCGGTGGCGGGGTGGAGGCGGGAGGGTTCTTCGGCGGCGGCACCGCCGTCGGGGGCTTGAGCGTGCGGTTGCCCAGGCTCGGCGGCGGCGCGCTCTTGCTCGTCTTCACCGTGGGCAGCTTCGGCGCGGCGGGCGCGGGCGGCTTCGGGATCGGCGGGGGAGGCGCCGACGGCGGGAGCTCCGAGCGCACCGGCGGCGGCTCGCTGGGGGGCGCAGATGGCTTCGACTGCTGGACGACGTCGAGGCCGAGCGGCGCGAAGAGCGCGCGTGACTCCGCGGGGAGCACGGCGAGCTTCTCGCGGAGCGTCGCCTTCGCGACGAAGATCTCCTCGCGACGATCGTTCGAGAGCAGCCGGCGGATCACGAGCTCGTTGGGGGTGAGCGAGCGCGCCGAGATCTCCTGGCAGATCGGCGCCATCATCGCGACGAGGCGCTCGACGAAATCGACGAACGTAGGCAGCGTCCGGAACTCGGCGCCGTCGAACGTCGCCGCCACGTTGGCGCGACGCTCGAGCCCGCCGAGGCTCTCGCGGAGCTTCTGCGCCAGCTCCACGACCAGCGGCACGTCCTCGACCTGGAGGTCGAAGACGCCGACGGATTGATCGTCGGCGGGGCCGACGCGCTGCGCCTTGGTGACGGCGCCCTTGTCGGGATCGACCTCGAAGTCGACGCCGACACCCGAGGTCGGCTCGGTCCGAAGCTCGACGCGCACCGTGGTGGCGTCGTCGACGAGCCGCGTGACCACGTAGCGCTCGATGCGGAGCGGTCGGACCTTGACCTCCTTGCTGATCCACCCCGCGAGCTGCGGGGCGCGGATCTCGAGGTGCGGGAGGAGCCGCTCGACGCGCATCGGTGAGGACCAGGCGTGGCCGTCTGGAACGCCGACCTCGAGCGTCCAGGCGAGCGCGGGCTCGGCCTTGCCCTCGAGCGTCGCGTCGTAGCGCCCCGAGTCGAGGAGGCCGAGCCCCAGCACCGTCGATGCGTCCGGCGGCTCGTGAGGAGCCAGGAGCTCACCGAGCGCCTTCACGCACGCGTCGCGGCCCGCGGCCTCGTCGGCCTCGATCCGCGCGATCGCCTCCGAGAGGTCGTGGCGGATCCCGTCGATGCTCGCGCGGTGGGCGTCGACGATGAGGCTGGCGAGGCGATCGCCGCACAGCGCGGTCGGCGAGCCGGGGGCGCCCTTCTCGCCGTCCTGCACGGCGCGCGAGACGGACGTGATGAACCGCTCGAGGCGGCCGCTCTCGGCGTCGCTCTCCTCGCCGAGGACGCGGACGCGGACGCGTCCTTCTTTCATCCGCGTGTCCGCCTGGAGCACGAAGACCGCGAAGTCGATCGCGTCGCGAAGGAACTCGAGGAAGTTGGACTTCAGCGTCGACGTCGTGGAGTCGCCGTAGAGGTAGTTCATGCCGGGAGCCTTCGACGAGCATCGTACGCGATGCCGGCGCGCGCGTCCGCGTCAGTCGTACGGGTTCGGCGGCATCGTCTCCGTCGGGTCGGGATCGGGCTTCGGCGCGCCGCTCCGGGGCTTCGGCTTCGGCTTCGGAGTGAGCGCGACGTCGATCTCGGCTGCGGAGGTCGGCTTCACGTCGACGAGCGCGTCCTCGTGTCCCTCCGCGGAGACGAGCACGGTGACGACGCCGGCGTCGGGGCGCGGCACGCTCGTGACGCCTTCGGGCATCGCGCGCCCGTCGACCGACAGGTGCGCGCCCGCCGGGACGAGGAGCGTCACCACGCTGGGGGGCGCGGGCGGATCGTCCGCCGCGGCGTCGAGCGCCGGAGCGCCGTCGGCCACGCGCGGCGCGGTGGAGCCGGCGGGCGGCGGCGCGACCGTGGTCGCGGACGCGGACGCGGACGCGGCTTGCATCGTCAGCTCCGCCGCCGCGCGCCGCTCGCGTCGCGCGTTCCGCACGAAGAGCAAGACGCCGAGGCCGAGCGCGACGCCGACGAGCACCGCGAGGAACGCGCCGAGCGCACCTATGCCGGTCGATCGCGCCGCGCGTGGGGTCGGCGTCCGCCGCTCGATCTCCATGGCTCCGCCGCTCTCTACGCGCAGGTGCGGGCCCGACGCGGGGGCGGGCGGCGGCGCCGGCTGCGTGATCGAGAGCGTGCTCATGCGCGCCCCGAGCTCCTGTCCGCAGCGCTCGTGGAGGAGCGCCGAGATCTGGGGAGCGCCGACGGGAGGGCCGCTCGTCGCGAGCCACGCTTCGAGCGCCTGCTTGAGCGCGAGCGCCGTCGCGTACCGGGCGCCGGGCTCGGTGGCGAGCGCGCGCATGAGGATCGCTTCGAGCCCCTGCGGGTAGCCGCGCACGATCTCGCTCGGCGGGACGAAGCTTCCCATGACGATGGCGGTCATGACCTGCGGATCGTGCTCGCCTTGGAACGGCCGCTCGCCCGTGGTCGCCTCGTAGAGGACCGAGCCGAGCGCGAAGATGTCGCTCCGCCGGTCGACGCCGCCGCCGATGAGCTGCTCGGGCGACATGTACGCGAGCTTGCCTTTGACCTGTCCGGCGATCGTCATGTGGCTCTTGCCGATCGCCTTCGCGACGCCGAAGTCGGTCACCTTCACGCGGCCGTCGAGCGTGAGCAGGACGTTGTGAGGGGACACGTCGCGGTGGACGACCGCGAGCGGCCTGCCGTCGTCGCCGACGAGCTCGTGCGCCGCGTGGAGGCCAGCGCACGTCTCCGCGAGGATCTTCACCGCGTGGCGCACCGGGAGCGCGACGCGCGGGGCGTCGTCGCGGTCGTCGGCGCCGGGGCGCAGCATGCGCACCATCGAGCTGCCGTCGACCCACTCCATGACGAGCGTGAGGATGCCGTCGAGGTCGACGAGCTCGAAGGTGCGCGCCACGTTCTCGTGGCGGATGCGCGAGGCGATCCGCGCCTCGTCGAAGAACATCTCGCGGAAGGCGGCGTTCTCTGCGAGGTGGGGCATCAGCATCTTCAGCGCGAAGACGGCGCCCGCGCCGCGATGTCGGGCTGCCCAGACACGCGCCATCCCACCGGAGCCGACGGGCACGAGCAGCTCGTAGGGCCCGAGGATCCGGCCCGGCCGCAGATCGAAGTCGTCGGACAGACCGTGCACCAGCTCGCGCAGTATAGAAGACTTCCGCAACGCGGTGCGTCCAACACCAGGCGAAAAGTGGGTGACGGAAGGCTCTCGGCGGCCGGTCGCCCCACGCGAGGTGGTAGCGCCGGGCACGTCGGCTCACCTCGCGATTCTGAAATCGCGGCGCGGCGGGGGCGCGGGGCCCTCGGCGGTTCTCGTCGCGCTGACGCAGGCGTCGCTTTCGCGTATGATTCCGGGCACGTGATCGGTGGCGGCAACACATCTGTCGAGCGCTATGAGCTCCTCGGCGAGCTCGCGACCGGCGGCATGGCCACGGTGTACTTCGGCCGCCAGCGCGGCGCGCTCGGGTTCTCTCGGACCGTCGCGATCAAGAGCATGCACCCGCAGCTCGCGAAGGATCCGAGCTTCCGCGCGATGTTCGTCGACGAGGCGCACCTGACGGCGCGGATCCGGCACCCGAACGTCGTGCCGACGCTCGACATCGTCCAGTCGGAGTCGAAGCTCCTCATCGTCATGGAGTACGTCGAGGGGGTCTCGCTCTCCGTGCTCCTCCGCGCGGCGAAGGAGCGCGGCGTGAAGCTGCCCGTCCAGGTCGTCGCGGCGATCGCCCGCGACCTCCTCGACGGGCTCCACGCCGCACACGAGCTCGTCGACGAGCACGGCCAGCCGCTCGGGGTCGTGCATCGCGATGTCTCTCCGCAGAACGTCCTCGTCGGCGTCGACGGGATCGCGCGCGTCGTGGACTTCGGCGTCGCGAAGGCGACGGGGCGCAGCTACCAGACGCAGACCGGCGAGATCCGCGGCAAGGTCGGCTACATGGCGCCCGAGCAGATGTTCGGTGAGGGCGTCGACCGCCGGACCGACATCTACGCGGCGGGCGTGGTGCTCTGGGAGGCGCTCGCCGGGGATCGCCTCTTCAACGCACCTACGGACGCGGCGCTCGTCCTCCTCGTGACGCGCGGCATGACCGTCGCGGCGAGCCTCGCGCGTGGGGAGCGCTTGCCGGAGGGGCTCGACGCGCTCGTGGCGCGCGCCCTCTCGCAGGATCCCGGCGCGCGCTTCGCGACGGCGGCGGAGATGGCCAAGCAGGTCGCCGCGGTCACGCCCGCCGCGGCGCGCGAGGAGGTCGGACGCCTCGTGCGCGAGCTCGCTCCCGCCGAGCTCGCGCTGCGCGCCTCGTATTTGCGCCAATCGACGCCCGAGCTCGAGAGCGCGTCGCTCGAGCCCGAGGCGAAGGCGGTGCTCGACGTGCTCACGCGCGCGACGGTGACCCGGGCGACGATGACGCGCGACCTCCCGACGTCGTCGCCGTACACCGTGGTGATGCCCGAGCAGGCGCGGCGGCCGTTCGTCCCGGTGCTCTTGCCGATCCTCGCGGGGATGGCGCTCTTGTCGATCGTCTTTCTGATCTCGACGATCCGCTTCGTCTCTCGGGGCCGAGCGAGCGCGACCGAGGGCGACGTCCACTCCGCCGCGAGCGCGCTGGCCTCGGCGTCCGCCGCGCCGCCGGCCTCCGCGGTCACGGCCCCCGCGGCCGTCGTCGACGAGACGGCGCTCGCCGCGCCGGCGCCGGACGCCGGCGAAGCTCCGAGGTCGATCGCGGCGACGTCGCAGAAGAAGTCTGCGAGCAAGGGCGGCGCCGCCGCGAGCGCGACGCGGCCCGACTGCACGCTGCCGTACACGACCGATCGCGAAGGCCACCGGCACTACAAGGCGGAGTGCCTCCGGTGAGCGCGGCGCAGCGCGACCGTGAGTCCGGCGGAGCGCGACCGGTGAGTCCGGCGGAGCGCGACCGGTGAGTCCGGCGGAGCGCCTCCGATGAGCGTCGCCGCGCGCGCGGTGCTCGCCGCGTTCGGCCTCGCCGCGTCGTGGCTCGTCGTCGCGTCGCCGGCGCTCGGCGCGCCGCCTGCGGCGGTCGCGAGGCCCGACACGAAGGCGTGCATCGCGTCGTTCGACGCGGGGCAGCGCGCCCGGAGCGATCGGCAGCTGCGACGCGCGCAGACGGAGCTGCTCGTCTGCACGCAGGAGAGCTGTCCGGCGGTCCTGCGCGCCGACTGCGCCGGCGTCCTGCGATCGGTCGAGGCCGCGGTGCCGACGATCGTCCTCGCGGCCGACGACGGCGAGGGGCGCGACGTCGTCGACGCGACCGTGCGGGTCGGCGCGGAGCGCGTCGCCGGCGAGCTCGACGGGCGCGCGATCGAGCTCGATCCGGGGGCCTATGATTTCGTCTTCGAGCGCGCCGGCGAGAGCTCCATCACCGTGCACGTCGTCCTCCGCGAGGGCGAGAAGAACCGCGTCGTGCGCGCTTCGTTCGCGCAGGCGTCGCCGTCCGCGCTGCCGGCGCCCTCCGCCCCGCCCGCGGCGCTGCCCGCGCCCGGCGCGGATGCCGCCACGAGGCCGATCGTCGGGTACGTCGTCCCCGCGGGGCTCGCCGCGCTCGGTGTGGCGGCGTTCGTCGTCGCGGGCGCGTCGCGCTTGTCCTTCGACGCGGAGGTCGACGACATGCGCGCGCGCTGCGCTCCGGACTGCACGCAGGCGGAGCGCGCCGATCTGTCGTCCACGCTGGTCACGGCGAACGTCGCGCTCGGCGTCGGCGTCGGCGCGGTGGTCCTCGCCGTCGCCTCCTGGTTCGTGCTCGAGCCGAGATCGAACAAGCGCTCGGCGAGCCTGACGCGCTGGTCGTGGTAGAGTCCGTGCGCTCGATGGACGCTCGCCGCGCGAACCGCAACGCGTCCCGGCGCGCCCGAGTCACGCTCGGCTTGCTCGGCGGCCCGGTCCTCGCGCTCCTCTTGGCGATGGCGTGCGGTCCGGGCAACCTCGCGGACCTCACCCGCGGCGGCGCGGACGCCGGGGCGCGCGACGAGGCCGCCGCCGTCGACGCCGACGTGTGCCTCCACGCCGGTCCGCCGGAGCGCCCCGAGGGCGGCGACGGGCCGTCCGTCGCGGACCTCGTCTTCGCCGTGGACGCGCTCCGGATCGACACCGGGGATTTCGACGCCGGGCTCTCGAAGCCCGCGAGCATCGATCTCGATCGCACGTGCAGCTGCCTCGAGCCGCCGTCGTGCGTCGCTCCCCCCGACGCCGCGCCGATCTGCGACGGGCCGGACGGGCGCGACAACGTCTCCGGACCGCTCCTCGGGACGCTCGCGGTCCTGCTCCCCGCGCTCGAGCCGACGTTCCTCACGGAGCGGATCCGGCAGGGGGTCTACGGCGTCATCCTCTCGGTTCAGAAGTGGAACGGCGAGCCGAACGATCCGGACGTGGTCGTCAGCCTCCGGATGTCCGTCGGGATCCAGCAGGCGGGCGAGGACGGCGGCGCGCCGCGCTTCGACGGGACCGACGTCTGGGACATCGATCCGGCGTCCATCGTCGCCGGGGGCTCGCTCGTCGGACAGGACTGCGACGTGGTCGGCTGCATCGGGCTCGCGAGCGACGTCGCCGCGTACGCGCGCGACGGCGTGCTCGTCGCGCGCTTCGAGCAGCTCCCGTTCACGGTCAGCGTCGGACCCGGCCGTCTCGTCCTCCCGTTCGTCGGCGCGGTGCTCACCGCGCGCGTCACCCGGGAGGGCGGCGGCTACCGGATCGCGGGCGAGCTCGCCGGGCGCTGGCGGGCCGACGACATCCTCGCCGGCTCGGCGGCGATCCGCGAGCCGCTCACGGGCTCGTCGCTCTGCAAGAACGCCGAGACCTACGGGTACTTCAAGCGGAGCGTCTGCGCGTCGGTCGATCTCGCGGGCGACCCGGCCGAAGATCGAACCGGCGCCCCCTGCGCGGCGCTGAGCGAGGCGATCGCGTTCCGTGGCAGCCCCGCGAAGCTCGGCAAGGTCCGCGAGCTGGTCCAGGAGCCGGGCGACTGCCCGGGCTTCCAGGACACGTGTCCGTGACGCGGGGCCGTCGCGCGTAGCCTCGCTAGCGTGGCGGCGCTTCGACGAGCCGCTTCACCGCCGGCGTGATCCGCGTGAAGAACTCGCGCGGCGGATCGGGCTGGCGCTCGACGCCGATGACGACGTGTGTGGGCTTGCCGGTCTCGTCATCGACGAGGAAGAGCGGACCGCCCGAGTCGCCGCCCGACGAGTAGTACTGACTGACGAGCCCCGTCGTGTAGCCGAGCGGCGAGCCGCTCTTCACCGCGAGCTCCTTGCTCTTCACGAGCGGCGCGTTGCGGTTCTCGGCGCTGCGCCCGACCGCGACCGCGCGGAGGGTCGTCGCGTCGTCGAGCTCGCCGACGTCCTCGACCGTCGCGTAGGTCTCGAGGCGGATCGGCGTCTCGAGATCGAGCGTCGCGGCGTCTTCCTTCCAGACCTCGTTGATGTAGCTGCGCGAGCTCGTCACCGAGCCGGCCTTCCGTGCCTTGCTCTCCTGCGGTCGTCCGTCGGCGCCCGGCGCGTGCGGCGCGCGCACGAGGAACGTCGCTCCTCCCATGCAGTGCGCCGCGGTGAGCACGCGCGTCGGCGAGACGAGGACGCCGGTGCAGTAGTCCTGGGCGCGGTTGTCGACGAGGATCTGGACGACCTCGGGCAGATCCGTCGGCGGGCCGTCCTGCTGCTCGCCGATGACGGCGCTCTCGGAGGCCGAGGCGTCGTCGTCGAGCGAGGCCGGCGCCGCGCAGCCCGCGGCGACGAGAGCGGCCGCCAGCGCGATCCCGGCGCGGTTGGGGGTGATATGCGCCCACATGGTCGGACCAGTAACCACAAATCATGCCTGTCGCAGCTGTAGCAAATTCAGCTGGTTACGACTCCATTTGGAGCGGATTCTCACCACCTGGGTGGATCCGAGGTCGTCCGGCACGACAAACCTTGGAGGTCGCTCCCGAGGAGCAGTAACTAGGCCCCATGAAGCGACTCAACTTCCTCTCCGCTCCTCTCCTCTCGCTCGTCGTCCTCGCCTGTGGCGGGAGCCCGCCGGCCGAGAGCCCGGCGCCCGCCCCCGAGACGGCCGCCCCGCCCGTGGCCGCGCCCGCGCCCGCGGAAGCGAAGGCCGAGCCGACGCCCGAGGAGAAGAAGAAGGCGGAGGCCCTCGCGGAGCTCGAGAAGGAGCGCGCGAAGATGAAGGCCGATCACGAGGCCGCGATCGCGCGCTGGACTCCGGAGTTGAAGAAGGAGGCGCAGGCGCTCTCCGACAAGGCCTTCGGCACGGGCAAGGACGCCGTCAAGGCGGCGGCGGCGAGCAAGGCGCGCAGGCCCGGCAACGCCGATCGCGACAAGTTCCGTCACCCGGTCGAGACGCTCGAGTTCTTCGGCCTCAAGCCGACGATGACGGTGCTCGAGTATGGCCCGGGCGAGGGCTGGTACACGGAGCTCCTCGCGCCCGCGCTCGCGAAGAAGGGCAAGCTCGTGGTCACCAACGGCGATCCGAACGGCCCCGTCGAGGAGCGCAGCACGTTCTACGCGGAGCGCGTGAAGCTCATGCTCGAGAGCTCGCCCGAGCTCTTCGGCAAGGTCGAGACCGTGACGGTCGACGCCAAGGCGCCGAAGCTCGCCGGCAAGGACGGCCAGCTCGACATGGCGATCGTCATGCGCAGCCTCCACGGGATGGTCAACGCCGGCAAGCTCGACGAGTGGCTCGCCGCGATCCACGCGAGCCTCAAGCCGAACGGCGTCCTCGGCATCGAGCAGCACCGCGCCAACGCGGACGCGAAGCCCGAGGACACCTCGAAGAAGGGCTACCTCCCGGAGAAGTGGGTCATCGAGCGCGTCGAGGCCGCGGGCTTCAAGCTCGCCGGCAAGTCCGAGATCAACGCGAACCCGAAGGACACGAAGGACTACGCCGACGGCGTGTGGGCGCTGCCGCCGTCCCTCAAGGGCGGCGACAAGGATCGCGAGAAGCTCGCCGCGATCGGCGAGAGCGACCGGATGACGCTCAAGTTCACGAAGGTCGCCGCCAAGGCGGCGCCGGCGGCGGCCGCGAAGCCGGCGGCGGCTCCGGCCCCGGCCGACAAGAAGTAGGGCTCGCGCAGTGGACACCCTCGCGGCTTCCTGAGAGAGTCGCGAGGGGGAGCGGCGACGTCGGATCGCTCGCGGCAGCAAAGGTCGAAGCCTGGCCGAAGGAAGAAGACCATCATGACCATGAACCGAACCGTCGCCTGCTTGCTCATCGCCGCCTTCAACGTCGTCGCGTGCGACGAGAAGAAGGAAGAAGGCGCCGCCGCGAGCGCCTCTGCGAGCGCGGCCCCCGTCGCGACCACGCCGCCGCCGGAGCCGTCCGCCGCGCCCGCGCCGTCCGAGACCGCTCCGGCGTCGAGCGCGTCGTCGGACTCGTCGATGATCACGGGCGACGCCAAGGACGTGGTCCTGACCGTCAAGGATCCGAAGAAGGAAGGGGAGAAGACGATCAAGGCCGCGCCCGGCGGCAGCGTGACCGTCTTCCTCCCGGACTATCCGGGCACCGTCTGGTCGATCGAGAGCAACGACAAGGCCCTCGGCAAGGCGAAGGAGGAGGTCATCCCCGGCTTCGCGCCCGGCACCAACGGCCATCAGTTCAAGTGGACGACCACGGGTCCGTCCTTCAAAGCGGGGCAGAAGCACAAGGTGCAGTTCGTGAACAAGAAGGCCGGCGACAAGACCGCCAAGCCGGCGGAGTCCTTCACGCTCACGATCGAGATCGCCTCGTCCTAGCGGCGCTGCCGATCGGCGCGCACCGAGCGGCGTTGGTCGTAGCGGGCTCGCCGATCGAGCCGGCGGAGTCCTTGCGCTCGCCTCCGCGGGGCTCGCCGATCGAGCGGCGGAGTTCTTGCGCTCGCCTCAGCGGGGCTCGCCCATCAAGAGGCGGTTCTTGGGCGTGATCGCGGCGGGGATCTGCTGGGTGTGGACGGCGTAGCCCTCGGCCGCGAGGCGGTGCGCGCGGGTGACGTCGATCGCGAGGGAGACGTCGACCCAGCCCTCGAGCGCGCCCGCGTCGCACGTGTCTTCGTCGTGGCAGCACGGCAGGACGGCGACGCGCGCCCGGGCGGCGACCGCGCGGGCGAGGACGACGTCGGTGAGCGCGCCGCACGCGTGGGTCGACACGATGACGTCGCCCTCGCGCAGCTCGACGTCCTCGACGTGGCGCTCGAGGTAGGTGAGCCTGTCCGCGAGGCGCGGCCAGGCGCGGACCATCGCCGCGGAGAGCTGCGTCGCGCTCGGCGGCAAGCGCCGGTCGGCGCACACGGCCTCGGCCGACGTGTCGTCGAGGAGCAGCATCAGGTGCGCGACGAGGCCGTGGCCGCACGCGAGGTCGACCACGCGTCCGCCACGGAACCTCCGTCGCGTCCTCCGCGCGACCTCCCAGGACTCGTAGAGCTCCTTGCGCGGGAGGCAGCTCGCCTCGCAGAGCACGCGGGCGATGCGATCGAAGAGCGTGTCGCCGGTGAAATGGCGCGCCGTCGTCGGCTTGAGTCGAACGCGGCTCGACGGATCGAAGGTCACGCGGGCCTCATCCACGCGCTGCGCGCGCCGGGCGACGCCGAGGCGAGCGTTCGAAGACCCGCTCGCGGCGATCGTGCTCGAGCTTCACGCCGCCGATCCTACGCGTTCTCGAGGGCGGGCGCGCGCGCCGTCGAACTGTGGCAACACGCGCGTCGCGCGCGGCGAAACCTGGCCTAAGCTTCATCGTCATGGGACAGCTCGTCGACGGAGAGTGGAAGGTAGGTTGGTACGACCCTGACAGCCGCGGGGCGTTCAAACGGCCGCAAGCGCAGTTTCGCTCGAAGATCGGCGAGGGCGACCTCACCGCCGAGCCCGGGCGCTTTCATCTCTACGTCTCGTATGCGTGTCCGTGGGCGCATCGCGCGCTCATCGTCCGCGCGCTCCGCGGCCTCGACGACGCGATCGGCGTCACCGTCGTCGATCCGAAGATGGGGGACGAGGGGTGGTCGTTCGGCGGCGACGGCGAGCCGGATCCGCTCCACGACGCGAAGCTCCTGCAGGAGGTCTATCTCCGGGCGGCGCCTCGCTATACCGGGCGCGTCACCGTCCCGGTCTTGTGGGACAAGAAGACGAGCACGATCGTCTGCAACGAGTCGCGCGAGGTGATGCGCATGCTCGGCGATCCGTTCGACGGCCTCGCCAAGCCGGGCTCGTCCCTCGCGCCGGCCTCTCTCCGGAGCGAGATCGACGCCATGCTCGACGCGATCTACGAGCCGTACAACAACGGCGTCTACCGCGCGGGCTTCGCCACGAAGCAGCGCGCGTACGAGGCGGCGTGCAACGACGTCTTCTCCTTGCTCGACCAGCAGGAGAAGGTCCTGGCGAAGCAGCGCTACCTGTGCGGCGACGTCCTCACCGAGGCCGACGTCGCGTTCTTCACGACGTCGCTCCGCTTCGACCTCGTCTACTACAGCCACTTCAAGGTGAACGTCCGCCGCCTCCAAGATTACCCGAACGTCTGGGGCTTCGTCCGCGACGTTTACCAGATGCCGGCGGTGAAGCCGACCTGCAACCTCGATCACATCAAGGTCCACTACTACTGGAGCCAGACCACGGTGAATCCTCACCGGATCGTCCCGCTCGGACCGACGATCGACTACGACGCTCCGCACGATCGCGCGCGCTTCGGCGCTCGCTGACCTCGCGACGTGCGCGCGCTCGGCCTCCGAGTCGCGGATTGCCCCACTCGCAGCCACGAACGCGCGCCGAGCCCGCGCGAATGCGCGCGATTCTCGCGCGCCGGCTGACGGAACGCGGCTTGCTGTCGTTGGCGGCAGGAGAAAGCGTTCATGAAGAAGACTCTTGCGCTCGTGCCCTTTCGCTTCGCCGGCCGCCTCGCCCTCGCGGTGTCGCTCCTGCTCCCCGCTGCGGTCGTCGCCGCGTGCGGTGACGACAACGTCGACTCGAACAACGGGAAGGCGATCAGCGATCTCGACATCGGCGGAGACATCACCGTCGACAAGGGCCAGACGAAGCAGCTCAGCGCGACGGTGAAGTACGCCGACGGAACGTCGAACGTCGTCACGACCAGCTCGGATCTCGTCTGGAACATCGGCAACACGGACGTCGCCACGGTGCAGGACGGCGTCGTCACCGGCGTCGAGATCGGGACGACCAACGTGAAGGCGATCTACCAGGGTAAGGAGAGCGCCTCGCACCTCATCATCGTGAAGTAGCGCGGCGCGGACGCGCCTCACGGCGGGCCGGACGGTCCGGCCCGCCGCGGCGCGAGAGGCGCGCGACGCGAGAGGTGGCGCGCGGCGCGAGAGGCGGCGCGCGACGTGAGGGGCGCACGAGCGGCGCACGGCGTGAGCGGCCGCGGCGCGAGAGGTGGTCGGTGGCGCGTGAGAGGCGCGCTGCGTGAGAGGTGGCGCGCGGCGTGAGAGGCGCCGTTGGGCGTCCCGCGACGATCTTGACGGGATGCTCGCGGCCGACGACCCTCGCTCGATGCCCCGGAACCTGATCTTCGTCGCGCCGTTCCCGACCGACCCGACGATGCGCTTCGTCCGCGCCGTCAGGAGGCTCGATGACGTCCGGCTCTTCGGCGTCGTTCACACGCCGCCGTCGGGAGAGGACGCGAGGCTCTACGACGACATGGTCCGGGTGACCGAGCCGCTCGCGGTCGCCGACGTGCTCGAGGGCGTGGAGGTGCTGCGGCGGCGCCACGGCGAGCCGTTCCGCATCCTCGGCATCCTCGAGGCGATGATGGTCCAGCTCGCGGAGGCGCGCGAGCGCCACGGCGTCGCGGGGACGCCGGTGAAGACCGCGGAGCTCTTTCGCGACAAGGCGCTCATGAAGGACGCGCTCCGGGCCGCTGGTCTCCCCGTGGCCCGCCACGCGCTGATCGCCTCGCACGACGACGCCCGCGCGTTCGCGGAGGAGGTGGGCTTCCCGATCGTCCTCAAGCCTCCCGCGGGAATGGGCGCTCGCTCCACGTTCCGCGTCTCCTCGCTCGAGGCGCTGACGTCCGCCGTCGACGCGATGGGCGCAGGCCCGCGGTCCCCCGTGCTCGCCGAGGAGATGCTGCGCGGCCGCGAGCACAGCTTCGAGACGATCACGACGGGCGGCGCGCCCAGGACCGCGTCGTTCGCGCAGTACTCCCCCGGTCCGCTCGAGGTGCTCGAGACGCCGTGGATCCAGTGGGCGTGCGTCCTGCCGCGCGAGATCGACACGGCGCTCTACGCGAAGGCGCGCGAGCTCGGCGTGGCGGCCGTCCGCGCGCTCGGCCTCGAGGACGGGATGACGCACATGGAGTGGTACGAGAAGCCCGACGGATCCATCGCGATCGGAGAGATCGCCCAGCGCCCGCCGGGCCCGCAGCTCTGTCAGATGACGGGCCTCGTGCACGACATCGACATCTACCGGGCGTGGGCGCGCGCGGTGGTCGACGGCGAGCTCGACGCTCCGTGGGAGCGCAAGTACGCCGCGGGTACGGCGTTCATCCGAGGGACCGGCCGCGGTCGCGTCGCCTCGGTGACGGGCGTGCGCGAGACCCACGAGGCGATCGCGCCCTGGCTCGTCGAGGCGAAGCTTCCCGTCATCGGGGCGCCGAAGGGCGACAGCTACGAGGGCGACGGCTACGTCGTCGTCCGCGCCGAGACGACCGCGAAGGTGCACGAGCTGATCGACACGATCATCCACACGATCCGGATCCGCTACGTGTCATGAGCTCGGGTACGCCGAGAGGTAGCGACCGTCGCCGGCGCTCACGCCCGCTCACGCCCCGCTCACGCTCGCTCGCGACGGCGACCGTCGCCGCCGCTCGCGTCGGTGAAGCCGCCGGCCTCACGGAGCGCCGACTCCATCCGCGTGAGGAGGACGCGCGCTTCGACAGGCTCGGGGAGGCCGAGCAGCGGTGACGCGAAGGCGCGTCCGAGCGAAGCGTGGAGCTCGGCGACGGCGCTCTCCCGTGCGCGTCGGGTCTTCGCGCGGGCGTCGTCGTCCATCACGCGGTCGAGCCAGGCGGCGACGTCCCACGCGAGGGCGGCGTGCTCGGTCTCCTCGCGTGCGATGACGCTCATCTCCTCGCGCACGGCGGCGTCCGTCGCGCGGCTGGCTTGCACCGTCGCGAGGAGGGCGCCGAAGGTCTCGCGAGCGCAGCCTTCGCGGGCGTTCTCTTCGGCGATCGCGTCGAGGGAGCGCACGGGCAGCGCGCCGACCCGAGGTCGCGGCGAGGTTCCGCCGAAGCGTGTGGCGAGCCTTCGCGTCGTACGCGTGTGACGGATCTCGTCCCTCGCGGCGCGTCGAGCGCGGGCGACCAGACCGGTGGGAGCGCCGTGCGCGCGCAGCTCGCGTGCGAGCCGGCGGAAGGCGTGGATCGACACGGCCTCGAGCTCCGCGCACGAGGCGAGGTAGTCGCCGACCGATCGCGATGACGACGGGTCGACCCCGCGCGGCGCGGGTCGACGCCTCCAGCCCTCGGGGAGCCGACCGATCACGCAGTTGGGGTCACCTTCCTCTTCGACCTCCGTCTCGACGACGGTGAGCGTCCCGTCCCGCGCGATCCGAACGATGTTGTCGTCGCGGTGCGCGCCCGCTCCGCAGGCGTGCCCCGTGCTCGTGTAGAACTCGAACGCGTCGCCGCTCGCGCGGGCGTTCGAGCTCCCGCAGTTCACCCTGTGCTCGCTGAACTCCTCGAGCAGCAGGGCTCCGTCCTTCGGAGTCTCGAACGGGGCGAGGAACGTCTTGAGCGCCGCGATCGACGTGACGGCTCCCACCTCGTCGCCGCGCGTGAAGACGAGGTAGCGGAAGTCGGTGAACCCGAGCGACTTCGGCGACTGGAGATCCGTCGGTCGAAGGGCGGAGAGGGCCGCCTCGCACTTCGTCGTGTCGCTGGCGCTCGCGCACCGCGTGCCGTGCGAAGCGATCACGTGCATCGTGTCCGACGTCGAGTCGCCCGACTGAATGTCGCCGCGCAGCTCGAGGTAGTCGACCGGCACCGCCGGGGTCACCCCGTCGAGCGGTGAACCGGCACACGCGTCGACGTGGAAGTCCGACGCGCGAATGCTGTCGTCGCTGCAGGCGGCCGCCGAGAGCGCCGAAGGCGCTCCCGCGAGGCCAAGGAAGAGGAGCCGAAGGCGCCGAGCGCGCTTGGGAGTGGGCACGTGCAGGGGGCAGCAAGCGTCATGCCACGCCTTGCGCCCAGTGCGTCTACGCGGTTGTCGATCTCCGGTATGACAAACGTGTCAGCGTCGCGCACGACTTCGACCGGCGGCTTCGCCGGCGTCGCGTCAGGCGGCCTCGCCGACGTCGCGCGCGGAGTCGGCGTGCTCGCTCGCGCGCGTGTCGCGGGGAGAGCCTGGGCCTGCGCGGTAGCGCTCGCGCAACGCGAGGAACGGTCGCTCGATCCAGCGCCAGGTCGCGGTGGCGACCGCGACGCTCGCGGCGCTCGACACGGCGAAGAGGAGCAGCGCGCTCTCCTCGCCGACGACCCACCGGCACCCCGAGACCACGGGCACGTTGAGGAGGTAGATCCCGTAGCTGACGACGCCGACGTGCCGGACGATTCGGTTCTCGAACAGCGGCGCGAGCAGGTGATCGCGCCGGAGCGCAGCGGAGCCGACGAGCGCCGCCATCGCGAGGTGGGTCGGCAGGAGCGGCCACGCGCGCGCCGCGGCGGCGACGACGAGCGCGAGCGCGACCAGCGACGAGCCCCGGCGCCCGAGGACGGCGCTGACGACGGGCGAGGTCCTCGGGGCGTCAGCGGTGATCGCGAGGAGGGCGCCGAGGCCGATCGGCGTCGCGAAGCTCCGCATCATCCGGAGCGCGAGCCCCTCGTCGAGGAGCGGCGCGAACCAGCCGCGCTCCGCGCCTTGATCGAGGGTGACGAGCACCGCCATCACGAGCGCAGGTCCGACCGCTCCGCGGAGCCAGCGGAGGACGGGCGGCCAGAGGAGGTAGAACTGCTCCTCGGCGGCGAGCGACCACGCGAAGGCGAAGACGATGGGGTGGTCGACCGCGCCGTGGAGAAACCAGTTCGACGTGTACGTCGCGTAGAACGGGAGGCTCGCGAGGAAGTGGTCCCGCGTCGGGCCGGGCGCGCGGAGCAGGAGCGCGTGGACGACGAACGCGCCGAGCACGAGGTAGTAGAGCGGGAAGATGCGGAGGCTCCGCCGCGCCCAGAAGCGCCCGAGTGACAAGCGCGGCGCCGCCCGTCGTTCGTGGAGGAGCAGGCTGGTGATGAGGAAGCCGCTCACCGTGAAGAACAGGTCGACGCCGAGCGGGCCGCGCCCGAGCACGCCGTCGAGCTGGTGTGGCGTCGCGTGGTGCCAGACGATCGGAAGGATCGCGAGGCAGCGCAGCCCGTCGAGTGACGGGTACCAAGGCCTGGCGGCGGCGGGCTCCGGCGCGTCGCTCACGATCCTGGCGCGTCGAAGACGAGCAGGGTCGCGCTCATCGGGGGTGCGGCGTAGGCGTAAGCGTTCGTCTTCGTCAGCTTCTCCTGGGCGGCGAGGTGCGGCTTCGCGTGCGCGGCGTCGAGGCGCCAGACGTCGACGCTCCCGAGCTTCGCGTCGTGGAAGGCGCGGAGGCCGACGCGACGGCTCGCGGTCGTCTTGTTGACGACGAGCACGGTGACGCGCCTCCTGTCGTCGCTCCCGGCGTACACCGAGGTCTCGACCTTCTCCGGGTGCTCGACGCGGACGACCGTGTCGGCGA
>JAHBWA010000052.1 GCA_019637195.1 Labilithrix sp. | reverse complement strand
GGTCCTCTCACCCGGCAACTCCGGCGGGCCGATGCTCACGTGCGACGGCAAGGTGGTCGGCGTCGCGGATCGCCTGCTCGAGTCGCGCATCGGCTTCGGCGTCCCGGTGCATCACCTCACCAAGCTGACCGAGCGCATCGGCGGCCCGAAGTACCACGGCCGCTGGCTCGCGCGCGACGGCGCGCTCGGTCTCGCGTGGCACTCGGACGCGTCGTCGTACCTCGGCTTCTACCTCGGCGGCAGCATCGTCGGCTACGACCGCATCGCCATCACGGCGCGCGTCGGGATGACGTTCGCCGGCAAGGGCGAGACCACCGCGCCGATCGTCGACCGCTCGGTGCGGCGGCTCTTCGGCGAGCTGACGGTCGGCTATCGGGTGCTCCTCCTCCCCTATGCGCTCCCGACCTACTTCACGATCGGCGGCGGGCTCCTCGGGACGATCGACCGCGGTCAGGAGACGAGGCTCGCGATCACCGCGGACACCCCGCCGGGCCTCACCGCGACGACGACGAACATCCGCGGCGGCGGGATCGCGCCGCTCGCGCAGGCCTCGCTCCAGCTCGCCTCGCTCGAGGTCTCGTACGGGTTCGCGCTCGACGTGATCCACCCGAAGTACTCGACGCACCGCGTGCTCGTCGGCCTCTCCTTCTGATCGACGCGCTCGATCTGGTAGCGTCCCGGCCGATGACGAACGACGACGCCACGCCGACCCTCGAGATCGAGCCTGCCTCGATGAAGAGCTCGGGCCGCTGCGCCTGCTGCGGCAAGTCGCGCCGCACCGCGTGGGGCTTCGTGTATCGCGACGGCGGCCCCCGCGCATGCTACTTCGTCGAGTGGACGCTCGGTCGGAGCGACTGCGCGGCGCGCTTCGACGTCGTCGTCGGGAGCTGGTTCGACGGGACGACCGAAGACGACCGCGAGGCCGTGTCGCTCGAGTACCGCCTGCTCGACACGGGACCGTCGTTCTCGATCGTCGACGCCGCCGGGCGGCCCGCGGCCGAGGTCGGGCGCGCGACCAAGGGCGGCGACGTCCGCGGGACGCCGCTCGCTGACGAGGCGATGACGATCGCGGGCGCGGTCCTCGAGATCGACGTGCGCGTCAGCGAGCTCGCCGCGCCCGCCCCGACCTGACGCTCGCGCCGCTCACGCTCTCCCAGGCTGCTCGCCCGCTCACGCGCTCGCGCGGCGACCGTTCGGCGTGCGCGCTCGCCGCACCGACGGCAGGGCCACCCCGCGGTCGGCTCGGTGCTACCTTCTGGCGGCGATGCCCCAGCCAACGACCGACACGAGCGGCGCCTCGGTGAAGACGATCCTCGTCGTCGACGACGAGAAGAACATCCGCCGGACGCTGCAGCTCGTCCTCGAGGGAGAGGGCTACCGCGTGATCGGCGCGGAGACCGCCGAGCACGCGGTCGAGATCCTCGCCACCCCGAACACGCCGGTCGACCTCGCGATCTTCGACGTGAAGCTCGCGGGGATGAGCGGCCTCGAGGCCCTCGAGCGCGTCCGCAAGGAAGAGGCGACGCGCGACATGCCGATCATCGTCATCAGCGGGCACGCGACGGTGAACGACGCGGTCCACGCGATCAAGCTGGGCGCGAGCGATTTCTTCGAGAAGCCGCTGGCGCGCGAGCGCGTGCTCGTCAGCGTGAAGAACGTGCTCGACGCCGCGCAGACGCGCCGCGTCCTCGAGACGATGTCGCGCGAGCAGCTCGCCAAGTACGAGATGATCGGCAAGAGCGCGCCGGTGCAGCGCCTCTTCCACGACATCGAGAAGGTCGCGCCGACGCGCGCGAGCGTGCTCATCACGGGCGAGAGCGGCACCGGCAAGGAGCTCATCGCCCGCGCGATCCACCGGCTGTCGTCGCGCACCGAGGAGCCGTTCATCAAGGTGAACTGCGCGGCGATCCCGCGCGAGCTGATCGAGAGCGAGCTCTTCGGTCACGAGAAGGGCGCGTTCACCGGCGCGCAGACGAAGCGCCGCGGCTTCTTCGAGCAGGCCCACGGCGGGACGCTGTTCCTCGACGAGATCGGCGACATGGACCTCGTCGCCCAGGCGAAGGTCCTGCGCGCGCTCCAGTCGGGGGAGATCTCGCGCGTCGGCAGCGAGCACGTCATCCACGTCGACGTCCGCGTCCTCACGGCGACCAACAAGGACCTCGCGAAGGGCGTCGAGAGCGGCGCCTTCCGCGAGGACCTCTTCTTCCGGCTCAACGTGTTCCCGCTCCGCAGCCCGAGCCTCCGCGAGCGCGTCGAGGACATCCCGCTCCTCGCCCACGCGTTCATGCAGGGCTTCGCGAAGGAGAACGGGACGAAGCCGAAGCCGATCGACGACGCGGTCATCCAGGCGCTCGTCGCGCGCCGCTGGCCAGGCAACGTTCGCGAGCTGAAGAACGTCGTCGAGCGGATGGCGATCCTCTCCGGCGATCGCGTCACCATCGCGGACCTCCCCGAGGACCCGCACGAGAGCCCCTTCGGAGAGGAAGAGACGTCGCACGACAACCCCGCCTCGGAGGTGTTCGAGGCCGAGCCCGAGGACCCGCAAGCTTCGCGCGCCCCCGTGCCGGGGCAGTACCTCACGCTGCGCGAGTACCGCGAGCAGACCGAGCGCAAGTACATCGTCGACACGCTCAAGCTCACCGGCTGGAACATCTCGCGCACCGCCGTCGTCCTCGGCGTGGAGCGCACGAACCTCCACAAGAAGATCCGCGGCTATCAGATCAAGCGCGGCGAGGGCTGAGGCCCACCGCGTCGCACGCGCGCCTCAGCGCGAACCGGTCGAGCCGTAGCCGCCGTCGCCGCGCGCGGTCTCGTCGAGCGTCGTCACCTCCTCGAGGGTCGCGGTGCCGTGCCGCGCGAACACGATCTGCGCGATGCGCTCGAGCGGCTCGATCGTCACGGCGTCGCCGCCGAGGTTCACCAGCGCGACCTTGATCTCGCCCCGGTAGTCGCTGTCGACCGTCCCCGGCGCGTTGATCACCGTGACGCCCCGCTTCGCGGCGAGCCCCGACCGCGGGCGGACCTGCCCTTCCCAGCCGGTCGGGATCGCCATCGCCAGCCCGGTCGGGACCATGACGCGCTCGAGCGATCGCAACGTCACCGGCTCGGTGAGCGCGGCCTGCAGGTCCATTCCGGCCGCGTGCGCCGACTGGTAGCGAGGGAGCGCGACCTCCACCGGACCGACCCGTTTCACCTGGACGCGCAGCGGGTCGCCGGACGCGAAGGGCTCGGTCGACGTGGCGGAGCCTTCCGTTTCGGAACGATTTGCCTTCACGCCTTCGCACCTACACCAAGCGCTCGTCGAGGTGTAGTGCGCCGAATGGAGCGCATCGCAGCGTATGTGCCGAGGCGTAGCCTCCATCAGCGTTCCCGTCACACAAATCCGCGGTAGAGTGTCGGACGCGCTGCACCTCGCGGCGTTACCCGCGGTAATCTCGAAATGATGGCCCGTTCCGACGAGCACTCACCGAGGACGGTGGGCCGCTACGTGCTCTACGACGAGCTCGCGTCGGGCGGCATGGCCACGGTGCATTTTGGCCGTCTGAGCGGACCGGTCGGCTTCTCGCGCACGGTCGCGATCAAGCGCCTCCACCCGCACTACGCCAAGGACCCCGAGTTCGTGACGATGTTCCTCGACGAGGCCCGCCTCTGCGGGCGCATCCGTCATCCGAACGTCGTCCCCACGCTCGACGTCGTCACCACGCAGGGCGAGATCTTCATCGTCATGGAGTACGTCGCCGGCGAGGCGCTCTCCAAGCTGATGAAGGCCGCCGCGAGCAAGAACGTGCTCATGCCTCCGCGGGTGGCGGCCACGATCATGTCGTCCGTGCTGCACGGGCTCCACGCCGCGCACCAGACCAAGGACGAGCACGGGCGCGAGCTCGGGATCGTGCACCGTGACGTGTCCCCGCAGAACATCCTCGTCGGCGGCGACGGCACCGCCCGCGTCCTCGACTTCGGCGTCGCCAAGGCCGCGGGGCGGATGCAGACGACGCGCGACGGCCAGCTCAAGGGCAAGATCGCGTACATGCCGCCGGAGCAGCTGAGCGGCGCGCCGGTGAACCGTCAGGTCGACATCTACGCGGCGTCCGTCGTCCTGTGGGAGGCCCTCACCGGGCGTCGCCTCTTCGACGGCGAGACCGAGGCGATCGTGCTCGCGCGCGCCATCGAGGGTTGCATCGATCCGCCGAGCACCCACAACGCGTTCCTCGAGCCCGCGATCGACGCCGTCGTCCTCCGCGGTCTCGCGCGCGATCCCGAGATGCGCTTCGGCACCGCGCGCGAGATGGCGCTCGCGATCGAGCAGACGGTCGGCCTCGCGTCCCCTTCCGAGGTCGGCGAGTGGGTGGAGATGGTGGCGGGCGAGGAGCTCCATCGCCGCGCGATGACGATCGCCGAGATCGAGGTCGCGTCCCTCAACGCGCCCGCGTCGGAGCCGCGGATCGGCCTGGCGAAGCAGCCGGTCGCGGAGCCTCACTCGCAGGTGTCGAGCATCTCGGTGTCGCGCCCCGCGGTGTCGATGGTCCCGCCGCGCAGCAGCAGCGCGGCGAAGATCATGGTCAGCGTGTTCGCGCTCCTCGCGCTCATCGGCGGCGGGCTCGGCGCGCTCGCGATGCGCGACGTGCTCGCGGGACCGCGCCAGGCCGAGCCGAATCGATTCGAGGGCGAGCCGAAGCGGGGGATCGCGATGATCGGACCGCCGGCGGTCACGAGCAAGAACGTGAAGGAGCCTGTGGAGCGGCCGCAGATCGTCAGGCCGCCGCCCTCTCCGCCCGTCGTCAAGAAGCCGAACGCGTGCGACCCGCCGTACACGATCGACCCGGCCACCGGACGGAAGAAGTACAAGATGGAGTGCCTCCACTGACGGCTGCGCGAGGTCGCGCGTCGCCAAGCGCGACCGCCCGATGCGCCCCCACGAGACGCCGCGGACGCGCGTCTCTCGCCGAGGACACACAGTTTTTTTCCTCTCCCGCGGCGCCAGGTAACCTGTAGCCTCCGGCTCACAGACGGAGGCTCGGACTCGATGAGGGAGTGCACATGGGGTTGAGAATGCCCGGGGTCGTCGCCGCCGTAGCCGTCATGACGACGGTGCTGGCCGAGGGCGTCGCCTTTGCCGCGCCCGACGATCGCGAGCAGTGCGCGGCGTCGGCGGAGCAGGCCCAGCAACTCCGAGACGAGGGCAAGTACCGCCGTGCGCGCGAGCAGATGCTCGTCTGCGCGCGCGACGTCTGTCCGGGGCCGATCAAGAGCGACTGCGGAAAGTGGTTGACGGAGCTCGACCGCGACGCGCCCACCGTCGTCTTCGGAGCGCGCGACAACAACGGCGCCGACATCCTCGACGTGCAGGTGTCGATGGACGGCGCGCTCATCCAGGAGCGATTGGACGGCAAGCCGGTCCTCGTCGACTCGGGCGAGCACACGTTCCGGTTCGAGAGCAAGGACGGGGCGGTCAAGGAAGAGCGCGTCCTCGTGCGCGCGGCCGAGAAGGCGCGTCCGCTCATCGCGACGTTCCCGAGCGCCGTCGTCGCCGACAAGGACAAGGACAAGGACAACGGTGGAGGCGGAGGCGCCGCGCCCCGGGCCGAATCGGGCTCGCTCGTCCCGACGCTCATAGTCGGCGGCATCGGCGTCGTCGCGCTCGGGAGCTTCGCCTTCTTCGGCATCAGCGGGAAGAACGCCGTCGACGATCTCCAGGAGTGCAAACCGACCTGCGCCGAGGAGAAGGTCGACAGCGCGCGCACGAAGCTCATCATCGCCGACATCTCGCTCGGCGTCGGCGTCGTCGCGCTCGGCGTCGCCGCGTACATGTTCTTCACCCGCCCCACGGGCGACGCGAGCGACGTCCAGGCCGGGACGGCCGCGAAGAAGAAGCAGAGCTGGCTCCGCCTCGATGGCGGCCCGATCGCGGGCGGCGGCTACGCGGGGCTCGGCGGCCGCTTCTGAGGCGCTGCGCGCAAGGCGCTCGTCACACGTTCGGCCCGAGGCGCTGTGCGTAGGCGTCCCCTCGCGCGGCTTCGACCGGCGGACGCGTGGCGGCGTGGACCGGCGTCCTCGGGCGGGTCCGTCGCGCGCCTCGCGCGCGGCGAAGCGAAATCGTTCGCCCGCGTGCTTTAGGATCGGCGGCGGCGAAGCGAGCGGGCCTATACTCTTCACCTACCGTGGGCCGAGGTGCCGTCGCACGTCAGGGACAACGCAAAGGCGACTTCCTGGCGGGAAAATACCTGCTCGAGGACTGTCTCGGCATCGGAGGCATGGGCGAGGTGTACCGCGCGACGAACGTCTCGCTCGGACGCAAGGTCGCGATCAAGCTTCTCTCCCCCGAGTTCGTCCACATCGAGGAGGACGTCCTCCGGTTCCTGCGCGAAGCACGCGCCGCCGCCGCGATCCGCCACGCGAACGTCGTCGACGTCCTCGACGTCGCGCGCGACGACGACGGCACGCCGTTCATCGTCCAGGAGTTGCTCGCCGGCGAGGACCTCGAGCGCTACCTGAGGACGCGCGACGGACGCCTCGGCTGGGAGGAGGCGCTCGAGATCATGATCCCGGTGGCGGACGCGGTCGCCGCCGCGCACGCCCAGGACGTCGTTCATCGCGACTTGAAGCCGGCGAACATCTTCCTCGCGCGCGATCGCAACAAGATCACTCCGAAGGTGCTCGACTTCGGAGCGTGCCTCTTCCCGACCATCGCGGAGCGCTCGGCGAAGGAGGTCCGCATGCTCATAGGGACGCCGCACTACATGGCGCCCGAGCAGATCGTGAGCAAGCAAGACGTCGACGCGCGCTCGGATGTCTGGGCGCTCGGCGTGATTCTCTACGAGATGCTCGTCGGCGAGACCCCGTTCGAGGCCTCGACCGCGAACGCGGTGCTGCAGCTCGTGAAGACGCGCGACGTGCCCCCGCTCCGTGAGCGCGCCGAGGGCGCTCCGGCCGAGCTCGAAGCCCTCATCGCCCGCTGCACGCGACGAGATCGGCTCGCGCGCTATCCGCACGCCGGTGCGGTCCACGAGGCCTTGCTCGGTCTGCGCCCGCGCCAGCGGGGGGCGCGCGTCTCGTCGCGGATGGAGACGCTCGCCGAGCTCCCTGCCCAGCGGCCGCCCGAGCTCCCCGTGCAGCCCGACGAGGTGGTGAGGCCCCGTCACGTCCCGTCGCTCGACCAGCCGGCGCCGCCCCGCGCGCCGGCGCCGCGGCGCGGCGGGCTGCTCACGCTGAGCTCGCCCGGCAGCGAGCCGCCGCCGTCGTTCGACGCCTTCGACCTCGACATCCCGCTGCCGCCTTCGGTCGACGGCCCGCGGCGCGTGAGCCACGACCCCAGCGCGCTCGCTCCCTCCCCTCCGGCGTCGGCCGAGCTCCCCATCCCCGCGGCGCCCGCGGCGATCCCGATCCGCTCTCACCTCGAGCCGTCCGGCATGCGCCAGCTCGATCCCGACGAGAGCGGCCCAACGGCGTCGCTCGATCTCGCGGCGCGCCCCTCGTCGTGGCCGCCCGCGTCGATGCGCGGGGGTGCCGCGCCGCGCTCGTCTCCGCCGTCGTCGCTCCCGCCCGTCCTCGACCCGCGGGCCCTCGGCGCGATGCCGAGCTCGATCCCACCGGTGCTCTTGCCGCGCGAAGCCCGCGAGGAGTCCGCTCCGCCCGCCGCCCCGGAGATCGCGTCCGGCCCGGCGGCGCAAGGGCAGCCGCGGCCTCCGGCGGTCATCGCGAAGGAGTTCACGTCATCGTCGCGCAACGCCGCGTGGTCGACGGTCGAGATGCTCAAGCTGCTCGCGGTCGTCGGTGTGCCCGCCGTCGTCGCGTTCGGCGCGGTGCTGTCCGTGCCGGCGCTCGGCACGCCGATCGGCCGCGCGCTGCGCGGAGACTCGACGCTCGCGAGCGGTGTGATGGCGGTCGTCGCGCTCGCCTCCGCCGCCGCGCTCTCCGCGCGGAGTATCCTCGGCGAGAGGAACCGCTGGCTGTACGCGGCCGCGGCCGGCGCGGTCCTCTTCGGTATCGTGATGATCATCGTCACGTTCGCGGCCAGCGAGGCCTCCGCGCTCGGGGTCCCGCACTCGATGGGCGGGCTCTCGACGGCCGTCGCGCCGCTCGCGCCGCTCGCCCTCGGCCTCGGCGCCGTCGCGCGGGCCCGCGCCGCGTGGGTCGATCCGTACGCGCGCGGCGAGGCCCTGCGCTTCGCCGCGCTGGCGAGCCTGATGCTCTTCCTCATGCTCGCGCTTGGTCCCGTCGGCGCGGTGCGGACGCCTCCGCGGCCGCCCGAGGCCCTGCGCGGCCTGCTCGGCGGCTGAGCCGCAGGCGCCCTCGCGCAGCGGCGGCGCTCCGCTGACGCTTTTGCCGCCACGTGACGCGTGGTAGTCGTCCGCGCCACGGAGCTCACCATGACGAAGGATCTCGTCCTCATTCTCGACTTCGGATCGCAGACGACGCAGCTCATCGCGAGGCGCGTCCGCGAGAGCAAGGTCTACTGCGAGATCCACCCTTGCACGACGCCGTTCGAGGACATCCGCGCGAAGAGCCCGCGCGCGATCATCCTCTCGGGCGGCCCGTCGAGCGTCTACGAGGACGGCGCTCCGAGCGTCGACAAGCGCATCTTCGAGCTCGGGCTGCCGATCCTCGGCATCTGCTACGGCATGCAGCTGATGGCGCACCTGCTCGGCGGCAAGGTCGAGCACGCGAACAAGCGCGAGTTCGGCCTCGCGAAGGTCACCGTCGACGCCCCCGAGGGCATCTTCCACCGCTTCGCGCGGCGCGAGAGCATCGACGTGTGGATGAGCCACGGCGATCGCGTCGCCAGCATGCCGCCCGGCTTCGCGACCATCGGCCTCTCGGACAACACGCCGTTCTGCGCGGTCGCGAACGCCGAGAAGAAGATGTACGGAGTGCAGTTCCACCCCGAGGTGGTGCACA
This sequence comes from Labilithrix sp., assembly GCA_019637195.1. Lineage (GTDB taxonomy): Bacteria > Myxococcota_A > Polyangia > Polyangiales > Polyangiaceae > Labilithrix. The sequence goes on along the minus strand of JAHBWA010000052.1, from coordinate 45,879 downwards.
CGCCGCGCGGCACCGACGTGCTCGCGTCGTTCCTCTTCGAGGTCGCCGGCCTCGAGCCGACCTGGACGCCCGGCTCCTTCACCGACGAGGCCATCCGCCTCGTCCGCGAGCGGGTGAAAGACGACGAGCACGCGATCTGCGGCCTCTCCGGCGGCGTCGACTCCTCCGTCGCGGCCGTGCTCTGCCACAAGGCGATCGGCGACCGGCTCACCTGCATCTTCGTCGACAACGGCGTCCTCAGGCAGGGCGAGTTCGAGCAGGTGGTGAACACCTTCCGCGAGACGTACCACCTGAACCTCGTCCCCGTCGACGCGCGCGAGCGCTTCCTCTCGGCGCTGAAGGGCGTCACCGATCCGGAGCAGAAGCGGAAGATCATCGGCAAGGTCTTCATCGACGTCTTCGACGAGGAGGCGGCCAAGGTGCAGAACGCCGCGCACCTGGTGCAGGGCACGCTCTACCCCGACGTCATCGAGAGCGTCTCGTTCAAGGGCCCGAGCGCGGTCATCAAGAGCCACCACAACGTCGGCGGCCTGCCCGAGCGGATGAAGCTGAAGCTCATCGAGCCGCTCCGCGAGCTGTTCAAGGACGAGGTGCGCGCCTGCGGCGAGGCCCTCGGGATGCCGCGCGACATCCTCTACCGCCAGCCGTTCCCCGGACCGGGGCTCGCGATTCGTTGCCTCGGCGAGGTGACGCCCGAGCGGCTCGAGGTCCTCCGCGCCGCCGACCACATCGTCAGCGAGGAGATCCGCGGCGCCGGCCTCTACGACCAGGTCTGGCAGAGCTTCTGCGTGCTCTTGCCGGTGCGCAGCGTCGGGGTGATGGGCGATCACCGGACCTACGAGGAGACCTGCGCGATCCGCGCGGTCCGCTCGCTCGACGGGATGACCGCCGACTGGGCGCCGCTCCCCTACGAGGTGCTCGGCCGGATGTCGAACCGCATCATCAACGAGGTGCGCGGGATCAACCGCGTGGTCTACGACATCTCGTCGAAGCCGCCGGCGACGATCGAGTGGGAGTGAGCCGCGTGTCGAGGACGCTCGCGGCCGTAGCGGCCCTGCTCACGGCGTCCGCGTGCGGGCCGCCGCCGCCGCCCAAGACGATCTCGATGCGCATGGTGGGCTCCCCCGCCAGCGCGTCGGTGACGATCGACGACATCTTCGTGGGACGCCTCGACACCGTGGCGGCGCGCGGCGTCGCGCTCCCGGTCGGGACACACCACGTCAGCGTCGAGGCGCCCGGCTACCTCCCGTGGGACAAAGTCGTCGAGGCAAAGGACGGCGCCGGCCCGCTCCGCCTCGAGGTCCGCCTGGTCGCGACGCCGGAGTGACCACGCCCGTGGCGGCGTGTCGGGAGCCTCAGGCCGAGCGGCGCCGCCGCGCCACCGCGCTGGCGAGCGCGAGCCCGACCACGAAGACGATCCCGTCGGAGCCGGAGGGCGTCGAGCCCGGAGCGGCGCTGCAGCCGGAAGCCTTCTTCTTCTTTTTCTTTCGCGGGCCGGCGTCCCAGTTGTCGTACTCGTCCGAGCCCTCGCGCGGGTAATACTCGTCGTCGCGCTGCTCGGGGAGCGCCTCTTCTTCGCCCTGCTCGGGGAGATCCGTGCTGATCGGGCCGGCGTCGGCCTCGTCGTCGTCGCCGCCGTCCGGCGCGATGAGGTCGCCCGCGTCGCCATCCTCGTCGTCGGTCGCCGGCGCGGCGGGCGCGGCCGGGACGCCGCCGTCGTACTCCTTCTTCACGCAGCCGCCGGCCATCTCGCTGCACGAGCGCGTCGTCTCGACTCCGAGCGAGGCGAGCCAGGTGCCGATCTTCGAGGCCGCGTCGACCTTGGTGTGGTGCAGCGTGACGGGGGCGATCTCGCCTTCGCGGCCGAACGTGGTGAAGTTCGAGGTCACGCCGGAAATCGCGGCCTGGCCGCCGCGGAAGAGCGGCGCGCCGATGTCCGTCGCGCAGACGCGCGGCTCGCCGGCGCGCCAGCCGAAGCCCGGCGTGACGACGTAGCCAGCCGCGAGGCGCGTCACGAGCGCCGGATCCTCGATGTACGGGCTGCCGACGTGGTTCACCGACTTCGCCGGGACGGCGATCGTCTTGTAGGTCTTCACGCCGGACGCCTCACCGTCGAACGTGGCGCAGCCCGAGCCGACGGCGAGGACCGTGTCGCTCTGTCCGACGGTGTCGAGATCGATCGGGATCGTCGGGACGCTCTCGAGATCGGCGTCGAGGAGGATGACCGCGATGTCCTTGGCGTCGCTCGCGCCGATTGCGCCGAAGTCGCAGAGGTCGTCCTCGCACTTCGCGGTGAACGACGGGTGGACCTCGATCTCGTCGATGGTCGCCTCGCGATCGCTGTTGTTGGTCTTCTTCGGAGCGGCGGCGTCGGCCTCGGCCTCGTCCGCGCCGCCGTCGGCCGTTCCCTCGTCGTCAGCCTCGTCGTCCGCGCCGTCGGCCTCGAGGACCGGCTCGTCGTCCTCGACGATCGTCCGGAGCTGGCTCGCGGCCTTGAAGGTGAACGTCTTGCCGGGCTGGAGCTCCGGCTTTCCGACGACGCAACGCGCGGCCGTCAGGAGGTGGCGCGGTCCGACCTTGGCCGCCGTGCAGCCGGTGTCGAGGACGATGGTGCTCCGGAGGACGGCCGAGGTGTCCCCGCCGCCGACGACCCGGTCACCCGAGTCGAGCGTCTCCTCTTCCCCGCCGAGGAAGCACCCCGCGGCGCCCGCGGAGACCGCGAGTCCGAGGACGAAAGCGAATCGGCCAAGCTGCCCCGTCACCATACGCGCATGTAAGTGCAACACTCACTCCAACGTTCTTCAAACAGATTATGCAGTAAATTCAATACCATCGCGGGGATGCCGTGGATCGGCCGACCCTCACCACCCCGTTCGTCATTGATCCGGTGGCGGACCGTTCCGCTCTGGGTGGAACGTGGACCCCGGCGGGATCGCCCCCGTGAATACCCCGAGAAATGCGCCCCTGCCTGCGCCTGCGCTTGCGTTGACGGGCGGTTTCCGCCATCTTGCGCGGCCCTATGGCTAACCGCGCGATCTGGAGCATGAGGAAGCGTCACGAGTGGCTCACCACGCCGCTGAAGAAGAAGCGCATCAAGCGCGCAACGCGTGTGCGTTGTGGACTGCAGGACGCGCTCGACCGCAAGGCGGTCGCCGAGACCAGCGAATAGCGCTCGCTCCGCACGGTTCGCGGCTTCGCTTTCTCCCGAGGTTTCGTTCCTCGAGAGTGCCACGCTTTCGCGGCGCCGACCAGCGGTTCAGCTCACGCGCAGTCGCTCTTGCCGGGCGCGTCGTCACGAGGGCGCGCCCCGCCGACGCGCGTCCGGGGGCCGGCTCGTTCACGCGCCCGAGGCGCGGCCTGTGTCGGTCGCCGCGGCCCAGCTCATGGTGCGGGTCGTTCGCGCGAGGCCGAGCGAGCCGTCGCGCGCGGCGAGGATCACGCCGCCGGTGCCGCTCGTTCGCGCGTGCATCATCGCCAGCGACGCGCGCGCGGCGTGCTCGGCGCCGTCCGTTCGCGCGGCGTCGCTCGCGGTCTTGGCGAGGCACACGCGGATCATCGCCTCGCCGTGGCCGGTCGTCGAGCACGCGGCGGTGGCGTCGTCGGCGTAGGTGCCCGCGCCGACGATCGGCGAGTCGCCCACCCTGCCGGCGCGCTTGTTGACCATCCCGCCCGTGCTCGTCGCGGCCGCGACGCGCCCGCTCGCGTCCCTCGCCACGGCGCCGACGGTCCCGCCGGCCCAGCCCTCCGTGGTCTGCTTCGCCTGCGCGGCCGCGAGCCTGGCGCGCGCGAGGTCGGTGATCATCGAGGACGGATCGGCCCGGACGAACCCCTGCTCGAGCGCGAAGCGCGCGGCGCCCTCCCCCGCGAGCAGCACGTGCGATGAGGCGTCCATCACGCGGCGCGCGATGGCGATCGGGTTCTTGAACGGCGCGAGCGCGCAGACGCCGCCCGCCTGGAGCGTCGTCCCGTCCATGATCGACGCGTCGAGCTCGATCGCGCCGTCCTCGTTCAAGCACGCGCCCGTGCCTGCGTTGAAGGAGGCATCGTCCTCGAGCACCTCGACGGCGCGCTGGACGGCGTCGAGCGCGCTCCCGCCCGCCGCGAGCACGGCCGCCCCGGCCGCGGCCGCGCGCTCGCAACCCTCGACGTGCCGCGGCAGGTGCTCGGCAGAGACGTCACCCGCTCCGCCGTGCACGAGGATCGACCAAGCGCACGCGCCGTGCGCCCAGCTCGCCGTCACGGCGTCCTCGGCCACCGCTCGCCTCTCCCCGTTCGTCCGGCCGTTCGTCCGGCGCCGTGTCCCCAGCGCATCCGCCCGAGCGCCATCGCGAGCAGCGCGAGCGGCGGGACCACCGCGAGCGCGGCCGGGGCGGAGCGCGCGGCGGCCGCCTGAAACGCCACCAGCGTGAGCAGCGCGCAGCCCAACGCCTCGCCGAACGCGACGACGCGCAGGCGTCGGCGGGCGCGCGCGCCGACCAGGCTCCGACGGAGCGACGCGCGCGCGGCCACGAGCGAGAGGGCCACGCCAGCGAGCCCCGTCGCCGCCGCGGCCGCGAGGCGGGCGCCGCGCGGGAGCCCTTCGTCGAGCGCGAGCGCGTGGGCTTCGTCGAGCGGCTGCGTGGTGCCGTCGGGCGCGATGCGGACGCCGAGCGTCGGGCTCACGAAGCTGCCGTCGTCGGAGGCGACGAACGTGTCGCCGACGGCCGCGCGCGGATAGAACGCCGCGACGTCCACGCTCGGGATCGCGAGGATCGCGAGCGCGACCAGGACCGACGGGAGCGCGGCCCCGAGCGCGGCGGCGCGGCCGGTGACGGCGGGCGAGCGGCCGACCGTCTCGAAGGCGCGCACCTCCTGGCGCACGCGCGCCGTCCCGAGCGCGAGCGCGGCGCCGACGGCGCTGCAGAGCGGCGCCACCGGGAGCGTGCGCCCCGCCCGCGCGCCGACGGTGAGCTGTCCCTCGTCGCTGGCCGCCGTGACGAGCCACACGACGGCGAGGCCGAGCAGCGCCGCGCCGAGCGCGCGGAGCAGCGCGCGTCTATCCCAGGGTGTCACGAAGGTGGCCTCCGAACTTGGCCTCGCGGTCACCGATTGGATACCACGAGGCGACGCCGATGAGCTCTCGCCGATCGACGCCCGGTCCGTGCTCGCTTCGTTCCCTCGCGGCCGCGGCGGCGGCGCTCTCGATCGCGGCGGCGTGCTCCGGCAAGGATCCGTACAGCCCGGGCACGAAGCTTGGCACGTTCCACGTGACGGCGGCGCTCACGCACACGTCGTGCGGCGCCACGCCGAACCCGTGGGAGTTCGACGTGAAGCTGAACCACGACGGCTCGACGCTCTACTGGATCCAGGGCGGCGCTCCGATCGAGGGGCGGATCGACCCGTCCGCGCGCGCCCAGCTCGAGGCGGAGATCGTCGAGGAGGTCCGCGCCGCCGATCCGCGCGGCATGCGCGGGGCATGCGCGATCGCGCGCACGGACGCGCTCGCGCTCACGCTCCTCGGGTCCGACGCGGCGCCCACGACCGATCCCGCGCTGGCGGCGGGCTTCAACGGACAGCTCGTCTTCACCTTCGCGCCGACGCCGGAGTCCGACTGCGCGGACCAGGTCGCCACGGCCGGCGGCGGCTTCGAGGCCCTCCCCTGCGAGGTCCACTACGACGTCTCCGGCGCGCTCCAGGCGTCATCGCGCTGAGGCCGCGGGCTCCGCGCGAGCGAGGAACCGTCGAGCCGCGGGCACGCGGCGCGCCTTCCACGATGGTGCGTGACGAACCGTTGAGCTGCAGGCTGCGGTGGCGGTTCACGTCGCGACGCACGCGGGCGGCCGTTCACCTCGTGCGCGACGAACCGTTGAGCTGCAGGCATGCGGCGCGCCGTCCGCGACGTGCGTGATCCCGTCGCGTGACGCGGTGAAGGTGCGCGCTGAATCGCCCCGGCCCCCTGTTGCATTCGAGCTTCGGTGTTAGACTCTGATGACACGCCGCGCTGGGGCACGCCGCCCCGGATTGGTCCGGCGGAGGAGCACCTCCGCGAGCACGGCACAGCCCCGGGGTCACCTTGCCTGAACCGCATTACGACCCCCCAAAGGAAACGTCCGCGCGAGGCGGTGGCTCTGTCCGCTGGGCCCGCGGGCGCCGGCACGACCGGAGGAGGAACGACAACATGCATGAACGTAGTGGCTCTCATCCGGGAGAGCAGACGTAGCGACGTACGCTGATCTCAGCGCACGGTCGTCGTTGTCCCGCGAGACGTGAACGCGTCCGCTCGGCAACGCGTCGCGGCCCCGGAACCGAGGGCTGACGCCGGGGGAGTCAAGACGAAAGGACCCCCTCGGCGCCGCGCAGACATCGATCGAAAGGTCGAAAGCGGGACGGCCCGGGCTCACGCCATCACGCGGTGACCCGGGCCGTTTCTTTCATTCCATTGACAGCGGGAGAGCCGAACGTTACGAACGGCATCGCACTGCGGGACTAACTCAGTTGGTAGAGTGCCAGCTTCCCAAGCTGGATGTCGCGGGTTCGAATCCCGTGTCCCGCTCTAGTTTTCTCGAAGTAAAGAGGGGGCTTCGAGGGTTTCAGACGATTCGCCGGACGATTCGCCGTCCGGGGCGGGCTCGAGTAGCGCCTCCGGGATGGGCGGAAAGACCTCCCCGAAGCCCTGCCCGATCGTCTCGGCGGTCCTGACGTAGATCATCGTGGTCGCGAGGTCGGAGTGTCCGGCCCGCTGCATGATCTTCATCGCGTCGTCCCCGCGGACGGCGCACCAGGTGAGCCCGGTCGCGCGGAGGTCGTGCCAGGCGAGCGGCCGCGTCGTCGTGCTCTTCTCGTCGGTGAGCTCCTTCCGCGAGCGCGCGCTGCTCGCGTGCTCGTGGGTAGAGGTAGATCGCGACGATCACGGCGCGGCGCCAGCGGAGCGGGACGTCCTCGCACGCGACGAGCTCAGGAACTCGCTTGGGTAGAGGAACTGCTTCGCGCGCTCCTCCCCGCTCTCGGGGCCGGCGACGTCCTTCGCGGGGTTGTCGAGGCGGACGCGGAGCTCCGCGGCCTTCGACTTCACCGCGTCGGTGCACATCTTCGTCGCCGTGCCCCACACGTTCGAGGCGTACTTCGGCGAGATGTCGCCGGAGGCGACCGTCGAGTCGAGGAGCGCGACGATCGCGCGCACGTCATCGCTCGTCCAGTCGCGGACGTGCTTCTCGTTCACCGCGGGCTTGATGTAGCCGGCGAAGTGGATGCGATTGTCGGCCGTCGACGTGAGCCCTCGCGCGATCCGCGACTTCTCCCATGCGTTGAACCAGTCGTCGCCGGAGGCACCGGGACTCGCCGCGGCGGCGGGCGTTCGCTTCCTGACGTCGTAGTCCTCGATCCGGTGGCCCTCCGCCTTCGCGAGCGACGCCTTCTCCGCGATCCATTCGCGAGCGCGGCCCTCGCCGCGGGGGTTGTTAGGGAACTCGGGCGGGCAGTCGAGCCACGGCCGCCCGCCGATGACGGTGATGCGCCCCTTCCAGCGCTTCTTGCCCTTGTCCCAGACGACCGTTCCGCTCGCAGCTCGCGCCATTCGACCACGATATGCCGCGGTCGAGGTCGCGCCGAGGTCGGAGCCCTGCGCGCTCGCGAGGACTGGGTCTCGATCAAGGCGACCGGGCTCCCTCCGACGACCGGCGCCGGTTGATCAAGTCGGGCGCGGTCCGAGCGTCGAAGTTCGGCCGAGAGATGCGCGTCAACGCCGACGACGTTCGGAAGCACGTGGAGTCGAGCCGAAGCCCGAAGCCACGAACGTCGTCGCGCTGCCCGCGCCCTCCGATATCTCGCAAAGTGATCATCTTTCTTCTTCGTCTCGTCGTCGTCGCTTCGCTCCTCCTTTGGAGACACGAAGAAGGATGATGGAGAGCGTCGCAAGCGACGCTCCTTGGCTTCGAGAGATCTGATCGCGGAGGTGAACCCTCCCTTCCGAGATCGGGAGATCGGGAGCGAGAGGGAGAACGGAGCACCGAGGAGCCGTCCGGGAGCCGAGGAAGAAGATCGAGGTCATCATGGACCGCATGGTCGGCGGCTATCCTCCTCCTACGTCCGGCGAGACGCGAGGTCCGTCACGAGGGCGCTCCCGAAGCACCGACGCCGGGATACCCTGCTCGCGTGAGATCGCTCCCCGAGCTGGCGTCCGAGATCCTTGCGCGCACTGGCGGACGGAACAGCGTGAGCTGGGACGGCATCCGTCACGTTTGCCGACTTCTGCTCGCCGACGCCGACTACAACTGCGCCGCGGCGGACTCCAAGGACCGCACGATCTCGAGCGACTCGGAGGTCGCGGTCGACGTAGTCGTAGGCAGGCTCGCCGAGGTCGAGAACGTCTACCGAGAGTGCGAGCGCGCGTGGTCCGACTTCCAGCAGGCGGAGCGGCCCCTCGGCGCGGTCGACGTCTGGGCGGCGATCGACGCGAAGTTCTGCGCCGCGATCGAGCGATGCACCCAGACGCTCGAGACGCTTCGCAGGAAGCACTACGAGGCGAAGTAGTAGCGCGAGCGTAGAGGAGGACGGCGGCGCGACGTCGGCAGCGAAACGGGGCGCCGCCCCCGCGCCCCGGAGCACGCGCGCCTGTCTCGCGATCCCCACGTCACGATGAAGGCGACGAACGGAGCACCGGGAATCTGAATCACCCCCGGGATCCCCGGAGGCTCCAAACGTTGAGAGGATGGAGCCAGGGGAAGGCAGAGGGAAGGCAGAGCAAGTATCCGCCGGAGTGCGCAAAGCGGGCGGTGAGGCTGGTGTTCGAGCAGCTCGGCGCCGCGCGTGCCAGCCGGGGTACCGGACGATACACTTGGAGCGTGTACTCATGGTTCACGCTCGTCGGTGCCGGCGGAACAGCGCTCGCGGCGTTGGGCCTAGCGTTGAATCGGTTCCGAGAGCGGCGCCCGATCGTCGCGCGCGCCACCGTACAGGTTGTCGGAGCGGCGTCACACGAAGCCGAACAACGCGGGCATCGTCCTTTGACCGTGACACACCTTGCGCTCGCGCTTCCTTCCGACCCCTACGTCGCTCGAGAACTCGAGCGGCGCAGCGTGTCGCTGAAGCAGCTCTACACCGACGTCGAGGGGTTGCTGCCACCGCGTGGCGACTCTCCGATCAAGTTGCTCCCGACCGACATCGAACCTTCGCTCGAAGCGCTGTTGAGGAGGAGCGGGCGGCGCCGGATGTCCGCACCGGACCCGATGGCTGTGCTCCACACTCTGCTGCGCTCGGAGCACGACGATGTGCGTGCGGTGTTCGAGCGGCACGGACTGACCTCCGAGCGATGGCCACCGCCGTCCGCGCGACCGGCTGACTCCAAGTTGCCGGTGGCTCCAGACGGTGAATCGGGCCCGTACCGCGGCCCGCCGACTGGGAACGCAACCACCGACGTCATCTTCTGGAACGACAAGAAGACTACGCAGGAGGTCGTCACGCAGGTTCTCCGCGGCACCTTTGGCGTGGTGGAGCCTGAGGCCACAAGGCTGGTCCTCTCCGTCGACCAAGACGGCTTCGCCGTGGTGGGCACATACGAGCGCGTTGAGGCGGAGCGACTCGCGCGGACGGCAATGCGTCTGGCCAAGGAACAGGGGTACCCGCTGAGGGTTTCCACGGAAGAGGCCGGACGAACGAACGCGATGTCGAGCATCGAACGCTGGCTACGCCGGTCATGAGGCGAGATCGCACGCACCAGTTCCGGCACCACCCCGCCGTAACGGCGAGAGCGAGTGCGCCTCCGTAGCGGGTTGGTTGCCATGCCGGCGCGGTGCCGGAACGGCCGCTCGATCCGCGAGGCAAATTCATGGATCCGGCGTCGTGCTCACTTCCGCAAGGGGTCGGTCTCGATCGCCGCGACAGCTCCTCGTTTCCGACGCGCCCGCACTCGAGGACGTCGATGTCCAATGCTGTCCTGAAGGCGCTCGGTCATGATCCGGCCGCGTCGCTTGCTCGTCGCGTAGCGCCGGCGGTTCGACCGCGACGCGCGACGCGCGACGACGTAGCGCTCCCGCGTACACGAGCGCCGGCGCAATGCCTTAAATTCGGCCTGTTGCCTCGCACGTGCGGTCGCGTAGCGTCGTCGGTTCGACATCGTGGGAGAATCGATGAGACGACTACTGGGCCTTGTACTGCTCACCGCTACGCTCTTCGTCGCGCCGGGCCTCGCGAGGGCGACCGAATACACCGGCATGGACCTCGGCGGCGCGGATCTCGTTCTGGCCGACGGAGACACCCTCACCGGCGTCTTCACGAATGTCGGCAAGCTCACGATCCCCGGCGGCGCCGTCGTGCACGTGGTTCCGGGAGCGCCGCTCGAGATTCATGCGTCGACCATCGAGATCGCCGGCACGTTGGACGGCACCGGAGCCGGCGGGCCAGGCGGAGGCCCCAACTCCAACTATTGGGAATGGGCGGGGAGCGGCTCCGGTCCTGGCGGCGGCGGCGGCGGGCAGATGGAGCTCTCCTGCTACCATCCGACGGGCGGCGGCGGTGGTGGCTACGGCGGCGCCGGGGGACGCGGCGGAAGGGGCCACTCCTTCGGCGTCGGCGGTGTCGGCGGCTCGGCCTATGGAGTCGCAGACGCACTCACCGATCATCCAATGGGCTCGGGCGGCGGAGCCGGTGCCATCACGTGCGAGAACCGAGGCGGGGGCGCTGGAGGCAGAGGCGGCGCTTCGATCGTCCTCGATGCGCGAACGCAGACCATCTCCGGCACCGTGCGCGCGGACGGAGCCGACGGCGGATGGGGCACGTACGTCGCGCACTGGAACGGACCGGCCGGCGGGGGCGGCGGAAGCGGTGGAACGGTCGTCTTCACGGGCGGCACGATCACCGTCACGGGTGCCGTCTCCGCGCGCGGCGGAGCGGGAGGCCATCCGAACGGAGGCAACCTCGCCGCCTACTCGGGTGGTGGCGGGGGTGGCGGAGGCGGACGCGTGAAGGTCTTCGCGTCGTCGCTCGCAGCGTTCACGCCTGACGTCTCCGGCGGCGCGGGCGCGCCGAACGGAGCGATCGGCTCCGACCGTATTCCGTCGGCCGATGGCGCCGCCGGCACGACACACATCACGGTGCCGACGACGACCACCGTGAGCTCGCTCACGACGCCGTCGGTCTTCCACCAACCGGTCACGTTCCTCGCGCATGTGACGGGGGGAGCTACCGGAACGGTCGACTTCCGCGCCGGCGGCCTCGTGATCGGCTCGGGCACACTCAACGCCGTCGGTGACGCGACGTTCACCACGTCCGCGCTCGCCGTTGGCAATCACACGATCGACGCAGCGTATCTGTCGGACGGCATTCACGGCACGAGCGTGGCGACGTCGTTCACGCAGACGGTCGCGCAAGCGGGCTCCGTGACGGCCGTCACCTCGTCACAGAACCCGTCGATCATCCACGGCGACGTGACGTTGGAAGCGAAGGTCACCGCAGCCGCGCCGTCGACGGGTACCCCGTCCGGCTCGGTGTCGTTCTACGCCGCGGCCACGCCGCTCGGCGCCAGCGCGCTCGACGGCGACGGGATCGCGCGGCTCACCGCGCGCTTCTCGCTCGGCTCGCACACCGTCACCGCGGTCTACGCGGGAACGCACGCGTACACCGGCAGCACGTCCCCGCCGCTCACGCAGCTCGTCGAGAAGGACGGCACGACGCTCGCCGTCGTCTCATCGGAGAATCCCTCCGTCTTCGGCGGCGCCGTCACGTTCACCGCGACCGCCACGACCGACTCGACCGGTGGTACGCCGACGGGCACGATCACGTTCGAAGACGGCGATGTCACGCTCGGCTCCGTAGAGCTCGACGAGGACGGCGTGGCGACGTACACGACATCGGCCCTCGGGGGCGGAACGCACCCGATCATCGCCACCTACGGAGGCGACGCCGCACACGCGGGGGGCGCGCGCGCCACGCTCCACCAGGTCGTCGACACAGCGGAGACGAGCGTAACGGTGACGTCGTCCGTGACCCCGAGCGCCTTCGGCCAAGCGACGACGTTGAGCGCGACGGTCTCGTCGGCCGTCGCTGCCGACCGGACGGGGAGCGTCACCTTCTTCGACGACGCAGCGATGCTCGGCACCGGCACCGTTGCGAACGATGTCGCGACCTTCACCACCGGCGCGCTCGGCGTCGGAAGTCACGTCATCGTTGCGGTGTATTCGGGTGACGCGAACTTCTCGGGGGGCACCGGGACCGTCACGCACCGCGTCGACAAGGCGAGCACGAGCACTGCGCTCGTGGCGTCGTCGAGTCCGTCGCTCGTCGGCGCGAGCGTCACGTTCAGCGCCAACGTCACCGCCTCCGCTCCGGGCGACGGCACGCCGACGGGCCAGGTCACCTTCAAGAACGACGAGGTCGTGCTCGGCACGGCGACGCTCAACGGCGCCGGCCTCGCGTCCCTCGCGACGTCGACGCTCATCGCTGGCGCGCACTCGATCACGGCGATCTACGAAGGCGACGCGAGCTTCAGCACGAGCACGTCGCCGATCGTCACTCAGCTCGTGAGCCAACACACCGCGACGACCGCCCTCACGTCGTCACTCAATCCGTCCACGTTCGCCACGAAGGTCATCTTCTCGGCGAGAGTTGCCGGTCCCGGCGCGACGCCGACCGGCACGGTGACGTTCGTCGAAGGCGCGACGCAGCTCGCGACCGGCACGCTCGACGCGACGGGCTCCGCGACGTTCGAGAGCACGACGCTCGGCGTCGGTTCTCACACGATCACCGCGACGTACGACGGCAACGCGGACTATGCGTCCGGCGCGGCCGGCAACGTGATCCAGGTCGTCTCGAAGGCGAAGACGACGACCGCCGTCGCGTCCTCGAAGAACCCGTCCGCGACGGGGCAAGACGTGACGTTCACCGCGACGGTGACAGCGAAGGCTTCGCTCCCGGCGGGCTCCGTCGAGTTCTTCGACGCAAAGGTCTCGCTCGGCAAGGTCACGCTGAACGGCTCGGGGACGACGGCGACGGCGACGATCGCGACGTCGAAGCTCACCGCCGGCGGCCACGCGATCAGCGCGGTCTATGCCGGCGACACGCGCCACGACACGAGCACGTCGGCCGCGCTCACGCAGAACGTCGATCCGCCGGTCGCGATCAAGCCCGACGCAGGCGCAGACGCGGGTGGCGTCGACGCGGGCGGCGTCGACACGGGCGACACGCCTTTGGACGGCGAAGCCGGAGGCGGCTGCAGTTGCCGTACGACGCCGGCGTCCGACGGCAACGCGCTCCTCGGTTTGCCGCTCGTCGGCGCAGCGCTGCTTCTCGCGCGACGCCGGCGCGGCCCGCACCAGGTCGCATCCGCGCGGTGAGCGTTCGACGCGCACCCGCGCGCCGACGCGCGCCGAGAAGGCGGCCATCGCGGACGGGCCCGAAAGGCCAGCGAGAGGCCGCCCTCGTCCGCGCCTCGAGAGGTCGTCGAGCATAGGCTCGAGCGGCAGAGGGACGCGCCGACCGTTCCGAGCGTCGCGACGAGCCCGTCCTCGCTCACGCGATCGCGGACGAGACCCGGGAAATCGACGATGCCCGAGACGTGCCGATGGGCTCGAGCGGGACGGTGACGCGAGTGCCGAGGCCGAGCGACCACCGGGTCTCGTTCGTCCACTCGTGCCCCGGCTGCGTGTCGACGAGGGCGACGCATCCTGGCCCGGCGGCGGTGAAGTTCTGCGTCTCCATCGATTTGCTCGGGTGCGTGTCGCAGCGGCCGGCGATGCGCGCTGCCGCCCGCTCACTCCGCGAGGAGCGCCGCCGCGAAGGCGCGCGCGAGCGTGTGCTGCTCATCGACGGGCGCGTTCGGATGGAGCAGCTTCCGCTCGACGAGCTCGGCGATGAGCGCGTGCAGCCATTTTGATTCGGCGGCGCTGCCGGCGCGGCTCTCGAGGAGCGCGCAGCAAACCGACCGCAGTGCCTCGTCGTGCCCCATCACGCGGTTGCGAGCGAATCTAGAGCTAACGATAAAGAAGCGTCAATTACCCCTGGGGGTAATGACAATCGCGCCGCGATATGGAACTCGCTACGCGCGGCGCACGCCGCATGCAAGCGCGGAGCATCGATGGCCGCTCCTCCGAAGCTCTCGATCAAGCGCGTCTACGAGCCGCCGAGCCCGGCCGACGGGGCGCGCATCCTCGTCGACCGCCTTTGGCCGCGCGGGCTCAAGAAGGAGGACGCGCGCCTCGATGCCTGGCTCGCGCAGCTCGCCCCCAGCGACGAGCTCCGGCGGTGGTTCGGACACGAGCCGAGCCGCTTCGCCGAGTTCCGCCGGCGCTACCTCCGCGAGCTCGCCCGTCCGGAGCGCCGCGACCTCTTCGCGGACCTCGTCCGGCGGGCGGCCGGCGAGCACGTCACGCTCGTCTACGCGGCGAAGGACACGCTCCACAACAACGCCGTGGTCCTCGCCGGCGCGATCGCGCGCGCGGCTGCGCAGCCTCGTCGTTCCGCCGCGAGGCCCCGGGCGGGCCGCGGCGGGCGATCCCCCTCCCCCGCCGCGCCGCGTCCCGTGGGCACCGGCGCGACCGCGCGGAGGCCGCGCCTCAGGGCGTGAACGCGTACTCGAGATCCACGTCGAGCGAGTTGTTGCCGAGGAACGACGAGTCCTTCGCGGCGCAGTTGAGGACGTTGTCGCCCGTGTTGGTCCACTCCCCCGCGCCCGTCTTCGGGTTGAAGCGGTACGCGTGCGTGCGCGTCATCTCGCACTGCTTGCCCTTCGCCTCGCTCCGGAGGCGGCCGCCGACCGTGATCGTCGCGCCCTGCTGGCTGCTGACGCGCGCGAAGTGCTGCGCGTCGAGCGCGATCGCCGAGCCGTCGTTGATCGCGCTCGTACCCTTCGCCAGGATCTCGCGGCGGCTCGTGTCCTCCTCTCCCGGCGTCGGCGGGAGCGCGCCGCCCGCGGCGCCCGAGGCCTCGAGCCAGATCTCGTACTCGCCCGTCGTGGAGCCGCCCGCCTTGCCGTCGCGGCGGACGAAGATGCGCTTCAGATCGAGCTCCACGTTCACCGCCGCGGGCGTGCACACCGGGATCTGGTAGTCGATCGTCGAGGCGACCTTGATCGTCTCGTTGTCGGCGAGGCGGCGAACCGTGTACGAGATCGCGACGCCCGGCGAGGCCGGATCGAAGTTCGCGCCCTTCTCGATGTACGCGGCGAGCGCGCCGGCGCGATCCTCGGCGGTCGCCGCCTGGATGCGCGCGGCGTCGTCCGGCGAGCCGCCGAGGACGAAGACCGAGAACGTGCTGTTCTTGAGGACGTCCTTCGAGCGCGCGTCGACCGACACGGTCCCCTTGGAGAAGGCGACGTCGAGCGCGGCGCGGAGATCGCGCTCGCTCTCGTCGCTCTCGATCTTCATGACGAGCATCCGCCCGTAGGTGACGCTCGAGACGAACGCCGGCGGGTTCCCCGGCCCCATGTAGGGCCGCGCGTCGTCGGCGGTGACGTACGGGCCGAAGACCTTCTCCGGCGACGACGGCGCCTCGAACGACACCGTGTAGTAGGCCTGGACGAAGCGCACGACCATCGTCGTCTTCTTCGAGAGCCAGCTGCCGGCGAAGTTCGCCTTCACGCTGCCGTTCATCCAGCTGACGTCGACGCCGATCTTCAGGCTCGCCTCGTTCATCGAGTACGCCGTCTCGGCGAGGTAGTTGCTCTTGGCGGCGAGGCGCACGCCGTCCTGCGCGAGGACCTCGGCGACCGCCTCGCGCGTCGCCGCGAGGCTCGGGCTCTCGAGCGTCCGGCTATGCTTGCCGCCCGCGATGCTCGCGTCGCCGATCGTGATCGTCCCCGGGCGCCGCGCGAGGCCGATCGGCGCCGCGAGGCCCTGGGGGAGCGTCCGCGTCTGCGTGATCGCGCCCGGCCAGATCGAGTCGGCGTTCGGATCGAACGACACGAGCGTCTCGTAGAGCGCCGTGCCGGTGAAGCGCTTGTAGACGCACTCCTGGACCGCGCCGTTCTCCGTCTTGATCTGCGTCTCCTCGCCGGTCTCGGTCGGCGCCTGCTCGGCGGGCGTCGGCGGCGCGCTCGCGCTGCGGATCAAGTCGCGCAGGGCGCTCTGATCCGGCTCCGTGCTCGACGAGGGCGCGTGGGGAGCGGGATCGGCGTCGTCCGCGCCTCCGCAGGCCACGACCAACGTCACGAGTGCGAGCGAGCCGAGCCGAGCGAGCGCATCTGCCATGACGGACGTTCACGCAACCCGCGTGCCCGGGCAGCGGGCGGCGCTTGTCCATGATAATTTTACAGTGTAAAGGTTTGCGGTGGCTCGGGTGGGCCACGCGTTGACCAGGTCCGTGATCCACGTCTCGCTGCGGGACGGCGCGCTCGTGCGGCGCGAGCCCTGAGCCGCGCGCGAGTCTCACGCACCGCCGACGGTGGGGGCGAACGCGCGGGCCGGCGCGGCGGCGAACCGCGGCGCACGTGAGACGTGGCAGGCAGGCTCGAAGTGGTATCTCCCTCGGCGATGAGCCTCCGCCCTCTCTTCCTCTTCGTTGGCGCGGCCCTCGCCGCCCTCGGTCCGGGATGCAGCAGCTCCGACGACGCGGAGGCGAAGGTCGGTCCGTTCGCGCCGAAGGTCGAGTGGGCGCACGTCACGTGCGACCCGCTCGTCCCCACGCAGTGCGGCTACCCCTTCCCTTCGAACGTCTGGACCGTCGACGCCGCCGACACGCCGACCGGTCGCCGCGTGCAGATCGACGACGCCGCGCTCCCCGCCGCCGTCAACGGCCAGAAGTCGACCAGCGAGCCGTGGTCGAAGAGCGACGGCTTCGGCGCCGGCACGGGGATCCTCACGCACCTGCCGGGCGCCACCCTCGAGGGCCTCGCGTCGCTCGCGACGCTGCCGCGATCGCTCGAGCCCGACTCGCCGACCGTCATCCTCGACGCCGAGACCGGCGAGCGCGTCCCGCACTTCGCCGAGCTCGACATGAGCCGCGCCGATCCGGACAAGGTCACGTTCATCCTCCGGCCCGTCGTCCCGCTGACCGACGCCCGCCGCTACATCGTCGCCATCCGCAAGGTGCGCGGCGAGAGCGGCGAGCTCGCGCCGACGCCGGCGTTCCGGGCGCTCCGCGACTCGGTCGCGTCGAGCGAGCCGTCGGTCGACGCGCGGCGAGGGCTCTACGAGGACATCTTCCAGCGGCTCGGCGGCGCGGGCGTGGAGCGCGCGACGCTCCAGCTCGCCTGGGACTTCACGACCGCGAGCCGCGAGAACGTGACCGGGTGGCTCCTCCACATGCGCGACGAGGCGCTCGCGCTCGCCGGCGAGGACGGCCCCGCGTACGCGATCGACACCGTCGAAGACGACTGGGAGCCGGACGTCGTCGCCTACCGCATCACCGGCCGGATGACCGTGCCGTTCTACCTCGACAAGCCCGAGGCCGGCGCGAGCCTCGTCTTCGGCGCCGACGGGATGCCGGAGCCGAACCCGGCGCGCCCGACGTACGAGGTGCCGTTCCGCGTGATCGTCCCGAAGAGCGCGCTGACGAAGCCGGCGGCGCTCCTGCAGTACGGACACGGGCTCCTGGGATCGCGCGGTCAGATCGACGCCGCGAACTTCCGCAAGCTCGTCTCGGAGAAGAACTACGTCATCTTCGCCGTCGACCTCGTCGGCATGTCCGACGACGACTCCGGGCACATCGCGAACGTCCTCTCGAGCGGCCAGCTCCAGGGCATCGCGACGATGTTCGATCGCATGCACCAGGGGATGCTCAACTCCCTGCTCGCGATGCGGATGATGAGCCGGCGCTTCGCGAAGGACCCGACCTACGGCGCGGCGATCGATCCGACCGAGCGCTACTACCACGGCATCAGCCAGGGCGGCATCGCGGGCGGCGTCTACATGTCCGCGTCGACGGACGTCGAGCGCGGCGTCCTCAGCGTGATGGGGCAGCCCTACGGCTTCCTCCTGAACCGCAGCGTCGACTTCGCGCCGTTCTTCCTCGTGCTCCGCGGGACCTACCCCGACACGCGCGACCAGCAGCTCGTCCTCGCGCTCACGCAGATGCTCTGGGATCGCGTGGAGCCGAACGGCTGGACCAAGTACCTCGGCGGCGGCCTGCCGAACACGCCCGCGCACTCCGTCCTCATGACGGCGGCGCTCGGCGATCACCAGGTGACGACGTTCGGCGCGCACGTGATGGCGCGGGCCGTCGGCGCGAAGCACCTCGACACCGGGCTCCGCGACGTCTTCGGCCTCGACAAGGTGGCCGAGACGCCGGTCGGCTCGGTCTACGCCGAGTACGACTTCGGCTTGCCCGAGGAGCCGCTCTGCAACGTGCCGATGAGCCACTGCGACGATCCGCACGGGATGATCCGCAAGCTCCAGGCCTCGGACGATCAGCTCGACACCTTCCTCCGGACCGGCCAGGGAAAGAACTTCTGCCCGGGCGGCGCCTGCCGGTTCCCCGAGCAGAGCGGCTGCGACGCCGGACCGTTCGCCGATCTCTGCGCGCCGTGACCGGGCCAAGGACGCGCGCGGGCGCGTAGCGGCTCAGGCGGCGCGGGCGCCGCTGTCGAACATGGCCATGAGCAGCGCCTCGATGACCGCCATCGGCGCGGGCTTCTCGAGGAAGCGCGGCTCGCGTCCGACGAAACGTGCGTCGTCCATCCCGCCGGGGTTCCCGCTGAGGATGACGACGCGGTTCGCCTGGTCGTCGTCGAGGTTCAGGAAGAAATCGGGGCCGGACATCCCGGCGAGGTTGAGGTCGCAGAGGATCGCGTCGAAGCGCGCGCCGGCCTCGATGAGCGCGAGCGCGCTCTCGGCGTCGCGGAGATCGGTGACCGCGTACTTGCGCCGGAGGCCGCGCACCAGCGCGCGTCGGACCATGTCGTCGTCGTCGATGACGAGGACGCAGTGGCTACAGACAGGGGCCGGCCCGACGAGCGCGCTCGGTCCCGGGGGCACGCTCCGGTATTTCGGGTGCCGGCCGGACTGCAGCGGCGGCGTGCTCTTCGTGCTCGATGGCATGGACTGGATTACGGCGCGGGACTCTCGGCCAACAGGTGCCGCCGCGGAATTCGAGCGCGACGCTCCTGCCTGGGGGGCCGCTCGGTCGCCGCCGCGCCCGACCGCGCGCGCCCGGCGCCAGGCGAGCCCCCCGCACCCCTACCGGCGTCCACGCGGGTACCGG
The DNA here is from genome assembly GCA_019637195.1 of Labilithrix sp. Classification (GTDB taxonomy): domain Bacteria; phylum Myxococcota_A; class Polyangia; order Polyangiales; family Polyangiaceae; genus Labilithrix. Next base: position 26,775 of record JAHBWA010000052.1, on the reverse strand, counting down.
CGTCCACGCGGGTACCGCGGCGTCCACGCGGGCGCGGACTGAACGCGGCGCGCCCGCTGCCGTTGAGCTGGACATGCGCACCGTGCCCGCTCGACTCGCCCTCCCCGTTCTCCTGCTCGCCGCCGCGGCGGGGGGCTGCACCGTCGGCGCTCCCGCCGCGGGCACGGCCGGCTCGCCTCCGGCCGAAGAGCCGACCGGATCGGAGCGTCAGATCGCGAAGGCGCCGGTCGCGTCGCCGTCGGGGGCGGACGATCCGGCGCGCGAGAGGGCGAGCTGGACCGTCTTCGTCTACGCGAACGGCGACAACGGGCGCTCCGCCGAGCTCGAGGCCGATCTCGCGCGCATGAACGACGCTGCGCTCGGCGAGGACGTCCACGTCGTCGTCCTCGCCGACTGGAATGCCGACCTCGTCGACGCGGAGGGGCGCCACTTTCCGAGCGGCAGCGATTGGATGACGCTCCCGGGCAGCGGCGTCGCGCCCGCCGTGCACCGCGAGAAGGAGCTGGACCTCGACGATCCGGCCGTGCTCCGCAGCGCCGTCGCGCGGGCGTACCGCGAGCACCCCGCGGAGCGTCGCGGCCTCATCGTCTGGGCACGCGGAGAGGCGGGCGACACGCAGGACGGGACGCGCGCGGGGGCGAGCGCGATGGCGACGAGCGCGATGGCGAGCGCCGTCCGCGACGGCCTCGCCGACGCAGGGATCGCGGCCCCCCTCGACGTGATCGGGTTCGACTCCTACGCCCATCCGCGCGTCGAGACCGCCTACGCGATGCGCGACGCCGCGCGCGTCTTCATCGCGAACCGCGCGGAGGACGACGGGACGAGCTGGGCGTACGCCGACGGGCTGGAGTTCCTCGCGCGGACGCCGGCGGCCAGCGGCGCGGGGTTCGCTTCGTTCGAGGCCGCGGTCGCTGGCGCGCGCGGAGGACGACCTCACGGGGCGATCGAGACCGGCCGGCTTGATGCGCTCGCGACCGCGACCGCATCGCTCGTCGACACGATCGCCGCGCGCCCGGTCGTCCTGCCTCGGGTCGTCGACGCGATCGCCTTCGCCGCGTCGGGATCGGAGGGACGGGCGCCGAGCTACGCGCGGTTCGCCTCCGAGCTCGCCCGCACCGCGGGCGACGCCGCCGTCACGACCGCCGCGGAGCAGGTCGAGGCGGCGCTCGCCGATGTCGCGATCCAAGCGCCTGGCGCCGTCCCCGACGATCTCGGGATCGGGCTGCCGTTCGACGCGTCGCCCGAGTCGGTCGCGGCGTACCTCGAGATGGCGCGCGCGTGGTGCGGTCGGACCCGCTGGAATGCCCTCCTCGCGGCGTTCGCGATGGGCAGCGCGGGCGATCCGGACGACGAGCCCTCCACGCTGCCGTGAACGCACGGCGCGCGTGAGGCGGCACGGCGACCCTGAGCGCACCGCGACGCCCTCGCGATCGAGCTGAAAAATGGGCCGAATTCTTGCGCTGCCGGACGAAAGACGCGAAGGATGACGCGCTGCAGCGGTGCACATGTCGGATACGCGTGCTACCGCACGGCTCCCTGGGTCGGCCGGGGTCAATCGGCATCGTCGGAAGGAAAACGAATGATGGCTTCGAGCAGCTTGCGGGACGATCGAAGGGACAAGCCGCGCACGCCGGCGGTCCTGGCGGTCGCGCTCGACTCCGAGAACAAGCCCGCCCGGCACGGCGTCACGCGCGATCTCAGCGCGAACGGGCTGCTCATCGTGACCCCGACCCACTTCGCCAAAGGCGAGCGGCTCAAGATCAAGGTCCACGCCGGGCCCGTCGGTCTCGACGTCGTCGGGCGCGTCGCCCGCGTCGACGAGAACCCGATCTCCTCGCCCGAGCTCTGGCGCTACCGCGTGGGCGTCCAGCTCGATGAGCCGCTCCCCGTGAACCTCGCCGACGAACGCGCCGCGGCGCCCTCCGCGAGGCGCTAACGCCCAGCGGCGCCGGCCGCGCCGCGCTCTCCTTCAAGCCGCTCCGCCGTCGCGCGCCCGACGCCTCCGCGCCGCGTGCGCGAGCAGGCCGAACGGGACGAGCGGCACGACGAGCGCGAAGAGCAGCAGCGCGACCACGAGCCCGACGGCGACGGTGGCGGCGAAGAGCAGCACGTCCAGGAGCGTGGCGCGCCTCGCGGTGCCCGCGGCGCGCGTGAAGCGCTCGCGTGCCTCGCGGACGCTCATCGCGAGCAGCGCGTCGAGGTCCTCGCCGTAGGCGGTGCGCTGGCCCCGACCGCGAACGAACGCGGCGAAGACCCGGCGCGGGGCGCGCAGCATCCCCGCGGCCGTGCCGGCGAGGTTCAGGACCCAGGCGGCGCCGTAGGACCTGCATCCCGCCGCGATCTCCCACGCGGCGATCTCGAGCTCGCCGACGATGTCGGTGTCGTAGCTCGTCAACAGGTGATGCAGGTCGTGGTAGCGGACGGCCTCGACGCGCGCCCTCGTGTTCGGGAACGGCATCGGGATCGGCCCGAGCTTGAAGTCCACCCACGCGTCGTCGTAACCGCCCGTCTCACCGAACCCGTTCACGGCGAAGTAGACCTCGCGCGCCTCTCGCATGCTCATCCCGTCCCCGTACGTCGCCAGCATCGTCGCCTCCAGTCATTGACTGAGTACAATCACTGAGTATGCTCATCTTATGGCGCCGGTAAGGTTAGCTGACAAGGTGTGAGCATGACTTTTGGTGAGCGGACTCAGTATTCTCGCTCGCGATGACGAAGCCCGCGAGATCGGCCAAGGCGGCGCGGCCGGGAGGCCGCCCGGCCGTGACGAGCCGCGCGGCGCGGCGCGCCGGGACGCGCGAGCAGGTGCGGGTCGCCGCGCTCGAGCTCTTCTCCTCCGCGGGCTTCGACGAGACGACCACGCAGGCGATCGCCCGGCGCGCGGGCGTCGCGTCCGGAACCGTCTTCCTCTACGCGCAGGACAAGGCCGATCTCCTCTTCCTCGTGATGCACGACCGCCTCGAGCAAGCGGTGGCCCGGAGCTTCGAGACGCTCGGCGAGGGGCCGCTGATCGAGCGCCTCATGCACGTCTTTCGCGGCGTCTTCGCCATGTACGGCGAGTCCCCGAGGATGGGCGCCGCGTTCGTGCGGCTGCTCCCCGGCGCGACCGGCCCGAACGCGGAGCGGGTCAACGCGCTGACCTTCACGTTCCTCCAGCGCCTGGGCGCGCTCGTCGCGGACGCGCAGGCGCGCGGGGAGGTCGCGGCGGATCTGCCTGCGCTCGCGTGCGCGCAGAACATCTTCGGGCTCTACTTCATGACGCTGCTCGCGTGGATGGCGGGTCACTGCACGCTGGAGACGGCGAGCGGGCCGATGCTCCGACAGGCGCTCGCGCTGCAGGTCCGCGGGCTCCGGCGGTAGCGTCGCGCCCGAGCTGCGCGGCGAGGCGCCCGAGGTCGCGCGCCGGCGGTCAGCGGGCGATGAGCGCCAGGGCGCCGACCGCCAGCGTTAGGACGACGAGGATGCCGACGAGCGGCGACCACCCGCGCGGCGCGCCGGCCGGGCCGCTCGCGGCCGCGGCGCTCGAGGGGCCGCGCGCGGCCACGAACGCGGCCGGAGGCGTCGGCGCGCGGAGCGGGGGCATCGACGGCGGCGCGTCGACCGCGTCGTCTCCCACGTCGACGAACTCCTCTTCGACGGCGGAGCGCCGGTCGCTCGGAGCGCCCGAGGGCGCAAGCGCGATCGCCGGCGTGCGCTTGCGGAGCGCGAGCCTCGCGTCGTCCTCGGCGGAGCGGACGAGATCGAGGAGGTCCCGCGAAGACGACGGCGCTCCTCGCGACTCGCCTGCGTCGCGTGAGCCCTCTCCCTTTCGTGCGTCGTCCACGCGAACCCTGCTTCGTTGCGCGTGCGCGAAGAGACATCGCGTGCGCGGCCCCATTGTCCCTCGACCGCGCCGCGCTCGGCAACGCTCAACGCCGGCGCCGGCGCCCGTTTGCCCGCGCGGAGCGCCGGTGCACTGTGGCGAGATACGACGGGCGGGGGTGGCTGGTGGACCGACCAGGCGCGTCCGGGCGCGCGAGCGTCCGCTGCTGATCCCGGAGATCGACCGCGCCGCCGGGCCTGTGAGCCCGCGTCGGAGCCTCGCTCCCGCGTCCCGTCCCGACCCGGCCCCGCCCGGCCCGGGAAGCGGTTGCCGCTCGGCGCGAGCGATGCCATGAGGGCGCATGCGCATCGAGCTCATCATTGGTGGTGTCGTCTCCCTCGGGCTGCTCGTCGCGGTCGCCGCGTGTGGCGGGACCGAGAGCGACGCGACGGACGGCGCGGGCGAAGTGGACGCCGGCTCGAGCGGGACGTCGGGCTCGAGCGGGACGTCGGGCTCGAACGGCGACGACGACGACGACGACGACGAGGTCCCCGGATCGAGCAGCGGCGCCCCCACGCTCAAGTCGGACGCGCTGGTCCAGGGCAACGTCGTGCTCGCGGGGATCGCCGGCGCCGACGTCATCTACCTCGAGCTCGCGCAGGCGGGCGTGAGCCTGAACGCCGTGCCGCTCGCCGGCGGCGCGCCGACGAAGATCGCGGACCTCGGCGCCGAGGACGAGTACCTCGTCAACGGCGGAGCCCTGGCGCTCTGGACGGACGTCGACGGCAACGTCGGGACGCTCAACGTGTGGACGCGCGCGACCGGGCTGAAGGAGGACGTCGCGTCGAGCTCGATCGTGCGGGGGCTCTTCCGCGCGAGCGCGGACGGAGCGCGGATCGCGTTCACCCAGGACGTCACGACGACGCCGCAGGGCGCGCCGACGTCGGCGCCGGTCGGAGTGCGCGACACCGCGGCGAGCACGAACGCCGTGACGCTCACGGGTACGACCCCGATCGCGGGCAACGCGATGAACCTCGCCGCCAGCGCGTGCGCCCCGCGGATGTCGTTCTCCGGAAAGGTCTTCTTCGCGACGTTCTGCACCGGCACGGACGCGAGCGCGACGAGCGCGAAGCTCGTCACGGTGGCGAACGCGTCGCCGGCGACCGTCGTCCGCCTCGACGCGGCGAGCGGGGCGCCCGCGATCAAGCCCATCTACGTCACCGACGCGGCTGGCACCAAGGTCTTCACGATCGCGTCGGCGAACAGCGCGGGGATGCTCATCAACGTCACCTCTCCCGTCACCCGGGCGACCTTCGAGGACGACGTCGCCGACGGCACGATGCTCGCCGACGGGAGCGGCGTCGTCTTCCGCACGACGGGCAACGCGCTGAAGAAGGCCAGCACCGCGTCGCCGCCGGTGGTGAGCACCGTCCTCGGCGCCGACGTCAAGGGACTGATCCGCCTGAGCCCGGACGGAAAGAGCCTGATCTTCAACAAGCTCGATCGCCAGCAGGGCAACCCGCTCATCGACATCAACGCGGTCGATCACACGGCGGCGGTCCCCACGGCCGTCTCCATCGTCCCGACCGCCTCGGGCGTGCCGCTCGGCTTCAGCGGGAGCTCGGCCTTCGTGTTCTTCCTCGGCGACGTCGGCCAGTCCGGAGCCAAGCTCAAGTCGATGCCCGCAGCCGGCGGCCCGACACGCGTGCTCGCGGACGCCGTCGGCGCCCTCGCCGTCGGCTCGGGCACCGGGGCCGTCTTCGCGGCGAACCCCAAGCAGGTCGGTCAGGCGCCCAGTCAGTTCACCGTCCTCGAGCTCGGGCACGTCGACGGCGCGACCGGAGAGGTCTCCAAGATCGCCGACGGCATCCCGGAGGGCGAGTTCGCGGCCAAGGACAAGCGTCTCGTCTACTCGCGGATCGCGCAGCAGGGCAGCGGCCTCTTCGCCGTCACGCTGCCCTGAGCGGTCGCCGCGGACGGATCGAGCAGCCGCGGACGTGACCTCGGCGCCGCGTCGTCAGAGCTGGCTCACGCAGGCGGCGAGCGGGAACGCGAGCGTCACGAGCAGCATCGCGCCGACCACGACGCGCGCGCGCTGCTCCAGCGGCGAGCGGGCGCGCGCGGTCCACTCGTCCGCGGAGGCGCGCGGTCCGGGGGCGGATGGGCCTCCGCAGGAGCCGCAATACGGGTGACCGTCGCCGTCGAGCGTGAGGTCGCTCGTCTCCGTGTAGACCCGGCACCGGGCGCAGCGCGCCGTGTCGAGCGTCTCCCAGCCGTGCATCCATCCCTACAGTACGGCGGGATCCCGAAATGTTCCCTGCACCAGGCATAAAATCCGACGCCGCGGGCGCCTCGCCTTCGCCTCGCGGGCGCGTCCGGGCGACGCGCGACGGTTTCTGATACGACTTTCCACCTCGCCCTCGGCGCCGCCGGCGCCGCCCGAACTCACGAGCAGAGACACGAGGTGGAGAGATGCCGCGCAACGTGAAGGTTGGCTTGATCCAGGCTGCGACCCCGTACGAAAAGGGCTGGAGCATCGAGAAGACGCAGAAGGCCGCGATGGACGCGCACCTGCCGCTCATCGAGGAGGCGGGCAAGCAAGGCGTCCAGATCCTCGGCCTGCAGGAGATCTTCAACGGCCCCTACTTCTGCCCGAGCCAGGATCCCTTCTGGTACGACGCGACCGAGGCGATCCCCGGACCGACGACCGAGGTGATGCAGGCCTACGCCAAGAAGTACGAGATGGCGATGGTCGTGCCGCTCTACGAGCGCGAGCAGGCCGGCGTCTACTACAACAGCGCCGCGGTCATCGACGCCGACGGGCAGTACCTCGGCAAGTACAGAAAGCACCACATCCCTCACACGAACCAGTTCTGGGAAAAGTTCTTCTTCCGCCCGGGCAACCTCGGGTTTCCGGTGTTCCAGACGCGCTACGGCAAGGTCGGCGTCTACATCTGCTACGACCGCCACTTCCCGGAGGGAGCCCGCGCGCTCGGGTTGAACGGCGCCGAGATCGTCTTCAATCCGTCGGCCACCGTCGCCGGGCTCTCGCAGTACCTCTGGAAGCTCGAGCAGCCCGCCCACGCGGTAGCCAACGGCTACTTCGTCGCCGCGTCGAACCGCGTCGGCACCGAGGCGCCGTGGAACATCGGCAAGTTCTACGGCACGAGCTACATCGTCGATCCGCGCGGCAACATGCTGTCCGTCGGCTCCGAGGACGCGTCGGAGCTCGTCGTCGCGACCTGCGATCTCGACGTGATCGAGGAGGTCCGGAAGACCTGGCAGTTCTACCGCGACCGTCGCCCAGACGCGTACGGCGACCTGACGAAACCCTGAGCGGGAGACGCGCGCGTCGACGCACCGCGAACCGCGCCGACGCATCGCGCGCGTCGACGCACCGCGAACCGCGTCGACGCATCGCGCGCGTCGACGCATCGAGCCGCGGAACGGCGAGGGCCTCCCCTCCCCGCGGCTCGCATCGCGCGCGTGCGCTATTTCACGGACGGGAACGAGAACATGGCGCCCTCGCGCACGCCCGCCGACGGCCAGCGCTGCGTGATCGTCTTGCGCTTCGTGTAGAAGCGGACGGCGTCCGGGCCGTACGCGTGAAGATCGCCGAAGAGCGAGCGCTTCCAGCCGCCGAACGAGTGGTACGCGACCGGCACCGGCAGCGGCACGTTCACGCCGACCATGCCGACGAGGATGTGGTCCGAGAAGTAGCGCGCGGCCTCGCCGTCGCGCGTGAAGATGCAGGTGCCGTTGCCGTACTCGTGGTCGTTGATGAGGCGCATCGCCTCCTCGAGCGACTTGACGCGGACGACGCCCAGCACCGGGCCGAAGATCTCGTCCTTGTAGACGACCATCTCCGGCGTCACGTGGTCGAAGAGGCACGCGCCGAGGAAGTAGCCGCCCTCGTGGCCGGCGATCTTCACCCCTCGCCCGTCCACGACGAGCTTCGCGCCTTCCTTCACGCCCTGATCGACGTAGCCGCGCACCTTCTCGAAGTGCTGCTTCGTGACGAGCGGGCCCATGTCGTTGCGCGCGTCCGTGCCCGGGCCGACCTTCATCTTGCGGATCTCGGCGGTCAGCCCCGCCACCACGGCGTCGGCGGTGGCGTCGCCGACGGCGACGACGATCGGGATCGCCATGCAGCGCTCGCCGCACGAGCCGTAGGCGGCGCCCATCAGCGCGCTCACGGCGTTGTCGATGTCGGCGTCGGGCATGACGACGGCGTGGTTCTTCGCGCCGCCGAGCGCCTGGACGCGCTTGCCGTTCGCGCAGCCGCGCGCGTAGATGTATTCCGCAATCGGCGTCGAGCCGACGAAGCTCACCGCCTGGACGCGCCGGTCGTCGAGGAGCGCGTCGACCGCCTCCTTGTCGCCGTTGACGACGTTGAGCACGCCCGGCGGAAGGCCGGCCTCGACCGCGAGCTGCGAGACGCGCATCGCGCTCGAGGGATCGCGCTCGGAGGGCTTCAGCACGAACGTGTTGCCGCAGACGACGGCCATCGGCCACATCCAGAGCGGCACCATCGCCGGGAAGTTGAAGGGCGTGATGCCCGCCGTGACGCCGAGCGCCTGGTGCTCGCTCCAGGAGTCGATGTTCGGTCCGACGTTCCGGCTGTACTCGCCCTTCAAGAGCTCCGGCGCGTACGACGCGAACTCGACGTTCTCGATCCCGCGCTGGACCTCGCCCATCGCGTCGCCCGCGACCTTGCCGTGCTCCGCCGTGAGGAGCGCCGCGATCTCCTCCGAGTGCTGCTCGAGCAGGACCTTGAGGCGGCTCATCACACGCGCGCGCTTGAGCGGCGCCGTGGCGCGCCACGCCGGGAAGGCCTTCTCGGCCGACGCGATCGCGGCCTCTACCGTCGCCTTGTCGGCGAGCAGGACGCGCCGCTCGGCCTTACCGGTCGCCGGATCGTAGACGTCCTGCGAGCGCTGCGAGCCGAGGACGGTCTGACCGTCGATCCAGTGACCGACCGTGGGGAGATTCTGGGACATGGACAAGCTCGCGTGTGAGGGGTGGTCGTGAGGCGAGCATTCTCCCACATTCGGGCGCGCGGTCGAGACCTCACACCGCCGCGCGCGACGCGACGGCGCACGGTCCCGCTGCGCGCCGTGCGCCCCGTGCGCCCCGTTCGGAATCGAGGCGACGATGACGCGGAGAGACGTTCGGGCGCGCGGGCCCACTTCACTTGACACGATGGTAAGTTGCGAGAGACTGTCAGCTTTCTCGCGGGGGGAGGGCCACGCGACGGGACGCGCCGCGGAAGCGGGGCGAGGAGTGACGATGAGCGAGCGAAAGTGGACGAGCGCGGAGCTCCGCACGAAGCACAAGGAGGTCCTCTTCCCGAGCGTCGGCACGTTCTACGACGAGCCGGTGTGCCTCGACGAGGGCAAGGGCGCGCGGCTCAAGGACCTCGACGGTCGGGAGTACCTCGACTTCTTCGGCGGGATCCTCACCGTCTCCGTCGGCCAGGCTCACCCGAAGGTCAACGCCGCGCTCCACGCGCAGATCGACCGGCTCGGCCACGTCTCGACGCTCTACCCCACCGTCGGGATCGTCGAGCTCGCCGAGAAGCTGCTCGACCTCGCGCCGGGGAAGATCGGCAAGGCGGGCAAGGCGTTCTTCACGGCCAGCGGCACCGAGGCCGACGAGACCGCCGTGGCGCTCGCCCAGATCGCGACCGGCCGGCAGGAGCTCATCGCGCTTCGCCACGGCTACTCGGGCCGCTCGATGCTCGCGCAGTCGCTCACGGCGCACTCGAAGTACCGCGCGGTGCCGACGCAAATCGCCGGGATCAAGCACGCCCACTCTCCGTACTGCTACCGCTGCCCGTTCAACGCCACGCCCGACCACTGCGGGATGAAGTGCGCGACGGACATCGAGGAGCTGATCCAGACGACGACCACCGGCGAGATCGCGGGGTTCTTGGCCGAGCCCATCCAGGGTGTGGGCGGCTTCGTCGTCGCGCCGGACGGCTACTTCAAGGTCGCGACCGACATCGTGAAGAAGTACGGCGGCCTCTTCATCTGCGACGAGGTCCAGACGGGCTTCGGCCGCACCGGCGGCAAGATGTGGGGCATCGAGCACCACGACGGCGTCGAGCCCGACATCATGACGATGGCGAAGGGCATCGCGAACGGCTTGCCGATCGGCGCGTGCCTCGCGACGGTGCCGGTCGCCGACGCCTGGAAGGCCGGCAACATCGCGACCTTCGGCGGCAACCCGATCTCGACCGCGGCCGCGAACGCGACGATCGACGTCATCGTCGAGGAGAAGCTCACCGACAACGCCGCGATCATGGGCAAGCTGCTCCGCGAGGGGCTCGGGGCGCTCAAGAAGCGGTACCCGAAGGTCATCGGCGACGTCCGCGGCAAGGGCCTCATGCAGGCGCTCGAGCTCGTGAAGGACGAGACGGCGAAGGACCGCACGCCCGACGCCGCCAGCACCACGCGCCTCTTCGAGGAGACGAAGAAGCGCGGTCTGCTCATCGGCCGCGGCGGCCTCTGGGGCAACGTCGTCCGCATCGCCCCTGCCCTGAACGTCACGAAATCGGAGATCGAGGAGGGCCTCAAGGCTCTCGAGGACTCGTTCGCCGCGTTCGCCTGATCGCTCCGTCAAGAGGACCCATGACGCTCGAAAAGCTTCCAGAGGATCGTCTCGAGAACGAGCTGGCCGACAAGAAGCCGCTCTACACGGAGGCGGAGGCGAAGGCCGAGGCCGATCGCTGCCTCTACTGCTCGGACGCGCCCTGCATCAAGGCGTGCCCGACCGAGATCGACATCCCCACGTTCATCAAGAAGATCGCGTCGGGCAACGTGCGCGGCAGCGCGCGGACGATCTTCGAGCAGAACCTCCTCGGCCACTCGTGCGCGCGCGTCTGTCCGGTCGAGGTCCTCTGCCAAGGCGACTGCGTCTACACCGGATGGGGGCGCGACCCGATCCAGATCGGGCGGCTCCAGCGCTTCGCCACCGAGACCGCGACGCGCCCCGGCCAGGCCCCGGTCCTCGCCAAGAAGGTCGACGTCGGCGTCGCCAAGAAGCGGGTCGCGTGCATCGGCGGTGGGCCCGCGTCGCTCGCGTTCGCCGGCTACCTCGCGCTCGAGGGGCACGAGGCGGTCGTCTTCGAGAAGCGCGCGTACGCCGGCGGCCTCAACACCACCGGCATCGCGCCGTACAAGCTCCACGCCCACGACGCGCTCCACGAGGTCGCGTGGGTCGAGGGCCTCGGCGTCGAGATCAAGACGGGCATCGAGATCGGCGCCGACGACGGCCCGGGCCGCATCTCCGGCAAGAAGCTGCTCGAGACGTACGACGCGGTGTTCATCGGCGTCGGCCTCGGCGCGGACTCGAAGCTCGGCATCCCCGGCGAAGACGGCCCGGGCGTCTACGGCGCCACCGAGTGGATCGAGGAGATGAAGCTCGAGATGACGAAGGCCCACCGCGAGCAGATCGCGGGTAAGCGCGTCCTCGTCGTCGGCGGCGGCAACACGGCGATCGACGTCGCGCGCGAGTGCGCGCTGCTCGGCGCGGCCGACGTCGCGATGTGCTACCGGCGCGGCGTCCCCGAGATGAGCGGCTACGCGCACGAGATGAGCGGCGGCCGCAAGGAGGGCGTCCGCCTCGTCGGTCACGTCCAGCCGGTCGCCTTCGTCCGCGACGCGAGCGGCAAGCTCACGGCGCTCCGCGTCGCCAAGACCGACGCGACCGCCAAGCCGATCGCCGGGAGCGAGCACGAGCTCCCCTGCGATCTCGTCGCGCTCGCGATCGGACAGTCGAAGCTCTCGGCCATCGCGGCGGCGCTCCCGGGCGTCGAGCTCGACAAGCGCGGCTGCGTCGTCGTCGCCGACACGTCCACGTGCGTCACCGGCAACGCGAAGGTCTTCGCCGGCGGTGACTGCATCAACGGCGGCAAGGAAGTCGTCAACGCCGTCGCCGACGGCCGCAACGCCGCGCGCGCTCTTCTGGCGCGCTGGTCAGGCAAGTAGGCTCGAGGAGCTCGAGGAGAGAAGAAGATGGCGGATCTCAGCATCGAGTTCGCGGGCATCAAGAGCCCGAACCCCTTCTGGCTCGCGTCGGCGCCCCCGGCGAACAGCGGCGAGCAGGTCATGCGCGCGTTCGACGCGGGCTGGGGCGGCGCCGTCTGGAAGACGCTCGGCGACCCGATCATGAACGTCACGAGCCGGTTCGGCGGCGTCGACTACGACGGCCGCAAGCTGATGGGGCTCAACAACATCGAGCTCATCACCGACCGCCCGCTCGAGACGAACCTCCGCGAGATCCGCGAGGTCAAGAAGCGCTACCCGAAGAACGTGGTCATCGCGTCGCTGATGACCGAGACCAAGAACGACTGGAAGGTCCTCATCCGCAAGTGCGAGGACGCCGGCGTCGACGGCCTCGAGCTGAACTTCGGCTGCCCGCACGGCATGTGCGAGCGCGGCATGGGCTCGAGCGTCGGCCAGGAGCCGAAGCTCCTCCAGGAGATCACGAGCTGGGTGAAGGAGTTCGCGAAGACGCCGGTCCTCGTGAAGCTCACTCCCAACACCGGCGACATCGTCGAGGCCGGCACCGCGGCGGTCGCCGGCAAGGCCGACGGGATCGCGCTGATCAACACGATCAAGAGCATCGTCGGCGTCGACCTCGACCGCCTGGTCCCCCTCCCCCGCGTCGGCAACGCCTCGACCAACGGCGGCTACTGCGGACCGGCGGTGAAGCCGATCGCCCTGCACATGGTCGCGGCGCTCGCCCGCGAGCCCGGGATGATCCCGATCTCCGGCATCGGCGGGATCGCGACCTGGCGCGACGCGGCGGAGTTCATCGCCCTCGGCGCCACGAGCGTGCAGGTCTGCACCGCGGTCATGCACTACGGCTACCGCATCGTCCGCGACATGATCGACGGCCTGTCGGAGTACCTGGACGCCCAGGGGATGAAGAGCGTGAGCGAGCTGCGCGGTCGCGCGGTCGGCGGCTACCAGGAGTGGGGCGACCTCGACCTCTCCTACAAGCTCGTCGCGAACATCGACGCGAAGAGCTGCATCGGCTGCCAGCTCTGCGTGACCGCGTGTCATGACGGCGCCCACCAGTGCATCTTCACGGGCGAAGGCGACCGCCCGCGCCCGCCGCACGCGCACGCGCACGGACCGGCCAAGGCGCCGAAGCCCCTGCCGCTCGGCGCGATCGCCGGCGATCGCGTCCCGTGGATCGACGAGCCGGAGTGCGTGGGCTGCAACCTATGCCAGCTCGTGTGCCCGGTGCCCGGCTGCATTTCCATGGTCGAGGTCCCGAACGGGAAGTCCGAGACGTGGAACGAGCGCGTTCAGCAGGGCCGGGACAAGCTCCCCGGCGGCATCCACGACGAAAACTGAGCGCCGCCCGGCGCTCAGGGCGTCCGGCGGCCCTCTCGGGCGTCGCCGCGGCGCCTCGCTGACGGTCGACACCCGGCCGCGTAGCCGGTACCACTGAAAACGTGGAATCGCGCACGCGCCCCTTCGGCATCGATCCCGAGCCGACGCGGGTGGACCTCGAGCAGCGCGCGAGCCTGGTGCGCGTCATCCTCGACGCGGTGCCCGGCGGCGTCGTGCACGTCGCCACCGACGGCTCCGTCGTCGAGGCGAACGCCGAAGCCCTCCGCATCCTGGGCTACCGCTTCGACGATCTCACCCAGCGCTTCATCAGCAGCTTCGAGACGACGACGCTCCGCGAGGACGGCTCGCCCTGCCCGGTCGCCGAATACCCGGTGGCGCGCGTGCTCGCCACCGGAGAGCCGCAGGAGCCGGTGACGATCGGCGTCCAGCGGCCGGACGGGACGACGTCGTGGGCCATCTTCCGCGCCGTGCCGGCGCGCGGCGCGGACGGCACCCTCACCGGCGCGATCGTCACGTTCCTCGACATCACCGAGCGCAAGCGCGCCGAGGAGAAGCTCCGGCGGAGCGAGGCGATGTGGCGCTCGCTCGCCAGCAATCTGCCCGACATCATCATCCTCGTCGGCCGCGACTCGCGGATCGTCTCCGTCAGCCGGCTGTTCCCGGGGCTCTCGCCGGACGACGTCATCGGCGCGCACGGCCACGCGTTCGTCCACGCGGACTACGTCGACGATTGGCAGCGCTGCTTCGAGACCGCGCTCATCGAGCGCGAGGTCGTTCGGCTCGAGCTGCGGGGCGCGGGAGCGAGCGGCGCGACCTCCTGGTACGAGACGACGTTCGTGCCGATCGTCGACGCTCCCGGGGCGGAGGGGGCCGAGCTCGTCATGCTGGTCGCGCGCGACGTCACCGAGCGGCGTCGCATGGTCGCGGGCGTCGCCGAGAAGGAGCGCCTCGCGAGCATCGGCATGCTCTCGGCGAGCGTCGCGCACGAGATCATGAACCCGCTCACCTACGTCCTCGCGAACCTCGACTTCGCGCTGAGCGATCGCTGCCCTCCCGGGGCGCGCAAGACGAAGGCGCTGCTCGACGCGCGCGAGGGCGCCGGCCGAATGCAGCAGATCGTCTGGGATCTCCGCGCGCTCGGGCGCTCGGGCTCCGAGGAGCTCTTCTACGTGGACGTCCGCGCGGTGATCGAGACGGCCCTCCGGCTCGCCGGACCCGAGGTCGCCAAGAACGTGCACGTCAGCGTGGATCTCGGCGAGGTGCCGGGGGTGCTCGCGAGCGAGTCGCGGCTCTGTCAGGTGTTCATCAACATCTTCGTCAACGCGGCGCACGCGATGACCGAGCGGCCCGTCGGCGAGCGCGCGATCCACGTTCGAACGCGCACCGATGACGCGGCGAGCCTCGTCGGCGTCGACGTCTCCGACACCGGCGTCGGGATCGAGCCGGAGCACCTCGGCCGGATCTTCGACCCCTTCTTCACGACCAAGCAGACCGGCACCGGGCTCGGCCTCTCGATCTCGAAGGAGAGCCTCGAGCGGATGGGCGGGCGGATCGAGGTCGACAGCCGGCCCGGTCAGGGCACGACGTTCACCGTGTGGCTGTCGACGACCCGGCTGCCGGCGGCGCACGCGGTCGCGCCGCCGGCGCCTTGAGCGGTCAGTGCCAGTGATCGAGCGGCAGCGGTGTGTCGAGCTCGCCGAGATCGACCGCGAGCTCTCGGGGGAGCAACGAGGCGGCGTCCTCGCGGCTCGTCCGGTCCGGGCCGTTCGGCTTGTACGTCTGGGCGGCCGCGGGGAAGGCTCCGGACCGAACCTGTGAGACGTACGTCCCGATCGCCTCGACGGCGCGATCCCCGAGGTCGGCGAAGCGCTTGGCGAACTTCGGCTGATGCCCGCGCGCGAGGCCGAGCAGATCGGTGCAGACGAGCACCTGGCCGTCGCACGCCGCGCCGGCGCCGATGCCGATGGTCGGCACGGAGACCACGCTCGTCACGCGCGCGGCGAGGTCCGGCGGCACCGCCTCGAGCACGATCGCGAACGCGCCAGCCTGCTCCAGCGCGATCGCGTCCGCGAGCACCTTGTCGGCGCCCTCCTCGCCGCGGCCCTGGACCCGGAAGCCGCCGAGCGCGTGGACGCTCTGCGGCGTGAGACCGACGTGCCCGACGACGGGGATCCCCGCGCGCACGATGCGGTGGACGTGCTCGGCGATCTCCTGACCGCCCTCGAGCTTCACGCTCTCGCAGGCACCGTCCTTCATGAGCTTCCCGGAGCTCTCGACGGCCTGCGCCGGGGAGACCTGGTAGCTCATGAACGGGAGATCGCCGACCAGATGAGCGCGCGCGAGGCCGCGCGCCACGGCGCGGCAGTGGTACGCCATCTCGTCGAGCGTGACGGGGATCGTCGTCGAGAGCCCCTGAACCACCATCCCGAGCGAGTCGCCGACGAGGACCATGTCCACGCCGGCCTCGTCGACGAGGCGAGCCATCGTGAAGTCGTAGGCCGTCACCATCGCGATCTTTTCGCCGCCTTTGCGTGCGCGCAGATCGGGGACGGTCACCTTTTTGGGAGCACCGTGAGAACCGTACATGTTGGTGGGTCGCGGCCGGAGAACCGGTCCACGCCTTTCTGCCGGGAAAGCTAGCGCTCGGATCGCTGTGCGACAAGGTTGGTTTCCGGCCGGCGTCCGCGGTAAAGAGGGCCGAGCCCCGTGATCTGCCGCCCGAAGCCTCGCTGGATGCCTCTGTTCGCCGCGGTCGCCGCGGCCGGGCTCGCGGCCGCCTGCGATCGTCCGCCGTCGGTCGAGCTCAAGGAGTGGTCGGCGTCCGACCACGACGGCGAGAAGAAGGCCGACGGCACCACGAAGCAAGGCGAGCGCAGCAGCGACGCCGGCGGAGCCCCGGCGCTGGTCGCGATCACCTGGCAGAACCAGTGCGCGGCCTGCCACGGCGCCCAGGGAAAGGGCGACGGCCCGCAGGGCCCGATGTTCAAGGCGCCCGATCTCGGGCGCGCCGACTGGCAGGCCAAGGTCACGGACGAGGAGATCGCCGCGACGATCGCGAACGGCAAGGGCCGGATGCCGAAGTTCGACCTAGCTCCGGAGATCGTCCAGGGATTGGTCGCGCGCGTGCGGTCGTTCCGTGCGCCCTGAGGACGAAGCGGCCGCCGACGCGCGCACGGCGCCGGCGGCCCCGCCCGCCGAGCCGTCGAGCGCCCCTGCCGAGCCGCCGAGCGCCCCCGCCGAGCCGTCGAGCGCCCCCGCTGAGCCGCCGAGCGCCCGAGCCCGTCGCCCGATCACCCGGTTCGCCTTTCTGGTGGTCGGGCTGCTCGTGGCGCTCTACCTCGGGACGCTGCGCCCGCAGGAGCAGCACGTGCGCGTGGTCCTCGGGGCGGGAGCTCCCGAGGTCACGGGGGTCGATCTCCAGTACGTGGCGGCCGACGGCGAGGTCGCTCGGGAGGCGCACTTCGCCTACCCTGCCGGCGCGGCGCCGCGCGTCGTCGCCCACGAGCCCGAGCTCCCGAACGGCGAATACCGGCTCCAGATCGAGGTCGAGGCACGCGATGGTCGCCGTGACATACAAAGGCAGGTTACGCTTGGGGGCGGAAGCACCCAGGTCGACGTCTCCAGCGCGCTGGCTCGCGAGCGCTAGCGCCCACCCTCGGTCCCTTCGTGGGATCGCTCTCCAGCATTCCCGCACCTCTGCGGAACTCCGGTGACCGTGAGCGACGACAACCCCGACACGACGAACGCTCCTTCGGACGACCTCAAGAGTCCGAAGAGTCAGCCGCAGGCCCGCCCGCGGGCGGTCTCGGCGCACGAGATCTCCACCCGGGCGGCGGGTCGGATCAGCAACGCGCCCGCGGGGCTGTTGGCGCTCGTGCTCTCCGGCACGCACAAGGGGACGAGCAAGGTGGTCGGCGGTCGGCTGACGGTCGGCAAGGCCGCCGACAACGACCTCGTCCTCACGGACGACACGGTGTCGCGCCATCACTGCGAGATCGTCCGCGCGCCCGACGGGCTCCACGTCCGCGATCTCGACTCGACGAACGGCACGAAGATCGACGGCACGCGCATCCGCGAGGCGATGGTCCAGCCCGGCAGCGTGCTCAAGGTCGGCGAGGTCGAGATCCAGTTCCGGCCGTCGGTGCAGAAGGTCGAGGTACTGCCGAGCGACCACACGAGCTTCGGTCCGGCGATCGGGCAGAGCCTCGCGATGCGCACCATCTTCGGGGTGCTGGAGCGCATCGCGCCGACCGACGCGACCGTGCTCCTCGAGGGCGAGACCGGCACCGGCAAGGACGTCCTCGCCCGCGCGATCTGGAGCGGGAGCTCGCGCGGGAACAAGCCGTTCCTCGTCGTCGACTGCGGCGCGGTCACCTACTCCCTCATCGAGAGCGAGCTGTTCGGCCACGAGCGCGGCGCCTTCACCGGCGCGGTCTCGACTCGCCAAGGCGCCTTCGAGCTCGCCGACGGCGGCACCGTCTTCCTCGACGAGATCGGCGAGCTGCCGCTCGACGTCCAGCCGAAGCTGCTCCGCGTGCTCGAGACACGCGAGTTCCGCCGCGTCGGCGGCAACAAGACGCTCGCGACCAACGTGCGCGTCATCGCCGCGACCAAGCGCGATCTCCAGCGCGAGGTCGGCGCCGGCAAGTTCCGCGAGGACCTCTACTTCCGCCTCGCGGTCGTCCCGGTGACGGTCCCGCCGCTCCGCGCGCGCCGCGACGACATCCCGACCCTCGTGCAGCACATGCTCAAGGCCGCCGGCGGCGACGGGCTCAGCGTGCCGCCGGAGACCATGCAGTCGCTCGCGGCGCACGAGTGGCCGGGCAACGTGCGCGAGCTCCGCAACGTGCTCGAGCGCTCGATTTACATGGCGCAGGCGACGGGCTCGACCGAGATCGGCGTCGTCACGCTCCCGACGGCGCACGCGTCGACGGACGCGTCGTTCCACTTCGAGCCCGACAAGAGCTACCGCGAGACGCGCGCGAAGTACGACGCCGAGTTCGAGAAGCGCTACGTGAAGTGGCTCCTCGGCCGGCACTCCGGCAACATCTCCGCCGCCGCGCGCGAAGCGAAGATGGACCGCAAGCACCTCCACGACATGGCGAAGAAGCATGGGCTCCGCGGCAACGAAGCCGAGGAGTGACTCGTCTCTTCCGCTCGCGAGCCGCGGCGCGGTCGAACGCCTCTGCGCGGCTCGGCCGTAGCGGCATCGAGTCGCAAAGTCACAGGAGGGCTTGAGAGAGCGCGGTTCGAGTGCGAAATTCGTTCGCCCGTGAGTTTGCCAACCCTCCGCGAACGAGCGAGCGGCGTCCTTCTGCACCTGTCGAGTCTCCCTGGGCCGCACGGCGTCGGGGATCTCGGTCGCGAGGCGCGCTCCTTCGCCGACTTCCTCGCCCGCGCCGGCCAGCGCTGGTGGCAGATGCTGCCCGTCGGTCCCGTCGGCTACGGCGACTCGCCGTACTCGGCGCTCTCGGCGTTCGCGGGCAACCCGCTCTTCATCGACCTCGACGCGTTCGAGCTCGACGTCCCTCGCGAGCCGTTCCCCGAGGACACGGTCGACTACCCCGCGGCGGACGCGCTCCGCCACCGTCAGCTCCGCCTCGCCTTCGCGAAGCTCGACGCGGCGGCGCGCCGCCGGTTCGCCGACTTCTGTGAGCGCGAGGCGAGCTGGCTCGACGACTTCGCGCTCTTCGACGCGCTCAAGCGCGCCCACGGCGGAAGGCCGTGGTGGCAGTGGGAGGCGGCCGCGCGCGACCGGCGCCCCGACGCGCTCGCGCGCGCCGCCGGCGACCTCGCGGACGACGTCACGTTCGCGAAGCAGGCGCAGTGGGCCTTCGACGAGCAGTGGGCCGCGTTCCGCGCCTACTGCGCCGCGCGCGGCGTCGGCCTGATCGGCGACGTCCCGATCTTCGTCGCGCACGACAGCGCCGACGTCTGGCAACACCGCGAGCTGTTCGACCTCGACCAGGCGGGCCTGCCGCGGCACATCGCGGGCGTCCCGCCCGACTACTTCAGCACGACCGGTCAGCGCTGGGGCAACCCCCTCTACCGCTGGCGCGTGCTCGCGAAGAGCGGCTACCGCTGGTGGGTCGACCGCTTCAAGGCCGCGCTGCGGCGCTTCGACGTCGTCCGGCTCGATCACTTCATCGGCTTCGTGCGCTACTGGCAGATCCCCGCGCACGAGCCGACGGCGATCGGCGGGCGCTGGATGAAGGGCCCCGGCCGCGCGCTCTTCGACGCCGTCGCGGCCGAGATCGGCGGCCCGCTCCCGCTCATCGCCGAGGACCTCGGCGCCGTCACGCGGAGGGTCACGCGCCTCCGTCGCGAGCTCGGCCTGCCCGGGATCCGGCTCGTGCAGTTCGCGTTCGGCACCGATCCGCAGGCCCCGTCGTTTCTGCCCCACGCCCACGACAAGAACGCGGTCGTCTACACGGGCACCCACGACAACGACACCTCGGTCGGCTGGTTCACCGATCCCGGCGGTACGCCGACGAGCTCGCGGACGCGCGAGGAGGCCGACCGCGAGCGCCACCGCGTGCTCGCGTACATGGGGCGCGAGCACGGCGAGGCCGTGGACGTCGGGCTCGAGATGATGCGCCTCGCGATGGCGAGCGTCGCCCGGACCTGCATCGTCCCGATGCAAGACGTGCTCGGCCTCGGCACCGAGGCGCGGATGAACCGCCCGGGAATCGCGGAGGGCAACTGGCGCTGGAGGCTCCGCGCGGACGCGGCGGGCACCGCCGCTGAAGAGCGCCTCCTCGGCCTGACACGAACGTACGGGCGAGCGCCCGGATCGCTGGAGAGGAAATGACGAGAGGTCCGAAGGACGGCCGGCCGGCGCGCGGCCTGAGCAACGATCCGCTCTGGTACAAGGACGCGATCATCTACGAGGTGCGCACGCGCTCGTTCTACGACTCGAACGGCGACGGCGTGGGCGATCTCCAGGGCCTCCGGAGCAAGCTCGACTACCTCGCCGACCTCGGCGTCACGGCCGTGTGGCTCCTGCCCCACTACCCTTCTCCCGGCCGCGACGACGGCTACGACTGCGCGGACTACACGGAGATCCACGCGGACGTCGGCACCATCGAGGACTTCGACGCCTTCGTCCACGAGGCGCACAAGCGCGGGATCCGCGTCATCACCGAGCTCGTCCTGAACCACACCTCGGATCAGCACCCCTGGTTCCAGCGCGCGCGTCGCGCCCCGCCCGGCTCCCCGGAGCGCGAGTTCTACGTGTGGAGCGACACCGCCGATCGCTACAAGGAGGCGCGGATCATCTTCCGCGACTTCGAGCCCTCGAACTGGGCCTGGGACCCGGTGGCGAGCGCGTACTACTGGCACCGCTTCTTCTCGCACCAGCCGGACCTCAACTTCGAGAACCCGGCGGTGCACGAGGCGATGTTCGGCGTCGTCGACTTCTGGCTGGCCCGCGGCGTCGACGGGCTCCGCCTGGACGCCGTCCCCTACCTCTACGAGTCCGAGGGGACGAGCTGCGAGAACCTGCCGGCGACCCACGCGTTCCTGAAGAAGCTCCGGGCGCACGTCGAGGCGAAGTTCCCGAACCGGATGCTCCTCGCGGAGGCGAACCAGTGGCCCGAGGACGCCGTCGCCTATTTCGGCGACGGCGACGAGTGCCACATGAACTTCCACTTCCCGATCATGCCGCGCCTGTTCATGTCGATTCAGATGGAGGACCGCTTCCCCATCATCGACATCCTCCAGCAGACGCCCGAGCTGCACCCGAGCTGCCAGTGGGCGATGTTCCTCCGAAACCACGACGAGCTGACGCTCGAGATGGTGACCGACGAGGAGCGCGACTACATGTACCGGGTCTACGCGCACGAGGCGCAGATGCGCATCAACCTCGGCATTCGCCGGAGGCTCGCGCCGCTCGTCGGCAACGATCGCAAGAAGATGGAGCTCCTCAACGGGCTGCTCTTCTCGATGCCCGGCACGCCGGTCCTGTACTACGGCGACGAGATCGGCATGGGCGACAACGTCTGGCTCGGCGACCGCAACGGCGTCCGCACGCCGATGCAGTGGAGCGCGGACCGCAACGCGGGCTTCTCGAGGGTCAACCCGCAGCGGCTGATCCTCCCGATCAACATCGACCCCGAGTACCACTACGAGGCGCTGAACGTCGAGCAGCAGCAGTCGAACCCGAACTCGCTGCTCTGGTGGACGAAGCGCCTCATCGCGATGCGCAAGCGCTACCGCGCGTTCGGCCGCGGGGCCGTCGAGTTCCTGCACCCGTCGAACCCGCGCGTGCTCGCGTTCATCCGGCGCTACGAGGAGGGCGACCGCCAGGAGTGCGTGCTCGTCGTCGCCAACCTCTCGCGCCACGTCCAGTTCGTCGAGCTCGACCTCTCGAGCATGAAGGGCGCCGTCCCGGTCGAGCTGATGGGGCGGACGCGCTTCCCGCCGATCGGGGAGCTCCCGTACATGCTGACCCTCGGCGGCCACGACTTCTACTGGTTCAGCCTCGAGGCGCCGCGCGAGGGCGTCGAGGAGCGCCGGAGCCTCGGCGCCGACGTCACCATCGCGTGCTCGAACGTCGACGCGCTCCTCTTCGGCGATGAACGCGCGCTGCTCGAGGAGGCGCTCCCGGCGTTCTTGACCGCGCGGGAGCTCGCGTCCGCGCCGATCGCGAGCGTTCGCGTCGTCGAGACCGCGCGTCTGACCGACGGGGACGGTCCGCTCACGTACGTCGTCCTTCGCGTCGAGTACGTCGAGGGCGAGCCCGAGAGCTTCGCGCTTCCGCTGCTCGTCGTCGACGAGGCCCCGGCGAGCGCGAACGTCGTCGCGACGCTTTCCTTTCACGACGCATCCGACCCGGGCGGCGCCCCGCGGACCGGCGGTGCGGTGCTCATCGAGGCGACGACCGACGGCGCCGCGCGCGTGCTCCTCGAGACCGCCGTCCGGCAGGCCAAGCACCGCACCACCGAGGGCACGCTGGTCGGCGGCGTCGTCCCGGGCACGGTCGTCGACGCCGACGCGCTCGGGGCCGCGTACGTCATCGACACCGACGCCGTCGGCGCGACGATCGCCTACGGCGATCAGGCCGTCCTCCGGCTGCTGTACCGCGTGGAAGAAGGCATGGCGCCCGAGCTCGAGATCGCGCGGCTGTTCCAGTCGAGCGACAAGGACGTCCGGTCGCCGCTCGAGGGCATCACGCCCCGCGTGCTCGGCTGGGTCGAGCGGCGAGCCGGCCGCGGCGAGCCGTCGACGCTCGCCCTGCTCGAGGAGCTGGTCGCGAACGAGGGCACCGCGTGGCAACACGCGAAGAGCGAGCTCGGCCGGATGTACGACCGCGTCCTCGCCCACCCGACCGACGCGCCGGTTCCGGTCATGCCGGCGCAGTCGCTCCTCGAGCTGTCGCTGCTCGAGCCGCCGCCCGAGCACCGCGAGGCCGTCGGCGCGTACCGCGACTGGGCGATGCTGCTCGGCCGGCGCATCGGCGAGCTGCACTGCGCGCTCGCGTCGTCGACCGATCCGGCCTTCGAGCCGTCGTCGTACTCGACGATGGACCAGCGCTCCAAGTACCAGAGCGCGCGGAACCTCATCGGCCGCGTCCTCGCGGGCCTCCGCCGGACGCTCGGCGATCTGCCGCCGTCGGCGCGCGGGCCGGCCGGGCTGCTCGTGACGATCGAGGACAAGATC
The DNA here is from genome assembly GCA_019637195.1 of Labilithrix sp. Taxonomy (GTDB): domain Bacteria; phylum Myxococcota_A; class Polyangia; order Polyangiales; family Polyangiaceae; genus Labilithrix. Next base: position 3,945 of record JAHBWA010000052.1, on the reverse strand, counting down.
CTCGCGCGCTTCGAGCCGATCCTCACGCAGCGCATCGACGCGAAGCAGATCCGCTGCCACGGCGACCTCAACCTGGGCCGCGCGCTCTTCACGGGGCGGGACTTCGTCATCACCGGCCTCGGCGGCAGCCGCGCGCGCCGTCTCTCGGAGCGCCGCCGCCGGCGCGGGGCGATCCGCGACATCGCCGGGATGGTGCGCTCGTTCCACTACGCGGCGGCGACGTCGCTCGTCACGCTGCGCCCCGAGGACCACGCCCGCGCCGAGCCGTGGGGGCGGGTCTGGCAGAGCTGGTCCTCGGCCGCGTTCCTCCGTGGCTACCTCGACGCCGCGAAGGACGCGCCGTTCATCCCGAGCGCGCCGATGCTCTCGACGCTCATCGACGCCGGCCTCCTCGAGAAGGCGTTCGCCGAGCTCCGCGACGAGCTCGCGCGCCGTCCGGACATGGCGTGGATCCCGATCCAGGGGATCCTCGGCCTCCTCGGCGTCGAACCACGAAGCTGACCGGCTCCCTCCGCGGTCGACCGAGCGGCCGCGGAGTCACCGGAGCTCAGACTCGGGTTTCGCCCTTTTGAGGGCTGTTAATGACGCGCGGCTCCTTGTACAGAGGCGTTACCACACGTTCTCAAACAAAGAGCCACGCGCATGCACGATCGCAGGTTGCGCGCGGTCTGGGAAGACTGCTTCCGGCCCGCGCTCACTCGACCAAGCTTCATTCGTCTCGTCATCCTGCTCAGCGGTTGGGTGCTGACCGAAGGCCCCCACGCGGTGACGGCTGCGCTCGTCGCTACCGACGTGGCACGGCGTCGTCATTGGGCAGCCTTTCACCGCTTCCTCTCCCGCGGCAGGTGGAGCGTCGACGCGGTCGGCGAGCAGGTGTTCCGGCGCATCTTGTTGGCGGAGAGAGGGCCGGTTCGCGTCGTGCTCGACGACACCTTGGCGATCAAGAAGGGGCCGAAGATCTTCGGTTTGGGTAACCACCTCGACCCGGTGCGCTCGACGAGGAGGCAGAAGATCTTCGTGTTTGGCCACTGCTGGGTGGTCCTCGCCATCCTCGTTCGGGTCCCGTTCTCGACGAGGCCTTGGGCGTTACCAGTCCTCTTTCGCCTCTATCGCAACATCAAGGACTGCGAGCGGCGGCGCGCTCGGTACAGAAAGAAGACGGAACTGGCGCGCGAGATGCTCGATCTCGTCGTGGGATGGAGCGACGGGCGCCGTCTCGAAGTCGCCGCGGACAGCGCGTACTGCAACGACACGCTTTCGCGCGCCACTCCAGACAACGTCATCTTCTTCGGTGCGATGCGCCCCGATGCTGTCCTCACGACACTGCCGACGGCGCGCCACTACCGGAGCACGGGTCGGCGACGAAAGCGCGGCGACGTACTTCGGAAGCCGGAGAAGCTCGCGCGCGACGCGCGCACGCCGTGGAACGTCGGCCACGCATTCCTCTACGGAAAGGTGACACGCCTTCGCTACAAGACGGTCGATGCGCAGTGGTACCGCGCCATGGGAGTGCGCCTACTTCGCATCGTTGTTGTCGAGTGCACGACGGGACAGCTCCCGATACGGGTGTTCTTCTCGACCGACCCGACCCTGAGCGTCGAGGCCATCCTCGAGACGTACGCGGGGAGGTGGGGCATCGAAGTCTTCTTCCGCGATGCCAAGCAGCATCTCGGCTTCGCTGACTCGCAGGCGAGAGCGGAGCAAGCGGTCCTCCGAACCGCGCCTCTCATCGGCCTCCTCTACTCGACTCTCGTGCTCTGGTTCGCGGGGGGCACCTACGGCAACGACATTGCCGCTCCTCCCTATCGCCCCTGGTACTCGCACAAGCGAGGCTTCGCCTTCATCGACGTGCTCCGTGCAGCTCAGCGCGCGCTCATGCGCTCCGACGTTCTTGATCCGCGCTGCTATTCCGATGACTTGCGCGAATCGGCCGCGCTTCGCGCGCCGCCCGACGATTCGTCACCTCCTCGTGCCGCGTAACGGCGAAACCCGAGTCTGTGCAGAGCACGCACGACGAGGACGTCCCACGGGTTCGCCGAAGAAGCGATCGCGAAGGAAGTCAACCCGAGGATGACCGGGACGCCAGCGCTGAGGCGGCGCCGCCAGCCGGACGGCGCACCGTCGTCCTGACACGGGACGGTATCTCGGACGCGCTCGCAGATGGCGGACGGCCCCAAGGTAGCCGCCGATGCCCGTGAACACGAGGCGAAACCGTGACGTTCGGTCTCCTCTACGGCTCACGAGCGTTCACGGCCAAGTACGTCACCCCGGTGTACCAGGACAGTTCCTTGCTGCTCAGGCGCAGCGTCCCTCCGCGCGGAGGGTCGGGGTCGATGACTCTCCACTCGCCAGTCTTGCGCCGCTGGAAGATCACCCAGTGAGCACCGGCCGCTCCATCGCTCTTGCGCCACCGGACCTTCACGAGAGACGTCGTTGGGATCTCCTCCCAGGATCGAAATCGGAACCATCTTGACGCGTACGTCACGCCGAAGTGGTCGAGGGCTCGCTTGAGGTCCTTGAGCCAGGTCCGATAGTCCCCCGTCGTCCCGTTCGGAAACATGATCGACATCGCCTCGCGATGCGAGACGCGGGCGAACATGGCGACGACGGCGACGCCGCAGCTCGTCGAGAACTCCTGCCGGACGCGGTGGATCGTATGAGCTGCCGGTTGCGCAGGATGGCGTGCCGCCGGTCCGTTCGGTGCGGGTTCCTGCCGAACCGACGGCTTGGAGCCGACCCTCGACGCCCGCCAGAGTTCGGCAAACAAGTTGCGGAGCAACGTCCGACCATGCGCACGCACCAGCCGACCGCGGACGATCGCGTAGGACAGTCCAGTCTTCTCCGCGATCAATCGGCCTAGCCGACGATCGCGTGCAGCTCGGACGTTTAGCTCGTGCAGAGGAAGATCGCTCACAACTGGTCGAGCGTCCGCTCGATGGCGTCGAGCGCGGCGCGCTTCGACGGGTCGGGATCGGTGCAGCTGCGGACAAGCTCCGCCCACCGCGGCTGATCGATGAGACGGTCGATGTCCGTCTCCCCCGTCAGGAGGAAGACGAGAATCTTCCCGAATGCATAGATGTCGGCGGAGGGGTGCGCCTCGCGGCCATCCCATTGCTCCGGCGCGGTATATCCCGGGGTTCCGTGTCGCTGGAACGTGCGTCCCTGCGTGAGGAGGCGAGCGAGATTTTTGGAGATGCCGAAGTCGGCGAGCTTCCAGCGATCACCGGCACGCAGGACGTTCGGTGGCTTGAGGTCACGATGAACGATCTCCAGCGCGTGGAGCTCGCGGAGACCTGCCAGGATGTCCCTCGCGATGAGCTTCACGTCGCTCGGTGAGATGTCGGGGTGCTGCTCCCGATATTCTTCGAGCGTCCCTCCGTCGAGCTCCATGATCAGACCGATGAAGTCACCGGCCTCCTTGTGCTCGATGATCTCCAAGACGTGCGTGGCTTCCGCTCGTTCGAGCTTCGAGTAGATCTCCAATTCACGTCGCAGGGCATCGCCGTGCACGCCCGCGACCGGCACCTTCTTCAGGAAGCGGACGACACCGCCGGGGTCCTTCACCTTGAAACACTCGGCCATTCCGCCAGAGGGAACGCGCCCCACGACCGGGTAGCCAAACTCTCGCCCCGGGAGCGGCGTTCGAGCCGCCAAGCGGAGCCGGATCTTTGCCTCGATACCAGGGGAGTCGGTCAGGTCGATCGGGCTCTCATCGGGGAGGCATGCCTCGATGCCGCTTTTCTTCAGGGCCTCGATCAATAGGGCACGACGCTCGCGGCGTAGGCGCTGCGGCACGTCCATCCCGAGAGCCTGAAGAACCCGCACGATCTTGTACGGTCGCGACCATTCTGAAGAGAGAGCGTCGAGCATTTGCACCCCACTCGGATCAAAGGGCACGATGGTCAAGCGGAGGCCGATGCGTGTCAACGTCGCGGAAGTGCCCTT
>JAHBWA010000051.1 GCA_019637195.1 Labilithrix sp. | reverse complement strand
CGCGCCGGGCCTCCCCGCCCATGAGCAAGTCGCGCGTCGTCGTCGTGTTCGCGTTCGCCGCCGCGGCGGTCCTCGCCGCCGGTTGCAAGAAGAAGGCGGGCGGTAGCTGCAAGGGCACGGAGTCGACCTGCATCGACCCGCAAACGGCGCTCGCCTGCCATGGCGGCACCTTCGTCGAGGTCGCCTGCGCTGGCCCGCTGGGCTGCGCGAAGTACAAGGACCACGCGAGCTGCGACGACTCGATCGCGAGCGCCGGCGATCCGTGCCTCGGTGAGGAGGACGACGAGTATGCGTGCTCACCCGACAAGCGGCGCGCGGTGATCTGCAAGCACGGCAAGTTCGAGCCGTGGCTCGAGTGCCGGGGCAAGGCGGGCTGCACGATGCTCGGGCGCTCGGTCTCGTGCGACACGTCGATCGCCGAGCAAGGCGATGCGTGCAAGACGCAGGGCGCGGTCGCGTGCTCCGGCGATCAGAAGCACATGGTCGTCTGCCGCGACGGCAAGTTCGCGCTCTACCGCTACTGCCGCGGGCAGCACGGGTGCTTCAGCCGCGGCGAGACGCCGTCGTGCGACCTCACGCAGTCGCTCGCGGGGGATCCCTGCGGGATCCCCGGGCAGGTCGTGTGCTCGGTCGACGGGAAGACCGAGCTCGTCTGCCAGGGCGGCGTCTTCACGAAGTCGATCACCTGCAAGACGTCCTGCACCGTCACGAACCGTCCGGGCCGCCCAATCGATTGCAAGTGATCGCGCACGCGGCGAGTCCGCGCCGCGCTCACCGCGCACGCGGCGAGTCCGCGCCGCGCTCACCGCGCACGCGGCGAGTCCGCGCCGCGCTCACCGCGCACGCAGCGATTCCGCGCCGCGCTCACCGCGCACGCGGCGAGTCCGCGCCGCGCCTACCGGAGCGCGCCGGGCGCTCAGCGCGCGTCGGCGCAGCAGCGGAAGCCGGTCGAGTAGTCGTGGTAGCTCACGTCATGGGCGACCGTCTTGTACTTGCAGCCGTCGCCGTTGATGCGCGTGTCCTGGTAGTAGCCGCCGCGGAACACGCCGCGCGATCCGTTCACGTCGGCGGTCCACTCGTGGAGGTTTCCGACCATGTCGTAGACGCCGAACGCATTCTTGCACTTCGAGAACGCGCCCGTCCGCGCGACGGTGTTCTCGGCGCGGTTGATGCGCGGATCGTTCATCGCGTCGTGCGAGGCGTAGACGGCGTCGCCCATCCCGGGGTTCAGCTTCGCGAGCGGCGCGCGGCCGGAGTCGTTGCAGTAGCCGTCCTTGCGCTCGTCTCCGTAGGGGAAGGTCGTCGGCTGCTTGCCGCGGCACGCGAACTGCCACTCCTCGCCGGTGCAGAGCCGCTTCTTCGCCGCTGCGCACGCGGACTCGGCCTCGTTCTTCGAGATGTAGCCTTGCGGGACCACGCCGGGCTTCGAGACGGCCTTCACCTTGAGCTTCGTCACCGGCTCGTAAGGTGCGTGGCCGACCTCCTTCTTGCCCTGGAGCTCGACGATCGAGCCCTCCCAGCGATCGATGCAGTACGAGCGCGCGGGCGACGAGTCGGTCGTGATGTGCGCCATGCCCGAGGGGCACGGGCCGCCGCGCCCCTCACTGCTGCTGTTCGCGGTGAAGAGCGAGCACGACGCGCCGGTGGCGGCGAGCAGCACGATGGCAGAGCGGCGGTAGGTCGCGGCCATGGGGCTACGCCCTACCTCGGCCGCAGCCGGCGATCAACTACTGATGGGGTATCAGCCCCGTGAACCACGCCGCGCCGGCGGCCGCCGCCGCGACGAGGAGCAGGACCACGCCGATCGCCGCGTTGCTCGCGCCGCCGGCGGTCCGCGACGAGTGAGGCCCCGCGGCCGTCGCGGCGCCGAGCGCGTTCGGGGTCGACGTCGCGCCCAACGGGGTCAGCTGCGCCGGCGGGGATGACGGCGGCAGGTGCGGAGCCGACGAGGGCATCGGCTCCTCTTCGAGCGCCGAGAGGTTGCCCTGCTCGAAGACGTCGCCCGGCAGCGAGTGACGGATCTGCTCGAAGGTCTGCTGCGGGCGCTTGTCCTGGATCGCGATCTCCTCCGCCCAGTTGGTCGGGTCGACGAACTGGCCGGGGTTCAGCGGCGCCGCGGCGCCGATCTTGATCGCGCCCTCGGACGGGGCGCCGTCCTCCTTGAGGGAGGTGAACTCGAAGAGCGCCTCTTCGATCAGCTTGTCGATGATCGAGCCTTGCGGCGGCCGCACGCGCTGCTTCTCGCGCATCGTGCTCTGCACGATCGTCGCGACGTCGAAGGTGCTGATCGGCTGGCCGAACGCGTAGAGGAAGCGGCTCAGGTCCTGTCCGAGCTCGCGCGCCGTGCCGTAGCGATGGATCATCTCCTTCGCGAGCGCCTTGTTGACGATGCGCTCGAGCTCCGGCGGAACGCGCCGGTTGACCTGGGAGATCGGCGGCACCTGCGCCTGCTGGACCTTCTTGACGGTCTGGAAGTCGGTCTCGCCGAGGAAGAGCCGCTGCCCGGCGAGCAGCTCCCAGAGGATGATGCCGACGGCGAAGATGTCGGTCTTCGCGTCGACGTCCTGGCCGACCGCCGCCTCCGGCGAGAGGTAGGAGAACTTGCCCTTGATGATGCCGGGCTCGCTCTTCTCGAGCTGCGAGCTCGCCTTCGCCAGCCCGAAGTCCACGATCTTCACCTCGCCGTACTTCGTCACGAGGACGTTCGGCGGGGACATGTCCCGGTGGACGATGTTGAGCGGCATCCCGTGCTGGTCGGTCAGCTCGTGCGCGTAGCTGAGGCCCTTGCAGATCTCGTGGGCGATGAACGCGGCGGCGGCGACCGGGAAGTCCTTGCCCTGCTTCTTCAGCGACTCGGCGATCGACTTGAGGTTCGCTCCGTCGACGTACTCCATGACGATGAAGTAGGCGTTGTCGCCGACGCCGATGTCGAAGACCTGGACGCAGTTCGAGTGCGTCAGCTGCGCGGTGACGCGCGCCTCGTCGAGGAACATCGCGATGAAGCGCTTCTTCTCGCTGAGGTGCGGCAGGACGCGCTTGATCGCGACCTGCTTGCGGAAGCCCTGAAGGCCTTCGCTCTCCGCGCGAAACACCTCGGCCATACCGCCCGACTCGAGCTTTTCGACGACGCGATATCTTTGTGCGCTCTCGGTCATTCCGCGGCCCAGGAAGCGTGCCACCCAGGGCCGCGATGCGTCAACCTATCACTTCGGCTCGGCATTCGGGCGGGAGCCGGCCGCGCCTTCCCTGGCTCGCGCGCACCTCTCCCTACCTCGCCGGGACGCGGGACCTCCGCCGTTGACACGACCTCGACGGTTCCTCGATGCTGCCCGCGCGCTGACCCCCACGCGGTCGCCGCGCGGTTCCATGCGCGCTCTCCTCCTCGCGGCCGTCGCCGTCATCGCCTCCACGTTGGCCGAGGGCTCCGCGTACGCCGGCGACGCGACCGGCGTCGAGCCCGGGGCGAGCGCCGGCCCGCCGAGCCCCACGCGGGACCGGCCGCTCGACGCCGAGGTCACGACCGACACGGCCGCGCAGTTCTACGAGATGCGCAGCCCGACGGGGCAGACGATCCTCTCCCGGCGACGGCTCACGAGCACCCTCGGCGTCGCGGTCTACGATCTCTTCGACAGGCCCGACGACCCGCTCGCGCCGACCGTCACGTTCCGCGCGCGCCTCCGCTACGACGCCGACTACGGCGGCAGCGCCGACGAGACCGAGATCGCCCGCGCCGACCGCCTCGTGCCCGGCTTCTCGCGCGGACCGGTCGACCTGATGTACGGCTACATCGAGGGGCGACGCTTCTTCAACGGCCTCATGGGCTTCCGCCTCGGGCGCCAGTACGTGACGGACGCGCTCGGCTGGTGGTCCTTCGACGGCGGGCAGATCAAGGTCACGACGCCGTACTATTTCGCCGTCGAGGTCTACGGAGGCCTCGAGCAGCGCGGCGGGCTCCCGCTCTCGACGTCGCGCTTCGAGCGCGACGGCATCTGGCGCGGCGACCGCTCCGGCTACGAGCGCGATCCCTCGCTCTATCCGTCGTTCCAGCCGAACGACATCGCGCCCGCGATCGGCGGCGCGCTCGAGTCGGCGGGCTTCACCTGGCTCCACGGGCGGCTCACCTACCGCCGCGTCTACAACACCGGCGCGTCGAACGTCTCGCAGTTCGCGAGCGCGCTGCGCGCTCCGGCGACCTACGACGGCTCGCGCATCTCGCAGGAGCGCATCGGCTACGCGGTCGAGGGGTCGCTCCCGACGCTCGGCGGAGTCAAGGCGGGCTTCGCGTACGACCTCTACGTGAAGCAGATGGCGAACGTCTTCGCGTCGCTCGACTGGTACTCGAGCGACAAGCTCACGCTGAGCGTCGACTACGACTACTTCCGCCCGACGTTCGACGCCGACTCGATCTGGAGCTTCTTCATGGCGATGCCGATGAACGACGTCGGCCTCCGCGCGTCGTGGGACCCGACCCCGCGCCTCGGCGTATCGGGCGGCCTCCGCGCGCGCGCGTTCACCCTGCAGACCGAGGACGAGGCCGTCCGCGGCTCGTCGCCGAACGGCCTGGCCGAGGCGAACTACTACCCGACGAGCGCCGTCGATCCGATGGGCGGCGCGAACCTCGCCGGCCGCTACCGGATCGGCGAGGGGCACCTCGGGGCGCGCGGCGTCGCCGACGTCCATCGCTCGGGGGATCGCGTCGGCATGGACGTCTACGGAGAGCGCACGCTCGAGACGCGCTACGTGCTCCAGGCGCGGACCGGCGTCTGGCACTGGAACGACAAGCTCCGCGAAGGCCGCGACGCGACCAACTTCGGCTACGTCCTCGGGGTCGGCTACAAGCTCTTCACGCGATCGCTCGTCCTCGCCGACTTCCAGCACGACATGAACCGCGTCGCCGGACAGCGCTTCCGCGCGATGCTCTGGGTCACCCTCGCGCTCGCCAACTGAGCCTCGCTACGCCGCAGGAACGCATCGTCGATGAACCCCACCCCCACCGAAATCGCGACGCAGGAGCACGAGGAGACGCGGCGCGGACGCCCCAGCGCTCTCGTCGTGCTGATCGTCGCGCTCTTCGGCGCCCTCGGGACGGCGTTCGCGCAGGATCCCTCGCCGGCGGCGGACGCCGCTCCCCACGCGCCGTCCGCCGCCTCCGCGCCGACGGCGGGTCTGGACGCCGGGCCGACGGACGGTCCGGCGCACGTCGCGGCGACCGCAGGTCCGGCGCACGTCGCGGCGGGGGCGCCGTTCACGTCCGGCTTCGCGCCGCTGCCCGGCGACGCGCGCGTCCCGCTCGCGTGGCTCCCGCCCGGCGCGTTCGAGCACGACACCGGGCCGTCGGCGGCGATCTACCCGCCGCAGAAGCTGACGATCCGCTTCAACCACAAGCTCCACGTCGGCGGGCAGAAGCTCACGTGCAAGGCCTGCCACGCGGGCGCGCTGACGAGCCGGTCGGTCGCCGACGTGCTGACCCCGAAGCCGAACCTCTGCGACGACTGCCACGGCAGCGATCACTCCGACCTCTCCGCCGTGCAGGCGGGCGACGAGGCCTCGGGCAAGTGCGGCTTCTGCCACGTCGGCTACGAGGAGGGCCACGGCAACCGCGTCGCGAAGTTCTACATCCCGCGGCCGAACCTGGTGTTCGACCACCAGAAGCACGCCGCGCGCAACATCCAGTGCCAGCAGTGCCACGGCGACGTCCAGGAGCTCGAGCTCGCGACGCGTGACCAGCTCCCGCGAATGCGCGGCTGCTTCGGCTGTCACCAGCACCCCGACGCGGCCGCGCGCGGCGACGCGAAGAGCGCGTGCGACACGTGCCACATCAAGGGCGGCGGCGCCGAGGGCGGGCGCCTCAAGACGACGTTCGCGACCGGCGTGATGAACCCGCCGCGGTGGATGCACAACGCCCAGCACGCCCCCGACTTCATCCAGCGTCACAAGTACGTCGCCGCGAACGACTCGCAGTTCTGCGCCAACTGCCACAAGGAAGAGTACTGCACCGGGTGCCACGACGGCCGCGTCCGTCCGCGGAGCATCCACCCGGCGGACTACCTCAACATGCACGCGACCGAGGCGCGGCTCGCGATGCAGAAGTGCACGAGCTGCCACCGCGAGCAGAGCTTCTGCCTCGGCTGCCACCAGCGGCTCGGCGTCTCGATGAGCGGCCCCACCGCCGTGCGCGAGGCGGGCCGCTTCCACCCGCCGAAGCAGGAGTGGAGCGACGCGCCGCGCCGGCCGGGTCATCACGCGTTCGAGGCGATGCGCAACCTCAACGCGTGCGTGAGCTGCCATATCGAGCGCGACTGCGTCATCTGCCACGGAGGTCAGGGGATCGGCGGCGGCTTCAACCCGCACAGCGGGGGCTTCGCCGGCGGGTGCGCGGCGCAGCTCCGCCGCAACCCGCGGCCCTGCTACGTCTGCCACGAGCCCGGCGCGTTCGTCCTCCAGAGGTGCCAGTGAGCCGGCCCGATCGACCGCGGCCGGAGAGGCGCGACAAACCGCGCGATCCGGGCCCAGGGCCCGGCCCGATCAATCGGCCAAACCCGCCCTCCGGGGGATTTGCCACGCAATCCACATGTTTTGGGTTGTGTGACAACGCCGACGGTGACTATATGGGCTGCTCGTTCGGCACCTGCCGCCCTTCGCCTGAGGAGACCCCCCATGAAAGAGCTCGTCCGATACCTCTTGGACAATATCTACGTGGACTTTCAGGGGGAGATCTCGCTCGACACGGTGCGGCAGTTCCTCCGCGGCGACGACAGCCGGGAGGCGAAGGCCCTCCTGCAGAAGCTGATCGAGGACAAGGGCGTCGACGATCTCCTCATCACCCTGGCCGATGTCTTGAAGGACCACGTCCGCACGGGCGTGAACGATCAGGTGATGAAGGAGCAGCTCGTGATGTACGCCGAGAGCTGAAGCTCTCCGCCGCGCCGCGGGCGCGGACCGTTCGGCGACGCCGCGTCGTGATGCTCGCGGCCTCCGCGTTCGCGGCGGCCGCTTTCGCGTGTGACATCGAGGGGACGCAGAGCGACCAGCGGACCGAGGGACCTCCGATCCTCGTCGTCAGCAACACGATCGACGCGAACGACGGGATCGTCGCGGCGGACGGCGTGATTCAGCTCGCCTTCGATCGCTACCTGCTGCCGGCGACGGTCACGCGCCAGTCGTACGTCGTCGTCGACAACACCAACACCCCGCTCGAGAACGCCGCGATCAGGACGCTCTACGATCCGGTGGCCCGCACGGTCACCATCGTCGGGCCCGGCGGGCCCGGCGTACCGTGGCTCACGCCCGATCAGTCGTACAAGCTGGTCCTGCTCGTCCCGCGGGATCCGAAGGCCGACATCGGCGGCTTCCGCGCCATCGATCGCGCGCCGCTCGCGGCAAACCAGAAGCTCGAGCTCGTCTTCCGCGCGGGACCGCCGACGCAGGAGCGGACGTTCGAGCCGACCGTCGACTTCTGCGCCGACGTCCTGCCGATCTTCGTCGCGAAGTGCAGCGGTCCGCTCTGTCACGGGGCGTCGGCGCGCGCCGCGGCGGGGCTGGTGCTCGCCACGTCGGAGGGCGTGCGCGTGACCGCGCGCGGGAGGATCGCGCAGGGCTCGAACACCGCGGCGAGCGCGACCCGGCCCGAGTCGACGCCCTCGCTGTTCGGCGCGAACATGGAGATCATCAAGCCGGGCGATCCCGGATCGAGCTGGCTCACGTACAAGCTCGAGCTCGCGCGCCCGCCCGTGATCGACGCCGGACCGGCCACGAACGTCGTCTGCACGCCGCCGGAGGGCACCCCCACGATCCCCGCCCCCGCTGCGCCGTTCACGCCGCTGACGCCGCTCATCCTGCATCCGAACGCCGCGGAGCGGGATCGGATGATCCTGAGCGACTACGTCGCGGGCCGGGAGATGCCGTACCCGTACCCTCCGGAGGACTACGTCCCGCCGCCGCCGACGGCGCAGAACCCCGCCCCGTCCGCGTACGAGCTCACGCCGCTCGACTTTCAGGAGCGTGAGCGGATCCGGATCTGGATCTCGCGCGGCGCGGAGATCCGCGCGTGCGGCGGCTGCGGCGTCGCTCCAGCGGGCGCTCCCTAGAGCGCGCAGGCGCCGGCGACCGGCCCGGTCAGCCTCCGATGACGCGGTTCCGACCGCCGCGCTTCGCCTCGTAGAGGTTCTTGTCCGCGGACTCGTAGAGCATCTGCGGAGAGGTCGTCTGCGCGCCGAACGACGCGATGCCGACGCTCACGGTGCAGCCGAACTCCTTCTGATCGACCAGGAAGCGCGCGCTCTCCACGAGCCGGCGCACCTTCTCGGCCGCGACCAGCGCGCCCTCGGGCTCGACTTCGGGCAGGAGGACGGAGAACTCCTCGCCGCCGACCCGCGCGAGGACGTCTTGCTGGCGCAGGCGCGGCTTCACGACGCGCGCGAGCTGCCGGAGCACGCTGTCGCCCGCGACGTGGCCGTAGGTGTCGTTGATCTTCTTGAAGTGATCGATGTCGAACAGGACGAGCGAGAGCGCGCGCCGGTACCGGAGGCTGCGCTGGTACTCGCGCTCGAGCGCCTCGTTGAAATAGCGACGGTTGTGCGTCTGCGTGAGCGCATCCATCGTCATCAGGCGGTAGATCTCTTCGTGGTAGTTCGCCTCGATGTTGTCGCCCGACATGTACTTCAGGATCGAGCGACCGAGCTTCACCTGATCGCCGTCCTTCAGCGGGCTCCGCTTGAGGTTCTGGTCGTTGACGAACGTGCCGTTCGTCGAGCCGAGGTCCTCGATGACGTGGCGGTCGCCGTCGAACGTGATCCGCGCGTGCTGGCGGCTGATGCTCTCCTGGTCGATCGGCAGGTCGGCGCGGGAGGAGCGGCCGATCTCGAAGGTGCCGGGGCCGAGCGCGGCGCGCTTGCCGAGCTCCGGACCGTAGATGACGACCAGGCAGGCGCGATCGCGGGTCTTTGGGACGGTGCTGAACCCCTCGATGTCGGGCAACGTCGCGCGACCGCTCTCGTCACGCGGATCGCGACGGGTGTCGGCTTTTTCGGAGATGACGACGGGCTCCGAGCCCGGCGGGGGATGGTCCTTCTGCTCCACGGCGACGCAGCATGATACGGGGAAACCGTCGCCGCGCCCAGTTCGACGCGCGAGCCTCCCCATTCGACCCGGGCGAGGCCCGGCGCGGGGCCGGGCCCGTCAGACGGTGACTTCTTTGAGGTGGATCTTCGCGCGCTCGTGGATGCCGAGGCCGAGGTCGGCGGCGGCCTTGATGTAGGCCGGCTCGCGGCCCACCTCGGTGAGCGTCTTGAGCTTGAAGTCGGCGCGGTACTTCTCGACGACCTCCCAGCCGATCGTGTCGATCGCGACCGGATCGGTCGAGACGTAGACGGCGTCGTGCGGCTTCACGAACTCCGGGCGCTTGTAGAGCGGCCCGCCGTCGGCCATGACCTTGAAGCCGTCAGCGATGCACAGTCGCACGCGGCTCTTGATGACGTCCTGCGCGTAGAGGAGCGCGATCTGCGGGCTCGCGTGGTGCACGTGGAAATCGTGCGGGTTGATCGTGCAGCCGTGCGTCATGTTCTTGAGCGCGCCCGTGTAGCCGCAGATCGAGTGGTCCTTGATCAGCGCGAAGTTGATCGCCGCGGTCGCCTCGGTCAGCCAGCGCACGAACTTCGTCCGCGTCCCGGTGCCCGGGATCAGGCGGTCGTCCATCGTGGCGTTGCCGTTCGCGTGGGTCGCGATCTTCACGCCCTTCGGCGCGTTCTGCGCGGTGATGCGGGTCGCGTTGAAGAAGCCGGCGTACTGCTCGAGCAGCGTGATCTTCTCCGGATCGATCCCGCCCTCGATCATCGCCTCGACGAACGGCAAGACGAGCTCCTTACCCGTCGCCATCTGCGACTGCGCGATGCCGTTCACCTTCACGACGACGACGTCGTCCTTGTGGACGAACTGCTGCACCGCGGTGACGAGGTCCGGCTTGCCGGTGAGCTCGGTGAGCGCCTTGGTGAGCATCTCCTTGGCCGCTTCCGGCTTCGGATAGAGCTTGTTCGTCTGGAGCGAGTCCGCCTTGGCGACCTTGACGACCTTGCCCGGCGCGTTGAACGGCGAGAAGCCGGAGGGCGGGGCGGCGGCGAGGCTCTTCGGAGGATCCTTGGCGGCGCTCGCGAGCGCCGGGGTCAACGAAGCGGCGACGGCGGCCGCGGTGCCGAGGAAGGCGCGACGACCGACGTTGCTCGCGCCGTCGCGAGGGGCGAGCTCCTGCTCGATGCGTGCGATCTGCTGCCTCTCTTCGTCGTTCATCGATGCCTCCTCGATCCCGATACTCTTACGTGGCTTATCACGGAGCGCAACCGCCGAACAAACGGAGGGAAATGCGCCGTGATCGCGCGGCGCCCCACCGGCAGAGCTCGGACCTCGTGACGCGCTCCGTGCGCCGGAGGCGCGCGCTCAGGGCTCCGGAGGCGCCGTGACGTCGACACGAAGCGTCGCGCCGCCGTCCCGCGCGGCGAACGTCACGGTCGCCGAGCCGACCTCCTTTGCCGCGACGACGAACATCCGGCAGCTCCCCCGCACGCCCCTCACCTCCACGCGCTCGGGAGCGGACGAGGTCGCCCGCACGCACAGGTCCATCGGATCGAAGTCGCCGTCGAGCGGGGTCGTATCGAGCACGAACACATCGCCCTCGACGAGGCTCACGCGCTGCGCGCCGGTGTCGCCGACGATCGCCTGACCGCTCCTCGGCTGGAGGGCGAACGTCTCGGGCGAAGGCTCGCACGCGAGGGAGGCCAGCGCGAGCGACGTCGCGAGGACGAGCGCGCGGGGGCTCACGGATCACCTCCGTCGTCGCTCGCGTCGGGCGGCGCGACGTCGTCCGACGCGTCGGCGTCGTCCGAGGCGTCGGACGCGCTGGAGTCGTCGCCGGCGTCGCCGGGATCCGGGGCCTCCTCGACGCGGACGCGGAGCTCGGCGACCAGCCCGTCGCGCGCCGCGATCACCCGTCCCGAGCCCGGTGTCTTCGCCGTGAGCTCGCACGTCCCGACGCCGACGAACGCGGTCGCGAGCTCCGGCGGATCGACGGTCCACGTGACGTCCGAGAGCGTCCCGGCCAGCGGCTGCCCTCCCTGCAGCGCCGCGACGCGGAGCGTGAACGGCCTGCCGAGGACGAGGCGCTCCGCGTCGCCGAAGCGCCCGGAGCCGAGCGCTGCCCCGAGGCTCCCGATCGCGATGCCGTCCGCCTCGACGACCTCGAGGCGGACGGCGTCGACCGCCTCCGTCCCGGCGAGGACTACGAAGCCCACGCTGCCGCTGCGAAGCGCGACGAAGCCCGTGTCGGTGACCCGCGCCGCCTTCGACGAGACCGGCGTGACCGCGCCGCCCGAATAGAGGAGCCCGAAGCGCCCTCCGCGCGCGATCGCTTGGGGGAGCGGCTGGGTCGCGTCGATCGTCAGGCGGTCGTCGCACTCCGGATCGGCGCTGCTCGTACAGACGTACGTGAAGGTGCCGGCTCCCGTGAGCCCGTTGCCCGCGGGCGCGCACCCGCCGTCCCCCGCCCCCCAAGAGAAGCAGCCGGCCACCGCGAGGCCGCTCGCGACGACGGCCGTGAGGCGTCGTAGGTAGCTCATGGCCGCGCTCGAGCAACGAACGTGCCGCGTGACGAGGCGAGGACCGCGACCGCGTCCGCGCGATTTCGACGGCGAACGCGCGGTGAGGCGCCGACTCCGCCATGATCGACGTGTCGCGTGCGCGACCGCGTCGTCGCGCGGCCGAGCGTTGGCCTCGGGCCGGCGCCTCGGTGGCATGGGCCAGGTCGACACGTCGCCAAGCGACCGAGATCACGCGATCGCGGCGCTGGCCCGCGACGTGAACCGGTGCGGACGAGGAGGTCCAGATGGACGCGAGAAAGAAGAAGACGGTCTTCGCGATCGTCGAGCGCGAGGGCCGCTGCTGGTGGCGTCCCCTCGGCGTCGGCCACGTGAACGCGGACGGCACGATCGACGTGAGGCTCGACGCCTTCCCGCAGGGCGGCGCGCTGCAGCTGCGGGACGTGAGGCCGCGCGGCTTCGCCGGCGAGGTCGTGACATGACCCCCGGCGACCGGACCGACGCGGCGTTCTCCCGGACGCTCGGAGCCCCCGCACCCGCGCAGACGTCCCCGGGCTGGCTCGCGCGCGCCCGCGCGCTCGCCGCGGCGTCGCCGTGGAGCAGCCTCGCCGGGCGCGTCGTGATCCTCGCGGTCGGGCTCGTCGTCCTGGCCTGGATCGGGCGCGCGGCGACGGCCGCGCCGGCTGGAGCGAGCGCGCTGAACGGCGTGAACGCGCTCGCCGGCGTGGACACGCGCGCACTCCCCGCGAGCGCGCTACCCGGCGCGGACGCGCTCGTCGCCGGCGCAGCGCAGGCAGGGGCTACGAGCTCCGCAGGCGCGCCGGGCCCCTCCCCTGGGGCTGCCCCCGAGCTGCCGCCGCTCCCCGCGGCGCCCGCGGCTCCCTCGCCGCCGCCGCAGACGTCGCACGCGCGCGCCACGCCGGAGGATCCGGTCTTCGTGAACCACGCGAGCGTCGACGAGCTCCGTCGTTTGCCCGGGGTCGGACCGAAGCGCGCCGAGGCGATCGTCGCGCTCCGCCAGCGGTTGGGCCGCTTCCAGCGCGTCGAGGATCTCTTGCGCGTGAAGGGCGTGGGGCGCACGACGCTGCGAAAGTGGCGCGCGCTCGTCCGTCTGGACGCGCCGCCGCGGCGCGAAGACGGCGCGGCCGTCGACGGCGGCGCGCCCTGAGCGCGCGGTCCGCCGGCGTCCTCGTCAGAGCGCCTTGAACATCGAGAGCGCGCGCTGGCCGTCGACGTACACGTTGTCGAGCGGCGCGAGGATCTGGAAGCCCGCGTTGAGGAAGAGGCGCTGCGCGTCGGTGTTGGTGTCCGCCGTCAGGAGGGACATCGACACCGCGCCGCGCGCCCGCGCCAGCGCCTCGGCGTGCGCGAGCAACCGGTGGCCGACCCCCTGGCTCGACATGTTGGGCCGGACGGCGATCGCGTCGAGGTGCGCCACGCTCGGCCTCCGGAGCGGACCGAAATCGCGCCCGAGCGCCCGGACGTCGACGACGACGAAGCCGATGCGCGTCTCGTCGTGCGCGGCGACGGAGATCGCGCTGGTCCGCGTCCGCAACATGCGGCGCATCGTGCTCGCGGCGTCGCGGACGTACGCTCGAAAGACGCGCGCGCTCAGGGCGACGAGGAAGTCCTCGTCGTCGGGACGCGCCGGCCGGATCGATGCGTCGAGCGGACGAAAGCGAAACCGGGACGCGCTCCCTGACTCTCCTCCGAGGTGGGCCTTCGGCCCGCGTCGAATCGACATGCCGGAATCAAAGCGCACGGACGCCCGCGAGCAAAGCCGGGGACCGCTCGCGCTCGAGCGGGCGACGGTCGCGCTCGGACGGTCGAGCGGCCGCGACGCCGCGAGCGAGCCGCGCCGCCTCAGGCGCCGAGCACGGACCGCAGCGACCGCACGAGCGCGCGGATCGGCTCCGCGCGCAGCTTGTAGGACGCACGGTTCGCGACGAGGAGCGTGGAGACCGAGAGGACCTCCTCCTTCACCTCGAGGCCGTTCTGCGCGAGGGTGCTCCCGGTCTCGACCAGATCGACGATGAGGTCGGCGAGCCCCGTCAGCGGCGCGAGCTCGACCGAGCTCTGGACGTTGACGATCTCGACCTGGACGCCGCGGCGCGCGAAGTGACGCGCGGCCGCCCGCGGGTACTTCGTGGCGATCCGGGGCATGCGCGTCGTCGTGTCGAGCTTCTCGCCGACGGGGCCGGCCACGACCAACCTGCAGCGCCCGATGCCGAGGTCGACCGGGTGGTACGCGTCGACGTCGTGCTCGACGAGGACGTCCCGCCCGCAGACGCCGAGGTCGGCCGTCCCGTACGCCACGTAGGTCGGGACGTCGTCGGGCTTCAAGAGCAAGAGGTGGATGAGCCAGCCGTCGAGCCGCGCGCGCCGGACGAGCGCGCGGCTCTCCTCGTCGAGCGCGCTCGCGAGCGTCGTCCCCGCGTCTCCGGTCATCCCCGCGCGGGCGAAGAGCTTCGAGACGGGGCCGAGCGTGCGGCCCTTCGGGAGCGCGATGGTGATCGCGGGTCGGGCGTCGGCCACGGGGGCCGCCGGCTCGGAGGGAGGCAGCGCGCCGCTCACGACTCGGCGCCCCTGACGCGCTTCACGTCGGCGCCGAGGCCGCCGAGCTTCTCCTCGATGCGCTCGTAGCCACGATCGAGGTGGTAGACGCGGCGGACCTCGGTCTCCTCGTCGGCGGCGAGGCCGGCGATGACCAGCGACGCGCTCGCGCGGAGATCGGTCGCCATCACGGACGCGCCGTAGAGCTTGGACACCCCCTGGACCACGGCCGTGTTCCCGCGTAGCGCAACGCTGGCGCCCATGCGCTGGAGCTCGGGGACATGCATGAAGCGGTTCTCGAAGATGGTCTCGCTGACGACGCTCTCGCCCCGCGCCAGGCACATGAGCGCGAGGAACTGCGCCTGCATGTCGGTCGGGAAACCCGGGTGCGGGCTCGTCGTCACGTTGACGGCGCGCAGCGGGCCCTTCCGGCGCACGCGGATGTTCTGTCCCTCGGTCGCGATCTCGACGCCGGCCGCCCGCATCTTCGTCGCGAGCGCCTCGAGGTCGCCGAGCTCCGCGCCCTCGAGCAAGACGTCGCCGCCCTCGAGCATCGCCGCCGCGCACATGTACGTGCCGGCCTCGATTCGATCGGGGATGATGGCGTGGTCGAACGGCGCGAGCTCGCCACGATCGGTCCCGACGATGTGGATGACGTCGGTCCCGGCGCCGTTCACCTCGGCGCCCATCTTGTTCAGGATCCGCCCGAGCTCCTCGACCTCCGGCTCCCGCGCGCAGTTGACGAGCGTGGTGCGCCCCTTGGCGAGCGCCGCCGCCATCATCAAGTTCTCGGTGCCCGTCACCGTCGGGAGGTCGAAGCAGACCTCGGCGCCCCGGAGACGCCCGCCCCCGCCCGGCCCCTCGGCGATCACGTAGCCGCGCTCGAGCCGGATCACGCAGCCCATCGCCTCGAGGCCCTTGAGGTGCTGGTCGATCGGGCGCGCGCCGATCGCGCAGCCGCCCGGGAGCGACACCTTCGCGCGGCCGAACCGCGCGACGAGCGGCCCGAGCACGAGGACGCTCGCGCGCATCTGCTTCACGAGCTCGTACGGAGCCTCGGGCTTCACCCGAGAGCCGGCCGCGACGTTCACCTCCGGAGCGTCGAAGGAGACGTCGCGCCCGAGGAACCGGAGCAGCGCGCTCGTCGTCTCCATGTCTCGGAGCTTCGGGACGTTCCTGAGCTTGCTCGCCCCGTCGGACAGGAGCGTGGCGCAGAGGATGGGCAGCGCGGCGTTCTTCGCGCCGCTGATGCGGACCGTGCCCACGAGGGGCTTACCCGTTCCTCGAACCCGGAGTGCGTCCATGGTCAAAGACCTTTGCCAAAATACCGGCAGAAGGCCAAGTAGCGGATGCGGACCGGCCGCCGGCTCCAGAGCGCGAGCGGAGCGGCGGCCCCGACCGGCGTCCCTCGGAGGGCATGTCCCACCCCGCGGGGTCGTTCGAGTGACCGCTTGCATCCGGGAAATGTGCCGACAGCGGAGAATACCGCGGGGTCGGTCATCGACGCGCCTTCGCACACGGATCCGACCCCGCCCGGGCACCATGTTGGGCGGTGTCGCTCACGCGTCCGCCACCGCGAAGCGCATTGAATCGAGGCAGCTTCCCGAGGACGATAGGAGACGGGAGGAGGGGTGAGGGGCGATGGATAGCGCGTCACGACTCGTCGATGCCGTTCAGCGACTCTCGCTGGCCCGCGATCTCGCCGGCGTCTCGGCGGTCGTGCGCGACGCCGCGCGCGGGCTGACCGGCGCCGACGGCGCGACCATGATCCTCCGGGAAGGCGACGTCTGTCACTACGTCGACGAGGACGCCATCGCCCCGCTCTGGAAGGGCCGGCGCGTTCCCATCGAGCGGAGCATCAGCGGCTGGGTGATCCAGAGCGGCGCGCCGGCCGTCATCGAGGACGTCTTCGAAGACGAGCGCGTCCCCGCCGACACCTTCAGGCCCACGTTCGTGAAGAGCCTCGCCGTGGTCCCGATCCGTGCGCACGCGCCGATCGGCGCCATCGGCAACTACTGGGCTGCGCCGCACCGCGCGACGGACGAGGAGCTTCGGCTGCTCCAGACGCTCGCCGACAGCGCGTCGGTGGCGCTCGAGAACCTCCGCCTCTACGAGGAGCTCGAGCGGCGCGTCGTCGAGCTCGACCGCGCCGTCCACGCGCGCGACGCCTTCATCGCGATCGCCTCGCACGCGCTGAAGACCCCGCTGACCCCGCTGCGGCTCCAGGTGGAGAGCGCGCTCGCCCTCGTCCACGGCGACGGCTCCGCCGGCGCGGGCAAGCTGACCGCCAAGCTCGAGAGCGCGTCGCGCCAGGTCGACCGCCTCGGGCTCCTCGTCGGCAACCTGCTCGACCTCACGCACATCACGTTCGGCCGGGCCGGCCCTCGCGACGCCGTCGGCCTGCGCGCGATGGTCGCGGACGTCATCGAGCGTTCGCGCCCGCTCATCGAGCGGCGGGGCACGGCGGTCACGCTCGTCGACGGCGCCGAGGTCGTCGGGCACTGGAACCGCCTCCGCATCGAGCTCGCCGTCGAGAACGTCCTCTCGAACGCGATCAAGTTCGGCGAAGGCAAGCCCGTCACGCTCGCGATCGACCGCCGAGGCGAGGTCGCGGAGCTCTTCGTCCGCGATCGCGGGATCGGGATCGCCCGGGAGCACCAGCACCGCATCTTCGAGCAGTTCGAGCAGGCGGTCCCGGCAGGCCACCTCGGCGGCCTCGGGCTCGGGCTCTGGGTGACGCGCATGATCGTCGAGGAGCACGGCGGCGCGGTGCGCGTCGAGAGCGAGAACGGCAAGGGCTCCACGTTCACGCTGGAGCTCCCGCTCGTGCGCCGCGAGGAGGCCCGATGAGCACGCCCGACCCGACGCGCGACCGCTACGTCCTCGTGGTCGAGGACGACCGCGACATCCGCGAGACGATCGTCGAGATCCTCGAAAACGCGGGCTACGCCGTGAAGACCGCGGGCGACGGCGACGCCGCGATCGCCCAGATGCGCCGAGCGCGCCCCGCGGTCGTGCTCCTCGACCTCGCGATGCCGCGCGTACGCGGCGAGGACGTCCGGAAGATCCAGCTCGCCGATCGCTCGCTCCGCGGGATCCCGACGGTCGTGATGAGCGCCGCCGATCGTCTCGCCGAGCGGTGCGAGGAGCTGGCGCCCGCGGAGGTGCTGGCGAAGCCGATCCGCCTCGCGGATCTCCTCGCGGTGGTCCGGCGCTTCTGCATCCCACCGCCCGCGGGCGCTCCGGCGTGAGCGCCCCGCCTCGGTTCACGCACGGGCGACCCGGGAGCCTCGTCGCTCCCGAGCCGCCCGCCACCATGCGTGTTTCGAGGTTCTTGCGATCGCGCCTGCCTTTCCGCGTCGACGTTCAGCCGACCGAGGTATGAGCTCCGTCGGCCGCGCGCCACGCGAGTTGCGCGCTTCTTCACTTCTTCTGCGCGGCCGCTTCCTTCTGGGCCTTCAGGCGACCGCGGAGGCGCGACGCGTAGCCCTCCTTGTTCTCCTGCTTGGCGCGGCCGATCGCGAGCGCGTCCGCGGGGACGTCCTTCGTGACGGTGGTGCCGGTGCCGACGTAGGCGCCGTCGCCGATCGTGACGGGCGCGACGAGCTGCGAGTCCGAGCCGATGAACGCGCCCTTGCCGATGCGCGTGACGTGCTTCTGGAAGCCGTCGTAGTTGCAGAAGATGGTGCCGGCGCCGACGTTGGCGCCCTCGCCGACGAAGCCGTCGCCGAGGTAGGCGAGGTGGTTCGCCTTCGCGCCGCGATCGAGCTTCGTCTTCTTGGTCTCGACGAAGTTGCCGATGTGCGCCTCTTCTCCGACGTCGCTCTCGGGCCGCAGGTGCGAAAACGGACCGACCTGCGCGCGGGCGCGGACGATCGAGTCGGTCACGACGCTGTACGGCTTGAGCGCGACGCCGTCACCGACGTCCGCGTTCGTCAGCACGCAGCCGACGTCGACGACCGCGCCCGCCCCTACCCGCGTCTTGCCCCGGAGGACGGCGAAGCTCTCGACGACGGCGTCGGCGCCGATCTCGACGCCGTCCTCGATGCGCGCGCCGTCGCGGATCGTGACCCCCGCGACGCGGTGCTTCTTCAGGATGCGCTCGCACATCGCGCGGTCGGCGAGCGCGAGCTGCGCGCGGTCGTTGACGCCGTCCATCACGGCCGGGTTCGACGGCACCGCCACCACGCGATCGCCGCGCTTGGCCGCGAAGCTGACGATGTCGGTGAGGTAGTACTCGCCCTGCGCGTTGTTCGGCGCGAGCGAGGCGAGCGCCTCCTCGAAGAACCGCCGCGTCGCCGCGTAGATCCCCGGGTTCCACTCCTTGATGGCGCGCTCGGCGTCGCTCCGGAGATCGCGCTGCTCGCGGATCTCGACGACCTGACCTCGCTCGTCGCGGATCACACGCCCGTAGCCGAACGGATCCTCGGTCGTGCACGCGGCCATCGCCACCGCCGCGCCGCCGTCCTCGGCGAGCGCGCGCGCGACGGCGGCCACGTCGTCCGCGGCGAGCATCGGGACGTCGCCGTAGAAGAGGAGGACGCGCTCGGCCTCGGCGCGGACACCGGACAGCCCCGCCTTGGCGGCGTCGCCGGTGCCCCGCTGCTCGGTCTGCACGGCCGTCTTCACCCGCCCGGCCCACTCGGGCTTCTCGCCCGATGCGCCGAACGCCTTCGCGAGGTACGCTTCGACGGCTTCGCGACCGTGTCCGACGACGACGACGACCTCTCCGCACCCGGCCTCGAGCGCCGCGCGTACGGTGTAGTGGACGAGCGGCTTGCCTGCGACGGGATGCAGGACCTTGGGCAGCCCGCTCTTCATCCGGGTGCCCTGACCGGCAGCTAGGATGACCGCGGTGGTCTTCTCGAACATGGCGCGCCTTTCGCTTGATGATGGGTGGAGAGGGAGGCGGTTATGCGACAAGGTCGCAGCTTTTCGATGACAGCAACGCCGAAGCCGGAGTCTAGTCGATCGGAGATGGATAAGAGCCGATCCTCCAGCTATCCGAATCGGAGCAGCGCGGAGCGTGTCTGGCGCTTCGCGTCAGCGCGTTGCGTCAGCCTCCTCGGAGTCGTCGGGCTCACCGCGTTGAGCGTCCTCGCGCCCGGCTGCCACGAGTTCGACACCGAGCGCACCCCTCCCCCGCGCGGGAGCGTCGGTCAGGAGATGTTCGGCGTCATCTGCGACCGCGTCTCCGCGCAGGCGCTCCGCGAAGACCTCAGCGGCGCGTCCTTCCGCGCTGTCTGCCACAAGCCGTTCTCCGGCGGCTACGCCGACACCGTCGACACCTCGAAGCTCCCCCCGGTCGCGACCGGCCTCGTCGACGAGAACGACCAGCCCGTCAGCGTCGAGAAGCAGCGCAAGGATCGCGCAAAGGCGATCGGTCGCATCGAGGCGCTCGCGCGGCGCAGAGGCGATCTCATCCGCGCGTTCGACGCCACGTTCCCCGAGGACGAGAAGATCGCGATCAAGGACCTCGACAACGCCGACCCGACCAAGTCGTGCGGCGCGCCGAAGAAGAGCGGCGAGGGACTGCTCGTCGACGCGCTCGCCGACATGCTCGGGCGGATGGGCGAGCTCTACAACGACGGGACGCTCCCGCACTCGACGCAGTCGCTCGCGCGCGTCGTCGCGGCGTTCGAGAAGGACGAGGACGCTCAGCTGGCGTGGCAGCGCATCAGCGCGCGCCAGGGCTATCGCCCGATCGAGACCGCCCTCGGCGCCGCGCGCCCCGTGGTCGCCTACCCTGGCCTCCGCGATTTCTCGAACGCGAGCCTCCGGCTGCTCTCGGCCGACTCGCAGCCCTACGAGCCGAACCCGCGGCGCGACGCCGACGGCGACCGCATCCCGGTCGCGGGCCCCGGCAACCACGCGCTCAACAAGATGCTCGAGGTCGGGCACGAGGAGCTCCTCGCGGCCGAGGCCGACGAGACCAAGCCGTCCCCGCTCACCGTCAGGACCGACGCCTCGGGCCGCGTCGTCATCTCCCGCCCGCGCGACAACCTCGAGATGATGCAGGAGCTGCTCTACACCGAGGACGAGGCGTTCGTCAGCGGCAGCTCGCGCTACATCGTCCGCCGCGACTCGCGCGGCTACGCGATGATCCGCGGCGGCGCCGTCCCCGCGCCCTTCGTCGACGCCGACGGTGACGGCCTGCCCGATCTCGACGCCGTCGGGCGCTTCAAGACGTCGAACGGGTCGGTCGCGCCGTCGCCGTTCTCCTTCCCGGGCGCGCCCGACGCGGCCCGCGACAGGTTCGACCGCGCCACCGCCGGCGACGGCCTGCTCTACGAGTACATCGACACGAGCCGCACCTTCGCCGCGCAGATGATGAAGGACATGAAGCCGCTCGTGAACTCCGACCCGGAGGCCAAGCACGAGACGCTCATGGACATGATGGGCGGCCTCCCGGTCGTCATGGGTCCGCGCGAGACGCGCTCGAAGAAGTACGCGAACAAGACGATCCAGTTCGACGGCGTCCGCACGAAGGACTCGCCGATGCTCGACCTCGTCTACGCGCTCGGCGCGATCCTCGGCGACAAGAGCGCCGACGCGACGCTCGCCATGACGAAGGAGCTCTTCACGACGAACGCCAGGCAGACGGCGCGCGTCACCGGCGCGATGAGCGCCGCGTTCGACATCGCCGCGGAGCACCCCGAGGCGTCGATCCCGCGGGAGTCGACGTTCTGGGACGAGAACCTCGACGTGATGGCGAAGGTCGCGAAGGAGCCTGGCCTGCTCGAGGACATCCTCAAGGCGCTCGCCGCGCCGGAGTCGGCGCAGCTCGGGACCATCTTCTCGAAGTTCGCGTCGTTCAAAGACGAGATCACCTACGACGAGAACGACATCAACGGCACGACGTACAACATCACGACCAAGAGCAAGGGCGAGATGAAGACGCCCGTGGACCGGAGCGCGCCGTACACCGGCAAGAACCGGAGCGCGCTCTACCGCTTCCTCGGCCTCATCAGCGACACGATGGGCGTCACGGCCTGCAACAAGGCCGACGCCAAGGTCCACGCGCTGGGCCTCTCCGTCCCGGGCACGTTCGCGGAGTGCGCGGTCTTCAAGATCGAGAACCTCGGCGCGTTCTACCTCGACGCGATCGCCAATGCGGGCCAGTACGAGCCCGACGCCGAGATCCCGCGCGGGACGATCTACATGCGCCCGGCGATCCTCCGCGCCCCCGGCACGGTCACGGCGATGGCCGGGATCATCGAGGACTCGAGCGGCCTCGTCGGGATGTGGCCGGCGGCCGGACAGATCGTCGCGCCGACGCCGAAGTTCTTGAACCGACTCGTCTTCTTCGATCTGAAGAACGACACGAAGAACGCCAAGACGAAGCTCTTCGTCGGCGATCTCCAGGGCGACCGCATCGGCACGAGCCCCTGCCCCGAGCGCGTCATCGACGATCCCAGCCCCGACGCCAAGGACGCGCGCGCCGACGGCAAGGTCCGCGGCCTCCGCAACTGCCCGAGCGGCCAGTGGCTCGGCGAGAAGGGCAAGAACACGCTCTTCACCTGGGAGCAGTTCGGCTTCTACGACGCCATCCGCCCGCTCCTCGGCGCCTTCGTGAAGCACCGCCGTGAGGACCTCTTCCTCGAGCTCTCGAGCATCATCTACCGCCACTACCCCGGCAAGGAGGCGACCCCCGAGGAGTGCCGCCTCGCCGACGGCAAGCAGTGCACGCGCGAGGGCATGAGCTCCTACGAGGGGCTCGTCGCCGAGGCGTTCGCCGGCGACGTCATCCCGGCCCTGAGCGCGCTCGCCAAAGAGCTCGAGAACATGGCGGTCAAGACGTGCACGGCGACCGACGCGAGCGGCGCCTGCACGGCGGCGGGCACGCGGACCGTGAGCGGGATCGAGGTCGCCGCGCAGGCGACGCGGGCCGCGCTCGATCCGGACTACGCGCGCTCGATCAAGCTGACCGATCGCAACGGGAAGACCACCACGACGCGCAACGACGGCACGACCGTCCCGCAGGTCACGCCGGCGTACCTCCTCACCAACGCGCTCTTTTCGATCGACGTCGCGTTCGACAAGTACGAGGAGCAGAACCCGAACGACAAGGAGCGCCGGGCCGGCTGGCGCCGCGCGCGCTCGCAGCTCGTCGACCAGTTCCTCGGGACGACGGGGATCCGGTCGAACTCCGCGTTCGCGAACCCGAGCATCCCGAAGATGACGCCGGTGATCGTCGACATGCTCCGCGCGCAGCTCTGGGCGCACTGCCCGAGGTCGTTCGTCGCGCCCTACGAGAAGTGCACCTGGGCGCGCGAAGAGCTCGCGGCGAAGGCCGAAGAGACGCTCGCCGGCCCGCTGGTCACCGCCGGCGTCGACGTCATGGACGCCCTCCGGGGCGACCCCGAGGGTCGCCGCGAGACCGAGAAGCTCCTCGAGTACCTGCTCGACGCGGCCTCGAAGAACGACGCGCTCGCGAGCCTGCTCGCGTCGGCGAACGACATGGTCCAGCTCCTCCGCGACGAGAAGAACCTCGTCCCGCTCTACAAGGTGCTCGCGCAGGCCGTCGACGGCTCGAAGTACGACGACAAGGGGAAGCTCACGGAGAAGAGCCTGGTCGACGCGCAGATGGCGCTGCTCGCGCGCCTGAGCGGCAAGTACTTCGACGCCGAGGGCAACCAGGTCTGCAGCCGCGAGATCGATCCGAACCAGGTCCTCGCCAGCGTCCTCGGGAAGGTCGTCACGCCGATCAAGGACGGCGACTTCAAGGGCCAGGCCCCGCTCGAGGTCATCATCGACGTCATCGCGGACGTCAACCGCGAGGACCCCGACGAGGAGTACGACGGCACGCTGCGCCAGAAGGACTACGCCGCGGTCAGCAAGAACGTCGTCGACTTCCTGATCGATCCCGAGAGCGGCCTCGAGCAGTTCTACGAGGTCATCCGCCAGGGCACGAAGCGCTGAGCCGACTCCGCCGCCGGCTCGTGGCGAGAGTCGACTCCGCGCCTCAGTCGCAGGCCGGGTTGTCGGTGCAGGTGTAGACCGGCTCCCAGTCGTCATCGTGGCTGCCCGGCGGGCTGTTGCCCGGGATGCAGCCGTACGCGCACCAGCTGTGGAGGCAGCGGTACGTCGTCGACGACTCGTCCTGCGAGCACTCGCGCGGCCCCATGACCGGCGGCGCGCCGCCGATCCCGCCCTCGGAGCAGGCGGCGCCGTACGCCGACTGATCGGCGCAGTGGCCAATGGTGTACGTGATGCAGTTCGCGCCGGTGACCTTGTGCCGGCAGGTCATCGTGCCCCAGGCGTTGCCGGTGATGGTCGGCGTCGGGCCCTTCGCACGCTCGGCGCACTCGTCGGCGTTCGTCGGGAGGCCCGCCTCCGAGCGCGCCTCCGTCGTGCGCCCGCCGCACGTGCCGGGGTGGAAGACCTTGCCCGTGTCGAGGCACCGGTGCTCCTCCGTCAGCGACCACGACGAGGGCTTGGTCGCGTCGGCCGCGTTCGAGCGGCAGCAGCAGACGTTGTCCTTCTCGTAGCCCGTCTCGGGCGTGAAGCCGGGGAGCGGCTTCACGGCGACCTGATCGTAGTACGCGCAGGCCTTCTCGGTGATCTCGCAGAGGGCCTCGTTGCGGCAGGCCACCGCCGTCCCGCAGCCGAGGACGGCGGCGTTGAAGACGGGGTTGCCGCCGACGAAGTCGATGAGCCCGCTGTAGCCGGCCTTCGTTCCACCCGTCCCCGGACTGGTGGCCAGGCCGGCGCAGGTGTTCGCCGCGTTCACGACCGAGCACGCGACGAGCGAGAGCGACTCGTACCAGGCGTCGTTGAGGTAGCCGTAGTCGCGTCCGGTGATGCCGATCGCCCGGGCGACCTGGCGCCCCGCGTCGACGAGCGCCTCGAGGCAGGCGATGGCGATGCCGGCGTAGTTCGCGACCTCCGCGGTCTTGCCGAAGAACGACGCCATGTTCGTGGGCGCGTCGCACCACGCCTTGGCGCTCCAGCCCGGCACCGGGTTCGCGCGCCGGTACGGGATGCACCAGCCCTTGTACATCTCGATGAGCTTCTCGACGAAGCCGGCCATCGCGTCGGCCGTCTGCTTGCCCTTGCCGCCGAGGTTGTTCGTCGCCGAGCTCCAGCTGCTGTACTCGGCGAGCAACGCCGGGAAGCCGCCGAGCCAAGCCGAGCTCTGACAGCGATCGCAGTTGTAGCGGCACTCGGCGCTGTTCGATGCCCGCGAGCCACCGGAGCAGACGCGCTGGACGTCGAGGGGCGCGAGCGAGGCGAACATGGGATCCTTCGGATCGAAGCCGCCGGCGGCGAGCACGCCGATCGCGCACGCGCTCCCGAGCCAGGCCACCGGCGAGAACGTCGCCGCGGCGTCGGAGAAGTGCGTCGTCGCCGCGCGCACGTGGGTCGCGTCGACGAGCGTGCCGCCGAGCGACTCCCACTCCTCCTTGCCCGTCGGCGTCGACACGATGACGATCGGCTCGGTCCGGTCGGCCGGCGGCGCGGTGAACGGGAACGTGAGGATGACCGGCTTCAGGAACGTCTGCCCGTCGGGCGCCATCCGGTAGCCCGCGCCGAGCGCGAAGAGGGGCGCCGCGTCGAGCCGCGTGATCGAGATCGCGACCTCCCGGTCGAGCGCCCCCTCGGGGATCTCGATCGTCGCGCCGTCGGAGGCGGTGACGACGCCGCCGCCCGGGCCGATCGTCGTCACCCTGTCGGGCGCGTCCCCCGGCCCCGCCTCGCCGTCCGGCGAGGGGCCTTCGCCGCAGCCCGCGGCGATGAAGACCGTCGTGAAGACCGAGAAGGCGAGAGCACCGCGCAAAGAGGTCCGCATTCGACTAGTCGTATCGTTTGAGCGTCAAAAGTCCACGAGTGTTTTTATGATGGAGCGCCCGACCGATCGATACGGCGAGCCGAGGCGGTGGGCACGCGGAATTACTGCAGACCGACATGTCGAGGCGCATCGGTCGACATGCGACGAGCCGGGGCGCTAACGTCGGGAGGTGCTCTTCTCCGCGGCCGCCACGCTCGTCGTTCGCCCCTTCCGCGGGTACGACGCCCTCGCGCGGGCGCGCGGCCAAGACGCCCCGACGATCACGGGCGGCGCGCTGCGCCTGCTCTTCGTCATCGGCGCGGTCGTCGCGACGACCGCCGCGGGGCGCCTCGCGCCGATCGAGCTGTTCGTCGCGACGTTCTCGTTCGCGTACGTCCCGCTCGCGCAGCTGGTCGCCGTCACCGCTGCCCTGCGCGCCGTCGCGCGGGACGTCCCGCTTCGCCGCGCGTTCGCGCTCTACCTCGCGGGCCACGGACCGTGGCTCGTCACGCTCCTCGCGGTCGCGGCGATCTGCCTGCTCGCGCCGTCGCCGGCCGACGTCCTCTTCGCGGTCGTGCCGCCGCTCGTGCTCGGGACGTTCGCGTGGAGCGGCGTGCTCACGTTCGCGTGCTTCCGCCGTGGCCTCGGCCTCACTCGGGCGCGCGCGGCGATCGCCACGGCGCTCCACATGATCGTCCTGACGGCGATCGTCGTCGGCTACTACCTCGGGATGGGGCAGCTCGGCCCCCAGATCTGGCGCTGACGATGGCCGCGCGAAGCCCCCTCGCGAAGCAGCCCGCCGCGTCGATCTCGCGCGCGTGGCTCGTCGCGTGCGTGCTCGTCGTCCTCGGCCTCGTCGGCGGCGCGGCGTTCGATCCGCGCCCCGAGCGGCCCGTCGTCCGTCGCGCCGGCTACCGCGTGCTCGAGGCCGATTTCCACATGCACACGACCTACAGCGACGGCACGCTCTCGCCGCTGTCGCTCGTCCGCCAGGCAGAGCGGCGCGGGCTCGACGCCATCAGCGTGACGGAACACAACACCGTGCTCGCCGGACGGCTCGCCCGCGCGTGGTCCGACGCCACCGGCGGACCGATCGTCATCCCCGGCGAGGAGGTCACGACCGGCGGCTACCACCTCATCGCCGTCGGCCTCGAGCGCACGGTCTCGCCGGACCAGCCGATCGAGCGCGTCGTCGCCGAGATCCACGCCCAGGGCGGCGTCGCCATCGGCGCGCACCCGGTGAAGCGCTTCCAGCCCGGGCTCGCGCCGGTCCGTGCCCAGCTCGACGGCGTCGAGCTGATGCACCCCATCGCGTTCGCGTCGCGGAGCCCGGAGTGGAGCTGGCTCGATCTCCTCGCCTACTACGAGGAGACGACGCCCCGCCCCGCGGCGATCGGCTCGTCCGACTATCACTTCGCGAGCGTCCTCGGCCTCTGCCGCACCCTCGTCTTCGTCCGCGAGCCGGCGAGCGCCGCCGCGGTCGTCGAGGCGATCCGCGAGCGGCGGACCGTGGTGCTCGATCGCGACGGACGCCTCCTCGGCCATCCGGAGCTCGTCCGCGCCCTCGAGCGCGAGCCCTACACGCCGCGCTCCTCGGACTACGCCTACCGCGGCGAGAACGGAGCCGATCGGACGCTCCGGCTCCTCGGCCTCGCCGGCGTCGCGGGCGTCGCGTTCCTGCGCGTGCGCTCACGTCCGCGCGGCGAGGCCGAGGGCGGCCGCGCTCCGGTCAGTCCTTCTCCATCTTGAGGACCTTCCCGTCCTCACCGATCTTCAGCTCGTGCTCGGTGCCCTTCGCGCTCTTGTACTCGACCTCGTACACGGTCGCGTTGCCCTCCTTCTCACGCTCGATCTCGGTGATCTTTCCGTCCTTCACGTGGCTCTGGATGGTCTCCTTCACCTTGGCGGGGACCTGCTCGAGCGTCAGCTTCTCCCCCGCGAAGGCGGGGAGCGCGAACGCCGTGCTGGCGGCGAGCGCGAGGATGAGGGTCACAATCGACTTTTTCATGGCTACTCCTTCGGAGAGGGGTCGCGCGGCGGGGTGCATGCCTCGTTCCCACGCGCGGGGCGGCGGGCGCTCGCGTTCGTCCGACCCCGAGCGCCACCGGCGCGGGCGAGCGACCGTCGCGCGAGGCCGACCGGGAGCGGAAATCTCGACGCTCCCCTGGCTGAGCTCGGGTAACCTCGCGGGCACGTGAGCGCGCGCGCGTCCCTCTTCGGCATCGCTGTCCTCCTCGCCGCCTCGAGCGCGGAGGCCGGCGGCCTCTACACCGCCGATCGCGGCGTGCGCCCGCTCGGCCGGGGCGGCGCGTTCGTGGCCGGCGCCGACGATCTCGGCGCCATTTGGTACAACCCCGCCGGGCTCGCCGACGCCGGGACGAGCATCCTCATCGACTTCTCCTGGCTGAACTTCAGCTCGGAGTACGCGCGGAGCACCAACGTCACCACCGCGGGCGGCACCGTCCAGACCGTCGACTTCCCGCAGGTCACCGGCTCGACGCCCTTCCTCCCGATCCCGACCATCGCGGGCTCGTACAACTTCGGCAAGGAGAAGGAGCTCACCGCGGCCTTCGGCGTCTTCGCGCCGTACACGGCGATCGCGAGCTATCCGCTCACGCTCGACGGCAACCCGTCGCCGTCGCGCTACTCGCTGGTCTCGCTCGAGGGCTCCGCGCTCGTCGTCGCGGGCGGGTACTTCGCCTACAAGCCGATCGAGCAGCTCCGCGTCGGCGGCGGCATCCAGGCGCTGGTCGGGAACTTCAACTCGACCGTCGTGTTCAGCGCGAGCCCCGCGGACCGCGTGATCGCGGCGCCCGAAGACCCGCAGTACGACGCGCTCAGCCAGCTCAAGGTCGGGCCGATCGTCGCGCCGAGCGCGAACTTCGGGATCATCGCGGCCCCGAACGAGAACCTCCGCCTCGGCGCGTCCGCCCAGCTCCCCTTCTGGATCAACGCGCCCGCGCAGGTCAACGTGCGCCTCCCCACGGCGGCGCCGTTCGACCGCGCGCGGCAGGTCGGCAACGACGCGCAGGTTCGCTTCCGCCTGCCGCCGGTGCTGCGCGGCGGAGTCGAGTACCGCACCGACCTCGGCGACGAGTCGCGCATCCGGATCGAGGCGGCGTACGTGCGCGAGTTCTGGAGCCTGCACGACTCGATCGACATCCGCCCGGAGAACGTCGCCCTGTACGACGTCACCGGCTTCCCCAGCCCGTTCGGCGTCGCGCCGATCTCGCTCCCGCGCAACTTCCAGGACTCGAATTCGTTCCGCCTCGGCACCGAGCTCTCGCTCAAGGATCTCCTCCGCGACTACTGGATCGACCTCCGCGCGGGCGTCTCCTACGAGACGAGCGCGATCCCCCCGGAGTGGGTCTCGCCGCTCACCTACGACGCCAACAAGCTGATCGGCAGCGCCGGCGGGAGCGTCCACATCGGCGAGCACTGGCGGATGGACGCCGTGGGCTCGCTGGTGCTGCTCAACAGCACCACGGTCGATCCGGCCGACGCCCAGGTGCCGCGCGTGAACCCGGTGCGCGGCAACCCGACCCGGACCGAGCCGATCAACGGCGGCGAGTACAGCGCGCGCGCGATCGTCCTCGGCGTCGGCCTCAACTACAAGTTCTGATCCGCGCCGGCCCCGTCAGGCGAGGCTACCGGCCCCGCGTCGCGACGAAGAGATCGCCGTCGCCCTGACGCTCGCTCGCGAAGTAGAGGCGGCAGCCGTCGGGAGAGACCCAGCCCGGGTACTCGCCGCTCGCGGTGTTCAGCTCGGCCACCGGCGTCGCCGGACCGAACGACGCGGTCACCGTCGCGCGGCTCGCCGTCCAGACGTCGCTGTCGCCCTTGCCGCCGTCGCGCTCCGATCCGAAGAAGATCGTCAGCCCGTCCGCGGAGAACGCGACGCCCGCCTCGCTCCTCGCGGACGCGAGCTCGGAGACGGCGACCGCCGGCCCGTAGCCGCCGATCTGGTCGCGCACGCTCCGGAAGAGGTGGCGCGGCGCCGACACGCTCGGCTGGATCGACAACCACATCTCGGCCGCGTCCGGCGTGAGCCCCGGGAACGACTCGCTCGCGCTGGAGTTCACCTCGGCGAACGCGCGGCGGTTGCCGAACGCCGCCGTCGTCGACGCGCGCGACGCCGTGTAGATGGCGCTGTTCGGCCCGGCCAGCCCGACGAAGAAGATGACGAGACCGTCCACCGACATCGCCGGTTGTTGAACGGCGTCGAGCCCCTGCGCGAGGACGGTGAGCTCGACGGGCTCGCCGAACGGCTCGTCGACCGACGCGCGCGTCGCCATGAGCGCGGAGCCACCGTCGGAGCCGACCGTCCGCTGGAAGACGATCGTGAGCTCGTTCTTCATCAGCGTCGGCGCGAGCTCGAACGCCGCGCTGTTGACCGGCCCCGCGAGCGCCACGGGCGGCTCGAAGGGCTTCGCCGGATCGCAGCTCGGCCCCGTGGGGGGCGCGTCCGGCGTCGAGCCTCCGCTGTCCTTCGCCGGGTCGCCCGGCGAATCGTCGTCGTCGTCGTCGTCGTCGTCGGCCGCGTCCGCGCGCACGGTCGTGACCTTCTCGAGCTCGCCGAACCCGACGAGCGCGTTGCACGCGACGAGCGTCGGGAGGGCGACGGCGAGGAGGCGCTGGACGGCGCGCATGCCCAATTGTGTCACGCGCGGGCCCCGCCGCACCCTCGATTCGATCGGCCGGCCCCGGCGGTCACGGGAGCGCGGGCAGCTGGTCCGGGAGCGGCGGCGTGGTGAGCGGCGGCGTCGGCTCGGGCTCGGGGGCCGCCTTCGCGAGCGACTCCGAGCCGTCGGACGACGGCGCGCCGCCCGGAGCCTTCGTCCAGACCACCACGCGCTCGCCCTCGGAGAGGACCTCCGAGCGGCCGCGGCGGTTGATCCGCTCCATCGACGCGGGCGACACGTCGTAGCGCTTGCCGATCACGGCGAGCGTCTCGCCGGCCTTCGCGGTCACGACGACGCGGCGGCGCCCCTTGTCGTCCCAGTGCTGGAAGAACTCCTCGGTGCCGGCGACGATGGTGCGCACGTCCCCCTCGCCGAGCACGACGGTGGACGAGAGATCGGCCGACGCGGGGACGTAGAGCTGGAGCGTCATGTTCTCGACGAGGCGCGCCGTCGGATCGATGTCGTTCCATCGACGGAGCTCGTCGGGCGCGACCTTGAAGGCCGCGCAGACCTCGCGGATCGTGTCGCCGACCTGGACGCGATAGAAGACGCGCTTGCGATCGGGGTAGACGAAGTTCTCCTGCGGGACGACGACGACCGGCTTGTCCTCGGTCTTCTTCGGATCGACAGGCGCCGCGGGGACCTCGCCCTCGCCGCCCTTGGGCACGAGGAGCACGGTGCCGCCGCGGACGACCTCACCCTGGACGATGCCGTTCAGCTCGACCAGCTTCGCGACCGTCGCGCGCCGCGCCTGGGCGATCTGCTCGAGCGACTCGCCGAAGCGCACGACGTAGCGCTCGACCGCGGGCTCGCTCCGCCGGAGGCGCGCGAGGTTGGAGGAGCAGCCGCTCGCCTTCCCCGCCGGCACCTTCACGGGCCACTCGTCGCCCTGAGCGTCGCCCGCCGGCGCGCCGCTCGACCCCTGCGAGGGCGGCGTGCGCGACGCGCGGAGCTCCGGGTTCAACAGCTCGACCTCCTTGGTCGTGACGCCGCACGCCTGGGCGACCGTCGCGAGCGCGACGCCGGGCCCGACGAGGACCTCCTCGCCCTCCAGCGCCGGCTCGACGGAGACGTCCTGAAAGCCGAAGGCCGCGAGGTTCTTCGCGACGACCGCCGCGGCGAGGATCTTCGGCACGTAGAGCGTCGTCTCCCACGGGAGCGATCCCTCGAGCTTCGACAGCGCCCAGTAGTCGTTCGTGTTGTAGCGACGGACCGCGCCGAGCACCCCGCCGTAGCCCATGTTGTAGGCCGCCATCGCCAGCTCCCAGCTGCCGAAGCGGCGGTGGAGATCGGCGAGGTGGTCGGCGGCGGCTTCGGTCGCGAGCGTCACGCTCATGCGCTGATCCGCCCAGCGGTCCTGAGTCAGCCCGTAGATCCTCCCGGTCTCGGGCATGAACTGCCAGAGGCCGACGGCGCCGACCGGAGAGCGCGCGCCGGGCTCGAAGCCGCTCTCGATCATCGCCAGCGACGCGAGGTCCTCGGGCAGGCTCTTGCTTCGGAGCGCCCGGCGGATCGCCGCCATGTACCGGCCCGAGCGCCGGTGCCAGATCGTGAACGTGGCGCGGCCGCGCGGATCGTCCTTGAAGAACTCGAGGTAGCGCACGACGCGCGCGTCCCAGCGCACGGGCAGATCCGGCATCTCGAGCTTCGCGAGCCACGAGAGGTCCTTGCCGCCCTCGGACGACGTGGGCGGCGCGCTCGGGAGGGGCGCGGGCGGGAGCCCCGAGGCGTGGACGCGCGGCTTGTCCTCGGTCGCCGCGACCGGAAACGGCAGCTCCTGAGGCCAGGGCGAGGAGAGATCGCGCTGCGACGGCGGGAAGAGCTCGCGCTCGGCGGCCGCGAGCGCGCGGAGCTCCGGCGAGTCCGCTCCGAGCGCGGTGTCGTCGTAGGTCGGACCGCCGGCCACCGTCCGGCGCGTGTTGCCGTCGGTCGCGCGCGGCGTCTTCGGCGACGGCGTGCCCTTCGCGGCGGGCGCGGTGCGCTTCGTCGCCGGCGCGCTCTTGTTCGCCGAGGCGCCCTTCGTCGCCGGCGCGGACGCGGGCTTGGCGGCCGGCTTCGCGCTCGCGGCGGGCTTCGCGCTCGGCGGAGCGGCGACGGCGGGGCCCACGACGAGCGCGGCGCCGAGGATCGGGAGAGCGAAGAGGCGGCTTCTCGATCTCATGGCCTCGATGATTCCCATGTGACGACCGGGGCGTCAAATTCGGCGCCCGCCCGGCGCGGCGTCTCGCCGGGGCCGCGGCGACCGCGCACGACGGCGCCGAAGCGGCGCGCGGTGCGTCGAATTCTCCCTTTCCGCCCGCCGTTGCGGTATCGCGGGTGGCCATGGGCGCACAGTGGAAGCAGAAGGGCCGCGAGGCCTCGGCGAACGCAAAGGGTCGGGCCTTCACCAAGCTCGCGAAGGAGATCATGGTCGCCGCGAAGAGCGGCGCGGATCCCGGCATGAACCCGCGCCTGCGCATGGCCGTCGACGCCGCGAAGAAGGCGTCGATGCCGAAGGACACGCTCGAGCGCGCGATCAAGAAGGGCGCGGGGCTGCTCGACGAGGCAGTGCAGTACGAGACCGTCACCTACGAGGGCTTCGCGCCGCATCAGGTGCCCGTGATCGTCGAGTGCCTCACCGACAACCGAAACCGGACCTCCGCCAACGTGCGCGTCCTTTTCCGCAAGGGCCAGCTGGGCGCGTCCGGCTCGGTGTCCTGGGACTTCAACCGCGTCGGGCAGGTCGAGGCGGCTCCGCCCGCCGGCGGCGCGGACGCGGACGAGGCAGCCATCGAGTCGGGCGCGCAGGACCTCGAGGCCGGAGACGAAGGGGCGACGCGGTTCTTCACCGAGCCCGGCGATCTCGACGCCGTCGCCAAGGCGCTCGCCGACCGCGGCTGGACCGTCGCGGCGGCGGCGCTCGTGTGGAAGGCGAAGAACCCGGTGACGCTCGACGACGCGCAGCGCGGCGAGGTCGAGGCCTTCCTCGAGGCGCTCGACGAGGACGACGACGTCCAGAACCTCTACGTCGGCCTCGGCTGACGCCAGACCGCGTCATCGGCGCTCCCCGCGTCAGCGCCGGAGCCAGATGGTCTTGGCGGGATCGCGCTGCGAGGCGCTCGGCGCGTGTGCGCCCGGCGCGTCGATGAGCTCGACCGCGCTCTCGGACGCGAGCTCCGGCGGCGTCATCGCGGCCGTCGCGTCGACGCCGGTCGCCGACGGGCCGCGCGCCGACGGCGGCGCCGGCGACGGGTTGCCGCCGAGATCGGAGTCCTCCTCGCCTCCGGGGAGGGCCGGGAGGAGCGCGACGTCGAAGCCGACGGGCACCTTGTAGATCTCGGTCGTCGGCGGGTACGTGTCGGTCGTCTCTTCCTTCCGCTTCGTCCCGTCGGGGTACGTGAAGACGCGCGACCGCTTGATCTTGAAGCCCTTGATGCCGTGCTGCTTCACGAGCACCTTGCGCCCCGACAGCGTCGGGTCCTCCTCGATCTTGCGCTTGAACGGCAAGGTCTCGAGCACCTCGCGGCCGAAGCCGACGCGCACCGGGCGCATCTTGCCCAAGAGCTCGATGCGGAGCGTGTTGCCCGAGCTCTTGGCGTGGACGACGACCGGGAACGGGTGCGGGTTGCGCACCTTCAGATCGACCGCCGGAAAGACCACGGTGGAGTCGAGCCCCATCGGGATGTACGCGCTCGGGCGCGAGTGCGGCAGGCGCTCGAGGACGTCGAAGCCCCCGAACAGGATCGCCGCGTGGAACGTGGACGCGACCTGGCAGGTCCCGCCGCCGATCCCCTCGACCATCTCGCCCTTGAAGATCTCCCAGCTCTTCTCGAAGCCGTTGTCTTCGCTGCGCTCGCCCACGACGTCGTTGAAGCTGATGAGCTCGCCCGGCGAGATCACGAGGCCGTCGAGCTTCTGCGCCGCGTTGTCGATGTTCTTGCCGCGGCGGCGCTGCTCGCCGCCCCGCGAGAAGTGCGTCTCGTACTCGGCGACGACCTCCGAGATGTCGAGGCTCTTCAGGAACGCCGACGAGATG
This sequence comes from Labilithrix sp., assembly GCA_019637195.1. Classification (GTDB taxonomy): domain Bacteria; phylum Myxococcota_A; class Polyangia; order Polyangiales; family Polyangiaceae; genus Labilithrix. The sequence goes on along the minus strand of JAHBWA010000051.1, from coordinate 22,524 downwards.
CGCGGCGTGAAGGCCCTGACCGGCAGCGTGATCGTCTCGGTGCGGCGGTCGCGCGCCGCGAGCTCGAGCGCGGCGATGGTCTCGTCCGCGTCGATGTAGTGGCCGTCCCGCTCGGGTGTGGTCTCGTGCTTGTCGAGGTCTAGCCGCGCCGAGACGGGCTGGGTGTCCTCGACCTCCTTGAGGGCGAGGAGCCTCTCCATCGCCACGTCGCGGTCGACGTACGTGAAGAGGGGCACGTCGACGCGTCCCTCGCGCGCGTCTCGCACCGCCTCGGCGCGCGTGATGAGGTCACCGTCCTGCCCCGCGCGGAGCGCGAGCGACGCCGTGCGATCGACGTCGACGCGGACGCCGAGCTCCTCGAGCGTCGCCTCGAGCACGGGCCTATCGTGACCGCCGAGCGCGAGGGCGATCTTCCGGCCGAGGAGCGCGCGCGCCTGCGCGTCGGCGACCGCCCGAACGCTCTCCGGGGTCGCCTCCTCCGGGAGGCGCTGTCCGTCGACGGTGAGGCCGGGGAGCACTGCTCCGGTGGGCAGGTAGTGGAGCTTCGCGCCGGCGGCGCCGCCCGCGAGCACCGCGAGCAAGCCGGCGGTGAGTCCGATGCGGAGCCCCCAGCGGTGCGGGCGGGGCGGCGGCGGCGCGTGGCGCCCGTGGAGCGGCGGCCTCGACGGGGGCGGCGCCGTACGCGGATGTGCGCTGGGGGGAGGAGGCGGAAAGTGCATCGGTGACCGTGAAACGCCGGGGCGAGTATCCGTCATCCACGCTCAAATCCCAAGAGTCCCGCGCGTTCTCGTATGATGAAGCGCCTCGACGGGACGCGGGGAAGTCGCGACGTGAAGACCTGTCCTCAGTGCAAGATGCGGTACCCGAACGAGGCGACGTACTGCTTCGTCGAGGGCGCGAGCCTCGTCACGCTCCCCGATCCGCGCATCGGCACGCTGCTCGCCGGCCGCTACGTCATCGAGGAGGTCATCGGCGAAGGCGGCATGGCGACCGTCTACCGCGCGCGGCACAAGCTCACCGACCGGGAGCTCGCGGTGAAGATCATGAACCCGCTGCTCGCGAGCGACGCGGTCGTCCGCGAGCGGTTCCGCCGCGAGGCGCGCTCCGCGCAGAAGCTGGCGCACCCGAACATCATCGAGATCGAAGGCCAGGGCGACACCGAGGACGGCACCGCGTACATCGCCATGGAGCTGCTCCAAGGCGAGTCGCTGGCGCCGGTGATCGCGCGGGGGCCGCTCGACGTGGACCGCGCGATCCACGTCATGATCCAGATCGCGCGCGGCGTCGCCCGCGCGCACGACCTCGAGATCATCCACCGCGACATCAAGCCAGAGAACATCTTCCTCTGCCGGCGCGAGGACGGCTCGGACCTCGTGAAGGTGCTCGACTTCGGCATCGCCAAGAGCCGGCAGGACTCGCGTCTCACCGGCCAAGGCGAGCTCTTCGGGACGCCGCAGTACATGGCGCCCGAGCGCATCATGGGGGACGACACCGGCGGATCGAGCGACATCTACGCGCTCGGCGTCGTCTTCTTCGAGATGCTCACCGGCGAGCTGCCGTTCAACGCGCCCGACGTCACGGTCTTCTTCGTCAAGCACATGGAGGAGGCGCCGCCTCCCGTGCGCTCGCTCAACGTGCGGGTGCCGGAGGAGCTCGACGACCTCGTCCAGCGCATGCTCGCGAAGTCGCCCGCGGACCGCCCCGTCGACGCGCACCGCGTCCACCAGGACCTCCTCGAGATCATCCGCGATCGCGAGGCCGTCGCGCCGCCGTCGGCCGTCGAAGAGGACGTGGTCCACTCCGCCCCTCCCCCGACCCTCGCCGCGGGGCCCGCCGACCAGTGGGCGCGGCGCGTCTTCGTCCTCGACCAGATGCTCGCCAAGGCCTTCGGCGCCAAGGCGCGCGCTCCCGGGGAGCTCACCACGATCCTCGATCAGGCGAACGCGCTCGTGCGCCAGGTCGTCTCGCTCCGGACGGAGAGCTTCCGGGCGCAGCAGACGCTCGAGCAGATCGACGGCAAGGGTCGCGAGAAGCGGACCCAGCTCGGCTTCGCGGTCGACCAGCTCGGCGTCGACGCGTCGAAGGCCAAAGAGGATCTCCGCACCGCCCGCGAGGCGCTGCGCCGGTGCGAGGACGAGGCCAGGGACGCCCGCGCGCGGTACGAGGCTGCGCACAAGGAGGCGCTGTTCTGGGAGGGACGCTGCGGCTTCCTCGAGCCGTCTGCCGACCTCGCGCAGGCCTACCGATCGATCGCCGACTCCGTCGACGAGTGGCTCGCGTTGCAGCAGGAGGCGCGGCGCTCCGAGGAGCTCGCCGACGCCGCCGAGCGGGTCGCGAACGATCTCGACTTCCAGCTGCGCGAGCTCCGCGCGGCCCTCTCGAAGCACGAGCAGGAGCTCGACAGCTCGCGGGACGCGTGTGAAGCGCGCATCGTGAACCACGGCAAGGACGCCGACCGGCTCGAGACCGAGCTGCTCGAGCTGACCACGCGCTTCTGCGAGCCGCTCCGAACACGCCCGGAGCTCGCGCCGCTGTTCAAGGAGCTCGACACCGACGCCGCCGCCTGACCGCGCGTCTCAGTCGCCGGCGGTCAGAAGATCTCCGACATCTGGGCGGCCCGCCGGCCGTCCGGGACGCGCGGGCTCGGGGGCGACGCCGTCGCCTTGTTCTCGCCGTCGATCACGATCTCCGTCCCCTTGATCACGATCGTGCCGTCCTTCTTCATCGTGATGCTCGCGGCGCCGGACGCGATCGTGATCGACTCGCCGCCGTCGATGTGGACCGTACGGCCTCCGTCGATGGTCACGCGCTCGAGCGCCCGGAGGCTCTCGAGGTCGCGCGTCGCTCGGCCCGCGTCCTGCGCCCGGCTCGTCGCCACCGGAGCGACGACGCAGAGGGCGAGCGCGGCGAGGGACACGCCCCAACGCCAGGGACGCGCGGACGGATTCGAGGCGGCGGCGCGAAGGCGGATCTCGATCATGACGGGCTCCTCATTCACGCGCGGGGCGGTCGAAGACGCTTTCCGCGCGGCACCTTCGAGGCTAGCAGTTCGCGCGATGGACCGCCCGACGACCGAGCACGCGCGATGACGACCAGCTTTCCCGCCGGCGCGAAGGAGCGGGCCGCGCGCGGTCGATCGCGCGATCGCGACGCCGATCCGGGGCCCGCTCCCGCCCGGGCGGCGCTCCACGAGGCGGCGCTGTCCTACCTCGCGCGCGGCTCGGCGACCGCCGCCACGCTCACGCGGGCGCTCGATCGCAAGGTGGCGAACTGGGCGCGCCGCGCCGAGCGGGCCCGGCGAGATCCGGAGCTCGTCGCGGCCGACGTCGCGACGTGCCGCGAATCCATCGCGGCGATCGTGGCGCGTTTCCGCGAGGTCGGCCTGATCGACGACGCGGCCTACGCCGCGTCGCGCGCGAGGAGCCTCTCGCGCGCGGGCCGATCGCGCCGGGCGATCTCCGCGCACCTCGCCGCGAAGGGCGTCGCCGCCGAGACCGTGCGCGAGGCGCTCCCCACCGACGCGAACGTCGAGCTCGCCGCGGCGCTCGCCTTCGCGCGCAAGCGGCGCATCGGGCCCTACGCGCGCGAGGCGGCCGACGACGATCGCGCCGCGCGCCAGAAGGCCCTCGCCGCGATGGCGCGCGCCGGCTTCGCCTTCGGCACGTGCGAGCGCGCCCTCGGCATGGAGCTCGAGGAGGCCGACGAGCGCCTCGCCGCCGATCCGCTCGGCGCCGCCTGGTCGCGCTGATCGGCGAGTCGGCCGCCGGCGAGCCGGCCGTTCGGCGGGTCAGCCGCCGGCGAACTGGCCGATGTGCTCCCAGTACGTTCGATCGTTCTGGAGGTACGCCCGCAAGTTCTTCGGCAGGGTGTGCTTCGCGTCGAGCTTGATGAAGTGGCGCCCGTTCTCATCCGCGCTGGCGAGCTGGTAGCAGAGGACGACGAGCTCCGAGCAGAAGACGTGCTTGACGATGGCCTCCGCGGCGTCCTCGAACGGGACGACCATCCGCGCCCGGTACTTGGCGAGGCGCGCGCGCGCGCCGGATCCGAACGACGAGGTGCCGCTCCAGCTCTTCAACGCGGCGCGCGCCACGCCGTATTGGGTGTTCTGCGCCTGGAGCCGACGCGCGATGGTGTCGACGGCGTCCGCGAGCGCCGGCAGCAGCGCGCGGGGTCGGAAGACGTCCGACTGCACCCCCCACATGTCGACGTCGGTGATCATCATGCCCCTTCCGGTCGCGTGGATCGCGTCGCGGTTCTTCACGACGATGCCGCAGTGCGAGACCGCCTTGGACGAGACGTTGATCAGGATGTCCCCGCACCTCGAGCTGCTCCCGCGATAGTCCGGCATTCAGACCTCCAACCGCACAGTCTCGCACGACGCGCGGTCGAGCAGCACGCTCCACATGGGGGCAGTCTCGTGGCACAATGATTTTCGTGCGTCGCCTCGCCTGGTGGGTCGTGATCGTCGCGGTAGCGCAGGGAGCGCTCGCGTGCGGTCGAGTCCTCGACGATCTCGACGACGATCCGCGTGCGCCGCCCGTCGGCCTGGCGCCGAGGCTCGACGGCGGTCCGGTCGACCTCCCCCCATCGGTCGACGGCCCGGAGAGCGACGCCGCGTCGGCGCACGACGCGAGGCTCGATGCGCTGCCGCCGCCGACGTGCCGGACGCCGTTCCAGGACGGGTTCGAGTCGGCGGCGTGGCTCCAGGACCGCGCCACGACCTGGCCGATCGCCGTCGACGACGGGCAGTTTTCCCTCGGCACCCCCGCCCGCTCGGGAGCCAGGGCGCTCAAGTTCTCGACGATGAGCCGCGAGCAGGTCGTCTCGCTCGGTCGGCCGATCTCCGGACCGTGCCCGACGACGATCGACTTCTGGATGCAGCGCACGACGAGCATCGGCAACGCCGTCACGTTCCTCGAGCTCTCGGCGAACGGCCGCCGTCGGACGCTCCGTGATCTGGGCGGCCTCGTCGCGCTGCACGCGGAGCCCGCACCGCTCGAGGTGACCCCGCGAACCGATCAGAGGTCCTACGTCGTGAGCACCTGGCACCACGTCGTCATTCGCTACGACGCCGACGGCTCGATGACCGTCGCGGTCGACGATCAGTCGCCGATGCAGATCGCTGCGACTGTGGGGCCGCTCGCGCCCGCGACCGAGATCACCATCGGCATCCTGGGAGGGGCCGGCACGAGCTCCAACGGGAACGAGATCGTCTTCGACGACATCCTCATCTACTGAGGTCGAGGATTTACCGAGGTCGGGGCCGACGGCTCCCGAGGCCGACGGCACGGCCCGAGACGACGACGCGCAGCGCGAGCGACGCTGGACGCCGCGCCATTCGCCCACGAGCGCGTTGGCTCGCGGGCGCGGCGCCCGTCCGAGCCGAAGCCGTCACTCGATCGCGAACGTCACCTTCGAGAAGACGGAGGCCGGGGGAGTCGCGTCCCCGATGCCGTACGCGCGCGACGGGACGTCGAGCGGACCGTGGCACACCTCGCCGTCCTTCACGTAGTACTGGGTGAGCGCGAGCGGCGCCGGGAGCACGGGGCGGACCTCGGCCGCGCCGGGCCCCGCGCAGAATCCGCCCCCTTGATCGGTCCCCAGGACGACGGCCTGGGGGCGAACGTCGCACGCGTTCCGCAGCAAGATGGGCGTCGTGCAAGCGGAGTCGGCGTAGTCGAACCCGCACCAGGGCGACGGATCGAAGGTGCTCGTGCAGAACCACTCGTCTCCGATCTTCGTCGGGGAGCACAGCGCGTCCGCCGCGGTGTCGAACGCGCCGACCTGCGAGAGCGTGCTGCCGTTGCTCCGAGCGATCTTCGCGCGAACTCGGCCCACGCCGACGAGCACGTCCTCGATCTCGGGGAACGTCGTGATGGGGATCTCGGCGCCGAGCGACCACATCGTGGTCCGCGGAGGCGTGAACGTCGTGCAGTTCCCGGGGCTCCCGCTGTACGTGCCCGTGATCTGGGAGCCGACCTCCGCGAGCGTGAAGTAGCTCTCCGCGCAGCCGACCGCCGGCACGACCGTGCGGCGACGAAGGACGATGTCCGGAGCGGCGCACGCGGGCGCCAGCGCGGTGCGCGCAGCCGGCGTCGCGCATGTCCCGTCGGTGAACGGCCCCCCCGTCCCCGGGAGCGCCGGGCCCATGTGGATCGCCTGCTTCGCCGGTACGCAGCGCCGCCTGCCGGTCGCCCCCGGCGCGCCGACGTCGGTCGCCGAGCACTCACGCTGGGCGCCGACGTCCACGTACGGACTCGAGACGACGACCGCTGCGCCGTCGCTCGAGACCCACCGCACACGCTCCAGCGCCGAGCTCGCCGGCTCTCGCTTCGCGACGAACGTCGCGATCCCCCCCGAAGCGACGGTCAGCGGCGCCCCGAGCGCCCGCACGGTCCCTCCGTCGGCCAGTTGCTCGAGGCAATCCGCCCCGTCGCGGACGTAGATCAGCGCCGTGTCGATGGCGGCCCCGATCGGGTAGAGCGTGATGTCCTTCGCGATCCCGCACGCGTCCGTCTCCGTCGGACCTATCGCGTAGCCCGCAGGTTCACCGGAGACCTTCCCAACGAGCGTCGTGCACGAGGGATCGGAGTAGGCGATCGACGCCGTCGCGGGCAGGCAGACCGCGGTCGATCCGTCGCCGATCGCGCGCAGCGTGCACGGCTCCCCGAGATCCGTGTCGATGAAGGTGCGGAAGTACTCGCCTTCGTCCACGCGGAACGACTGGACCTTCACGCGCGTCCCGCTCTCGAAGAAGCGGACGTCGCCGGCTCCCGGGCCGCCCTCACCCGACGGCGCGTCGCTCGCCGCGGCGTCGCCCCCTCCCCCGCCGCCCGCGTCGGCGTCGGCTCCCGGCGGCGCAGCCCCGCCCTCCTCACCCGAAGAGCACGCGACGAGCGCCCCCAGGACCAGCACCGACGCGACACCGAACGAGACGATCAGACGCATGAGCTCACCTGAGACCGAGCCTAACATCGAACGACGGCGGTCGTCGGTCCGGGAGCTGCTCGTCAGGGCGCCGCGCGCGCCCCGATGGGTCGGTGTGCGACGCGTGCTTCCACGAAGGGCCCGGGCTTCAACCGCTCGCCGGCGCGTTCGGGGAGCCGTAGCCGTGGGCAAGGGTGGCGGGTGGCGCGCCGCGCCATCCACTCACGAGCGCGCGACGAGCGCGAGCAGCACCTTGCCGTACTTCGCGAGGAGCGCCATCCCCATCCCGGACACCGCGAGGAGCTGCGCCTCGCTCTCGGGGCGCGTCTCGGCGATGCCGAGCAGCGTGCGGTCCGTGAGCACGCGGAACGCAGGGACGCGGCGCTTCTTCGCCTCGGTCGAGCGCCACGCGCGGAGCGCGGACTCGAGCGGCGATCCGGTCGACGCCGGCGCGCGAGCGGACGACGAGGTCCTCTTCGCGCTCGGCGCCTTCGCTCGCGCGCCGCGCTTCGCGCCGCGGGTCTTCGCGCGCCGTCCCTTCTTGCTCGGCGGCGGGGTGACCAGCATGCGAAGCCCCTGGTCGGCCGCCCCCTCCCCTTTGCCGAGCCAGACGCGCTGGAACGCGATCGTCGCGCCGTCTTTCTCGAACTCGTCGCCGACGATGCGAACCGCGCCCGCGCGCGCGAGCGCGCCGAGGATGTGCTCGAGCGTCTTGCGGTCGACGACGCCGTCGCCGAAGAGATCGCGATGAAGCTGTCCGACCGCGCGACCGTCGCGCGCGCGGAGCGCCTCGAGCACGCGCCGCGCGGCGTCAGTCTCCACCGCGCTCGGCGCTCGGAAGGAGAGCGCGACGCATGACGCCGGCGCGCAGACGTCGCACATCCCGCACGGCGAGCCGGGATCGTTCTGGTCGCCGAAGTGCGCGACGAGCTGGAGCATCCGGCAGGACGAGGTCTCCGCGTAGCGCCGCATACGATCGAGCTGCTCGCGTTTGTGGGCGCGCTGCCGGTCGTAGGCGCTCTTCCAGTCGGCGTTGCCTGGCCGGACGTTGTCGTCGGAGTCGACGAGCGCTCCGCCGTGCACCCAGAGCTTCTCGAGCACCTTCTCGAAGAGCTCCGCCTTCACGCGCGTCTTCTTGGCGAGCGCCGCCGCCGACGTGCCCGTCGGGCCGATCGCCTTCTGCACGCGCGCGAGCAGCGCCGGATCGGGGTAGTCGCGCTCGAGGAAGAACTCATGGGTCTTGGTGTCGACGAACGACTGCAAGAGGACCGCGCGCGAGGGGCGTCCGTCGCGACCCGCGCGGCCGATCTCCTGGTAGTAGCCTTCGATCGAGGCTGGCAGCGCGGTGTGGATGACGCTCCGCACGTCGGGCTTGTCGATGCCCATGCCGAACGCCGTCGTCGCGATGATGACGTCGAGCTCGCCGGCCAGGAACGCCGTCTGCACCCGCTCGCGGACGCTCGCGGGGAGGCCCGCGTGGTAGGCCGCGGCGCGGAGCGTCCCGGAGAGCGCCTCGCCGAGGTTCTCGGACTCGCTCCGCGTCGGCGCGTAGACGATCGCCGGGCGACGCGCGGGATCCGCGAGGAGGCTCTTCACGACGGCGGCCCGATCGCCAGGGCTCCGCTCCACCACCTCGACGCCGATGTTCGTCCGGCGAAACCCGTGGATGAAGCGCGCCGGCGACGCGAGGCGGAGCTCGGCGGCGATGTCATCCTGCACGGCGGGCGTCGCGGTCGCCGTGAGCGCGATGACCGGAGCCGGACGGAGGAGCGGCAGACGCTCGCCGAGCATGCGGTAGTCGGGCCGGAAATCGTGTCCCCACTGCGAGATGCAGTGCGCCTCGTCGATCGCGATGAGCGTCGGCTTCCGCCGCGCGAGCATCTCCGGGAAGCCGGGCACCTTGAGCCGCTCGGGCGCGATGAACAGGAAGTCGAGGGCGCCGTCGAGGTACGCCTTGCAAGCCGCGCGCGACGATGCGCGCGGTCGCCCCGAGTGGATCCGCTCGGCCGCGAAGCCGCGGCGCACGAGCTGCGCGACCTGATCCTCCATCAGGGCGATGAGAGGGCTCACCACGAGCGTCGTCCCCCCGCGCGCGAGCCCAGGGAGCTGGTAGCAGAGCGACTTGCCGGCCCCGGTCGGCATCACCAAGAGGACGTCCGATCCCGAGGCGGCCGTCCGGCAGACCTCCTCCTGGTAAGGACGGAACGACGCGAAGCCGAACGCCGACGACAGGAGCGCGCCGAGGTCCCTCGAGCGCGCCGGCCGCGGCGCGCTCGAGCGCGCCGCCGGCGCTGCGTCCGCGTAGAGCGCTCCGTCGCCCCGCGAGCTCGAGGCGGGGCGCGCCGCGTCCGCGAAGAGCGCTCCGTCGCCCCACGAGCGCGAGGCGGAGCGCGCTGCGTCCGCGAAGAGCGCTCCGTCGCCCCGCGAGCGCGAGGCGGGACGCGCCGCGTCCGCGAAGAGCGCTCCGTCGCCCCGCGAGCTCGAGGCGGGGCGCGCTACAGACTCACGCGGCGCGGCGCTCGGCGCTTCGTCGCGCCCCGCGGACGCGACGCCGACGACCTCGCGCACGTAGCGCTCGATCGCGTCCATGAACCCGTCGAGCGTCTCGTCGCCGCGCTCGATGCGCGCGAGCTTCGCCTCCCACTCCCCCGTCATCGCCGGGCTCTTGACGTGAGGGTGCACCACGCCGATGAGCGCGATCCCCTTGTCGGTGGCGGTGAACACCTTGCCGTCGCGCACGACGTACTCGCGCCGGAGGAGCGTCTCGATCATCGCCGCGCGCGTCGCCGGCGTCCCGAGGCCACGCTCGCGCATCGCGCGCGAGATCTCCTTCTCGTCGAGCCCGTGGACGCCCGCGTCCTCGCTCTTCGCGTCGAGGTTCTTGCCCGCGGTCTCCATCGCGGTGAGGAGGGTCGCGTCGGTGAAGCGCGGCGGCGGGCGCGTCTGCTTCGCGACGGCCTTGGCGTCGCAAACGCGGCGCGCCATCCCCCGCGTCAAACCGCCCGGCAGCGTCGGCTCCGCCCCCTTCCCGTCCTTGCTCGGCCGTCCGGGCTTCACGTCGAGGACCTTCCAGCCTTCGACCTCGACGCTCGTACCGGAGCTGACGTAGCGGTCGGCGGTCTCGTCCGTGACGATCGCGGTCGACACCGTGGTGACCGCGTAGACATGATCGCCGTGCCAGGCCGAGAGCAGGCGGCGGCACACGAGATCGTAGATCTTCCGCTCGTCCGCCGGCAGATCGTCGGGCGCCTTCCGGTCCGTCGGGATGATCGCGTGGTGGTCGGAGACGCGCGCGTCGTCGACGAAGCGCGGCCCGAGCGGGCGCGCGCCCGTCCCGTCGGCGAGGAGCGCGCGGTACGGCGCCTCGATCGCGCCGACGACGCCGCCGAGGCCGCTCGCGACCGTCCGCGAGAGCCACCGGCTGTCGGTGCGCGGGTAGCTGAGGAGCTTGCGCTCCTCGTAGAGGCGCTGCGCGAGCTCGAGCGTTCGCTGGGCGGTGAACCCGAAGAGCCGGTTCGCGTGGCGCTGTAGCTCGGTGAGGTCGTAGAGCTGCGGCGGCGGCAGGCGCCGGGTCTGCCGCTCCACCGACTCGACCTCCGCGCGCCCGCGCTTGGCGCGCGCGACGACGCGGCTCGCCTCGTCGCCGTCCGGCGGGAGCCGCTTCGCCTCGCGCGAGCGCGCGGCCGGACCGCGCGTGTCCCCTCGCGACGTATCTCCGCCGGGTTCCCTCTCACCCACCCACACGCCTTCGTAGCGCGCGCGCGCGCCGTCCGCCGGATCGCCTTCGGGCGGCGCGAACGTCGCCACGACCTCGAGGTAGTCCTCGGGCACGAACGCGCGGATCTCGAGCTCGCGCGCCACGAGCATCGCGAGCGTCGGCGTCTGCACGCGACCGACGGAGAGGTTGTCGTCGTGGAGGATGCTGTAGACCCGCGAGAGGTTCATCCCGACGAGCCAGTCCGCGCGGCTCCGCGCGCGGGCCGCGTCGGCCAGCCGATCGAACGCCTCGCCGTCGGTGAGCGACCGGAAACCTGCCGCGATCGCCTCCGGCGTGAGCGACGAGATCCACAGCCGCTTCACCGGCTTCTTCGAGCGCGAAGCCTCGAAGATGTAGCGAAAGATGAGCTCGCCCTCGCGCCCGGCGTCCGTCGCGCAGACGACGCCGCGGACGTCGGGATCGGTCAGCAGCCGGCGCACCACGTCGTATTGATCCCGCGTCTGCGCGCCGACCACGAGGGGCCAGCTCGCGGGGAGCAGCGGCAGATCGGCCAGGCGCCACCGCTTCCAGGCCGGGTTCATCTCGTGCGGCTCGGCGAGCGCGACGAGGTGACCGATCGCCCAGGTCACGATCCATCCGCCGCCGCGAAAGGCGCCGTCGCTGCGTGTTCGCGCGCCGAGCACCTGCGCGATGTCGCGCGCGACGCTCGGCTTCTCCGCGACGACGAGGACGCTGCTCAACGCGCCCGCTCCCGCCGCGACGGCGCACACCGAGGACACTGTCCGTGGACGCAACGACCCATCACGCGCAGGGCCGACTCTACAGCCAGTCGGCCCGCGTCGACGCCGCCAATCCGCTCGACCGGGGGGGACCGTGGGCGATCGCGCCCGTCCGCTGGGCGGCGCCGCCGGCCGTCCGCCGAGACGCGCCGTTACGCCGGGCCGCGCTTCCCGAGACGCAGGCGCCTCGAGTAAGAAGCGATCGTCCCGATCGAGCTCTGCCCGACGAGCCGCCTCGTCGAGCGAGCCCGCCACCCCGTACGGAGCCACGATGAACGCCGACCTGTCGCTGTCCCCATCGCTCGTCGACGCGCTCGCTGCGCGCCTCGGCTCCGCGGAGCCCAGCCCGCCGCCGCGCTCGCGCCCGGTCCACGTCGTCTACGGCGGCGCCCACCTCTTCAAGGCGACCACGCCGGCGAAGCTCGGCGAGCGCGCGCGGAGCGCGATGGACGCGTCGTACGGCGACGCGTCCACGTTCGGTCGCACGATCGGCGTCGCCGACGCCGACCTCGCCGAGGCGGTGACCCGGCGCGTCCGCGAGAAGCTCGCGCGCCGCCCGGTCGAGGCGCTCTGCATCGACTTCGAAGACGGCTACGGCCCTCGCGCGGACGACGAGGAGGACGCCGAGGCGATCCGCGCCGCCGGCGAGCTCGCCCGGACGGAGGCACCCGAGACGTCGATCGGCATCCGCGTCAAGGCGCTCTCCGCCGCGACCTGCCGGCGCGCGGCGCGCACGCTCGATCTCTTCGTCACGGCGTTCGCGCGGGCGAGCCGCGGGGATCTCCGCGACGGCTTCTCCGTGACGCTGCCCAAGGTGACGCGCCCCGACGAGGTGACGGCGCTGGTCGATCTCCTCGATCACCTCGAGTCCGCGCTCGGCGTCGCGCGGAAGATCGACGTGGAGCTGATGATCGAGACGCCGCGCGCGCTCCTCGGCGCGGGCGGGCTCGCGATCCCCGCGCTCGTCGAGGCCGCGCGCGGACGCGCCGTCGCCGTGCACCTCGGCGCCTATGACCTCACGGCCGAGCTCGGCGTGACGGCCGGCGATCAGCGCCTCGATCACCCCTATTGCGACCTGGCACGGATGCTCGTCCAGCTCTCGGTCGCCGGCTCCCTCGTCGCCGCCTCGGACGGCGCGACGACGCTGCTGCCGATCGCGCCGAAGGACGCGTCGGCCGAGGACGCGGCCGTCGCGGTGCGCCGCGCGTGGGCGGTGCACGCCGCGAACGTGCGGCGCGCGATCGACGTCGGGATCTTCCAAGGCTGGGACCTCCACCCCGCGCAGGTCCCCGCTCGCTACGGGTCGCTCTTCGCCCACTTCCTCGCCCAGCGAGACGCGATGACCGCGCGGCTCCGATCCTTCGTCGCCCACGCGACGCAGGCGTCGCGCGTCGGCCAAGCCTTCGACGACGCCGCGACGGGTCAGGGGCTGATGACGTTCTTCGTCCGCGGCCTCGCGTGCGGAGCCCTCGACGACGACGATCTTCGCGCGACGACCCTCACGACCGGAGAGCTCTCGCGATCGTTCGCGGAGATCGTCGCCGCGCGCGCCCGGACCGCGACGCCCTGATCGCGCGCCGCGATCGAGCTCGAGCGCACGCGACGCGCGCGGCGGCGTTCGCTGTCCGGCGGCTTCACCGTGCTCTAGGATCTCGTGAGTGCTCGCCCGACCGCTCGCCCCCCTGATCGCGGCCTCGCTCGTCGCGTGCACGGTCACCTCGTGCGGCGGCGCGACGGCGACCGGCTCGAGCGCCGGCGCGCCGTCGAGCGGCGACGAGTCCGTCGAGGAGCGCGTGGTCATCGAGAAGCAGCCCGACGGCTCCGTCAAGAAGACGACGATCCGCACGACCCGACGAACGGTCCCGGCGCCGGCGCCGCCCGCGCGCCCCGCGGATCCCTTCCCCTCCGATCCGCTCGTGAAATACAACGTCGACCGCGTCAACGCGTACCGCGCCGCGAAGGGTCTCGCTCCGCTCCTCTACGACGCCAAGATCAGCGCCTTCGCGCGGCGCGGCTCCGAGCAGCTCGCGCGCGATCACGTCGCGCACGCGCACTTCGCCGCGAACGCTCAGGGCGCGCCCGGCTTCGGCTCCCGCGCAGCCGAGAACCAGGGCGACCCGCGCGGCGTGCCCGCGCTCGACAGCGAGCCGCGCAAGAACGGACAGAAGCAGATCGACGTGATGCTCAAGCTCATGATGGATGAAGGTCCGGGTGGCGGGCACTACGACAACATGATGAACGCGCGCTTCCGCCGCATCGGCATCGGCCTCTTCTATGCGGGCGGAAAACTCTACATGACCAACGATTTTTCGGACTGAGACGCGCCTCGCCGCGCGCGCGCTGCGCCGTCCTCCGCGCATATTGCGCACCTCGTTGCGACGCGCGTTCCGCGATGAAGCGCGGATGAGACGGAACGTCGGCGACGCACGGCGTCGTTCGTCGCGCGTCGCATGCGCGACATCCAGACGATCCTCGTTTGAGGCTTGCGGAGGAAGGCGTGGCTGTGAATCCTCGTAGGCGAACGTGACGATCCTCCGTCTCTGCGGAGCTCGTCGGAGACACGGCGCCGCGGAACGGAGGCTCGAGCCATGGTGGTCAATTCGCTCGCGTGCGGTCAGTGTGGAGCGGGGCTCGCGCAGCCCGACGCCTCCGGCGGCACGTCGTGCGTCGACTGTGGAGCCGAGCACCGAGCGGACCGCTCGAGCGGAGTGCGCGCCACCACCCGCGTCGAGCGAGAGAGCTGGCGTGACTGCGAGGACGCCGCGCGCATCCGCCTGACCGACGACGGCGTGCACGATTTCGTCCGGCAGCATTTCGCCGACGTCGGCTCCGTCCTCGTTTGCCCGTACATCCCTCCGGCCGACGAGCAAGCCGCCCGCCACGCGCACGTCGATCACCTGGCTCCCCACGAGCGCATCCTGGCGCTCTACGAGACGGGCTCGTTCGGCGGCCACGAGGGCTTCGTCCTCACGGCGCGCCGCGTCTGCTGGAAGAACCCCGGGGAGCCCGCCCGCGCGATCGAGTGGCGCGATCTCGAGCCCGAGCGCCTGTACGTCGACGCGCATCGCCTCGTGCTGGGCGACGAGGTCATCGTGCTAGCGGATCCCGACGTGCAGGACGCGTGCGCGGACGCGTTCCACGTGCTCGCGCTCTCGGGTCTGCCGCCGCCGCCCGCCGTGGCGCGTCCGGAGGCCGAGCCGCTCCCACGCGCGCCGAGCGCCGCGGAGCGCGCCGCCGTGGAGCTCGGCTCCGACCACCTCGAGCTGACGGACGACGACGACGACGAGAGCGTCGCGGCGCGACGTGACACGACGCCGCCTCCGCCGCACACGACGTCGTATTTCGCATACGCGTCCCACGCGCAGTCGCAAGCCCCCGACTGCTCGTGCTGGCGCTGCCACACGCCGCTCTACGCGACGACGCCCGAGTGCGCCTTCTGCGGAGCGACGCCGACGCGCGCCGGCTGGCTTCGCACCGGCTGACGTTCGCGTTACCCTCGCCCGCCTGCCCGAAGGAGGATCGGCGGATGAAGACGCTGGAGCACGCTGCCGTCAGCCCGTACCTCGAAGGTCCGTACGCCCCGGTCGCCGACGAGATCGTCGCCCGCGAGCTCGAGGTCGTCGCCGGGGCGATCCCCGATGATCTCGCGGGCACGTTCGTACGCAACGGCGCCAACCCGAAGCTCCCGCCGAAGGGCCGGTACCACTGGTTCGACGGCGACGGCATGGTCCACGCCGTCGAGATCGCGGGCGGAAAGGCGAGCTACCGAAACCGCTTCGTTCGAACGTCCGCGCTCGCCGCCGAGATCGCGGCGGGCGCGCCGCTCTGGACCGGCATCCTCGAGCCGGTCGACCTCTCCAACCCGCGCGGCCCTTTCAAGAACACGGCGAACACCGATCTCGTCTTCCACGCGGGCAAGCTCCTCGCCCTCTGGTGGCAGAGCGGCGTCCCGTACGAGATCCGCCTGCCCGATCTCGAGACCTGCGGCGAGGAGCGGTTCGGCAAGGACCACGGGCCCGGGATCTCCGCGCACCCGAAGGTCGACCCGCGGACCGGCGAGATGATGTTCATGACCTTCGGGATGCGCGCGCCCTACCTGTCCTACGGCGTCATCGACGCCGCGGGCGAGCTCGCGCACTACGTACCGATCGAGAGCGTCCCAGGACCGCGCTACCAGCACGACATCGCGATCACCGAGCGCTTCACCGTCCTCATGGATCTCCCGATGTACGCGGACCCGGAGATGCTCGAGGTCGGCAAGAGCCGTGTCCGCTTCTACCGTGAGCGGCCCGCGCGCTTCGGTCTCGTCCCCCGCCGCGGCCAGGGCGCGGACGTCCGCTGGTTCGAGGCGGCCGCCTGTTACGTGTATCATACAATCAATGCCTGGGAGGAGCGCAACGCCGCCGGCGAGGACGAGGTCGTCCTGATCGGCTGCCGCATCGCCGATCCGCTGATGGGCGACCCGGCGAACCCCGAGCTGTCGCACGAGGTCCCGTCGATCGGCCTCCAGCGCCTCGAGCCGTACCTCCACGAGTGGCGGATGAACCTCGTCACCGGCAAGCTCGTCGAGCGGCGCCTCGGCGACATGCTCGTCGAGTTCCCGCGGATGGACAACCGCCTCCTCGGCGTCAAATCCCGCTACAGCTACAACCCCAAGGTCGCGCACGCGCCCACGGTCGTCTTCGAGGGCCTCGCGAAGCACGACTTCGAGCGCGGCACGGACGTCGTCTCGCGCTATCCTCAGGGCTGGTCGGGCGGCGAGGCGGTCGTCTGTCCGCGCGACGGCAGCACGGGCGAGGACGAAGCCTACCTCGTCACGTTCGTGCTCGAGCACGACACGGGCCGGAGCGAGCTCTGGATCTGGTCGGCGAAGGACTTCGGCGAGCCGGTCGCGCGCGTGAAGATCCCCGCCCGCGTCCCCGCGGGCTACCACGCCTGGTGGGTGCCGGCGCCCTCGTCGGCTTCGGACACCGCGGCTTCAGACAAGGAACGGTGACCTCGTGAGCGCACTCTACGTCCTCGGCGGCTTCCAGACGGACTACGCACGCCACTTCACGCGCGAGAAGAAGACCATCGCCGATCTCATGAAGGAGACGATCCAGGGCGGCCTCGAGGCGACCAGCCTCGAGCCCTCCGAGATCGGGACCGCGCACGTCGCGAACTTCGTCGGCGAGCTCTTCTGCCACCAGGCCAACCTCGGCGGGCTCGTCGTCGAGGCCGATCACCGCTTCGACGGCATCCCGACGTCGCGCCACGAAGGCGCCTGCGCCGCCGGATCGCTCGCCGTCCTCGCGGCGAGCGCCGACATCGAGTCCGGCCGCTACGACACGGCGATGGTCGTGGGCGTCGAGATCCTCCGCGCCTTCAGCGCCTTCGAGGCGCAGCACAAGCTCGGCGTCGCCGCGTGGGTGCCGCGCGAGACCGAGGGCGTGAAGTACCCGTGGCCCGATCTGTTCGCGAAGATCGGCGACGCCTACGCCGAGCGCTGGGGCCTCGACCGCGCGCACACGACGTGGCTCGCGAAGAACGCTTTCGCCAACGCCAAGCGGAGCCCCGACGCGCAGACACGCGGCTGGACGTTCGACGAGCGGTCCTTCGCCGAGGACGACGAGGTCAACCCTTCCCTGGCCGGGCGGATCCGCCGGCAGGACTGCAGCCAGGTCACCGACGGAGGCACCGCCGTCTTCCTCGCGAACGAGCGGTTCGCGCGCGAGTACGCGAAGCGCCGCGGGATCGGGATCGAGTCGCTCGCTCGGCTCGAGGGCTGGGGCCACCGCACCACCCGGATGGCGCTCGCCGACAAGCTGGCCGCGAGCAAGTCGGAGGACTACCTCTTCCCCCACGTGCGCGGGACGATCACCGACGCGCTCGGCCGGGCAGGCACGAACATCGAGGGGATCGACGTCATCGAGACGCACGACTGCTTCACCACGACCGCGTACATGGCGATCGATCACTTCGGCCTGACCCCGCCGGGGCAGTCGTGGCGCGCGATCGAGGACGGGACGCTCACGACCACGGGGAAGAAGCCGCTCAACCCGACCGGCGGCCTCATCGGCACCGGGCACCCCGTCGGCGCGACGGGCGTGCGCATGGTCCTCGACGGCTTCAAGCAGGTGACCGGCAAGGCCGGCGACGCCCAGGTGCCGAACGCGCGCCGCGTGGCGACGCTGAACCTCGGCGGTAGCGCGACCACGAGCGTGAGCTTCGTCGTCGGGCGTGGTCAGGCCTGAGCGATGAGCGCTCGCGAGGCCTGGATCTTCGAGGCTGTCCGCACGCCGCGCGGCGCGCTCAAGAAGGGCGGCGGCGCGCTCGCGAGCGTGAAGCCCGCGCGCCTCGTCGGCGTCCTGTTCGACGCGCTCGCCGAGCGCGGCGTCGATCCCGAGCGCGTCGACGACGTGATCCTCGGGTGTTCGACCCAGCTCCGCGATCAGGGAGCGAACGTCGCGAAGACCGCGCTGCTCCTCGCCGGATGGCCCGACGCCGTCCCCGCCGTGACCGTGAACCGCCTCTGCATCTCGGGGCTCGAGGCCGTCGCGACCGCGGCGGCCAAGGTCGCGAGCGGGCAGTGCGACGTCGTCCTCGCCGGCGGCGTCGAGTCGATGTCGCGCGTCCCCATGATGGCCGACGAGGGCGCCTGGTTCGCCGATCCCGAGGTGGCCAAGGCGTCGCGCTTCGTCCACATGGGCGTGTCCGCCGACGTCATCGCCTCGCTCGACGGCCGCTCCCGCGAGGAGCTCGACGCCGTGGCGGTCGCGTCGCACGCGCGGGCGACCGCGGCGGCGCGCGAAGGACGCGGGAGGCGCGGTGTCGTCGCCGTCCGCGACGCGGACGGCGGCGTCGTGCTCGACGCCGACGACGGCGTCCGCGACGGCACCTCGCTCGAGAAGCTCGCCGCGCTCCCGCCGGCGTTCGCCGCCTTCGGGGCCGCGAGCGCCGGCGTCGTGCGCGAGCGCTACCCCGAGCTCACCGTCACGCACCTCCACACGGTGGCGACGTCGCCGCAGACCGCCGACGGCGCGTCGCTCGTCGTCGTCGCGACGCGCGAGGCGGGACGCGCGATGGGCCTCGAGCCGCGCGCGCGCGTCGCGAGCTACGCCGCGCTCTCGAGCGAGCCGGTCGCCATGCTCACCGGGCCGGGCGCGGCGACCCGGCGCGCCCTCGAGCGCGCCGGGCGGACTCCGGCCGACGTCGCGCACTTCGAGCACAACGAGTCGTTCGCGGCGACGTGCCTTCGCTTCCAGGCGGAGCTCGACGTCGATCCCGCGCTCGTCAATCCCCTCGGGGGCGCGATCGCGCTCGGTCACCCGCTCGGCGCCACCGGCGGCATGCTCGTCGGCACGCTCGTCGACGAGCTCGCGCGCCGCGATCAGCCGACCGGCGTCGTCGCGATGTGCGCCGGCGCGGGCCTCGCGGCCGCGATGGTGCTCGAGCGCCGGTGACCGCTCGACTCAGGCGACCGGCGGGCGCGCCGACCGCAGCTGGATGACGAAACGACCACCCGGCCCAGGCGACAGGCGGACGTCACCGCCGTACGATCGCGCGAGCTCCCGCGCGATCGTGAGGCCGAGCCCGGTTCCCTCGGGGTCCTGATTCCGCGCACCGCGCGCGAACGGCTCGAAGACGCGCTCGACGTCGTCGACGTCGATCCCCGGACCGTCGTCGTTCACGGAGACCTCGAGCCCCTCGTCCGACGGCTCGATGACGACCCGCACCCGGCCCTCGCGCGGCGAGAAGCGAACGGCGTTCTCGAGCACGTTGCGGAGCAAGCGCGCGAGCCCGCGACGGTCCCCGAGGACAACGCCGGAGATCGCCTCCTTGACGATGAACACGTCGCGGAGGCGGCCGACGGGGGCCACGTCGGCGACGGCGTCGGCGAGCGGCTCGGCGATGTCCACGCTGGAGCTCTCGGTGGCCGCCTTCACGCGCGCGAGCTGCAAGAGGTCCTCGGCGAGGTGACTGAGGCGTCGCGCCGAGTCGAGCGCCCCGCGGAGGGCGTCCTCGTAGTCGCTGCGATCCCCCCCCGTGCGGAGCGCGTGCTCGAGCTCGATGCGCAGCGACGTGAGCGGCGTCCGGAGCTCGTGCGCCGCGTGCGAGATGAAGCGGTCCTGCATCGCATGGAGGCCGACGAGCCGCTCGATCATCGCGTTCAGGTCCCCCGCGAGCTGCCGCAGATCGCGGTCGGACGACCGGAAGGCGACGCGCGCGCTCGTGTCGCCGCTCGCGACGCGGCGCGCGACGCTCCCCACGAGCGAGTGCTCGCGCGTGAGGTGGGTGGCGACGCCGAACGCGACGATGGCGGCCCAGAAGCAACCGACGGCGAAGGCGATCGACATCGCGCGCGCCAGGATCCGAGCGTCGTCTTCGAGGTCCTCGCGCGGCGTCGCGAGCAGAACGCGCATGCTCGTCCCGGCGACCTCGACGACGACGCCGCGCATCGGCGCGCCGCCGTGCTCGAAGTCGAACCCCCGCTCGAACGGGACGAGCCGCGGCATGGGCGGCACGGTGTCGGTGGTGAGGTTCGGCGTCGTGGACACGGGCCGGCCGTTCAAGGTGTAGATGACGCCGTACTTCGGGAGCGGGCCGACCGCGTTCGCCGACGGGCCGGGCCCGTCGGTGAAGTCGAGCGAGCCCGTCGCCGCTTCGCTCGCCTCGCGGCGGGCGACCTCCAGCAGCGCGTCGTCGAGCTGACGGCGCTGCGACGCGACGAAGCGCTCCCAGACGATCCCGAAGGCCGCCCCCATCGTGATCGCCGTGAGCGCGAGCACCATGAGGGCGGTACGCACACGAAAGCTCATCCTGCGCTCTCCCCGGGCACGCGGTAGCCTTGGCCGCGGACCGTCTCGATCAGGTCCGCGTCGGCGCCCAGCTTGTCGCGGAGCCGGCTCACGTGAACCTCGACGACGTTCGGCACGACCTCGCCGGCGTCCCACACGCTCTCCACGAGCTCGGCCTTGCTCACCACCTGGCCCGCCCGCCGCGCCAGGTAGGCGAGTAGGTCGAACTCGCGCCCCGTCAGCTCGAGGAGCCGCTCGCGCACGAAGGCGTTTCGGCGCCCGATGTCGAAGTGAAGCGCCCCGACGTCGAAGGACATGATGCGCGGTCCCCGGCGGAGCAGCGCGCGCAGCCGCGCCAGGAGCTCCTCCATGTCGAAGGGCTTGGTGAGGTAGTCGTCGGCGCCGAGGTCGAGCGCGTGGACGCGATCCTTGGTCTCGGACTTCGCCGTGAGGATCAAGATCGGGCCCTCGAAGTCCGACCGGCGCAAGCTCGTGCATACGTCGAGGCCGTCGCCGTCCGGCAGCATCCGGTCGACGACCGCGAGGTCCACGTCACCGCCGCCGACCGACCGCGCCTGCGCGGCGTCCGCCGCGAGCGTCACCGTGTACCCGCTCGTCCCGAGCACCCGCGCGAGCAGCGGGCCGAGCTTGGGATCGTCCTCGACGAGCAGCAGGCGCACCTCGCCATTGTAGATGACGCGCGCCCCGCCAACCTTACGACAACGTAAGGAAACCTCTGCCTCGGTCGAGTAACCTCCGCGTGTGACGTCGAATCGGTCTCTGCCCACCCGCTGGATCGCCGCCGGGGTCGGGCTCTCGCTCCTCGCCGGAGGTGTCGGCCTCTACAAGGTGAAGAGCGCCAAGCGCGCCCCGGGCGTCGAGGTGACTCGCGATGTCCCTCACCTCGAGGGCAACACGATCGTGTTCTCCCCCGCGTTCCGCGACCGCGCCGAGATCGCGTTCACCAAGGCCGAGCGCATACCGTTCAAGCCGATGGTCCGCGTCGTCGGCACCGTGTCGTTCAACCCGAGCTACGTCGCGGCGATCGGCACGCGCCTCCGCGGCACCGTCCGGCGGACCTTCAAGTACGAAGGCGACCGGGTCTCGCCGAACGAGGCCCTCGCCGAGGTCGAGAGCGCCGAGCTCGGCGAAGCGCAGGCGACCATCGCGCAGGCCGAGGCGACGCAGAAGGCCGCCGAGATGCATGCGCGCCGCGAGCAGGATCTCCTCGACAAGGGGCTGACCACCGCGCGCGAGGCCGAGATCGCGAACAGCGAGCTCGCGTCCTCGCGCGCCGGTCTGCAGGCGGCGCAGCAGCGCGTGAAGTCGCTCGGCGGAAACGGCACGTTCGGCCTCTTCGTCCTCCGCACGCCGATCGGCGGCCACGTGGTCGAGCACCACATCTCGCCCGGGCAGTCGGTCGACAGCAACGTCGTCGGCTACAAGGTCGCCGACCTCGAGCACCTCTGGATCGCGCTCTCCGTCTTCGAGCGCGACATCGTCTCCGTCCACGTCGGCGACGACGTCGACGTGGTTCCTATCGCGGCGCCGGGCCAGGCGATCGTCGGGCGCGTCGCGCACGTGGGCGAGGTCATCGATCCGACGACCCGGAGCACGCAGGTGCGCGTCACGGTCGACCACCCGAAGTACCACCTCCGCGTCGGGCAGTCGGTGCAGGCGACCATCCGCAGCGCGTCCGCCGAGCGTGAAGCCCTGCTCGTCCCGCAGAGCGCGGTCATCTTCGTCGACGGCAAGCCCACCGTGTTCGTCGGCGAGGGCGAGACGCGCGCCCGCGCGGTCACGGTCCGGCTCGGCGGCAACGACGGCACCCGCCACGAGATCCTCGAGGGCGTCGAGCCGGGCCAGCTCGTCGCGTCCGCCGGAGTCTTCGCGCTCAAGAGCGAGCTCTTTCGCTGAGGCCGTATGCTCGAATCGCTCGTCGCCCTCTCCATCCGGAGCCGCAAGGTCGTCGCCACCCTCTTGATGGTGGTGCTCGCGCTCGGCGTGATCGCGGCGCAGAAGCTCCCCATCGACGCGCTCCCCGACGTCTCGAGCGTACAGGTCGACATCCTGACCAAGTGCGGGGGCCTCTCACCCGTCGAGGTCGAGCGCACCGTCACCGTACCGATCGAGAAGGCGCTCAACGGCGTACCGCGGAGCGCTCAGCTGCGCAGCGTCTCGCGCTTCGGTCTGTCGTCGGTCACCGTCGTCTTCGAGGACGGGACCGATCTCTGGTGGGCCCGGCAGATGATCCTCGAGCGGATCCGCCAGGTGCAGGGAGATCTGCCGCCGTCGGCGACGCTCCCCGAGCTCGCGCCGCCGT
>JAHBWA010000050.1 GCA_019637195.1 Labilithrix sp. | reverse complement strand
GACGAGGCCGCGCTCGCGGGGCTCGACCGCCTGCTCCGGACCACGCCGGATCGGCAGGACGATCTGCGCTGGCTCTTCCGGCTGCGGGTCAACCGCGCCGAGGGCCGGGCCGCGGCGCCGATCCTCGCCGAGTGGGCGCTCCTCGAGGAGGAGGCGTTCGGCGACGCCGGCAAGGCGAGCGAGCTCTATCGGGAGCTGCTCGGCATCGACCCCGAGCACGTCGCCGCGCTCCGCGCGCTGTCGCGGCTCCTCCTCGCGGCTGGAGACGCCGCGGGCGCGGCGGCGACCCTCCAGCGCGAGCGTGATCTCGAGCAGGGCGAGCGCCGCGTCGCGCGCGAGCTCGACCTGGCGCGCCTCTACCTCGGGCCGCTCAAGGACCCGCGCGAGGCGCTCGCCTCCGCGAAGCGGGCGCTCGAGCTCGCGGACTCGTCGGGCGAGGCGCACGCGCAGGCGATCGCGCTCGTCGAGGAGCTGATGCCGCTCTCGGAGACGCGCAAGGACGCGGCCATCCTCCTCGAGACGGCGTACGCCGACGCCGGGCAGTTCGAGAAGCAGGGCGACGTGCTCGCCGTGCTGATCGCCACCGCGCCGTCGAAGCAGGACCGGCTCGCGCTCCACCTCAGGCTCGCGGAGGTGAAGCAGAACCTCGGCGACCGCCTCGCCGCGTTCGAGGTGCTGGCGAAGGCCGCGCTCGACAACCCGGGCGAGCTCGAGCTCTGGGACCGCCTCGCCGTGCTCGCGAACCAGACCGGCAGGACCGCGCAGTTCGTCGAGACCATCGGCCAGGCCCTGCCCGAGACGGGCGCGAGCGGCCTGCCGGCGCACGTCGAGATGGACCTCGCCGAACGCGCCGCCACGCTCTACGACGAGAACCTCGGCGAGATCGATCGCGCCACGCCGTACCTCGAGCGCATCCTCGCGCACGACGCCGGCAACGATCGCGCGTTCTTGCGCCTCAAGCAGATCCTGACGACCCGCGAGCGCTGGAAGGACCTCGAGGCCCTCTACGAGCGCATGCTCGCGGCGACCGAGAGCCCCGATCGCCGCACCGATCTGCTCGCCGAGGTCGCGATCATCGCCGAGGAGATCACCGGCGACGCGCCGAAGGCGATCCAGTACTACGAGCGCATCCTCGAGATCGAGCCGGGGCACGAGCAGGCGATCTTCGCGCTCGACAAGCTCTACGCCACCTTCGAGCGCTGGCAGAGCCTCGCCGACCTCCTCCGCCGCCGGATCGAGCTCGCCGGGAGCACCGCGGGCGATCAGCTGCGCCTGCGCCTCGGCACGCTCCTCTTCGTGCGGCTCGCCGATCCGAAGGGCGCGCTCGACCAGCTCGAGGAGGTGGTCCTCGCCGACGCGTCGAACCGCGGGGCGCGCGAGCTCGTCGAGAGGTGCCTCGACCACGCGGAGCTCCGGCAGCGCGCCGCGATCATCCTCGAGGGCGTCTACGCCGATCGCGAGGAGATCCGCGAGCTCGTGCGCGTGCTCGAGATCCGCCTCGAATTCGTGTCCGACGACGTCGAGCGGCGCGAGCTGCTCCGCCGCGTCGCCGAGCTGCGCGACGAGCGCCTCACGGACGACGCCGGCTCGTTCGACACGTACGCGCGCCTCTTGCCGCTCTCACCGGGCGATCTCGAGGCGCGGCAGCGCTACCTCGAGATCGCGCGTCGCCTCGGCAAGCTCGGGGAGGCGGCCGACGTCCTCGCGAAGGCCGCGCAGAACGCCGACGCTCCCCAGCCGCGCGCCGAGATCCTCGGCGACGTCGCCAAGATCCACGAGGACGCCGGGCAGGTGGAGCGCTCCGAGGACGTCTACCGTCAGGTGCTGGAGCTCGCGCCCGAGGACCCGTCGATCGCCCTGCCGGCGACGCGCGCGCTCGAGCGCATCTACGTGGCCGGCGGAAAGAACCGCGAGCTGGCGGACGTGCTCCGCGCTCAGGTGAAGCTCGAGGAGCACGCCGACGTCCGGCGTGAGCTGCTCGGCCGCCTCGGGACCCTCGCGGAGGAGTCGCTCTCCGACGATCCGGCGGCGATCGCCGCGTGGAAGGAGCGCCTCGACGACGATCCGGCCGACCACGAGGCGCTCGCCTCGCTCGACCGCCTCTACGAGCGCGCCGGCGACCACCGCGCCCTCGTCGAGATCCTGCGCGCGCGCGAGGAGAACGCGGGCGACGCCGACGAGCGCAAGGCGCTGATGGGCCGCGCCGCGAAGACGCTCGAGACGCTGGGCGAGGTCGACGAGGCGATCGTCGCGTACCGCGCGGTGCTCGACGACTTCGGCGCCGACCGGAAGGTCCTCGGGGCGCTCGCCGCGCTCTACGCGAAGGCCGAGCGCGCGCGCGATCTGTCCGAGACGCTCGAGGCCGATCTCGCGCTCGCCACCGAGCCGCACGACCGCATCGACCTGCTCACGCGGATGGGCGACGTGCGACGAAAGAGCCTCGGCGAGATCGCCGAGGCGATCGAGGCGTACCGGCAGGCGCTCACGATCGATCCGGCGACCTCCGCCGCGCGCGAGGCGCTCGAGGCGCTCCTCGCCGACGACGGCGCGCGCGTCGACGCCGCCGAGATCCTCCGGCCGCTCTACGAGGCGTCGGGCGCCGACGAGAAGCTGCTCCGCGTGCTCGACATCCAGATCGAGGACGAGGCCTCGCTCGACGCGCGGCTGGAGCTGCTCGCGCGCGCCTCCGCGGTCTCCGAGGGCCTCGCCGCGTCGCGGCCCGCCGACGCCGGCGATCTGGCCAAGGCGTTCGCCTACGCGTCGCGCGGACTGCGCGAGGCGGCCGCGGAGCCCGCCGTCGACGAGTGGATCGCGCGGGCCGAGCGCCTCGCCGAGCGAAGCGGCGGCTGGGCGGAGCTCGTGGAGCTGTACCGCTCCGTCGCGCCCGACGTCCTCGACGAGGACAAGCAGGTCTCGCTGCTCCTCCGCGTCGCCGAGCTGGCGCGCACGAAGCTCGCCGATCCCGAGCTCGCCAAGCAGTGCCACCGTCGCGCCCTGGAGCTCCGGCCCGAGGAGACGCGCGCGCTCGAGGCGCTCGAGGCGTTGCACGAAGAGGCCGGCGAGCACGAGCACCTCATCGACGTGCTCAAGCAGCGGGCCGAGATCGCGGAGAGCGACGACGACAAGCGCGTCATCCTCTACAAGCAGGCCAACGTCTGCGATCAGGCGCTCGGAGATCGCGACCGCGCGATCGGCGTCTACGAGCAGGTCCTCGAGCTCGGGCTCGACGCCCCGGCGGTGGCGGCCCTCGAGCGCCTCTACACGGCGTCGGCGCGTTGGGGCGATCTCGTCGCGCTCCACGAGCGTGAGCTCGGCGTCGACGAGACGTCGTCCGAGCGCCGCGCCGCCCTCTACCACGCGCTCGGCCGCGTCTTCGAGAAGGAGCTCTCCGAGCCCGAGCGCGCCTTCGAGGCGTGGGGCGAGGCCCTGCGCGTCGATCCGACGCACGAGGCGACCGTGGCGTCGCTCGAGCGGATCGTCGCGGACCGCGCGACGGGAGACCGGGAGCAGGCCGCGCGCGCCGCGGAGATGCTCGAGGCCGTGTACCTGACGCGGCTCGACTGGCGCAAGGTCATGGGCGCCGTCGAGGCGCGCCTCGAGGGGAGTCAGGACCCCGACGAGCGTCGCGAGCTGCTCCGGCGGCTCGCGAAGCTCCACGAGGAGCAGGAGGAGAACTACCGCGCCGCGCTCGACGTCATGGCGAAGCTCCTCGCCGAAGACGTGACCGACGAGGCCACGTGGGCGGAGCTCGAGCGCCTGGCGCGCGTCGCGAGCGCGGAGGATCGCCTCGCGGAGATCTTCGCCGCGGAGCTCGAGAAGGTGAGCGCCGATGAGCCCGCCACCGCGCGGCTCGCGTTCCGCACCGGCGAGCTCTACGAGGGCCTCGGCGCCCAGCGACGCGACTTGGAGGCCGGCGGGCAGAAGGAGACGAACCGCGCGCTCCAGTTCTACCGTCGGGCCTACCAGTTCGATCCCGAGGAGGAGCAAGAGTCCTTCCGGGCGATCGACCGCCTGCTCGCCGCCGCGAAGCGCCCGGCGGAGCGCGTCGCGCTCTACCGCGACGCGCTCGAGTACCGGACCGACCCCGTCGACCGCGTCGCCACGCTCCACACGATCGCGAAGATCGAAGAGGATGAGGTCGGCGAGGACGACGAGGCGATCGTCACGTTCCGGAACATCCTCGACGTCGACGAGACCGACGCCACCGCGCTCGACGCGCTCGGCCGGCTCTACACGCGCCGCGAGAAGTGGCGCGAGCTCGGCGATCTGCACCGCAGGCGCGCCGAGCAGAGCGCGCTGCCGGAGGAGGAGGCGAAGTGGCGCCTCTCGCTCGCCAACGTGCTCGACGGCAAGCTCGAGGACACGGCCGGCGCGCTCGACGAGCTCGAGGCCGTGCTCGAGCTCGTCACCGCGCAGGGCGGCGAGTCCGGCGAGCCGTCGCCGAGCTGGGCGGGCGCCGTCCGGGCGCTCGAGGCGATGCTCGGCCGCGAGGACTACCGTCCGCGCGTCGTCGAGCTGCTGCGCCCGATCTACGAGCAGGCCGACGACTGGCAGAAGCTCGTGGAGATCGCGCGCCACCGGTACGCGATCGCCGGCAGCCCCAACGAGAAGGTCGCGGTCCTCCGCGACATGGCCAGGCTCCTCGAGGAGCGCGGCAGCGATCTCGTCCGCGCGTTCGACGCCCTCAAGGAGGCCTTCACGCTCGATCCGGACGACGGTGACACGCGCGAGGAGCTCGACCGCGTCGCGGTGGCGACGTCGCGCTGGGACGATCTCGCGGACGCCTACGAGCAGGGGATCGAGAAGCTCGACGGCATCGGGCGGCGCGAGCTCCTCGAGGCGCTCGCGAAGCTCCACGACACGCGGCGCGACGACCCGCGGCGCGCGCTCGATGCGTGGGAGCGCCTCTTCGCGCTCGACGAGTCGGACGTCCGGCCGCTCGACGAGATGGACCAGCTCGCGACGCTCCTCTCGGACTGGGCCACGCTGGTGCGCGTCCTCGCGAAGCGCGCCGAGCTGACGAACGACGACGAGGAGCGCGCGAGCCTCTGGCGCCGGATCGGCGAGGCGCGTCGCGACATGCTCGAGGACCAGCAAGGATCCATCGACGCATACGAGCGCGCGCTCGAGCTCGAACCGGAGAGCGCCTGGACGCTCGACAACCTCATCCCGCTCTACGAGGAGCGCAACGACGCCGCGCGCCTCGTCGATCTGTACCGGCGGCGCGTCGAGCTCTGCGCGGAGTACGATCCCGACGGGATCACGGACGATCGCGACCTGAAGCACCGCCTCTTGCTCGACGCGGCGCGCTGCTACGAGGTCGGGCTGCAGGACCGCCGTGAGGCCGTCGTGCTGCTCGGTCAGGCGCTGGCGACCAAGCCGAACGATCCCGAGGTCATGACGCGCCTCTCGGACCTCTACGAGGCCGAGCGCATGTGGCCCGAGCTGCTCGACAACCTGCGCGCCGAGGTCGAGCTCACGACCGATCCCGCGGCGAAGCTCCAGATGACCAAGCGGATCGGGCGTCTGCTCGCCACCGAGCTCGACGATCACGCCAAGGCGCTCGAGTCGTTCCGCGAGGTGCTCGCCGCCGGCTACGACGAGGACGCCGCGCGCGCGGTGCGCCAGATCGGTGAGGCCCGCGACGAGCTCCGCCGCGAGGCCGCCGCGATCCTCGAGCCGGTGCTCGCGGGCGCGGGGCAGCACGAGGAGCTCGCCGGCGCGCTCGAGATGCGCCTGAGGGCGGAGTCGGAGCCGCACGATCGCGCGGGGACGCTCCGCGCGATCGCCAAGGTCGCCGAAGAATCGCTGCGCGATCTGACGCGCGCCGAGGACGCGCTCCTGCGCGCGCTCGCGGAGCAGCCGGACGACGCGGCGCTCCACGCGGACATCGAGCGCGTCGCCGGGCTGATCGGCAAGGACGGCTGGTCCCGCTACGCAGACACCCTCGGCGAGCGCTCGGCGTCGATCTTCGACGCGAAGATCACCGCCGACCTCTTCATGCGCCTCGGCAAGGTCGCCGAGGCGCACCTCGCGGAGCTCCCGCGCGCCGCGGAGGCGTACGGGCGTGCGGCGGAGCAGGGCGGCGACGCCGCCGACGTGCTGGTCGCCCTCGAGCGCGTGCACGGCGGTCTCGGCGACACGCGGGCCCTCGTCGACGTCCTCGAGCGCCGGATCGCGATCGAGACGGAGGCGGGCGCGCAGGCGGACCTCCATCACCGCCTCGCGACGCTGCAGATCGACGCGCTGGGCGACAAGGCGCAGGGCCTCGCGACGCTCCGCCTCGCGGTCGAGCGCGTGCCCGATCACGCGGCGGCGCGCGAGGCGGTCGAGCGGCTGCTCGCCGACGACGCGCTCTTCGACGACGCGTTCGACACGCTGGAGGGGGTGTATCGCTCGACCAGCCGCGGCGAGGACCTCGCGCGGCTCTACGAGCGGCGCGTCGATCGCGCCGACGGCCCGCGCGCGCGCACACGTGCGCGGCTCGAGCTCGCGCGCGTCCGTGAGAACGAGGCGCGCGATCCTGCCGGCGCGCAGCGCGCCGTCGAGGCGGCGGTCATCGGTGACGTGGCGGACGCCGACGCGCTCGCGGAGCTCGAGCGGCTCGCCGACGCGAACGGCGGCTGGCGCGAGGCCGCCGACGCGCTCGGCCGCGCCCTCGAAGCGCAGGACCGCGCGACGCCGGGCGCGAGCGGAGCCTCGGAGCTCTGGGCGCGCCTCGGCGGCTGGCAGCGCGACAAGGTCGGCGACGAGCGCGGCGCCGAGCAGGCGTTCGCCAAGGCGCTCGACGCGGATCCCGAGAACGTCGAGCTCGTCCGCGCCGTGGAGGCCCTCCAGCGAGGGCCGGGGCGCGAGCGCGATCGACTCGGCACGCTCCGTCGCCTCGCCAAGCTCGAGGGGGAGCCCGACCGTAAGCGCGAGCTCGCGCGCGAGGCCGCCGAGCTCGCGGAGGTCACGCTCGCCGACGCCAAGCTCGCCGAGGAGGTCCTCCGCGAGCTGCTCGCGGAGAACGAGGCCGACGCGTGGGCGATGACCGAGCTGACGCGCCTCCGCGAGAGCGCCGGCGACCACGAGGAGGTCGTCGCGCTCCTCTTGAAGCGCGCCGAGGCCGACCCCGACGGCGAGCAAGCGCTCGGCCTCCGCCACCGCGCCGCGGACGTCGCGGAGGGGCGGCTCGGAGATCGCGATCGCGCCGTGGCGCTCTACGAGGAGATCCTCGAGCAAGAGCGCGGCGACGCGCGGGCGCAGGAGCGGCTCCGCGCGCTCTACGCCGAGCTCGGGAAGTTCAACGAGCTCGCGCGGCTGCTCTCGATGCTGATCGAGCTCGCCGAGTCGCCCGACGCGCGCTCTGTCCTGCGCGTCGCGCTCGCGCGCCTTCAGCTCGAGAAGTTCGAGAACCCGCGCGACGCCACCGACACGCTCCGGGCGATCCTCGACGAGGACGCCGATCACGACGAGGCGGCGGCGCTCCTTGGCGCGATCTACGACAAGGGCGAGCAGCACGCGGAGCGCGCCGACCTCCAGACGAGCCTCGTCGAGCGCGCGCGCGCCCGGGGGGACCAGGCGCTCGAGCTCTCACGCATGGTGGAGCTCGGCGAGATCCTCGAGCTCCGGGTGAAGGACGCGCGACGAGCGCTCGAGACCTACGAGCAGATCCTCGAGCGCGATCCGCAGCACGGCGGCGCGCTCGAGGCGGTCGCCCGCCTCGCCGAGGAGCGGGCGGCGTGGGACAAGGCCGAGCGCGCGCTGGCGAGCTTGCTCGGAGCGGCGAGCGGCGAGGCCGCGGTCGCGACGGCCCTCCGCCTCGCGAACGCGCGCAAGGAGCTCGGGAACGACGAGGGCGTGGAGGACGCGCTCAAGCGCGCGCTCGACGCCGATCCGAACAGCGGCGACGTCCGCGAACGCCTCGGTCAGCTCTACGAGCGGACGAAGAAGTGGGGCGATCTCGCCAGCCTGCTCGCCTCCAACGCCGACGTCATCGCCGCGGCCCACGGCAACGGCGGCGTGGTGCTGGAGCCGGCGCCCATGGGTCGCGGCTCGAACCCGCCCGGCGTATCGCTCCCGCCGCCTCCGGCTCACGTGGTGGAGCAGGTGAAGCTGCTCCGGCGCGCCGCGGAGATCCACCTCGGCGAGCGTCGCGCGCCGGCCGACGCGGTCCCGGTCCTCGAGCGGGTCACCGAGCTCGTGCCCGGCGATCGGGAGCTCCTCCTGCTCCTCTGCGACGCCTACACCGCCTCGCAGCGCGAGCGCGACGCGACCGCGGTGCTGGAGCGGATCATCGCGTCCTTCGGCGGCAAGCGGACGAAGGAGCTGTCGGTCTACCACCACCGCCTCGGCCGCGCGCTCGCGACGCTCGGCGAGAAGGACGTCGCGCTGACGCAGTTCGACCTCGCCTTCAAGATCGATCCGGGCTCCGTGGAGGTGCTCCGTGACCTCGGCGTCCTCGCGATCGAGACCAACGATCTCGAGCGAGCGCAGAAGACGTTCCGCGCGCTGCTCCTGCAGCGGCTCGACGCGCAGAGCGGGATCTCGAAGGGCGAGGTCTTCTGCTACCTCGGCGAGATCAGCATGAAGCAGGGCGACAAGGCCAAGGCGGTGCAGATGCTCGAGCGCGCGGTCGAGAACGAGCCGACGCTCGAGCGGGCCAAGACGATGCTCTCCGAGCTGAAGGGCTGAGAGGGGGCGCGCGTGACGGCGATGGCGGCGATGGGGCGCGCCGTCCTCGGCGTCGTCGTCGGCTTCGTCGCGCGCCTCTGGCTCGCGACGCTGCGCGTCGAGCTCGACGTGCACCCGTCGCTCTTGCTCTCGTCGCGCGAGGGCGGCGCGGCCGATCGCCCGTGGGTCCTCGCGTTCCTCCACGGCAAGCAGTGGCCGCTGCTCGCCTGGAGGCGGCGCCGGCCGACGGTGGTGATGGTCAGCCTGTCGAAGGACGGGCAGATCCAGAGCCGGGCGCTCGCGGTGCTCGGCTTCTGCGTCGTCCGCGGCTCGAGCTCCAGGGGAGGGGCCCGCGGCCTCGCGGCGCTCGTGCGCGCCCTCAAGGCCGGCGGACGCGACGCGGCCTTCGCGGTCGACGGGCCGCGCGGTCCGTACGGCGTCCCCAAGCCGGGCGTCCTCGTCGCGGCGCGGGCGGCGGGAGCCGTCGTCGTCCCGATGGGCAGCGCGGCGCTCGGTGCGAAGACCTTTGCGCGGGCCTGGGACCGGTTCGCGCTCGCGTGGCCATTCGCGCGGGTGAGCGTCGTCCTCGGCGAGCCGCTCGAGCTCGCGGCCGATCGCGACGGAGTAGGTGCGTTGGCGACCTCGATCGCCGCCGCCAACGAGGCGGCCGAGGCGATGTTGGCCCGGCCGCGAGCGGACATGCTACGTTTTCCTAGGTTTTTGCGTGTTTCGTTACGTTCGCACGGAGAGGTGAGATCGCGGCGTGCGGCCCGATCTCGCAGCGTTTGAATGCAAACGGGTCGAGCTCGGTCCAACACGCCGGGCCCCACGTCTGCCCTTGCTTTGCCCGCCAGGTGCGGGAGGGAGAATCCAGCATGAGCCGCGTCTCGAGTCTCGTCTTCGGAACGGTCGTCGTCGGCATCGTCGCATCGGTCACCGGCTGTCAGGTTCAGGCCTCGATCAAGACCAAGACCCGTTTCACGGAGACCAACGTCGTCAGGGAAGACGCGGCGGACTGGGACGGCGAGGCGGTCGAGGTGAAGATCGAGGGCGTCGGCATCTCGATCAACGGAGGCGTGACCGTCACCGCCGATCCGAACGCGACGAAGGTGCGCGCCACGGCGCGGATGCTGGCGATGGCGTTCGCGGAGGAGAAGGAGAACGCGGACCTGTCGATCGCGGAGGCGAAGAACACCTTCACCGTCTCGAACGCGGGCGGCACGATCTCCATCTCGTGCGGACACGGAGCGTCGCACGGCAGCTCGAACGCGGGCGAGTCGGGCTGCGAGCTCGTCGAGGTCGTCGTCCCGACCGGCACCGCCGGGGGCAAGCCGCTCAACCTGAACCGGGTGCTCTCGGGCAACGGCACGCTAACGCTGCAGCTCTCGGCGGCGAACCTCATGACGCTTGGCACGAACTCCAACGGCGGCGACACCAACGCCGATCTCCCCGCCGTCCAGGGCGCGACCTACTCGCTGGTGTCGGAGAAGGCGGACGACATCGCGGTGAAGCTCCCGGCCGACTTCTCGGCGGACGAGGTCATCCTCCAGGCCGACGCCGACAAGATCGAGCTCGGCCCGTTCACCGACATCAAGCCTGGCGCCGGCGCGGGCGGGCGGGGCAACGCCGGCGAGGGCCTCGCCTCGCTGAAGATCACGTCGAAGGACTTCGCCGGCAGCACGGGCACGATCACCCTGCGCTGAGGGCCGCCGCCGGACCCGAGAGGTCCGCGTCTCGCGCGTCGCCGCCGTGGCTCGTGGAGCTTCGGCGGCGACGACGTTCGTGCGCCCGTGATGGTCGTGTCGCGCGTCGCCGCCGTGGCTCGCGGTGACGTACGACGTGCGGGCCGGATCAGCCGCGCTTCTTCGCGATCGCGTCGATCTCCACGCGGGCGCCCTTCGGCAGCGCGGACACTTGCACCGTGGCGCGCGCGGGCGGCGCGGAGGTGAAACGCTTGGCGTACGTGGCGTTCACGACCTGGAAGTCGCCGAGGTCCATCAGGTAGATCGTCGTCTTGACGACGTCCGCGAACGAGCAGCCCGCCGCCTCCAGCACGGCGGCCAGGTTGTCGAGCACGCGCTCGGTCTGGGCCGCGATGTCGCCCGGCACGAGCTCGCCCGTCTTGGGATCGATCGGCACCTGGCCGCTCAGGAAGACGAAGTCGCCCGCGTCGATCGCCTGCGAGTAGGGGCCGATGGCGGCGGGAGCGGAGAGGGAGTTGACCGGCTTCATGGTCGGCACTCTAGAACGCTCCGGCCGCGCGCGGAACGTGTTCTGCCGGCTGCGCGCGGGAGGTGTTCGCCGGCCGCGCGCCGGGGCCACGCGCCGCGTCGGTGGGCCGCCGCGCGTCAGAGCGTCTGGCGGCCGGCGAGCGCGCGGCCCATCGTGATCGGATCGGCGTACTCGAGGTCCCCGCCGTGCGGCACGCCGCTCGCGATCCGCGTCATCTTGACACCGGCCGGCGCGAGCTCGCGCTTGAGGAGGAGCGCCGTCGCCTCACCGTCGACGCTGGGCGGCGTGGCGACGATGACCTCGGTGATCCCCTCGTCGCGGATGCGCGTGAGGAGGCGCGGGAGCGGTAGGTCCTCGGGGCCGATCCCTTCGAGCGGCGACAGGAGGCGCCCGAGCACGAAGTAGCGGCCGCGCATCGCGCCGGTCCGCTCGATCGCCTGGAGATCGTGGACGCGGCCGACGATGCAGAGGAGCTTGCCGTCGCGTCGATCGTCGCGGCAGATCGTGCAGACGGCAGCGGGCTCACCCGGCACGACCTCCGCGATGTTCCCGCAGCGCGCGCACGGGCGGAGCTCTTCGTGCAGCGTCGCGAGCTCGGCGCCGAGATCGCGCGCGATCTCGGCGTCGGTCGTGAGCAGGTAGAGCACGTAGCGCGCCGCGGTCTTCTCGCCGACGCCCGGCAGGCGCGACAGCAGCGTGACCAGCTTCTTGACCTTCGGGGACTGCATCGTGGTTGGGAGACGACTCCGCCGGGGCGAGTCGTCGCTCGGCGGCGGCGGCGCTCGCGACCGCCGCCGCGTTGCCGTCGGTCGCTAGACCATGCCGGGGATCTTCACCCCGTTGGTGACCTTCTCGATCTCGGTCTCCATCGCCTTGTCGGCCTGCTCGAGGCCGGAGTTGACCGCGGCGACGACGCCGTCGAGCGCGAGCTCGAGGCCCTCGCTCTTCAAGAACTCGGGATCGATCTCGATCTTGGAGACCTTGCCGGCGTACGTCACGGTCGCCTTGACCTTGTCGCCCACCGACGTCGCCACGATCTCCTTGTCGGCGAGCTCCTTCTTCGTCTGCTCGACCTTGCGCTGAAGGCGCGCCGCCTGGCGCATGAGCTCGTTCATTCCACCGCGAAACTGGGCCATCTCTACTCCTCCTGCGCCGGGAGCTTCACGTCTTTGAGCTCCGCTCCGAGGACGCGCATCGCGTGCTGCACGAGAACGTGGTTCTCGACCGCCGCGCGCGCGTCGATCTGCATTTGCTTCCGCTTCGCAGCGTCGAGATACGCGACGCTGGCCATCTTGCTGCCCTTCACGGCGCGCTCGAACACGACCTCGGTGTCCGCGCCGAAGTGGGCCCGCGCCTCCGCGGTGAGCACCGCGCGCGCGTCGATCTGCTCGGCGCGGACGCCCTCGAAGGACTCGTCCTCGACGCCGAGCACGAGCTTGTCGGGCGTGACCGTGAGCGGGACCGCCAGATCGAGCATCGCGGCGGCGGGCGGGCTCACCTTGCGCACGCGGTCGATGAGCGCTCGCCACGCGACGAGCGCCTCGCTCTCGCGCGTCC
This sequence comes from Labilithrix sp., assembly GCA_019637195.1. Classification (GTDB taxonomy): domain Bacteria; phylum Myxococcota_A; class Polyangia; order Polyangiales; family Polyangiaceae; genus Labilithrix. The sequence continues at coordinate 44,034 of JAHBWA010000050.1, read as the reverse complement.
TCGCGGCGGGAGGCTCCGCGGCGCGCGTCACCTCGAAGTCGTCGGTCACCGGCGGATTCCGCGCGGGCACCGGCTCGGCGGCGAGGTCGCGGGCGACCGCGAGGGCGCCGCTGGTCCGCGGTGCGTCGACGGTCGTGGGGAGCCGCACCGGCGCGGGCGCGGCGGCGGTCGACGGGCCGGCGGTGGCGATCGGCGACGCCGCGGTCGCGATGGGCGACGCCGCGGGCAGCGACGCCGTGGCGATCGGCGACGGGGCGGCGGTCGCGATCGGCGCCGGGCCAGCGGCGGCGATCGGCGACGGACCGGCGGTGGCGATCGGCGACGCCGCGGTCGCGATTGGCGCGAGCGTGACGCCGCTCGGCGGCGGCGTCATCGCGACCGGCATAGCCGACGTGATCGAGGCGTGCGCGTCGGCGCGCGGACCCCGACCGCCGCCACCTCCGCCGCCCGAGCCGCCGCCGCGCGCGGGTGGGGGAGGCGCGCCCGTGGCGAGCCGCTTCTCGAGCTCGCCGAGGCGGCTCAGCAGCTCGTCGAGCGGCAAGAGCGCAGGCCGCCGGGCGAGGCGCACGAGCGTCATCTCCAGGTTCGAGCGCACCTGGCCGCTCTTGACGATGTCGTCGAACCCGCGCGAGAGGCCGGTGAAGAGGCGCGAGAGATCGTCCGCGTCGCTCTTGTGGGCGAGCGCGATCACGTCGGCGGCTTCCTCCTCCGCGAGATCGAGCAGCTCCTTCGCCTGACCTTCGGCGCACACCTTGGCGACGACGAGGTTGCGCACGTGGCGCATGAGGTCCTTCCAGAGGTGGACCATGTCGAAGCCCTGCCGCGACACCTGGTCGAGGACGTCGAGGGCGGCGCCGGCGTCTCCCGCGATCACGGCCCCGGTGAGCCGGTGGAGCACCTCGCGGTCGGCGACGCCGAGCACGCGCGCCACGACCTCGGCGGTGATCTTCTCGGCGCCGTAGGCGATCACCTGATCGAGCAGGCTCATCGCGTCGCGCATCGATCCCGCGGCCTCGCGCGCGAGGACGTTGACGGCCGCGTCGTCGGCGACGAGCTTCTCGCGCTCGATGACGCTCCGGAGCTGCGCGCCGATCTGGCGCGCGGCGACCAGCTTGAAGTCGTAGCGCTGGCAGCGGCTCAGGATCGTGACCGGGACCTTGTGGACCTCGGTCGTCGCGAAGATGAACTTCACGTGCGGCGGCGGCTCCTCCAGCGTCTTGAGGAACGCGTTCCACGCGTGGTTCGACAGCATGTGGACCTCGTCCACGATGTAGATCTTGAACCGGTCGCGGGCGGGGCGGAACGCGAGCCCGGACTGGAGGCTCCGGACCTCGTCGATGCCGGTGTAGCTCGCCCCGTCGATCTCCTGGACGTCCATGTCGACGCCGGCGGCGATCTCGGTGCACGCCGCGCACGTCTGGCACGGCTTCGAGGTCGGGCCCGTCGCGGCGCCGTCGGCCCCGAGGCAGTTGAGGCACTTGGCGAGGATGCGGGCGCTCGTCGTCTTGCCGACGCCGCGGACGCCGGTGAAGAGGAACGCGTGCGCGACCCGGTCCTGGGCGATCGCGTTCGCCAGCGTCTGGGCGACGTGCTCCTGGCCGATCAGGTCGTCGAACGACTGCGGCCGGTACTTTCGAGCCAGGACGAGATACGACACGGCCGCCCTTCTAGCCCGATCCCGCGCGGGCGTCGACGGTGGACCGGAGCGGCCGGTCCACCGCCGCTCTGCCGGGCGCGCCCGCAGAGCGCGCGCCCAGCGCGAGCCGCCTTACTGCTGGAGCTCGAGCGTCGCCTTCGTGTCGGCCGCGACCTCGGCCTCGGTGAAGGCCGCCTTGAGCCACTCCTTCTTCGAGTACGCGCGCGAGAAGTCGTCGTACTGCGGCGACGCCGGATCGGTCGACTGGCTGTAGGTGACGAACGTGCTCGCGTCGAGCCCGGACGGCGTGAACGCGACGACCTGCATGTAGCTGTTGCCGTAGAGCAGCGGGCTGTAGCCGGTGTCCGCCTTGAGCGTGGGCACGCCCGAGACCTGCGCGATGGTGAAGTTGCCCGTGCGCTGGAAGCCGCCCGGGACGGGGATGCGGTCCGCGTTTCCACCCTTCCCGGCGCGCCAGGAGAACGCCGAGCGCGGCGCGTCGACCGCGAAGCCCGCCTTGGTGATCGACCGGATCGCCGCGGCGAAGGCCTGCTCGACCTCGGGCGCCGCGAGGTTCATGTCGCGCGGCGTGTTGACCGGATCCTGCGGATCGAACGGCACCGTGAACGTCACGTTGACGGCCGCGATGAGCGCCTCGAGCCGGAACCAGAGCTCGTCCCAGACGAGGCTGCCCTTGCTGTCGGGGTTGTTCGTGTTGTCCCAGGCCGTGAGCGCCGCGCAGGCCGCGGTCGTGGAGATCTCCTCGGCCGGAGAGATCGTCTTCCCGTCGAGCGGATCGGTGGTCAGGCTGATGGTCGCGTTGCCGCAGACGCGGGTCTGGACCTGGTCCTTGAAGCGCTCCGCCGAGAAGACGCGCGAGCCGACGACGATCTGCTTGACGTGCTCGGCGGTGACGTTGGTGCCCTCGAGGCCGTCGGTGCCGGCGACGCGATCGAGCACCTGCTGGTGGCAGAGGCGGGAGCGGAGCGTCTGCTGGTACTGCTCACGGCCGACGATCTTCGCGAAGCCGGTCGTCGGCGCCTTGGTGTTGGTGAGCCAGTAGCTGTCGTTGCAGTTGACGACCCAGTCCTTGCGCTCGACCTTCGGCAGCTGCGACGCCGGGAAGATGCCGGGCTGGGGCGAGGCCGGGTCGACCTTCCAGTCGCAGGCCTTCTTCGAGCCGTCGAGCAGCGGGAGGCCGGGGGCGCTCGCCGCGAGCAGGCCGGAGAGGAGGAAGACCTCGCAGCTCTTGGCGTGCTCGTCGGTCACGTTCGGGACGACGGTGATGTCCGCGTAGTACGCGTTGCCTTCCTTGTCGGCGGCGGTCGTGTTGACCCACGGGACCGCGACCTCCTCGGCCTGGATGGTGGCGAACTCCTCGAGGCTCTTCGCCATGTTCCAGCGGGCGTAGTGCTTGATGAGGCGGAAGTTCTCCGCGTTGGCGTCGCGGATCGTGAACGCCTTCTCGAGCGTCCAGTCGAAGGCCGCGTTGCCGAGGTAGATCATCGGGCCGTACTCGGACTTGTAGAGGCGCACGTCACGCGGCGTGACCTGGCCGTCTGCGCCCTTGACCTCGATCGACAGGTCGACCGGCGTGATCTTCTTGTCGACGCCGTCCTGCACGTAGGTCAGCGGGTCGCCGGCCTTGAGCGTGAGCGCGTACGGGGTGAACCGGTACGCGGTCGACACCGTGTGGCTCCACGCGAAGTTCTCGGTGAAGCCGATGAGGACGACCGGCACGCCGTAGAGCGAAGAGCCCTGGACGTCGATCTTGCCGGGGACGGTGAGGTGGACCTGGTAGAGGCGCTCGCCGCCGAACCAGGGGAAGTGCGGGTTGCCGAACTGGATCCCGCCGCCGCCGGTGACCTCGCTGCCGAAGGCGTACATGTTGCTCCCGACCTCGCCGTCGCGGTAGGCCATGAACTTCGGCGCGATCTCGGACAAGCCCTTCTTGACCTCGACCTTGGCCTTATCGAGGTCCACCGGAGGCGGCGCCATGTGCGCGTTGACCGGCTTGGCCGCGGCGATGCCGTCGATGAAGTTCGCCGAGCTGCCGAGGAGCGCGAGCTTGTAGAAGCGCAGGTACATGTCCTCGTCGGTGATCTCGCGCACCCACGGCTCGTTCCTGCACGCCTCGTGGCGGCCCGCGTGCTGCCCGGCCTTGAGCTCGCGCACGTAGCGCGACACGCCGGCGGCGTAGCCGCGGATCATCCCCTGCATCTCGGCGTCGAGCGTCGCGCGCGACTTCTCGATGACCTCCTTGGTGGCGAGCATCTGGTAGACCGCGTCGCTCCCGACGTTGCTGCGCGAGCTCGTGTTGCCGAGGTCGTAGGCGACGTCGCCGAAGTACTTCGCGCGCTGCCCGCGCACCGTGAGGATCTCCTCCTCGAGGATGCAGAGGTTGTCCTCGGCGAAGACGTAGCCGTAGCCGTAGCCCAGGCCGCCGAGGTTCTCCGCCTTGACGTGCGGGACGCCCATCGACGTGCGCCGCACGCTGGCCTTGAACGGCTCGCGAGGCGCCTCGGCCTCCTGCGTGCCGCCGTCTCCGTCTTGCGGGCCGGGACCGGCGGCGCCCGCGTCGTCGTCGCCGCAGCCGGCGGCGAGCAGCAAGGGGAGCGCGGTGAGGGCGAGGGACGCGAGGCCAAGGCGGCGAAGGAGGATGCTCATCGAGTTCCTTTCATGAAAAGAATGGTTTCCGGTTACGCCCGCGCTCGCCGGGCGGCAAGGTCCCAGGACGTCTCGGACGGCGCTGCCGCGCTGCGTCGTGAGCCCCGTCAGCGCCACGCCGCGGGCGCTGCGGGATCGCGCGCTGCGTCGAGCGCGACTTGACGTGGATCGTCGCTGTGAGTAGCCAGGCGCGGTTGGAGCCGCGTCGCTCGGTGCCGGAGGTCCTCCTGGGGATCCTCGCAGTCCTCTCGGCGCTCGCCACGCTCGCGTTCGTCGGGCACGCGTTCGTCGCGAGCCCGCAGAACCCGGTCGCCGCCGAGATCGGGTTCGAGGCGCTGCGCGTCGCCCGCGGCCTCGCGCTCTACGTCGATCCGTGGACAGGCGCGTGGGAGGACGGCGCGCCGCCCTCTCGGTACTACGTCCTCTACACGCCGGTCTTCCCGTGGATCCTCGGCAAGCTCTCGGCGCTGCTCGCCCCGGCCGGAGGGCCGTCGCTCGCGAGCGTCCGCGTCGTCGGGCGCGTCGTCGCGGTGACGGGCTGGCTCGTGGTGCACCTCGCGCCGGTGCTCGGCGCCCCCAGACGCGAGCGAGCTGTGACGGCCATCGCGGCGATGCTCGCCGGTGGCGTCTACTTCGTGTCGCGTCACGCGGCGTCGATGAGCCCCGACACGCTCGCCACCGCGCTCGTGTGCGTCGGCGTCGTTCGCGCGGCGGCGCGCGAACGGATCGATCCCGCGTCCGCCGTTCTGCTCATCGCCGCGCCGCTCGTCAAGCCGAGCTGCCTCGGCGGCGTCGCGGGGGCCGCGCTCGTGCACCTCGCGCTGCGGCGGCCCGGATGGGTCCGTTCGACGACCGCGGCGGCGGCGACGGCGGGGCTGCTCGCGCTCGCGTGCCACCTGGCGAGCGATGGCGCGTGGCTCTCGAACATCTCGCGCTCCACCGGCCAACCGCTCACCCTCACGCGCTGGGTCGAGGAGCTCGGCAGCCGCGTGATCGTGCTCGGCCTGCCGCACGTGGTCGTGGCGTGGCTCGCCTGGCGCCGGCGGGTGACGTGGCTCGTCCTCGGACCGCTGCTCGGGAGCATCGCGTGGACCACGTTCATGATGGCGAAGCACGGCAGCGGTTCGCACTACTGGCTCGAGCCGACCGGGCTCGCGCTGATCGCGATCTCGCGGATGCCCTCGCGCCCCGTGAGCTCGGCGGCGGGCGCGGCGCGCGAGCCGGCGTGGGTCGCGCGCGTCCTGCCGTGGGCGGCCGTCGCCTTCGGCGTCGTCGTCGCCGCCGTGAGCTGGCCGCGCTACCTCGCGGAGCCGGCGCGCTACCGGCAGCATCGAGAGGTCGCCGCGGCGGTCGATCGGCACTGCGCGCGGGGCGCCGGTGAGTTCGTCGTCTCGAGCGATCTCGCGCTCGAGCTGTCGCTGAACGGGAGGATCTCGGTCCCGGCGTGGCAGTCCGCGTTCCTCGCGCGCAGCGGGCGATTTCCGGTCGACGAGTGGCGCGCCGATCTCGCGCGACCCGAGGTGCGCTGGGTCGCCCTCGCCCTCGACCCGCGCGCGCCCGTCGGCACGAGCAACGACGAGCAGGTCGAGCGGAGCCCATTTCAGGACGTGCTCGCGGACGTGCTCTTCGAGCACTACGTCTTCGACGCCACCGTCGGCGGGATGTTCGTCTTTCGACGAAGGCCGTGACGCCGCCCGTGAGCCGTCAGCGCGCGATGATCACGATCGCGACGCGGCGGCCCTCGGCGGGCGCGGCGGGCTCGGGGGGCAGGGTCCCCGTCTCGATGCGGCCCTGCTCGACGCCCCGCTCGACGAGCATCGCCTTGACGCGCTCCGCGCGGTCCCGCGCGAGCGTCTCGTCGAGCGCGCGATCGCCGGAGCCGCTGGCGAGCCCGTCCAGGCGGATGCGCGTCGTCGGGTGGTCCTGCATCAGCGTGGCGATCCGCTCGAGCGCATTCGCCCCGTCACCGGAGAGCTCGGCCTTCGAGAGGTCGAACGTCAGCGGGGTCTCGAGGCGATCGGGGGTCGGCCCGGTGGCGTCGAAGTGTTTGTCGAGCTCGGCCGGACCGAGGACGGCGCCGGTCGTCGTCGTCTGCGAGGTCGGCTCGGGCGGCGCCGCGGGGGCGGGGAGGTTCGGGACCATCGGACCGCGAGGGAGCTCGGGCGCCGGGGTGACCGTCTCGGGCGCCGGGGCGCTCGTCTCGACGCCGCGGTGCTCCGGCCGCTGGCTGCTCGAGAAGAGCAGGCCGAGCACGAGGAGGGCGGCCGCCGCGGCGATGCCGACGATCCAGCCGACCGGCGATTTGCGTCGCTCGTCGCTCGCCGCGGCGTGGGCCTTCGGTGCGGCGGGGGTCTTCACGTCGCTCGCAGGGGGCCGGGCCGGCGCGGCGTGGGGGACAGGCTCCGGCACGTCGGGCTTTGCGGCGGCGTGGGGGACAGGCTCCGGCACGTCGGGCTTTGCGGCGGCGTGGGGGACGGGCTCAGGCACGTCGGGCGTCGCGGCGATCGCCGGCGCTCCGGCCGTCGCGACGCGCTCGCCGCCGAGGAGCTCGCCGAGCCCGCCCGGCAGCCCACCGCGCGCGAGGATCGCCGCGCGCTCGTCGCCGAGGAGCTTCGAGAGCCCGACGGCGTCGATCCGGCGCGAGACGACCTCGCGCGCGAGCACGCCCGTGACGAGCGGCGCGAGCATCGAGACGACGCTCGCGCCTTGATGACGGCCGAGCCCCGTGGCGCTCGCGACAGCGTCGGCGAGCCGCGCGGCGCCGCCGCCGAAGTGCCCCGCGATGAGCGTCTGCCCGCGCTCGTGCAGGCCCTCCGGCGCGTTTCGGTCGAGCTCCTCGTCGCTCGCGCCCGCCTCGGGCGCCGCGCGCAACCTCGCGAGGAGGTCGGCGGAGCCCGTCGGGCTCGACGCGGACTTCGCGAAGCCGCCGACGATCGCGAGCACGCCGGTCGACATCGCGCCCCGCGTGGTGGTCGTGTCTTCGCCGATGTGGCTCGCGACGTGCTCGACGGTCTTCGGTGAGAGGCGAGCTTCGACGGCTCGGACGAGGTTGAACGCCATTGCTTCCTCCGGTGTTGCCGCCGGAGTCGCAAGCGACGTGCCCACACGAGCGCTGCAAATGCGAAACGACGCGGGACGCGCTCGGCGTCCCGCGTCGTCCGCGGCTCCTTCCCCGTGGTGCGAGCGTCCGCCGCCGGGAAGGTGGGGCGATCAGGCCGTCGCCTTCTTCAGCTCGGTGACGAGCTCGGGCACCGCGTTGAAGAGATCGGCGACGAGGCCGTAATCGGCCACCTGGAAGATCGGCGCGTCGGGGTCCTTGTTGATCGCGACGATCGTCTTCGAGCCCTTCATGCCGGCGAGGTGCTGGATCGCGCCGGAGATGCCGATCGCGAAGTAGAGGCGGGGCGCGACGACGCGGCCGGTCTGGCCGACCTGGAGCTCCGCCGGGGCGTAGCCCGCGTCGCACGCCGCCCGGCTCGCGCCGACGGCGGCGCCGAGCAGGTTCGCGAGCGGATCGAGCACCTCCGCGAACTTCTCCTTGAGCGCGCGACCGCCGGAGACGATGACGCGCGCCTCGCCGAGGTCGGGGCGCTCGCTCTTGGCGGCGTCGAGGCCGACGAACTCGATGCGGTCGGCCGCCGGGTCTTTTTCGGCGAGCGCGACGTCCTCGATCGGCGAGCTGCCGCCCGAGGGCTCCGCGGCCGAGAACTCGCTCTGCCGGGCGCTCACGACCTGCACCGCGGTGTCGAGCGTGCAGTTGCCGTAGGCGTTGCCGGCGAAGACGGGGCGGCGGTAGTGGAGCTTGCCGCCCTCGTCCTTCACGCCGCTGATGTCGGGCGCGTAGCCGGCGCCGAGCTTCGCCGCGACGCGCGGGGCGAGGTCCTTGCCGAACGAGCTGGCGGTGACTGCGACGACGTCGAAGCCGGTCTTGGCGACGGCGGCGACGGTGGGCGCGAAGCGCTCGACGATCGGGTTCGCGAGGTAGGCGTCGTCGCAGACGAGCACCTTCTGCGCGCCGTACCCGGTGACCTCGGCGGCGGCCGCCTTCGCCCCCTGTCCGAGCACGAGGATCGAGAAGGTCCCGCCCGCGTTGCGAGCGAAGGTGATCGCCGAGTGAGTCGACTTGCGGACCTTACCGTCCGGGGACATTTCGGCGATGACGAGGATGTTGGCCATGGCGTTCTCTCCGCTTCCTTCTATCGGCTGAAAAGGCTCAGAGGACCTTCGCCTCGGACTTCAACTTCTCGACGAGCTCCGGCACGCTCGTGACCTTGATGCCGGCCTTGCGGGCGGGCGGGAGCTCGAAGCCGGAGTAGGTGATCTTGAGCGCGGCGTCGCTGACGAGGTCGGCGAGCTTCACCTCGGTGAGCGGCTTCTTCTTCGCGGCCATGATGGCCATGAGCGCCGCGAAGCGAACTCCCTCGGGGTACTTGTGCGCGGGCGAGTGCTTCGACGCCACGCTGGTCGGCGCGACGATGCGGAGGTCGACCGTCACGACCGCGGGGAGGGTGACCTTGAGGTTGATCGTCCCGCCGTCGACCTCGCGGCCGACCACGAGCGCCTTGTCGCCCTCGCTCTTGATCGTGCCGGCGAAGGTGGCCTGGGGCCAGCCGAGGTACTCGGCGAGGAGCTGGCCGACCTGGTTCGAGTCGCCGTCGACGGCCTGCTTGCCGGCGAGGACGAGGTCGGGCTTCTCCTTCTCGACGAGCGCCTTCAGCGCGCGCGCCACGACGTCGCCGTCGAGCTGATCGTCGGTCGCGTCGATGCGGATCGCCTTGTCGGCGCCGGTGGCGAGCGCGCCGCGGAGCGTGGTCTCCGTCTCCTTCGGCCCGAAGGTCACGACGATCACCTCGCCGAGGCGGGCCTTCGGGTTCGCCGCGTTCTCGGTGAGGCGGAGCGCCGTCTCGACGGCGTACTCGTCGAACGGGTTCGGCTTCCACTCGAGACCCGTGGTCTCGAGCTTGCCCGCGTTGACCTTCACCTTGTTCGCGTTGTCGGGATCGGCAACACGCTTGAGCGGAACGAGGATTTTCATGAGCCCTCAATGCACCGGGGGTACGGGTGACGCCGCCCAGCACGCTGGACGCCGCCCGCGGAGACCATCCCTACGCGCGCGGCCTGACAGCAGGACCTCCGAGCGATGAATGGCGATTCAGTCTGCCCGCGTTTTAGGGAACGCGCGTCCGGGTGTCAACCCAGCCTCACCCGTGCGGCTGGGGTGTCCCGGCGCCTCGTCGCGCTCGCGCGCCCGATCGCCGGCCGGGGGGCGACGTCCCGCGATCGGCGGCGCCGCACGGAGCCACTGCTAGGGTGTGCGTGTGACTCCCGCCGCCGCCCTCGCCCTCGGCCTCCGCGTGGCGGCAGAGCCCGCCGGCGGAGCTCCGTACGCCGAGCCGGCGCGGCTCGACGTCGAGGCGGTCGACGCGCCCGCGTCCTCGGGCGAAGCGCGCTCGACGCCGAACATCGTCGTCCCGGCCGTCCACGGCTTCGCGCTGATGACCGTGATGCGGGCCACCGAGACGGTGCTCTGGCCCAATCCGTTCGCGCGCACGCAGTGGTTCGCGGCGCGCTACGAGGAGGCCTTCACGATGCCGCCGGTCTTCGACGCGCGGCAGCCCTTCATGCGCTGGGACGGCGACCCGCTCTTCATCAACGTCGTCGGGCACGGGCTCTTCGGCAGCGAGCTCTACCTTCGCGCGCGGCAGTGTCGGCTCGGGTGGGGCGGCGCGCTCGCGTTCGCGACGGCGACCTCAGCCGTGTGGGAGTACGCGTTCGAGGCGAACGGCGTCCGGCCCTCCGCGCAGGACCTGGTGTACACGCCGCTCATGGGGCTCGCGCTGGGGGAGGCGCGCTACCTGCTGCATCGTGCAGCGGCGAGGATCGCCTCGCCGCCCGCGCGCGGCGTCGTCCGCGCCGTGCTCGATCCGCTGGGCGAGCTCGAACGCGCCGCCGGCGCGCCCTGCTGAGGCGCCGAGGATCGAGCCCCACCGTCGCGCGGCGCGGTGGTAGAAGGAAGCATGCCTTTGACGTGCGATTTCCTCGTGATCGGCAGCGGCATCGCCGGTCTCTCGTTCGCCCTCGAGGCGGCCGAGCACGGCGACGTCATCGTCGTGACGAAGCGGTCGCGCGAGGAGTCGAACACGAAGTACGCGCAGGGCGGGATCGCCGCCGTGCTCGACGAGGCCGACTCGTTCGACGCGCACGTGAGCGACACGATGGTCGCGGGCGCCGGGCTGAACCACATTCGCGCCGTCGAGCTCACGGTCAAAGACGCCCCGGCGCGCATCGCGATGCTCCGCAGCGCGGGCGCGAAGTTCGATCTCGCGCCTTCGCGCGCCCACGCCGACGAGTCGAGCCCGAGCCTGGCGCGCGTCGAGCAAGACCTCGATCTGCACCTCGAAGGAGGCCACAGCGCGCGGCGGATCGTCCACGCCGGCGACATGACCGGCCGCGAGGTCGAGCGGGCGCTCGTCGAGGCCGTCTCGGCGAAGGCGAACGTGCGCGTCCTCGACGAGCACATGGCCGTCGACCTCATCACGCTCGCGAAGCACGGCGGGCCGGAGGTCTGCGCCGGCGCGTACGTGCTCGACGTCGAGCAGGGGAAGGTCGTCACGGTCCTCGCGCGCGCGACGGTGCTCGCCGCGGGCGGCGCAGGGAAGGTCTACCTCTACACGACGAACCCGGACGTCGCGACGGGCGACGGGGTCGCGATGGCGTTCCGCGCGGGCGCCGAGATCGCGAACATGGAATTTTACCAGTTCCATCCGACGTGCCTCTTCCACCCGCAGGCCAAGGACTTCCTCATCTCCGAGGCGCTCCGCGGCGAGGGCGCGATCCTCCGGCGGCTCGACGGCACGCCCTTCATGAAGGAGTTCGACCCGCGCGCCGAGCTCGCGCCGCGCGACATCGTGGCCCGCGCGATCGACCACGAGATGAAGCGGAGCGGCGCCGAGCATGTCCTGCTCGACATCACGCACAAGGATCCGACTTTCGTCAAAGAGCACTTCCCGGGCATCTACGCCCAGTGCATGCGCTACGGGATCGACATCACGCGCCAGCCGATCCCGGTCGTGCCGGCGGCGCACTACCTCTGCGGCGGCATCACGACGGACCTCGACGGCCGCACGACGATCCCGGGGCTCTGGGCGATCGGCGAGTGCGCGCACACCGGGCTGCACGGCGCGAACCGCCTCGCCTCGAACTCGCTGCTCGAGGGCATGGTGTTCGCGCACCGCGCCGCGCGCGAGCTGGCGAAGATCGAGCGCTCCGGCCCGTGGCCCGACGTGCCCGAGTGGGACGTCGGCGAGGCGGTGCCGAGCGACGAGGCGGTCGTCATCACGCAGAACTGGGACGAGCTGCGCCGCCTGATGTGGAACTACGTCGGGATCGTGCGCTCGGACAAGCGCCTGCGCCGCGCCGCGCGGCGCATCGCGCTCCTCCAGGAGGAGATCGCCGAGTACTACTGGAAGTACTTCGTCACGCGCGACCTGCTCGAGCTCCGGAACATCGCCACGGTCGCGCAGCTGATCGTCGAGTGCGCGTCGGCGCGGCGGGAGAGCCGCGGGCTGCACTTCACGCTCGACCACCGCGAGACCGATCCGAAGATGGCGCGCGACATGGTGATCAAGCGGGGCGTCCCGGCTCACCTCGGGCACCTCGCGAGCACGCCGGCGGCGTCGCCGCCCGACGCGCCGGCGCGGCTCAGGCCCGACGCGCCGGCGCCGCCGCGGGCGGACGAGCAGGCGCTCGACGCGCCGGCCGCGGGCGATCGTGATGTCCGGAGCGTGGGGTGACCCGTGGATAGTCTCCCGCCGTCCGAGCGGAAGGACCGGCCGCTCTCGTTCGCGGCGGCGGCCCTCTGGACGCTGCTGGCGCTCTTCCTCTACGTCTTCTTCCTCGGGATGACGGAGGCCGCGCGCGAGGGCGCGGTCCCCGATCTCGTCTCGCGGACGGCGTGTCAGGCGCTCGCGTACTCGATCGTCTTCTTCGGGATCCTCCGGCTGCACGAGCCGGAGACGTCGATCCGCCACGTCCTCGCGCTCCGGGCGCCGTCGGCGCTCGCGGTGATCCTCGCGCTCACCGTCGGCGCAGCGATGTCGCTCCCGTCGGAGTGGCTCGGCCAGGTGCTCGACGCGAAGCTGCCGCGACCGCCGGAGGAGCAGCAGGAGCTCGACAGCCTGCTCGCGGTCACGACGGTCGGCAAGCGCGTCACGCTCTTCGTGACGCTCGTCGTCCTGGCGCCGATCTTCGACGAGCTCTTCTTTCGCGGCGTCCTGTTCACGCCGCTGAAGAGGACGCAGCGCGCGGAGACGGTCATCGTGGCGACGGCCGCCTTCGAGACCCTCGGCAGCTTGAACTCGCGCGCGATGCTCATGCTGCTCGTGGCGACGCTCGTGTTCGCGTGGATCCGCGGCCTGACCGGGAGCGTCATTCCGTCGATCCTCGCGCGGATGGCCTACTACGGCGTGGCGATCGTCCCGATCTGCCTCGGTCGCGACGGGCTCCGGCCCACGCCGGTCCTGCTCGCCGTGAGCGGAGGCGTCGGCGTCGTCGGTCTCGTCGGTCTCTCGCTGCTCGGGCGCCGCGACGCCCGCTCGCGCGAGGCGCGGGAGCTGAGCGGCGACTGAGCGGCGCGCGTGCTCGACGCCGCCCCGGTCGAGGCATCGAGGTACGCCCCGTCGCACGCCGTCTCGGTCGTGCTCGGGCGCGGCCGCGCTCGAGATCGCGATGCCATTGCCGTTTCGCGCCGCCGCGACCGCGCGCGCCGGTGCGGCATCGCGATTGCAGTGCCCGGGGCCGAACCCACAAGGAGCCCTCTCGATGCGCATCTTCGTCCGACACGGTTTCATCGCGGCCATGGCCATCTCGACCGCGGCGCTCGCGCTCGCGTGCGGTCGGCCCCAGGAGCAGCCGCCCCGGAGCTCGGCGTCGGTGAACGAGCCGCAGCGCCCGATCGACGATCCGCGCGTGCAGAAGCCGTACGATCCGATCGCGAACGAGCTCAACCCGCCCGGGCAGTCCATCGACAACCCGGCCCCGCAGCGAGCGACGCTCGAGCCGCCGACCGTGCAGACGCCGCTCGACGACCCCGAGCCGCAGAAGCCCTTCTACGGACCGGGGACGACGCCGCCGGCCGACCGCGTCCTCGCCAAGACGGACAAACGGCTCTCGGACGCCGAGGTCCTCGGCGTGGCGATGGCGGCCAACGACGGCGAGGTCCAGATGGCGGAGCTGGCGCTGAAGAAGGCGAACGCGATCGACGTGAAGCAGTTCGCCGGCGTGATGAAGGCGATGCACCAGAAGGCCCTGCAGGGCGACAAGAAGCTCGAGGCCAAGACGAAGATCCAGGCGGCCGAGAGCGACGTGTCGGCCTACCTGAAGTCGGACGCGGACAAGGTGCTCGCGGAGCTGCGCGACAAGAGCGGCAAGGACTTCGACCGCGCGTACATCGACGCGCAGGTGAAGGCGCACAAGGACGTGCTCACGGCGATCGACAACCGTCTGGTCCCGAGCGCGGAGAACGGCGAGGTGAAGGCGATGCTCGGCGAGATGCGTCGCACCGTCGCCGATCACCTGACCAAGGCCGAGGGGATCCAGAGCAAGGAGTCGGGAGCGAAGAGCTCGGGCAAGGCGACCCGTCCCGCGCGCTGACGCGCGCCGGCCCGGCTCGCCGCACGCGTCGAGGCCCGCGCGAGCGGGGCACGCCGCGAGGCCCGTCACGACGTGTAGAGCGGCTCGATCAGCGCGAAGTTCACGCCGGGCGACAGGCGGTAGCGGGTCTTGCCGTGCTCCCCGGCGTCGCGCACGCGCTCGATCGCCGTGGGATCGCCCAGGAGATCGCGCACGCGCGAGATGAGGACGCGGACGCGGTGCTCGGCGTCGGCGGACTCCGGGCCGGGGCCCCCCGCGGCGCGGAGGATCTCCTCCGCCGACAGGCCCTCGCGCGCCCGGCGGAGGAGCTGGACGACGAGCGGCTCGAGCGCGCGGCGCCGCTCGAGGGAGACCTCGCGGCCCTCGACGCGCAGCTGGTGCGCGATCGTGTCGACGATCAGGGTCGAGCCCTCCGTCGCGGTGTTCATCTCGGAGGAGCGGACGCGCGTGACGCCCTGAGGGGTCGTCACGTAGATGAGCGTCTCGCCCTCGGGGAGCATGTCGAACTCGGACGAGTCGTCCGCGCCGAGGCCGGCGACGTTCATCGCCGGAACGCTCGGGAACGAGGCGCGCGACGGCGGCGGGATGCTCGCCGCGCGGGAGGGCGGGGGCATGCTCGGCGGGGCGACGCCGTTGGTGATCACGCCGAGGACCTTCTCGGCGTAGCGGACGACCCGGCTGTCGCCGCTCTTCAGCGCCATCTGCCAGAGGGTCGCGCTCTGCTGGCGATCCGGGAAGACCCAGCCGTGCCGGTCGCCCGAGAGGGCCGCGCGCTCGACCGCGACGCGCGCGGTCTCCTGGTCGCCGAGCGACAGCGAGCAGCGGGCGATCACGAGGTTCAGCGAGCCGGTGACGAAGGCGTCGGGCAGGCGCTCGGCGTTCGGCAGCGCGGCGTCGAGCGCGTCCTTGTGCTGGCCGCAGGCCTCGAGCGTGCGCGAGCGCGTCGCGACGAGGTCCTGCTCGTCGATGGCGTCGATCTGGAAGAGATCGGCCCGGAGCTTGTCGGTCTTCGCGAGCCACTGCTTGGCGGCCTGGGCGCGCCCGAGCATGGCGAGCGCGAGCGTACGGTGTCCGGCGAGCTGGTAGCGGAGCGTCGGCTGCTCGAGGTCACCGAGCGCGGCGTGGGCGTCGTCGAGCGCCTGGAGCGCGGCCACGGGCCGGTCGGAGGCGATCTCGACGATCGCGAGGACGTCGTACGCGTCCGCGTGACGCCAGCCCGCGGCGATCTCCCCGGCGATCTGGCAGGCCGTCGCGGCGTTCGCGCGGGCGTCGTCGAACTGGCCGATCGAGCCGAGCGCGATCGCGAGGTTGCCGTGCGCGCGCATGCCCGCGAGGCCGCGCGCGGCGGAGCGCTGGAGCGCCGTCGAGTAGTGACGCGCGGCGGTGCGCGGATCGGCGAGGCGCATCGCCAGGTGACCGAGCGACATCGACACCGCGACGCGCCAGGCGCCGTCCTCGAGCCGCTCGGCGACGTGCTCGGCGAGCCGGAGCGCGGCCTGCGCCTGCTGAACGCGGTTGAGCCGGAGCTCGAGCTGCGCGCTCGTGAGGTGCATGTCGAGCTGCTCGCGGAGCCCCGTCCCGCGCGACGCGACGGCGAGCGCGCGCGAGGCCTGCCGCAGCTCGGCCTCGGCGTGATCGGCGCGGCCGTCGATCGTGCAGAGGATCGCCCGCTCGATCGCGAGGCGCGCCGTGTCGAGGGGGTTCCACGACGACGGGGAGCTCGGGAGCGAGGCCGCCAGCTCGCGCGCACGGTCGACGCGGCCGGTCTCGCGGTACGCGCGGAGCAGGCGCACCGCGAGCGCGGGATCGAGCCGCGCGCGGCCGCTCAGCATTTGCTCGGTCCACGTCACGAGGAACTGCGCCTCGTCCGCGGCGGCCAGACGGTCGAGCAGCTGGGTGACCGCGTGCATCGCGACGCCGTCCATCCCGGGGGGCACGGAGAGACGACCGTCGGTCATTCCCGACGGCGGGATGCTCCCGCGCGTCGAGGGCGGAGGCATGCTCCCGCGCGTCGAAGGCGGAGGCATCCCCCCGCGCGTCGAGGGCGGAGGCATCCCCCCGCGCGTGGACGGCGGCGGAACGCTCCCGCGCGTGGACGGCGGAGGCATGCTCCCCCGACCGGTGGTCGCCTGTGGCGGCTGCGTTCGCCCCTGCTGTGAGGGAGGGGAGGGCGTCGCCGGCGGCGGTCCCGACGGAGGAGGGATGGTGGGCAGGAAGGCGCGACGCGCCATGCGAGGATCTTACCCATACGCTTCGCGGAAAGGCCAGTCCTGAAACGCACTTCGAGGTCGTTCTCGAATGGCCCGGTGCGTCGATCGTCTCGTCGTCGATCGACGCGGTGTTCGCGAGCCATGACGCGCGCGGCCGTGCTCGAGATCGCGCGCGCATCGGCGCAACCGATGAGGCTGGAAGCATGAGCGATCGTGCTAGTGTCCGCGCGCCATGCAGCCCACGACGTCGGATCCCTCGCATTCGCCCGCGCCGCCGGGCTCGGACGATCTCGTCCGCGCGGCGCGAGACGGCGGCGTCGACGCGGCGTTCCGCCCTGCGCTCGACGCCGCAGAGGCGCTCCATCGTCACATGGTTCGCGCGCGCGTCGTCTCGGCGCGCATGGTCGCGCTGCAGCGCTCGGAGAAGGTCGCCTTCCACCACGCGTCGCTCGGAGAAGAGGCCGCCGTCGCCGGCGCCGTCCTCGCGATGCGCGCGACCGACTGGGTCTTCCCCGGCGCGCGCGAGTGGTACGCGACGCTGGCGCGCGGCCTCCCGCTCGACGCCTACGTGCACCACGCCTTCGGCTCGGCGAGCGATCCGGCGAAGGGCCACGCGGCTCCCGATCACGCGCCGGCGCGGGCGTTCAACGTCGTTCCGCCGAGCGGCGTCGTCGGCGCTCACCTGCCGCAGGCCGTCGGCGCCGCATGGGCCGCGAAGATCCGCGGCGACGACGTCGCCGCGCTGGCGCTCTTCGGCGCCGAGGTTTCGGCCGGCGGCGACTTCCACAACGCGCTCAACTTCGCCGGTGTCTTCAAGGTCCCGATCGTCCTCGCCTGCCGCGCGCCGGCGGACGCGCGCGTGGCGTCCCGCGCGGTCGCGTACGGGCTGGCGAACGCGCGGGTCGACGGCGGCGACGCGCTCGCCGTCTTCACCGTCGTGAAGGCCGCGCTCGCGCGCGCCGCCTCCGGCGAGGGCGCGACGCTCGTGGAGATCGTCTCGCCGGTGCTCGACCGCCTCGGCGGCGACGCGCTCACGGACGCCGCGCTCGTCTCGAGCGAGGTGCTCGACCTGGGGCCCGCCGATCCGCTGACCCGCCTCCGCGCCGCGCTCGCGCGCGAGGACCGCCTCGCGCCTGGAGCGCACGAGGCGATCGCCCGCGAGGCCTCCGCCGAGCTCGACGCCGCGGTCGCCGCGGCCGAGCGCGCAGGGCCTCCGGCGCCCGCGACCATCTTCGATCACGTGTACGCGGGCGTCCCGGCTCACCTCGCCGCGGAGCGAGAGCGGCTCGCCGGGACGCAAAGGAACGGAGGTTAGAGGACGTGGCTCAGATGAACCTCGTGCAGGCGATCAACGACGCCTTGAAGCTCGAGATGAAGCGCGACCCGCGCGTGGTCGTGCTCGGCGAGGACGTCGGCCGCGTCGGCGGCGTCTTCCGCGTGACCCAAGGGCTCTGGGACGAGTTCGGCGACGATCGCGTCGTCGACACCCCGCTCTCCGAGGGCGGCATCCTCGGCACGGCGATCGGCATGGCGCTCTACGGGCTCGTCCCCGTGCCGGAGATCCAGTTCGCCGACTTCATCTTCCCGGGCTACGACCAGATCGTCTCCGAGCTCGCGAAGATGCGCTGGCGCTCCGGCGGCGAGTACTCGGCGAAGATGGTCGTGCGGACGCCCGTGGGAGGCGGCATCCGCGGCGGCCTCTATCACTCGCAGTCCCCCGAGTCGCTCTTCATCCACGTCGCCGGGCTCAAGGTCGTCTGCCCGGCGAACCCTCACGACGCGAAGGGCCTGCTCCTCGCGTCGCTGCGCGACCCCGATCCGGTGCTCTTCTTCGAGCCGAAGCGCATCTACCGCGCGTCGCGCGGCGACGTGCCCGAGGGCGACTACACGGTCGAGCTCGGCAAGGCGAAGATCGTCCGAGAGGCGGAGGCGGGGGCCGGCAAGCCGGCCGTCACGATCCTCGCGTGGGGCGCCATGCTCTACGAGGCCGTGGCCGCGGCGGAGAAGGCGCTCGAGCTGGGCATCGAGTGCGAGATCGTGGATCTGCGCACGCTCTGGCCGGTCGACATCGAGACGATCGCCGCGAGCGTCGAGAAGACGGGGCGCGTCATCGTGGTCCACGAGGCGCCGAAGACGTGCGGGTTCGGCGCCGAGCTCGTCGCGCTGATCAACGAGCGATGCTTCCTGTCGCTCGAGGCGCCGCCGGTTCGCGTGGCCGGGTTCGACACACCCTTCCCGTACACGCTCGAGATGGATTACTTGCCTCTGGCTCACCGGATCCTTCCGGCGATCGTCGAGACGGCGAAGTACTGAGAGGGCAGGAGAAGAAGCGAGATGGCGCGCTGGGAATTCAAGCTTCCGGACATCGGCGAGGGCGTCACCGAGGGCGAGATCGTCGCCTGGCACATCAAGCCGGGCGACGTGATCAAAGAAGACGCACCGATGGTCGAGGTCATGACCGACAAGGCCACGGTCATGATCACGTCGCCGCGCGCCGGGACGATCGTCGAGACCTGCGGGACGATCGGCACGGTCGTGGCCGTCCACGCGGTGCTCGTCGTGTTCGAGCTCGGCGGGGAAGCTGCCGCGGGCGCCACGCCGGCCGCGGCCGCCAACGGGCACGCGAACGGCCACGCCGCCGGCAGGGCGGAGCCCGCGGCGACCGCGGTCGGCGACATCAAGGAGAACCTCCCGGGGCTCTCCGCGGCGGCGCCCTCGAGCGGCGCGGCGCGGCGCGGCGGCAGCGGCGGAGGTGGCGCGCTCCAGGGCTACTTCAACGAGAAGCCCCTCGCGACGCCCGCGACGCGCAAGCTCGCGCGCGACATGGACGTCGATCTCCGCGCCGTCCCGCCGACCGGGCCGCAGGGCCGGGTGACGAAGACCGACGTCGAGGCGTTCGCGAAGGCCCCGAGCGCGCGTCCGTCGGCGGCGCCGGCCGAGGCCCCGCGCACCGCGGCGCCGGGCGCGAGCGCGCACGCGCCCGTCAAGATCAGCGCGCCCTCGGCCGCCGAGGCGGCGCTCGAGGAGCGCGTCCCGTTCGCCGGAATGCGCCGCAAGATCTCGCAGAAGATGGCGCAGTCGAAGCATACGGCGGCGCATTTCACGTTCGTCGAGGAGTGCGACGTCGGAAAGCTCAAGGAGCTCCGCGCCCGGATGAAGCCGCGCGCCGAGGCCCAGGGCGTGAAGCTGAGCTTCCTCCCGTTCATCGTGAAGGCCGTCGTCGCGGGGCTGAAGAAGCACCCGATCCTCAACAGCGCCCTCGACGAGACGACGAACGAGCTCGTCTACCGCAAGTACTACAACGTCGGGATGGCGGCCTCGACCGACGCCGGGCTCATGGTCCCGGTCATCAAGGACGCCGACAGGAAGAGCCTGCTCGACATCGCGCGCGACGTGTCGCGCCTCGCCGCCGACGCCAAGGCGGGCAAGGCCAAGGCCGAGGACCTCCAGGGCTCGACGTTCACGATCACCTCGCTGGGCGCGGACGGCGGGCTCTTCGCGACGCCGATCCTCAACTTCCCCGAGGTCGGCATCCTCGGCGTCCACCAGATCAAGCAGAAGCCCGTCGTGCGCGACGGTCAGATCGTGATCGGCGAGGTGATGCTCCTGTCGCTCTCGTTCGATCACCGGATCGTCGACGGGCACATCGGCGCGGCGTTCGCCTACGACGTCATCCGCTGGCTCGAAGACCCCGAGAGCCTGTTCCTCGAGATGGCCTGAGAGACGGACGGAGGCTCGGGCCGAGAGATGGGCCCGAGCGACGGACGGAGGCTCGGGCCGAGAGATGGGCCCGAGCGACGGACGGAGGCTCGGGCCGAGAGATGGCCAGATCGCGCGAGGGAGACGCCTCTCCCGACGCGCCCCGCGGAAACTGATACGCTCGGCGGCGATGCGGGGTCCGGCCTCCCTCCCGACGCGCCCGTGCGCCGGTCGTCGTGTCCGCCGGCGGCGCGCGTGGGCCGGCGCGTTCGCCGCGGCGCTCGCGTGGAGCGCGCCCGCGATCGCCGACGACGCCCAGCCGTCCGCCGAGCGGCTCAAGGCCGCCGCCGAGGAGTTCGACCGCGGGCGCCGCGCGTACCTCGCGAAGGACTTCGAGCAGGCCGCGGGCCACTTCGAGAACGCGTTCCGGGACGCGCCCAGCAAGGAGACGCTCCGCCTCGCGATCCGCGCGCGGCGCGACGCGAAGCAGCCGGAGCGCGCCGCCACGCTCGCCGCCGTCGCGCAGGAGAAATACGCCCGCGACGCGCCGACGGTGGACCTCGCGAGGGAGACGCTCGCGGAGGCGTCGCCGCTCTTGGCGGAGTACGTCATCGCGTGCGCGTCGCCCTGCACGATCGCCGTCGGCTCACGCGTCGTCTCGCAGTCGGACGCCCTGAGGCACCGCGTCTACCTCACGCCGGGGGCGCAGGACCTCGGCGTCAGCTTCCAGCAGGGCGGCTCCCTGTCGACGCACGTCGACGGCGCGAAGGGCAGCTCGACGGCCCTGACCTTCGAGCCGCCGCCGGCCCCGATCGCACCGGCCGCGCCGCCGTCCCCCGCGCGCCCCCCGCACGACGACGGCGCTCGGCCCCCACCGCCCGCGGAGAAGCCGCTCGGTCCGGTCGTCTTCTTCATCGGCGCGGGCGTGACGGTCGCCGCCGGGGCCGCCACGATCGTCTCCGGGATCGCGACCGTGAACGATCCCGGACGTGATGCAGTGCGGCGTGAGTGCGTCGGGCAGGGAGAGGCGTGCCCGCTCTACCAGCAGGGGCAGGACGCCGAGACCCGTACGAACGTGTTGCTCGGCGTGACCATCGGCGCCGCGGTCTTTACCGGCGTCGTGGGCCTCCTGTTCACGCAATGGTCGAGCTCTCCGCCGGCCGCGCGCTCGGCCGCGCGCGTTCGGGTCTCGCCGTTCGGTCTGACAGGTAGGTTCTGAGCCTGGATCGCCGGCGCCCCATATCCGGCCCGCGCCGCCGCCTTCTCGCGGGGACGGCGGTTTGGTGGTCTAATCGTGTAGGGGATGGCGAAGCTCCTCGCGACGGACAGTGAAGGCGAGCGGCTCGATCGCTTCGAGTTGGTCGCGGAGCTCGCGAGCGGCGGGATGGCCACCGTGTATCTCGCGCGCCTGTCGGGCGTCGCGGGGTTCCAGCGCCTCGTCGCCATCAAGCGGCTGCACCCCCACCTGGCGAAGGAGCCGGACTTCATCGAGATGTTCCTCGACGAAGCTCGCCTCGCGGCGCGTATCCACCATCCGAACGTCGTCCCGATCCAGGAGGTCGGCGAGAGCAGCAGCGGGTACTACCTCGTCATGGACTACGTCGAGGGCGACACCCTCGCGCGTCTGCTCGCCCGCGCCGCGCAGACGAAGACGCGGATCCCCTGGGGCGTCACGATCCGCATCTTGCTCGACACGCTCGCCGGGCTCCACGCCGCGCACGAGCTCACCGACGATCTCGGCGCGCCGCTCGCGATCGTCCACCGCGACGTGTCCCCGCAGAACATCCTCGTCGGCTCCGACGGGATCGCGCGGATCACCGACTTCGGCGTCGCCCGCGCGGCCTCGCGCCTCTCGACGACGCGCTCGGGGCAGCTCAAGGGCAAGCTCGCGTACATGGCGCCGGAGCAGGCGCGCGGCGGCGAGATCGACCGGCGCGCCGACCTCTTCTCGTGCGGCATCGTCTTGTGGGAGGCGCTCGCGCTGAAGCGGCTGTTCAAGGGCGACGGCGAGGCGGCGACGCTGAACCGCGTGCTCTACGATCCCATCGCGCCGCCCAGCAGCCAGCGCTCGGACGTGCCGGCGGCGCTCGAGGCCGTGTGCATGCGCGCCCTCGAGCGCGACGTCGACAAGCGCTTCGCGACCGCCGAAGACTTCGCCGACGAGCTCGAGCGCGTCGCGCGGAGCCTCTCGTGCGTCGGCTCGGTGCGCGACGTCGCCGCGTGCCTCGAGGAGGTCTTCGGCAGCGACCTCACGCAGCAGCGCGACGCCGTGCGCGCGTGGCTGGCGCGCAGCGAGCCGAGCGCCGCGCCGCGCTCGCGCCGGAGCCTTCCCGAGTCGGCGCCCACGCGCGTGGAGCGTGGGAAATCGGAGCCGTCATCGCCTCGGAGCGGGGCGGGCAGCGCGCCGAGCGGGCCGGGCAGCGCGCCGAGCGGAGCCGCGCGGCCGGCCTTCGTCGATCGGCTCGCGGTGACCGCGCCGGCGCCGGCGGATCCGGCGAGCTTCGGGGTGCCCGACAAGGTCTCGAGCGTGTCGTCCGCCGTGCTGCACGTCTCGGGCGCCGACGCCACGGGCGCGGTCGCCGTGGGCCCGCGTCGCTCGCCCGGCCGCCTCGTCGCGCTCGCGGCGGCGCTCGCCAATCCGGAGGACGCGGCGCGCGACGCCGAGCGCTGCGCGCGCGCGCTCGCTCGCCTCGACGAAGCCTCGGCGAAGGAGGGGCTCCCGCTGGTCGCGGACGCCACGCGGACGACGCTGCGGATCGCCCTCGCCGCCGCCCGCATGCGGCGGGGCGAGGTCGATCGCGCGGTCGCGTTCGACCTCGTCGCGCCGCTCCTCGCCGGGAGCGACGCACGCGCCGACGCGCCGCTGCACGCGATCGTGCGTGGGCTCTCCGCCGCCGCGCTCTCCCCCGACGCGCCGCGGGCGCTCGCCGAGCTGGATCACGCCGAGCGGATCGCCGCCGAGACCGGGACGACGCTCCTCGACGCGGCGACCGCCACGGCGCTCGGGCTCGCGCACGCCGGGGGCTCGTCGCGCGACGAGCGGGGGCTCGTCGCGCTCGAGCGCGCGGGGACGCTCCTCGCCCACGGCGACGCCCCGAGCCTCGAGCACGAAGCCGAGCATGCGCGCGCGACGTTGCTCTTCGGGCTGGGGCGATGGGCGGACGCAGTCGCTCATCTCCGCGCGGCGCGCGAGGCGGCGCACGCCGAGCGCGCGAGCGATCTCGAGGTCGCCTCGGCCAGCCTCGAGGTGCTCGCCGAGCTCGCGACCGGCGATCTCCACGCGGCCTACGAGTCCGCTGCCGTCCTGGGAGACGCTCGGCTCGCGGCGGTGAGGGGACGGTCGGCCGCGTTCGCGTGGATCGCGCGCGCTCTCGCGTCGCTGTCCGCGTCGGATCGCGAAGGCGCGGAGGACGCGCTCACCGAAGCCGAGACGCGCGTCCGCGACGCCGAGGACGCGGGGCCCGATGTCCATGTCCTCGTGGAGGTGCTCGGGATCGCCTTCGACGCGGCGCGCGGGGCGCTGCCCGACATCACCGGCCCCGCGGCGAGCCTCGAGCGCTTCGCGGAGGAGCTCGGCTTCGACGGCTTCTTCTGGCTCGATCTCCTCGAGGCGATCGTCGTGCGCATGCCGGACTTCGAGGCGTCCGCCAAGATGTCGGGCGCCCTCGCCCGCCTACGTCCCGTCGTCGGACGCGAGAGCCGCCTCGCGCGCGAGCGTCCCACCGACGCCCCTCCGAGCGTCGTGCTCTGAACCGCTCGAGCGCCGGCACGCGGAGGACGGCTCACCGCTCGAGGAGCGCGACCCGCTGCCGTCCGGGGCTACGGTCCGGCGTCGCCGCCGGCGCTGCACGCCGACGCCGGGCAGTCGCTCGCCTGGACGCAGGCCCCGAAGAGGAGGAGCGCCGCCGTCGCCTCGCCACCGAAGGCCTCCGTCGAGCACGTCGCCGTCGTTCTACCGGACTCGAGACACCGGAGGAGCCCGAGCGCGCGTTCGCGGCACGCGCACTCGCCCTGGCAGCTCGCGGTCTCGCTCGGGCACGCCCGCGCGATGCAGGCGACGCACTCTCCCACCGTCGCGCCCGCGTCGCCGATCGCCGCGTCCGGCGCCGCGGGCGCGACGATCTGGGCGTCGGCGCAGTCCGCCGCGGGCGCGTCGGCCTCGCGGTAGCCGTCGGTGCTCCCGGTGACGAGGACGCAGCCGAGTGAGGCGACGAACGCGCCGACCACGAGCAGAGCCGCCACGCGTCGCATCAGAAGCTGCCCGTCAGGACCGCGCCGCCGCTCCCGGCGCCGGCGCCGACCTTCGCGCCGTCGGCGCGGCTCGACAGCAGGAGAAACAGCCCGCCGCCCGTGGCGGCGGCCGCGACGATCCACGCGCCGGCGTTCCAGGGCCCGAGGTCCCTCAGCCGATCGTTCGCGCGGAGGCCCTCGGAGTCGCAGACGCGATCCGGCCCGCAGCCGTCGCTCCTCACGCCGTTCTCGTGCAGCATCATCACCGACGTCCCCGCCGCGATCGCGGCGGCGTGCGCGCCGACGGCGACGAGGACCCAGCCGGCCGTGCGCGCGCTGCTGCGCGTCGGGGCGCTCGCGCGCGGCGGCGGGGTCGGGCTCGCGGCAGGCTGCGCTGTCGGGCCGCCGCATCCTGCCGCGCCGGCGAGGGTCAACACACAGAGCAGCGTCGCGCGGAGAGCGTCTCCAGGTTTCGTCGCCATCGGAGGATCCCTTTACCTTATCCGCGGAGCGGATGGGGCGTGGTCGGCCCCGCCGTGCTATCTCGCTCGGTGACATGTCTGGCGAGCACATCGGGATCACGGGCTACGACAGCTTCCACTTCGTCGTGGAGAACCTCGACCGCAGCCGCAAGTTCTACGCGGAGCGCTTCGACTTCAAGGAGGTCGCGCGCGCGGGCGACGATCTCGTGTCGCGCGGCGGACAGCAGTCGATCGTGCTCGGCGCGGGCGACGTCCGGGTCTGCGTGTCGACTCCCCTCCACCAGCAGTCGAAGGCGTCGCGCTACTTGAAGCGACACCCCGCGGGCGTGATGAGCCTCAGCTTCCGTGTCGAGGATCTCGACGCGACGATGGCCTTCCTCGAGAAGCGCGGCGGGACGTTCCTCGCCGATCCGCTCGAGGACAAGGACGAGTCGGGCGGGACGTACCGGTCCGTCGAGATCGCGACGCCGCTCGGCGACGTCGCCTTCCGCTTCGTCGAGCGCCGCGGCTACGCGCGCTTCGCGCCGGGCTTCGTCGACGTGAACGACGGTCACGCGTCGAACCCGGCGAACATGTACGGCATCCGCCGGATCGACCACGTCACGTCGAACGGCCTGACGATGCAGCCGATCATCGCCTGGTACCGCGACGTCCTCGGGATGGAGCCGTTCTGGGACATCAGCTTTCACACGCAGGACGTCGCCAAGCAGCGCGCCTCCGGATCGGGCCTCCGCTCGATCGTCATGTGGGAGTCGAAGAGCGGCGTGAAGTTCGCCACGAACGAGCCGCTGCGCCCTCACTTTCGAGACTCGCAGATCGCGAAGTTCGTCGACGACAACGGCGGTCCCGGCGTGCAGCACATCGCGTTCGCCGTCGACGACATCGTCTGGTCGGTGGAGGAGCTGAAGCGCCGCGGGGTGGACTTCATGGCGACGCCCAAGGCCTACTACCTCGCGCTGCCCGAGCGCCTCGCCGAGCTCGGCATCACGAACGTGAAGGAGGAGATCGCGGAGCTCGAGCGGCTGCAGATCCTCGTCGACGGCGCGGAGGGCAAGTACATGCTGCAAATCTTCCTCCGCGAGGCGGCGGCGATGTACGACGAGGTTCGCGCTGGTCCGTTCTTCTACGAGGTGATCCAGCGTTGCGGTGACGAGGGCTTCGGCTACGGTAACTTCCGCGCGCTCTTCGAGAGCATCGAGCGCTTCCAGAAGGCCGGGGCCGGGGCGAAGCCGACCTCCTGACGAGCGACCGGCGCGCGCGTCCGCGAGGTTCTCACGCGGCGCGGTGTCCGCTCGCGACCGCGCCGCGCTGCCGCGGCTCGTGACGCGTCGAGCGTCATCACTCCTGGCGCCCGGCGACGGCGACCGCGTAGACTGTCACCGCGCGGCCCGGCCGCACTTGCTCGTTCGTCTACCTCGAGATCGATGACTCGCGCTGCATTCCTCGTCGCGGTGATGGCCCTCGCTCCTACGCTCCCCGAAGGATGCGCGAAGGCGCTCGGCAAGAACAAGGCGCCCGCGGCGTCCGCATCGGCCGAGCCGACGCCGCCGCCCACCGCGACGGCGGTGGCGAGCGTGACGGCGACGGCGACGGCGACGGCGTTGGGGACGGCGCCGCCGATCTGGGCGCCCCCCGAGCCGAGCCTGCCCCCGAGCCCGGAGCCGCCCGAGTCGGCGAACCCCGATCTCGCGAAGGCGAAGGAGCTCGCGGAGGCCGGCGACCACAAGAAGGTCCGCGCGCTCCTCGAGAAGCGGGTGAAGGCAGGGAAGGGGAGCGACGAGGAGGCCTCGCTGCTCCTGGACGCGTGCGTCGCGCTCCGTGACAAGGCGTGCATCGAGTCCGTCAAGGCGAAGCATCCCAGCGTGAACTGACGCGGCGCTCGGCGCGGTGAGTCACCCGGCGGTCGGCGGCGCGAGAGGGGCGACGATCGCCTCTGGTGCGATCCCGTGGCGAGGCCGCGCGCGGCGACGGCAGCTGAGGCCTTTGGTCGCATGGGCAAGCCCTCAATCGGGTTCACCACTTGCACCGGGGGTGTGCACGATGTCCCGCCCCCACCGAGAACGCTCCTGGAACGCCGCCCGCCCCTTCGCGACGCCGTGCTGCATCGCCGTCGCCCTCATGCTCACGGCGTGTGGCGGCACCACCCGCCGCGCGTCGACGCCACACAGCCAGACGACGACGACGGCCGCAGCGGTGACCCCGCGCGTCGAGCGGCTCGTCGTGGCCGATCGCGGCGCGGTCTCGATGGTCGCGCGCGGAGGTTGCGTCGCGTCGGTTCGCACCGCGGAGAGCGAAGTAGGCACGCACGACGAGCTCCGCGTTCGCTGTCCGAAGCCGGAGCGGATGAAGCGCTGGTTCGACGGAGCCGACCGCGTGATCGCGACGCTCGCGCTCGAGCCCGTCGACGAAGATCTCGAGGAGGCGGACGACGTGAAGCTGCCGACCGCCAAGCTCCTCACCGCGTCGGGCAAGGCCCTGCGCGTCGCGAAGCCCGAGGACGTGGCGAAGCTCGCGTCGGAGGTCACCGCCCTCTCGGCGGAGCTCGCGGCGGCCGAGTCCGTCGCGCCCGGTCCTGCGTCCGCCGACGGCTGGCAGATGCTCCACGTGATGGGCCCGGCGCAGGTGCTCTTCGCGGGGACGCCGGCGCGCGGTGTGTTCGAGGCGCGCGTGTCGACGAGCGGCCAGTACATGTGTGACTTCATCACCAACGTCGACGACGAGCCGATGCGCGCCACGAAGAGCGGGTGGCTCACGCCGCAGACTGCCAGCAAGGCGATCGACGAGGTGCTCGGTCCGTTCAACGCGACCGAGGCGGGCGAGCCGCCGAAGACGACCTTCGCGGCGGGGACCAAGGCCGGCGCGGAGCAGCGCTCGAACGCCATCTCGACGGCGGCCGTCTTCGAGCGCTTCTCCCTGATGCAGGACGCCCTCGGCGACGCCTGCTTGCCGGAGCTCGAGCCCCCGAGCACGCCGCCGCTCGGCCTGTGATCCCCCGCGCCAGGCGCGCCGACGGTTCGGCGCGCTGCCGTGATGCGCTCGGCGTGGGGGCCCGTACCCGACGCGCGCTCAGGGGATCGCGGCGAGATCGAGCCAGCGTCCCTCGGCGCTGGGACGGAACGCCGCCGCGCGCGCGCTGGCCACGGCGACCTGGTCCTCGTGCCAGAGCGGGATGAGCAGGGCGCGCTCGCGGACGACCTGCTCGAGCGAGGCGTAGATCGCGCGGCGCGCGGCCGGAGCGCGCTCGGACGCGCCGGCGTCGAGGAGGCGATCGACGTCGGCGTCGCGCACGCGCCCTCGGTTCGCGCCCGCGGGCGGCACCGACGACGAGTGGAGGAAGACGCGGAGGACGTTCGGCTCGGTGACCTCCGGCATCTGCAGCGTGGCGAGCTCGAAGTCGCCGGCGCCGAGCCGCGCGAGCATCGTCCCGAGCTCCAGCGGGACGACCTCGAGCTCGACGCCGACGGCGGCGAGGTCCTGCGCGATCTGCCGGGCGATCGTCCCGCGCAGGCGATCGGTCGAGGTGAGGAGCGTCAGCCGGAGCGGCAGCGCTCCGGCTTCCTCGAGGGAGCGCCGCGCGGCGCTCGGATCGTGGGCGAACGGCGCCGCGTCCGTGTGCGCCCAGTGCGAGGGCGGCAGGAGCGTGCTCGCCGCGGTCGCGCGGTCGGCGAGGAGCGTCCGCGCGACGCGCGCGCGGTCGAGGGCGATGGCGAGGGCCTTGCGGACGCGGACGTCGGCGAGCCGGCCGCGATCGCTCCGCGCGAGCATGTACGTCAGGTTGGCGCCCGGCCGGGTCGCGACGGAGAGCCCGGGCGCGCGCGCGAGCGCCGGCAGGAGCGTCGGCGAGAAGCCGTTGACGACCAGATCGGCGCGTCCCGCGTGCATCCTGAGCGCGCGCGCGTTCTCGTCGTGCACCGTCCGGATCGTCACGGCGTGCGCCGGCGGCGGGAGGGCGCCGCCCTTCGCCGGGGCGAGCTCGATGGCGCCCGGCTCGCGGGACGCGATCACGAACGGTCCGAGCCCGTCGAGGCTCCCGTCGGGGCGCGGCTTCGACGCGGCCTCGTCGGCGCGGAGGATCGGCAGCTCGAGATCGGTGAGCAGCGTCGCGTGCGGACGACTCAGCGTGATGGTGACGCGATCGTCGGCGTCGGCGCGCACGTCGCCGATCGCGTCGACGACGCGCGCGTGTCGCGAGCCGACCTCGGGCGACTGAAGCGCGCGGATCGTCGCCGCGACGTCGCGCGCCCCGAACGACGCCCCCGAGTGGAACCGGACGTCGTCGCGGAGCTCGACGGCGAGCGTTCGGTCGTCGACCCAGCGCCACGACCGCGCGAGGTAGGGCGCCGGCTCGAGCGTGCTCGGATCGAGCCGGACGAGGCCCGCGTGGAGCAGCCGCGTCGTCCGGAGCGCCACCGCGTCGGTGGCGTGCCGCGGGTCGAGCGTCTCGGCGTCCGTCGGCACGAGCAGCTCGATGGGCCGCGCCGCGCCGTCCTTCGCGCGCCCGGTCGCGCAGCCCGTGGACAGCCCGGCGACGAGCGCCGCCAGCGTCGCCGCGCGAGCGAGCGCCGCGACGCGGCCGCGGGGCGGCGAGAGAGCGGTGACGCGCACGCTCCACGAGTAGCAAAAGGTGCGCGCGCCGACGAATCGAAAGCGAGCTCCGTGTGAGGTTCCGGCGCTGGACGAGGCGCGCTGTCGTCGGCGCGCGGTACCTCGGCGCGCTGTCGTCGGTGCGCGGTCCCTCGGCGCGGGGTCGTCGGCGCGCGCGCTCGATGGACCGTCAGCCGCCCTCTCGCTTCCTCGGGAGATGGGTCGTGCCGGGACACGGGGTGATGTAGAGCGCCGTGAACGGCTCGATGACGTTCGCCGTGTGCGGGATCCCTGCGGGGTTCACCACGGCGTCGTTGGGACCGAGCACGACGGTGCGGTGCGTGCCGTCGAAGTCCTGGATGAGCTCGGCGCGGCCCTTCAGCACGATGACGACCTCGTCGCCGGCGGGGTGGACCTCCCACACGGGCCAGTCCTCCGCGGACTCGGCGACGCTGACGAGGCGTCCGGGATCGTCGGGCGTGCAGTGCGCGGCGACGTAGCCGTCGTAGTCGTTGCCGAACGCGCGCACGGCGAGGGCGGCGCTCTGCCCGCCGAGGTGGATGGCGTCGGGCCCGAGGCGGAGGGGTTTTTCGCTCATGCGCTCGACGGTAGCGCGCGCCGTCCGAGGTGGCTTGGACGAATGTTACCGCCGCACGATCGTGCGAGGCTGCGGCGCGGCGGCCCGCGGGGCGAACGGTGGCTGCGTCCCTCGCGCGGGCGTGAACGACCGCCGGACGCCTGGTGCGAGGCGGAACACGACCCGCGGAGCGAGGGGCGACACGCGCGGCTCGCGGGTTCGGCAGAGATCGCTCGAGGCCTCTGCGCGCGCGGGCGCGCTGGGGGCCCGCGCGGCTCGTTCTGCGCGCGGAGTCCGCTCGGGAACAATCGGCGTCGAGCGCTCCGCGGGGCGCCCTTCGATCGTGACCTGCGCGCGCGCGGAGAACGCCGGCCTCTTCCCGGTCGCGCTCGCGGAGCGCGCCCTCGCCCTCGCCCGTGCCGGATCGCTTGGTCCCGCCGGTGCACAGACGGCCGCCGTCAGGAGGTCACTCGACATGTCCCGCTGCATCGCAACCAGACACATCTCTTCGGTGCTCGTCGCCCTCGGGCTCGTGCTCGGCGCGTGCACCGCGCCGGCTGACGCGACCATGGCGGACGAAGCGCCGACTGCCGAGGTGAGCTCTGCCCTCCCGATCGCGGCCTTCTCGGTGGAGGGCGCCGACTTCGGGACGGCTCTGTTCGGAGCAGGCTCGGGCGTCGGCGCGGCTGCGACCGGTGTGACCTCATCGCTCGGCGCCGGCGCCGTCGGCGCGGGCACGCTGGGCTCGACGGTGACGTCCGGCACCGCGCTCGGTACGGGCCCGATCGGCACGAGCACGTCCTTCGGTACGGGCCCGATCGGCACGAGCACGTCCTTCGGTACGGGCCCGATCGTGTCGAGCTCGAGCACGTCGTTCGACACCGGGCCCGTCGGCACGAGCATGTCGTTCGACACCGGTCCGATCGTCTCGGGCACGTCGTTCGACACCGGCCCGATCGTCTCGGGCGCGTCGTTCGACACCGGCCCGATGACCTTCAGCTCGGGCGGGAGCACCAGCATGACCTCCGGCAGCGGAGGCCCGGCCGTGATCCAGTCGTGCGTGGGGCCCACCTGCCTGTAGGCACGCGCCGCTGGTCGCCAGCACCGCGCGGCGCGCGAGCACGGACGGAACGGTTCTCGCAGCCTGCGCGCGCGTGCGATGCGTCCACCACATCGCGGCCGCGCTCGTCTTCGTGCTCGCCGTCGTGCTCGCGCCGCGCGCCGCGGGCGCCGACGCGCTCGCCGGCGCCCGCCTGCTCTCGGTGAGCGGCCCGATCGATCCGATCGTCGCGCGCTACGTCGAGCGCGAGGTCGGCGCCGCCGAGCGCGACGGCGCAGCGCTCGTCGTCGTGGAGCTCGACACTCCGGGCGGCCTCGACGCGTCGACGCGCGCGATCGTCCAGGCGCTCCTGGGCTCACGCGTCCCCGTCGCGGTCTACGTCGCGCCGTCGGGCGCGCGCGCCGCGTCCGCGGGCATGTTCGTCACGCTCGCGGCAGGGGTGGCGGCGATGGCGCCCGGCACCGAGATCGGCGCGGCGCACCCGGTGAGCGTCGGCGGCGGCAAGCTCGGCTCGACGGCGGAGACCAAGGCCGTCCACGACGCCGCCGCGTTCGCGCGGGCGCTCGCCGAGCTCCGGGGGCGCGGCGGCGCCTGGCCGGAGCGGGCGGTGCGCGAGAGCGTCTCGCTCACCGGCGAGGAGGCGCGGCGCGCGGGCGTGATCGATCTCGTCGCGGCCGACGTCCCGGATCTGCTCCGGCAGCTCGATGGCCGCGTCGTCCCGACGTCGGCCGGTGACGACCTCCTCAGGACCGCCGGCATGCAGGTCGAAGAGCGGCCGATGCCCACGAGCGAACGCGTCGTCCGCGCCGTCAGCGATCCGAACGTCGCGTACGTGCTCTTCCTGCTCGGCCTGCTCGGCGTCGCCGCCGAGCTCTACCACCCGGGCACGCTCGTGCCGGGCACGGTCGGCGCGATCGCGCTGCTGCTCTCGCTGGTCGCGTTCGGGAACCTCCCCATCGCCTGGGCGGGGATCCTCCTCATCCTGATCGCGATCGGTCTGTTCGTGGGAGAGCTCCACTCGGGCTCGGGCGTCCTCGCGGCGGCGGCGGTGGCCGCGCTCGTCCTCGGCTCGCTCATGCTCTACGCGCCGCGCGAGCCGATGTCCCCGGCGGCGCCGGTCCGCGTGAGCCCGGCGCTGGTCGTGGTCATGGCGTCCGCGGTCACGGCGTTCTTCCTCTTCGTCGTCCGGGCCACGCTGCGCGCCCGCCGGCTCGCGGTGCGGACCGGCGTGCCGGCCCTCGTGGGCCACGTCGGCGTCGCCACGTCGGAGCTCGCGCCCGCCGGCACCGTCCGCGTGGAGGGAGAGCCGTGGAGCGCCGAGTGCGGGAGCGGCGTGATCCGCTCGGGTGAGCGCGTCAAGGTCGTCGGCGTCGCCGGCATCGTGCTGCAGGTCACGCGGCTCGAAGGGGCCACTGGAGAAGGACCATGGAACCGTTCGCTACCAACCTCGTCGTGATCGCCGCTTTGATCCTCGTCGCGATCGTGCTCTTCGCGAAGGCGATCCGCATCGTCCCCGAATACCAGCGGCTCGTGGTCTTCCGGCTCGGCCGCGTCCTCGGCGCGCGCGGTCCGGGGCTCGTGCTCCTCATCCCGATCGTCGACCGCGGCGTCGTCGTCGATCTGCGCGAGCGGTTCTTCGACGTCCAGCCGCAGACGACGATCACCGCCGACAACGCGTACCTCTCGATCGACTTCCTCGTGTACTCGAAGATCGTCGACGCGCTGTCGAGCGTGCTCAACGTCGAGAAGTACGAGGGCGCCTCGCGCGGGATCGCGATCACGACGCTCCGCGCGGTCGTCGGCAGCATGCTGCTCGACGACGTCCTCGCGAAGCGTGAGGCGATCAACGACCTGCTGCGCGGCAAGCTCGACGAGGTGACCAACCGATGGGGCATCAAGGTGACAGCCGTGGAGATCCGGGAGATCTCGCCGCCGCGCGAGATCCAGGAGGCGATGACGCGCCAGATGTCGGCGGAGCGCTCCCGGCGGGCGATGGTCACCGAGGCCGACGGGCGGCGCGAGGCCACGATTCGAATCGCGGAGGGCAAGAAGCAGGCGACCATCCTCGAGGCCGAGGGCGCGCGGCAGGCGTCGGTCCTGCGGGCCCAGGGGTTCGCCGCGGCGCTCGACGCGATCTTCGCCGTCGCCCGCACGCTCGACGACAAGACGATGAGCTTGCAGTACCTCGACACGCTGAGGTCGCTCGGCGCGCACCGATCGACGAAGATCGTGGTCCCGATGGAGCTCGCGAGCCTCGTGCGCCCGTTCGTCGCGCACCTCTCCGGGGCCGGCGCGCACGCCGAGCCGACGGTCGAGGCGGTCGCCCCGAGCCGGCACTGACGCGCTCACTCCCGCCGGCCACGGAGCCCTCGCCGCGCCGCGGCGATCGCCCGTACACTCGCGCCGTCATGAAGCTCTACTACTCACCCCAGGTCTGCTCGCTCGTCCCGCACATCGTCTTGCGCGAGCTCGGCGCTCCGTTCGAGCTCGTCCGCGTCGACTTCAAGTCGAAGACGACGTCCACGGGCGTCGCGCTCGACACGATCACACCGAAGAGCTACGTCCCCGTCCTCGAGCTCGACGGTGGCGAGCGGCTGACCGAGCTGTCCGTCATCATCCGCTACCTCGCCGACATGTCGCCCGCCGCCGGGCTCGCGCCGGCGCAGGGGACGTTCGAGCGCGTCCGCTTCGACGAGCTCGTGCACTTCATCGCCACCGAGCTCCACAAGGGCTTCGCGCCCTACACGATGATGCCGAACGTCGGTGACGAGGCGATGCAGTGGACGAAGGATCGTCTCGTCGCGCGCGTGGCCCTCATCCGCGCCGCGCTCGGCTCGCGCGAGTTCATCTTCGGCGATCGGTTCACCGTCGCGGACCCTTACGCGTTCTGGGCGCTCCGCGTGTTCGGCTTCCTGACGAAGGTGCCGCTCGACGGATCGCTCAAGGAGTACGTCTCCCGCCTCGCCGCGCGGCCTGCGGTGCGCGAAGCCGTCGACGCCGAGAAGCGCTGAGGCCCGCCGAGGCCGGCGGGCGCGTCGCGCGGCTTGTGGTCGCCGCGCTCCCCGGAGTAAGAACCTCGTCGATGTGCGCCGTACGACGTCTCTTCCTCGGTCTCGCCGCCTCGCTGCTGGTCCTCTCGGGCGGCGGCGGGAGCGCCCGCTCGCAGACGACGCCCGCCCCGGCGGCCGCGAGCGAGGGCCGCGCCCCCGAGCTCGAGGCCGCCGTCCGCGCGCTCGTCAACGACCGCGCGCTCAAGGACGCGCAGATCGGCGTCGTCGTCATGGACGCCGACAACGGGAACATCCTCGCCCAGTCGGGTGAGCACGTCGTCTTGAACCCGGCGTCCAACGCGAAGCTCTACACCGCGGCCGGCGCCCTCGCGCTGCTCAAGGGGACGCACCGCTACCAGACGACGCTCAGCGGATCGATCAACGGAAACAACGTGTCGAGCCTCGTCATCCGCGGGCACGGCGATCCGTCGCTGCGCACGCGCGACCTCTGGCAGATGGTCGCCGAGCTCAAGGCGCGCGGCGTGCGGCGGATCGACGGCGACATCTTCGTCGAGCAGAAGTTCTTCGACGAGCAGACGACGCCGCCGGCGTTCGAGCAGCAGCCGAACGAGTGGGCGGCGTTCCGCGCGCCCGTGAGCGCCGTCGCGCTCAACGGCAACACCGTCACGCTGGCCATCCGTCCGACCAGCGTGGGCCAGTCCGCGGTCTCGTGGTTCGATCCGCCCGGCTTCGTCGACGTCGACGGCGCGGTCAAGACGGGCGAAGACGGCGCGGACGCCGTCGTGCTCGCCCTCTCCCCGAACGGCAAGCGCCTCTCGGCGAAGCTCTCGGGCGCGGTGGGCGCCGACGCCAAGCTGGTGCGCTACACGCGCCGCGTCGACGACCCGCGCCTCCTCGCCGGCTACGCGCTGAAGGCGATCCTCGAGGAGCAAGGCGTCAAGGTCGGCGGCGACGTCAAGCTCGGAAGCGGCGAGAAGGGCAGCGTGCTCGCTCGTCACGAGTCGGAGCCGCTCTCCACGCTGCTCTACGCCCTCGGGAAGAACAGCGACAACTTCTACGCCGAGATGATCTTCAAGTCGATCTCCGGCGAGCGCTCCCGCCCGGCGAAGAGCCAGGACGCCGCCGACGCCATCAGCGCGTGGCTGGTCAAGAACGACCTCGGCGACGGCGGCGTGGTCGTCAAGAACGGGTCGGGCCTCTTCGACTCGAACCGCACGACGGCGTTCAGCACGGCGAAGCTGCTCCGGCACTGCTGGCAGGACTCGTCGATGAAGAACGAGTTCGTCGCGCAGCTCGCCATCGGCGGCGTCGACGGCACGCTCCACAAGCGGTTCCGCAACACGCGCGCGCGGCGGGCGGTGCGCGCCAAGACCGGCACGCTCGACGACGCGATCGCGCTCTCGGGTTACGTCCTCGGGCCGCCGGGCAAGAGCACGATCGCCTTCTCGGTCCTCTTCAACCGCGTCTCGGGGCACGCGGCGTCGGCGCGCATGGCCGCCGACAAGCTCGTCGAGCTCATCTACCAGCGGCAGTGGAAGTAGCGCCGGCGCGCGCTCGCGCTCGGCCCGAGGCCGTCAAAGCAGCGCCGACGACGTCTGCGTGACCCTCCCGCCTCCGCCGATCCGATGAAAGTCGACGCGTCCCGCGCCGTCGTCGGCGACGTCGAGGACCGCGAACCCCGGCTCGTCCTCGCGGGCCAGCGTCCCCGGGTTGACCACGACGAGCGGCGCCTTGCCGTGGCCGCGCTCGAAGCGCCGGAGCATCTGCCGGTGCGTGTGCCCCGCGACCATCACGCGGACGCGCGGGTCGAAGAGGACCGCCAGGAGCTCGTCGTTGGACGAGAGCGCGTAGCCTCGATCCTCCGGCAGGAGGCGCTGCATGTCGTTCGGGCCGACGCCGTGGCAGAGCAGCAGCGTCCCGCCGCCGGGGAGCTCCAGCGACGCGGTCGGCGGCAACCCCTTGAGCTGCGCGATCGTGTCGACCGCGAGCGCGGTCATCGCGTGGGCGTGCGGGAGCCTCCGCATCTCGTCGGCGCGGATCCAGCGATCGTGGTTGCCGCGGACGACGACCGCGTCCGCCTCGCGGAGCAGCGCGCAGGCGCGATCGACGTCGCCGGGCCCGTCGACGAGATCGCCGGTGCACAAAACGCGCTCGACGCGTGCCTCGCGGAACGCGTCGAGCGTGATCCTCAGGTGGGCGTCTTCCGCGTGTACGTCGCCGATCAGGCCCAGTCGCACAGCGTGGAATCGTACCGCGATCCGCGGGCGGGGATCAGTAGCCGGGAGGGAAAATGAAGTCGTTCAGCGGGGTGGCGTCCCAGCAGTTGTCGGTGCTGCCGGTGTCGTCGTCCTTCTGGGTGCACTGCTGGATCGGGCCGTCGAGGTAATCCATGTAGAGATCGTGGAAGCCCGGGAGGACGAACTCGCGGTCGGGGCGGAAGCTGCCCCACGAGTTCTTCACGCGAATGAGCTCGATCTTCGCCGAGGGCGACAGCGCCGCGGCGAGCGCCTCGGGTCGCGTCTCCTTCACGCCGACCTTGAGCGTGCCGAAGCCGGGCACCTCGTTGATCTGGTAGTCCTCGACGACGACCATGTGGCCGCCCTGGCGGCCCGGCGTCGCGGGGGGCGCCGCGAACCGGCCCTGCGCGTCGAGCGCGTTGAAGTCGACGTACCAGGACATGATGACCGGCTGCCCGTCGTGCATCGCGCGCTGGAGCCGCGTGAGCATCGAGCGACGCGACGACGGCGACCACGGGTAGCTGGCCGGCTGCCAGGCGTACCGCCCGCTGCGGTAGTTGCTCCAGGTCGACGTGCGCGTACCGAGGGCGTCCTGGAGGTTCGCGGTCACGGGCTCCTTCGTCTGCGGGTCGCGCAGGCGAACCTTGATGTCCGCGGCGCGCTTGATCGACGTGAAGCGCGTGCTGACGGTGCTCTTGTCGAGGGTGCGCACGACGCCGGCGCCGAAGACGCGGTTCAGCTGCGTCACGACGTTCGGCGCGAGCTCGAAGGCCTTGTCGAGCTCCTTGCGGACCAGCGCGCGATCGCGGCGCGCCTCGGGCGTCGACAGCGCGCCGCTCTTGATCGACGCGTTGATCTTCTTGAGCGCCGAGCTCTGGCGGAGCGACATCTCGTCGTTCGCCTCCGACGGGATGAAGGAACCCTCGTTGACGATGCCGTAGCGGGTGATGATCTCGGCGGCCGTCGAGTACCAGCCGCCGGTCTGGATCTCGCTCGAGACCGCGCCGTTCGCGATCTGATCGAACCAGTGCCAGTAGGTCCAGTACGACTCGCTCATGTTCAGCTCGCGCGTGCCGGACACCTGCATCGCGAGCGACTCCGCCCAGCTCGCCGTGGCGTACAGCCAGCAGTTGCCGATCGACTGGCGCTTCACGCGGGAGTTGTCGATGTCGACGATCGCGTCGTCGCTCGCGCCCGTCTCCTCGTCGTCGGCGTCGTCACCCGCGAGCGAGCAGCCCGCGCCGAAGGTGGTGCCGACGGCCAGGAGCGCGGCGAGGAGCGAGCGGCGGGCAAGATCGAATCGCATGGGAAAGGGTCTCCTTCTGGGGACACGTGAACGGCGAACGAGCGCACCCGACCGCGGCGCTGGAGGGGGCGCGGCGGGCGGCGGGAGTTAGGTGTCTCGCGCGGAGCGCGGCGTCTGGACGGCCTGGGAGGGCCGCGACGGCCGAGGGAGGGGACGGGAGGAGGAGGAGCTCGGCGACGAGACGGGATTCGATCTAACATACAGAAGCACACACGCAACGTGAATGTGTGCTCTGCGCTGATCGAGCGAGCGATGCTCGGAAAGATAAAGAATCTATTGAAGAAAGTGGTGAAGGGTGAGCGGCCGTCCCGAAGTAAGGAAGGAGAGGCGGCGGACGGTGAGCTTCTACGTCATGGAAGGTGCGCTCCTTCCCTTCCTTTTCTTCGCCCGGTCCGGGCGCACGCGACCACGCGGTAACGATGCTACTTTTCGGCGACCGATGGACCCCAAGCGAAAGCTAAAGGGCATGCTCGCGCGCATCTTCTCGGACGCCGTCGCCGAGGACGCCGAGCGCGCCGAGCTCAAGGCCTACCTCGCGTCGAACGTGCTCGGCGAGGGCGAGATCAAGGAGGTCTTCGAGGACTTCGTCCAGACGACCTGGAAGATCACGATCGCCGACGGCGTGGTGTCCGATCGCGAGAAGCAGCGCCTCCGCGAGATCGTCAGCGTCCTCGAGCTGGACGAGGGCGTGTTGCCCGCGGAGTGGGCCGCGATCGTCGCCGACGCGAGCTGAGACCCCAGCCGTCCTTCGCGAGCTCTGCCGGGCGCCACGCGCGCGTGCCGCTCCCCTTCGGTCTCTGTGGCGTACGCGCGCGCCGTCGTCGCGCGGGCGATCTCTGCGCGAGCTTGACGGGATCGCCGGGGTCCCTAGGACGATCCCATGGCGGCGACGAACGAGCAGAGACCCGACTCGGAGGCAGAGCTGTCGAACGACGTGCTCGTTCGACGAGCGGTCGAGCGGCTGAGGCTCCTCGCAGACGATCCCGAGGTCGCCGAGGCGCGTCCGGACGTGGCCGCGATCGCGGCGATCCAGCGGTGCGCGACCACGATCGAGACGGTCGCCAAGGCGTTCGAGCTCTACGCAGATCGCGCGTGCTTCGAGGAGCGGCGCGCCCCGGACGGGGAGGACGGCGCGCGCCTCCTCCCCGCGCTCGCGAAGGTCACGTACCGCGAGGTCTGGGCGCGCGTCGAGGCGTTCGCCAGCGGCCTCGCGCACGAGGCGCTCGTCGCGCCGGGAGCGTTCGTCGGGATCTGCGGCTTCGGGAGCGTCGACTGGGTCGTCGCGGACTTCGCCGCGCTCCGTCTCGCCGCCGTGTCCGTGCCCCTCCAGACGAACATGAGCCCCGGCGACCTGGAGCAGATCCTTCGCGAGGCCGAGGTGAGCTGCCTCGTGTGCAGCGTCGAGCAGCTCGACGCGATCGACGCGGTGCTCCCGCAGTGCCCCTCGGTGCGGAGCCTCGTCGTCATCGACGTGCGCGACGGCGATCGCGCCGCCTCCGCCAAGCTCGCGCGCCGCGAGCGCGCGGCGCCTTCGCCGCGGGTGTTCACGATCGGCGCCGTCGAGGCGCGCGGGATCGAGCGCGGGATCGTCCCGATGACGCTGCCGGCGGCCCGTCCCGATCCGGACCCCTTGATGTCGCTCGTCTACACGTCCGGATCTACGGGTACGCCGAAGGGCGCCATGCTGCCGGAGAGCCTGCTGCGCGAGCTGTGGCAGACGGGCTTCTCGGAGCGGCTGCTCCGGAGGATGCCGGAGCTCGCGCAGATCACCGTGAGCTACATGCCGCTCAACCACGCGGCCGGGCGCATGGGCATCATGGCCGCCGTCGTCCGTGGCGGCCTGACCTCCTTCGTCGCGAAGAGCGACATGTCGACCCTCTTCGAGGACATCCGGCTCGCGCGCCCGACGATGCTCATGCTCGTCCCGCGCGTGGCGGCGACGATCTTCCAGCACTACCAGGGCGAGCTCGTCCGGCGCGCGCCGCGCGGCGCGGACGAGGCGGAGCGGGAGCGCGTCTCCCAGGCGATCCTGTCCGAGATGCGCGGCTCGTTCCTCGGCGACCGGCTGCTGCTCGCGATGATCGGGACGGCGCCCACGCCGCCCGAGATCGTCGCGTTCGTCAAGCGGTGCTTCGACGTCCCCGTGATCGACGTCTACGGATCCACCGAGGCGGGCCCGCTGACGTTCGACGATCGCGTCGACGCGGATCTCGGGCTCGACTGGCGGCTGGTCGACGTCCCCGAGCTCGGCTACCGGACGACCGACGCGCCGTTCCCGCGCGGCGAGCTGCACCTCAAGTCGCGCTTCGTCGTCCCGGGCTACTACAAGAACGCGCGCGCGACGAAGCAGCTCTTCGACGAGGACGGTTACCTCAACACCGGCGACATCGTCGAGCAGCGCGGACCGGACCGCCTCGTCTGGATCGATCGCGCGAAGAACGTCCTCAAGCTCTCGCAGGGCGAGTTCGTCGCGACCTCGCGGCTCGAAGGGCTCTTC
Source organism: Labilithrix sp. (assembly GCA_019637195.1). Lineage (GTDB taxonomy): Bacteria > Myxococcota_A > Polyangia > Polyangiales > Polyangiaceae > Labilithrix. Next base: position 4,187 of record JAHBWA010000050.1, on the reverse strand, counting down.
GCCTCGAGGAGCCCGTACGTCCGGCAGATCTACGTCTACGGCAACGGGCTCCGCTCGTACCTCCTCGCCGTCGTCGTCCCCGACGTGGCGGCGGCGAGCGCCGCCCTCCGCGCGCGCGGGATGGAGCCGGACGATCAGGCGATCAAGGCGCTGGTCCGGAGCGACATCGACCGGATCGCCCGCGAGGAGCACCTCCGCGGCCACGAGGTGCCGCGCGACTTCCTCCTCGAGCGCGAGCCCTTCACCGTCGAGCGCGGGCTCTTGACCGACAGCAACAAGCAGTCACGGCCGCGCCTCCAGGCGCGGTATGGCGAGCGGCTCGAGGCGCTCTACGGGGCGATCGAGCGGGCCCAGGTCGAGGAGCTGTACGCGCTCGAGGCAGGCAAGGGCGGGGGCGCCGACGCCTCGGTCGCCGAGCGCGTGCGACGGGCGATGAGCGTCACGCTCGGCCTCGCCGACCTCGACCTGCGGCAGTCGGAGCAGAGCTTCATCCAGCTCGGGGGCGACTCGCTGAGCGCGGTCGGGCTCGAGGCCCTGCTCCACGACGTGACCGGCGTCCGCGTGCCGGTGGGGCTGTTGCTCGATCCGACGAGCAGCGTGCGGGCGGTGGTCGAGTACGTCGAGGGAGCGCTCGCGGGGAACCTCGCCCGCAACGTGACGTTCGCCGACGTCCACGGCAGCGGCGCGAAGGCGGTGCGCGCCGCGGATCTCGTGATCGAGAAGCTCCTCGCGCCGTCCGAGATCGAGTCCGCGCGCGCCGCGGAGCCGCCGTCTGCGCTGCCGCCGCGGGCCGAGGTCGCGCTGCTCACCGGCGCGAACGGCTTCCTCGGACGGTTCCTCGCGCTCGAGCTCCTCGAGCGGCTCGGGGGCGAGCGCACGAAGCTCTACGCGATCGTGCGCGCCTCGAGCGACTCCGCGGCGTTCGAGCGCCTCGCGAGCTCGTATCGGAGCGATCCCGCGCTGGCGCAGCGCTTCGAGGAGCTCGCGCGCGGCGGCCGCCTCGCGGTCCTCGCCGGAGACCTGATGAAGCCGCGCCTCGGCCTCGCGGACGGCGTCTACGCGCGGCTCTCCCGCGAGGTCGATCTCGTCGTGCACAACGGCGCGCTCGTCAACCACGCGCTCGGCTACGAGGCGCTCTTCGAGCCGAACGTGCTCGGCACCGTGACGGCCATGCGCTTCGCGCTCGCCGGCCGGGTGAAGTCGCTCTCCTACGTATCGACCGTCGGCGTGATGAGCGGGTGGAGCGGCCCGGGCAGGGTCGTGGGCGAGGACGAGGACGTGCGCGCGCTCTTCCGCGAGAAGCCGACGGAGTCGGGGTACGCCGCCGGCTACGGCGCGAGCAAGTGGGCGAGCGAGGTGCTCCTCCGCGACGCGCACGAGAAGCTCGGCCTCCCGGTCCTGGTGTTCCGCCCGAGCGAGATCATGGCGCACAGCGCGTACCGCGGTCAGGTCAACGTCCCGGACTTCTTCACGCGCCTGCTCGCGGGCGTCGTCTACACCGAGCTCGCGCCGCGATCGTTCTACGCGGACGCCGTCCCCGTCGGGGCGAGGCACTACGACGGGCTGCCCGTGGACGTCGTGGCGCGCGCGATCGCGGCGCCGTCGGTGGGCCGCGCCGGGCAGGCGGGGGGCCACGCGACGTACAACGTCGTGAACCCGTACGACGACGACGGGATCTCGCTCGACGTCGTCGTGCACTGGGTGAGGACCGCCGGCTATCCCGTGAGGCGCGTCGCGGACTACGACGCCTGGTTTCGTCTGTTCCACGATCGGCTGACGTCGCTGCCGGAGGCCCGGCGCCAGCACTCGCCGCTCGCGATCCTCGACGCGTGGGCGGCGCCAGAGGGCGTGGCGCCACGTCCGCGGCTCGGCAGCGAGCGCCTCCGCGAGCGCCTCGCCGCGCTCGACCCGAGCTTCGCCGCCTTTCCGCACGTGAGCGAGGCCTTGATCCACAAGACGCTCGACGACCTCGCGACGCTGCGTGTGATCGACCGGCCGCTCCGCATGACCGGTTGAGCCGTCGTGTCGCGCTGTCGTGTGGCGGTCCCTGCCGGCCTCGGCGGGCCCGCCGCTCCGCCCGCGCCGACGAAGCGCCGCGCCGAGCGCGCGCGCCGTGTCAGTCCCGCATGTGCTTGCGGATCTTGCCGAGCGCTTGCTCCTGGAGCTGCCGGATGCGCTCGCGCGACAGGTTGTACTTGTCGCCGATCTCCTTGAGCGTGAGCTCGTCCTCGTCGTCGAGGCCGAAGCGCCAGCGGATGATGCGCGACTCGATCGGCGTGAGGTGACCGAGCAGGCGCCGCACCTCCTCGCCCCACTTCTGCGAGATGAGGCTCTCGTAGGGCGACTGCATGTTCTCGTCCTGGAGGAAGTCGATGAACTTGCGGCCGTCCTCGTCGCCGACGGGGCGGTCGAGCGAGAACGGCGTCTCCGCCCACGCGCCCTTCACCTTGTCGAGCTTCTCCTGCGGGATGCCCGTCTCCTTCTCGAGCTCGTCGAGGGTCGGGTCGCGGCCCGTCCGCGCGATGACCGCCTGGGTGGCGCGCTGCACGCGGTTGTGCGTGTCGAGCATGTGCACCGGGATGCGGACCGCGCGGCCCTTGTCCGCGAGCGCGCGGCTGATCGCGTGGCGGATCCACCACGAGGCGTAGGTCGAGAAGCGGTAGCCGCGGGAGTGGTCGAAGCGCTCCACCGCCTTCATCAGGCCGATGTTGCCCTCCTGGATCAGATCGATGAGCGGGAGCCGGCCGCGGTTGTAGCGCCGCGCGATCGAGACGACGAGCCGGAGGTTCGCCTTCACGAACTTGTTCTTCACGCGCTTGCTGTGGCGCGCCGCCTCCGAGATCCCCGTGAGGTACTTCTTGAAGCCGGGCGTGTTCGCGAGCGTCGGGCCCGGCACCGGAGGCGGCGCCGTCGACGCGATCGCGATGCCCTCTTCTTCGAGGTCCTCGACCGGCGCCGGCTCGCCGAGCTTCCGGACCGCGTCCTCGGCGTGCGCAATCCACAGGCGATCGGAGTCGGCCAGGCGGATCGCCCGCCCGAGGCTCTCGCACAGCGCGAAGTACTTCTTCTCCTGCTCCTTCGTGAGCTTGTTGCGCTGCTTCTTGTACGCCTTGACGTACTTTCGGAGCTCGCCGACCTGCGGGACGTCGATCGCCTCCTCGTCCTTCGGTAGATCCGTCTCCAGCGTGTCGAGCGCGTGCTCGGCGGCGGGGACGAAGGCGAGGATCGAGCACCAGTGCGCGACCTCCGCGCGCTCCACGTCGACCGCGGTGCCGAGCTCCTCTTCCTGCCCCATGACGGGGTGGGTCGCCATCTCGCGGAAGTAGCGCGCGAGCATCGAGTCGCCGCCGCCTTCGCCCTCCGTCTTCGCCTTGGCCGCGGGGGCGCGAGGCTCTTCGCCGTCGCTCTCGGCCGTCTCCTCGAACTCGAACTCGTCTTCGAGGACGACGAGCTCGCCGTCGGTGTTTGGGCTCGCGGCTGTGGTCAGATCCTCTTCCGACTCGTCATCCGGCGGGGTGACGACAGGCTCGGCGAGCGCGGCGTTGCTCTTCTTGCTCATCGCAGCCTCGTTCTTGGCGGAGTTGCGTGACTCCGTCGCTCGAGTGGGTTTGGGGGACGAGGACCTTCGGGGCATGGATCGGGAGCCGGGCGCGTGGGCCTTTGACAAGTGGTCGATTCGGAGTCAGACCGAGGGCAGCTCACGGAACGTCGGGGAGACGAAGGACGCCCGTGGAGGGACTCGCCATCGTAGCGAGATCCCGCCGCCTGTGTGCGCCCGAAAAATCGTGCAAGTTGCATTCTCAGGGGCGGCTCCTGTTCGAGGGTATGGCTCTGCTTGCAGGGGCGCAGCGGATCTCGGGCTCCGATGGCGGGCCGCGCCGGTGGTGCCGAGGCAGCGGCGCATGTATGTGACTCTGCGTGCCGCGCGCGCCCGCACCTGACTCGTTGTACGCCCGCACCTGGCGGGCGGTTCGGTCTCGCGGTTCGCACGGTGCGGCCATCGTCGTCGGCTCGGTGATGCACGCGGCCGGCCACGCGTTCCTCGCGGCCGCTGCGGGGGTGCTCGCCCGCGCGCTCGCGTGGGGGCCGGCCCCGATGGACGCGGGATCCACGTTCGTCCTCCCAGTGTCGGGATTTCCGGACTTCGCGGTGTTGCCGCTCGCGATTGCCGGGGTGTTCGCGGCGAT
>JAHBWA010000005.1 GCA_019637195.1 Labilithrix sp. | reverse complement strand
ACCAGCTCGAACTTGCCGCGCGCGGTGGCGGTGAGCGCGCACTCGACGGCGTCGCCCGGCTGCGCTTCGAGCTTGGTCGACCAGGTGTCCTTGTTCGTTAGGCGGCACTCGACCCCGGCGACCGGCGGCTCACCGCAGGACTCTCCGTGCTCCTCGTCGACGAAGAACTTCACCGGCTTGTCCGCGCGCGCCGCGACGACCGCGTCGAACGCGCGGTCGGGAGACTTGTTGGTGCAGCGCTCGCCCACCTTCGTCTCGCGCACCCAGACGTAGAGGAACGTCCCGGTCTCGAGCACGCGCTGGATCTTCATCCGCGTGACGGCCTGCGTCTCGCTCACGGCGAGGAAGAGCATGTGCGAGGTGGTGTCGAGCGTCGCCGGCATCGGCGGGCTCTTCTCGGCGGGCCAGGCGCGCTCCCAGTCCTCGTGGCTCCGCACCACGTGGAAGCCGGCGCGCGCGCCGGCGTAGGCCTCCTGCGGACCGCGCTTCAGCTTGACGGGGTCGCCCTTGAGCTCGTCGGTCTTGTCTCCGGGCGCGGTTCGCACCACGCTTACCGGCGGAGTGACCGTGCAAGCCGCGAGGACGAGCAAGAGCGCGCCGACCGCGACGCGGCGAGAGCCGCTCGCAGAGCGGTTCGCTTCGGTGGGACAGGACCGTGCAGACGGAGGAGAAGCGACGCGCATCGTGGCTCGCAATGATAAGCCAACTGCGAGATGTTTGGGGGGGCAATAGCCCCTCCGTGGAGTAGCGTGCGCCCGTGCTCAACGACCGATTCACCGCTCGAGTGCTCGGAGCCATCGTCCTCATCATGACGGTGCTCATCGACATCTCCTGCTTCATCTTCACCAAGCCGGAGATCAGCCACCGCGCGACGTTCCCGCTCGTGGTCTTCATCCCGTCGCTGCCGCTCTTCGCGGTGAGCTTCTGGCTCTTCCGCCGCGCGGCGAAGCTCGAGCCTGGCGACGACTGAGCCCTCTTCGGCGGCGAGGCTCGAGCCTGGCGACGACCGAGCCCTCATCGCGCGGCGAAGCTCGCGCCTGAGCCCGCGCCGTGTGCGTAGCGCGCGAAGAGGCGCCGCCCTCGGGCGCGTGTCCGAGGGCGGCGAGCGTCGCGTCACTTCAGCGGCTGGAGGAAGTCCGCGTACGGTGTCTTCGGCGTCCCGAGCGGGACGCTGTTGCCGCGCCGGCCGGTCGTCGGCAAGACGAAGCGGTCCTCGAGCACCGGGGTCGTCGGGAACATCGGCGTGATCACCGGCGTCGTGCCGCCGTTCGGCAGGCTCAAGCTGGGGTGATCGAACGGGGCGCGCTCGAGCCGGACGCGATCGTCGGTGAGCGCGACGAGGAACGCGACGAGCGCCGCCCGCTCCTCCGGGGTGAGCCCGAGCGGCTGGATGTCGGGATCGAGATCGTCGCGGTTCTCGCGCGCGAAGTCGGCACCGCGGTTGTAGAACTCGACGACCTGCTCGAGCGTCGCTTGCCCGCCGTTGTGGAAGTACGGCGCGCTCTGGGCGATGTTGCGCAGGGTCGGGGTCTTGAAGGCGCCGTCGACGGCGACGCGCTCGTCGGGGCGGAGGGGCGGCGCGCTCGGGTGGTCGCGATCCGGGCCAGGATCGATCGGATCCGGCAGGAGGCTGAGACCCGGTGCGAGGAGCTCGCGCGCCTTCTTCGTCTGCGCGTCGACGCGCGTGCCGAGCCGTGAGGCGAGCTCGTCGAGCTTGTCGCTCGCGTCGTCGAGCTTGAGCGCCGCCTTGTTCGCCGACCCGGCCGCGAGGGCGGCCTTCGCCTGCGAGAGGAGCGCGTCGATCGCGGCGAGCCGCTTGCTCGAGTCGGCGAGCCACCACGGCGGGCACTTGGCGACGGCGCGCGCCAGGGCGTCGCGCGCGGTCGCGAGCTCCCGTGCTGCCGCCGGAGCCGCCTCCTTCAGGAGCGGCTCCGCCTCCTCCGGGCGCGCGCGGATCCGCGGGATCCCGAGGACGCGGTTGGCGAGCCGGATCGCCTTGTCCCTCGGCGTGAACGTCCACCTCTGGATCAGCGAGACGAGCTCGCCGAGCTCGCGCTGGAACAGTCGCGCGTTCGAGAGCGGGAGGTCGCGCGGCCCACCGCGCCCGCCGACGCCGACGTCCTCGAGGGTCGGTCGGACGCCGATGTTGTAGAAGCCGTTGTCGTAGACGGCCACGCGGTTGTCCCCCATGACCATGCGCTCGATGATCTGATCGCCCTGCACGTTGGCGAGGGACGCGTTCGTGAGCTCCGCGCCGCCGTGGCAGTTGACGCATTTGCCCTTGTCGAGGAAGACATCGAGCCCGCGCTGCTCCTTCGCCGAGAGCGCGCGATCGTCGCCTTCCATGAAGCGATCGAACGGCGTGTCGTCGCTGACGAGGGTGCGCTCGTATTCCTGGACCGCCAGCCCGAAGAAGAGCGAGAAGTTGTACTCCATGACGGTGAATTGATCCGGACCGCTCGGCGCGGCGCGGCGCGTCAGGACCGGCTTCCTACCGGAGACGTCGACGACGAAGCCGGGCACGTTCCACCAGCGGTCTTCGAAGGCCTCGCGCACCATCTGCAGGTACGGCGTCGCGATCCCGCTCGACGGCGCCGCGCTGAGATGTCCGAGGACGCTGTCGTCCTTCGCGACCTGTTGTTGACCGAGCGGGACGACCGCCGGATGAAGCAGCTTGCGGGCGACGTCCTGGAAGCGGCGCCCGATGAACGTCGTCGAGCGAATGCCGAACGTGGTCTCCTGATCGCTCGTCACCGGACCGACCGCCTGCGAGGCGAGCGAGCTCCGCGGGATCCGGACCGCGACGAAGGCCGGCGTGTTCCCCCAGACGCGCTCGACGAGCCGCTCGTCCGGATCGAGCTGACCGAGCGGGCTGACGCCGTTGAACTCGAAGCGCGCGCGTCCGTCCCAGAAGTTGCGGTGGTTGAACGCGGCGTTGATGGCGGTCGGCGCCTGTCGAGGCTCGACGTTGCGCACGAGCACGCCGTTCACGTTGAAGATGGCGCCGCTGCCCACGAGCGACGGAATGCCCAGGTCGAAGGGGACGCCGGTCGCGAGGAACTCCGCGTTGAAGACGCCTTGCGACGAGATGGTGTCGTTCGTGTCCGAGAGGACGGTCGAGGTGCGATCGTCCGGGTCCGCAAGCTTGTGGAACGGGAAGTCTGCCGCGGTGAGCTGGTAGTTCGGGCCGAACGCGTTCTTGTTCGGACCGAAGCCGGTGAGATCGTTGAAGGCCGACGTGTCGATCCCCGGGATCTGGTTCCGCGTCCCGGGGTTCATCTGGCTCTTCGAGCGGTTGTCCGCTCCAGCGTGGAAATGGCAGCTCGCGCAAGCCTGGCCGTCGCTCCCGACCTGCTGATCCCAGAACAGCGCCTTGCCGAGCCGCACCGCCGCCGCGCGGTCCTTGATGAAGCGCCGCAGCTCGCGCGGGTCGGGAAGCTTCACGTTCTTCAGCGAGTCCACGTGACCTCGCGCCCTGTCACGCAGCTCGCGTGGACCGGTCCCGAGCGGCTCGGCGCGCACCGCCGTCACGTTGTCGTCCGCCACCTCGTCGCCCCCGTCGTTGGGGGCGCAGCCGCTCTCGATCAGCGCCAGCACCGCGAGGGGCGCCGTCGCGAGCAGCGCACGTCGCAGCAACCTCGATCTCGTCGTCAGGAGCATTCTCGAACCCTGTGCGAGACGGACGACCCGCTGTCGTCCGTCGGGCGAGCGCGAGCAAGGCACGCGCCGCGTAGGCGGCGGCGGCGGGCCCCCGCCGCGCGTAGGCCCGTCGACCAATGGATACGGCGTGATGACGAGCCGTGCCGTGTGCGATCTCGGAGGTCGACGACGCGCGCGCCGGATCCCACCTCGCCAAGATCCCGATCTGGCCGAGCAAGCTGGGGCTGAGCGCGTGCCGCACTCGGAGGCCGCTCCGACGATCCCGACACAGCGTGGCCCCGCAGCGGGCGCGCGCGCCTCGAGTCGCGCCGCCTGGCCTCGAGTCGCGCCGCCCGTCTCGAGAGGAGAGGGGCTCGGTCAGTCGTGCGCGTCGCGGGCGCAGCGGAAACCGGTGCTGATGTTCGCGATGTTTGCCTGGAAAGGATAGCGGTACGTGGTCTTCGCGCTGGTCGGCGCGTAGTCCCACGAGCCGCCGCGCAGGACGCCCTTGGCGTAGGGCGCGGCCAGGCCCACGCGGGGATCGGTCACGGGGCGCGCCGTGTAGGGCTCGTGCCCGTCGTCGACCCACTCCCAGACGTTGCCCGCCATGTCGAGCGCGCCGAACGCGCTCCTGCCGTCGGCGGTCGCGCCGACCTCGCCCGTGCCCCTGCGGTCCTTGCAGTCGCCGGCGAGGCCTTGGAGGAGCGCCATCGTGCACGTCGTGGGCGGCGAGCTCCCCCACGGGTATTCGCGCGCGTCGTCGCCGCGCGCGGCGTACTCCCACTCGGCTTCGGTCGGAAGTCGCTTGTGCGCGTAGGCACAAAAGCGCTCGGCCTGCGCGCGGTCGACGCAGTTGGCTGGGTGGCGCGGCTGATCCTTGCCGCTGTTGCAGCCCCAGGTGGTCTCCGGGATGTTGTCGGCGTGGACGCGGTTCGCGGTGCACGAGCCGTCCTCCACGCACGCGGAGTAGGCTTCGGCGGTGACCTCGACACGGTCGATGTAGAACGCCTTGGTGAGGGTGACGCGATGGGCGGGGCCGTCGCCGCGGCCCTCCTTGTCCGTCCCCATCGTGAAGCTCCCGGCGGGTACACGGACCATGTCCGTGAGAAACGGCTGGAAGCGGACCGCCGGCTCGTCCGCGCTCGGCGCGTGCGCCGCGGCGGCGTCCGGCGTGGCGGCTCGTGGCGCTCGCGGCGGAGACGCCTTCGGCTCGGGCGCGCCGCTCGCCGCGGCGTGAGCCGGTCCAGCCGGCGGCGTGGCGTGACCGAGTCGCGTCGCGACGACGCCGATCGCCGTGGCCGCGGCGGCGCCGGCGAGGAGCCACGGCGCGAGCCGCGCGCGATCCCGTCGGGCCGGCGGAGGAGGAAGAGGCGGCGTGAAGGCGCCGCGTCGGGTCGAGTCGCCGAGCCGCGCGTCCTCGGAGGCCGAGGCGCCGGGGTTCGTCTGTCCGTGCGCGGCCCAGAACGACGGCGCGTCCGAGGCGCCCGCCGCGTTCGACGGTCTGGCGTCGGGGACCTCGTCGGCGCGCGGACCCTCCGGGCGCACGCTCGGCGCCGCGGGCGTCAGCTCCGGCACCGCGGCGAGCAGCGCGTCCCAGAGCTCGCGCGCGTTCTGCCAGCGACGCTTCGGATCGACCGCGAGCGCGCGCGACAGCACCGCCTCGACCGCGTCGGAGACCTGGACGCCGCGCGCGCGCAGCGTGGGCCGCCGCCCGAGATCGCTCGCGGCGAGGTAGAGCTCGACCGGGTCCTGGCTGTCGTGGGCCCGCCTGCCGGAGACGAGCTCGACGAGGCTGAGCGCGAGGCCGTACACGTCCGTCGCCGGTCCGACGGCGCCGTAAGAGCGCTTGAAGTGCTCCGGCGCGCCGTAGGCGGGCGCGAACGCGTCGTCGGACGGTCCGATCCGCGAGGCGAGGACGAACTGAGTCACCTTCATGCGCGTGCGCCTGCCGACCTGCGCCAGCCACAGGTTCTGCGGGCGGACATCGCGGTGGGCGATCCCGGCGGCGTGCACGGCCGCGAGCCCGCGCGCCGCCGGCTCGAGGATCGCGAGCGCTTCGGTGATCGAGAGCACCGCGCCCGCGCGCTCGACGATGTGCTGCTCGAGCGATTTCCCTTCGAGCCACTCGAAGACGCAGAACGGCAGCGGCGCGAGCGCCTCGGGCTCGGCGATGCCGTAGGCGAGGACCTGCTCGACGTCTCCGCCGTCCGCGCACGCGCGGGCGAGCAGCTCGGCCTCGGCGACGAACGCGTCGAGCGCTTGCTCGTAGTCGAGGCCCGTGAGCTCCGGGGGGACGCCCGGGCAGCGCACGGCGACCGGCGCGCCGCTCACCATCTCGTGCGCGCGAAAGACCCAGGCGCCCTTCTCGCCGCGCCCGAGGACGGCGTCGATCCGATACCGGCGATCGAGGATCGTGCCGACGACCGCGGCTGCCCAGTCGTGGTCCTGCTCGGCCTCTATGTCGCTCACAGAGGTCCTCTGCCAGAGTGGCCGGCGCCCCCGGGGCCGGAGAGCGCGGGGTGATGCAGGGCGGGCCGACGCACAGGCCCCTCCGTAACACCCCCCGAACCGCGGTGCACGCTCACCGCGAGTCCGTCGGACCCGCGGGAGTGGAGCCGGCAAGCCTCTTCCCCTCCGCGCGAGCATCCGGAACACTTGTCCGGTGCCGCCCGACGACGACGTCTCGCTCCTGCCCACGATGTCCGAAGAGGAGCTCGCGCGCACCTTCGCGATGACGCCGGCGAGCCTCGCGGAGCTCGCGCGGACGGTCGCGCGAAGCCCGGGCTCGACCATCGAGCCCGAGCGCCTCCGGTCGAGCTCCGCCGGGAAGCGCGCGCTCGAGGGCCTGGGCGGAGACCGCGGCGACGCCGGGGTCGCCGGCGGCCTCGATCTCGGCGCGACGATCGGCGAAGGCGGCATGGGCGTGGTCCGGATGGCGATGCAGCGCTCGCTCGGCCGGAAGGTGGCCGTCAAGACGCTGCGCTCGCAGGTGAAGTCGGAGCAGGCGACGCTGCGCTTGCTCCGGGAGGCGTGGGTCACGGGCTCGCTCGAGCACCCGAACATCGTCCCCGTCTACGACCTCGGCCTCGACGAGGGGGGCACGCCGATCATCGTCCTCAAGCACATCGAGGGGCTCGCCTGGTCGGAGCTCATCGGTGACGCGGCGGCCGTCGAGGCGCGCTTCGGCGCGACCGATCTGCTCGAGCACGACCTCCGCATCCTCGTGCAGCTCTGCAACGCGGTCAGCCTCGCCCACTCGCGCGGCGTCATTCACCGGGACCTCAAGCCGGAGAACGTCATGGTGGGACGGTTCGGCGAGGTCTACCTCGTCGACTGGGGGATCGCGGTCAGCCTGAAGGACGACCCGACCGGGAGGATGCCGCTCGCCTCGGAGGCGACCGAGATGGCCGGCACGCCTTCGTACATGGCCCCCGAGATGCTCGGCGGGAGGGGGAAGCTCGACGAGCGTACGGACGTGTATCTCCTCGGCGCGACGCTCTACGAGATCCTCGTCGGGCGGCCGCCGCACGTCGGCGGGACGTTCCCGCAGATCGTCGCTTCGATCCTCCGCTCGAAGTTCTCTCTGCCGGTCGAGGTCCCGCCAGAGCTCGGCGCCATCGCGATCCGTGCGATGAGCTGCTCGCCCGAGGATCGCTTCGCGTCGGCCGACGAGCTCCGCCAGAAGCTCGAATGGTACCTCCGTCACCGCGGCTCGCTCGCGCTCTCCGCGGAGGCCACGCTCCGCTTGGAGGAGATGCGTCGTGAGCTCGCCCGAGGCGGCGACACCGCGGCCCTTCGCGATCGCGTGCATCACCTCTTCGCCGAGGCGCGCTTCGGGTTCCGCCAGGCCATCCGCGCGTGCGACGACAACGAGGCGGCGCGGCTCGGCCTAGGGACGGCGACGGAGCTGGTCGTCGCCTTCGAGCTCGAGCGCGGCACGCCGGAGGCCGCGGCCGCCGCGCTCGCCGAGCTCGAGTCCCCTCCGCCCGAGCTCGCGCGTCGCGTCGCCGACGCCATGCGCCGGCGCGAGGAGGAGCGGTCGCGCGTGGCGAACCTGGAGAAGCTCCACGCCGACCTGGACCCCGCGACCGGTCGCCGGACGCGCATGGTCGCCGGCGCGACGATGGGAGTGTGCTGGACGATCACCCCCGAGGTCTGCGGCTGGCTCTACGCGAGGTACCAGCCGACGCCGCGCTGGATCCCGTACCTCTTCACCGCGCTCATCCTCGGGTTCGCGTCCCTCGTCGTGTGGTGGGGGCGCGACTCGCTCTCGAAGACCTCCGTGAACCGCCGCACCCAGGTCGCGGCGATGACGATGTTCGCCGCGCAGCTCACGCTCCAGCTCGGAGGCAACCTCCTCGGGCTGTCGATGCTGCACATCTTCGTCCTCTACGTGCACAACTGGTTCGCCGCCGTGGCCGCGTTCGCGCTCTTCGTCGACCGCCGCTTCTGGCCGTCGGTCGCGGTGTTCTTCGCGGCGTTCGTCGGCGCGTGTGCGCTGCCCGAGCAGGTCTGGCACATGATGTCGGCGGCGAACCTCGTGCTCACGGTGAACCTGCTGTTCGCGTGGAGTCGCCTGTCGGAGGACGGAGCGTTCGTCATCGATCGAATGCGGTTCCGGATGGATCGGCGCGGCGACGCGCGGGAGCGCGGGCGTCCCGACGAGTGAGCGCGCGCGGCCGCGCGGCGAAGAGGCTCGGCCGGCGGTCGTCACGAGTGGGTCTCGAAAGACGCAGTAAGCCGACCGAGAGGGCGCTCCTGGAGGCATCATTCCGGTGCGCGGCGGGCGAGACCTCCGCGCTCGCTCGAGGGAGAGGGAAGATGCGCTACCTGCCGCTGTTCGTCGTCGCGCTCGCCGTCGGTTCGACGGTGACCGCCTGTGGCTCCGATCGGGACCGCTCGGCCTTCGCCGGCGCTCCGGCGGATCAGGCGCCGGGAGGTGACCTCGGCGGCGGCGATCCGAGCCTCGGCGGCGGCGACGATCCGTCGACCGGTCAGCCCCAGGCGTGCGCCGCGGAGGTCACGAGCGCGAACCGCGCGGAGGTCGACGTCATCGTCGTCATCGACACCTCCGGGAGCATGATGGAGGAGACCAATCAGGTGAAGCAGAACCTGAACTCCTTCGCTCAGTCGATCGGCAACACCGGCCTCGACTACAACGTCATCATGGTCGCGTCGAAGCCGAAGAAGATCCCGTTTGCTCCGCCGGGGTTCACGCCGCCGGGAATCTGCGTGACGCCGCCGCTGGCGGGCGCGGACTGCGCCGACGGCCCGAAGTTCCATCACCTCGACACGTCCGTCGGGAGCTTCGACTCGCTCCAGATCATCCTCGACAAGTACGCGCAGTACGAGAAGTGGCTCCGGCCGACGGCCTACAAGGTCTTCATCGAGGTCACCGACGACGACTCGTCTTTGCCCTACGACTCGTTCGACCCGCAGCTGCTCGCGAAGTCCTCGGCGCAGTTCGGAGACGCGGCCGGCCGCCGGTACATCTTCAACTCGATCTGCGGCTACAAGCGAGGCACGCCGATCCTCTCGGCGCAGAAGTGCTCGAGCGCCGAGAACACCGGCGCCCAGTACCAGCACCTCAGCCAGCTCACGGGCGGCACCGTCGACTCGGTCTGCGAGGCGAGCTACGCGAGCGTCTTCGACAACATCGCCAAGGGCCTCATCACGCGGCTCGGCTGCGAGTTCTCGATCCCCAAGGCGGAGGGGGGCAAGGAGACCGACCCCACCACGGTCGTCGTCACGTACACGCCGGGCGACGGCTCCCCGAAGAAGGCGCTCACGCAGGTCACCGACGCGAGCAAGTGCGGCGCGAACCCCGACGGCTGGTACTACGACGACGCGGCGAGCCCGACGAAGATCCTCTTCTGCCCGTCGACGTGCAGCTCCGCCGGCGCCGACACCGCCGGGAAGCTCGACGTCGCGATCGGCTGCAAGGCGCCGCCGCCGAAGTAGCGTCCCGCTCGAACGCCGGCGGGCGGGCCGAGCTCAGCGGAGCTCGCAGCTGACCCGGGCGAGGGCGACGCGATGCGCCGGGTGGGCCGCGAGGTCAGCGGAGCTCGCAGCGGACCCGGGCGACGAAGGTCGCCGAGGGCGACGCCATGAACATGGTCAGCTCGACCGCTCGCCCGGCGGGGACGTCGGCCCTGCGCGGCTCCGGCGTCACGTCCGTGGAGACCGTGCACGTCGCGGCGCGGTCACAGCGGTTCGCGAGGACCACGACGTGGTCGTAGCCGTACGGGACCCACCGCGCGTCCGTCGACACGCCGACGCACGCGGGGGCGGGCGCCGGTGCAGGCGCGCCGCCGTCGGCCGCCGCGGCGCGCGGTCCGGCGAGCGCGATCCCCGCCAGCGCGAGCGTCGCGAGCACACGGCTCATCCGGGCAGACGACGTCGAGGGCATATCCTCAAGGTTGGCCCCCGACGCGCTCGACGCAACCCGCGAAGACGCTCCACGGCACGGCGCCCCGGACCGCGGCAGCGCACTTGTCGTGGGCCCACCGCATCGCGAGCTCCAGCCCGCAGTCGATCGACGCGACCATCACCGACTCGGCCGCCGCGGCGGGCGCCGACGGCAGCACCGCGCGGTCCTCCACGCCGAGCCCTACGGCCAGCGCGGCGCGGTCGGCGGCTTCGTGCGCGGGAGAGGCGGCGCCGCTCGCGGCCTGCTCGAGGGCGCGCGTCGCGGCGGCGACCTCGCTCGGGGACCCTCGACCGTCCGCCCAGCGCGCGGCGGCGTCGAGGACGGCGCGCGCCTCGTCGTCGGCGTCGTCGGCGACGCGGGCGCAGGCGACCGCCGCGTGGACGAGCGCGACGTGATCGACGCCGAGGCGCTCGGCGATCGCGAGCAGCCAGTCACCGCGCGGACACTCGTCGTAGACGGCGCGCCAGGTCGTGAAGCGCGCGAGGCCGTCGAGCACGTCGCCTTGCGCGCCGGCGCGCCGCAGCCAGTCGATCGGAGCTGTCGTATCGGGCATCTGTCTCGGTCCTCGCGCGGAGAGGAGGGCTCACGCAAGCCTACACGGGCCCACTGAACTCTGCCTTGAGACGCTGCCGGGACGCCTCAGGACGAGGGCTCTGCTTCAAAACCTTTCGCGTCCGAAAGATTCGGCTCCCGTCGGTCGGATCGAGCGGGCGGTGTCGGAGGAGGCGGAGAGATGCGCGTTCACGTCCTGGGGCTCGGAGCGCTCGCGCTCGTCGCGTGCGGAAGCGAGGCCGACGTCGCCGGTCCGGGCCCGGACGCGCCGGCTGGCGAAGACGACGTCACGACCTCCGCCCCGAGCGCTCCGGCGCCCGCGAGCGACGCGGTCCCCGCCGCGCCTCCCGCGCCGCCGAAGCTCGGCGCGCCGTACCCGGTCGTGCTCATGCACGGGATGGCCGGCTTCGGGAAGCTGGAGGTCGGGCCCGTCGAGATCACGTACTTCAAGGGCGTCGTCGAGGACCTCGCGAAGAACGGTGAAGCGGTCTACGTCACGCTCGCGCCGCCGTACGCGACGAGCGAGGTGCGCGCTCAGGCCGTGGCGAAGCAGATCGACGACATCCTCGCGCGTACCGGCAAGGCGAAGGTGAACCTCGTCGGGCACTCGCAGGGCGGCCTCGACGCGCGCGTCCTCGCGAGCCCCGGCGGCCTCGGCTACGGCGATCGCATCGCGTCCGTGACGACGATCGCCACGCCGCACCGCGGGAGCAAGGTCGCCGACGCCGCGCTCGGCCTGCTCAAGTACCTGCCCGCGAGCCAGATCGACGAGCTCACGAACGCGCTCCTCTCGCTCGTCCAGAAGACGGCCTACGAGCTCCAGACGGATCCGACCTTCCGCGCGCAGCTGACGCTGCTCAGCGACAAGTACATGAAGGACGTCTTCAACCCGACGTACGTGGACGATCCCAACGTCGTCTACAAGAGCTACGCGGGCCGCTCGAACCTGCGGAGCGGGATCTTCGCGTGCGCGGGGAGCACCTACCCGAACGAGCCGACGAAGCTCGACGCCGTCCAGCTGCCGCTCCTGCCGACGGCGCTCTTTCTCGAGGGTGGCAAGCTCGAGGTCAACGACGGGCTCGTCACCGTCGAGAGCGCGAGGTGGGGGACCTTCGAGCAGTGCGTGCCGGCCGATCACCTGAAGGAGGTCGGTCAGCTCGGACCGTCGGCGGCGTCGTTCGATCACGTCGGGATGTTCCGCGACATCGTCGCGCGCATCCGGCAGGCGGGCCTCTGACGCGACGTCAGCCGCCGATCCGGCGCGAGAGCCAGGTGAAGAGCGCGACGCCGGCGACGTCGGCGGCGAAGTCGGCGAGGCTCGAGGAGCGGTGGACCGAGTAGCGCTGGAGGAACTCCTCGATCGCCGCGGGGACGAGCAAGAGCACGGCGGCGAGCGGCACGGAGAGCCGTCCGATCCGGAGCGCGCGCCGCCGGAGGACTCCGTCGAGGAAGAACGCGAGCGAGCCCGCCATCCCGAAGTGCAGCGCCTTGTCGAGCTGCGGGATCGCGACGAAGCGCTCCGGCAGCCCCTCGCGATAGACGATCAGCGTCAGGCTCGCGGCGACGAGCGCCGTCGCGCCGAGCCCGAACCACCACACGGCCAGGCCGATGCGCGGTCGGGCGAGTCCCCCCGCGTCTTCGGTGCCGAGGACGTCGGGCATGTGGAGTCGACTATACTCGCCCGCGATGCGTACGGACATCGTCGCGGCGGGCGTGGTCGTGGAGCGCGGGACCGTCTTGCTCTCGCGCCGCAAGAAGGGGACGCACCTCGCGGGGCGCTGGGAGTTCCCGGGCGGGAAGGTCGAGCAGGGCGAGGATCCGCGCGCGGCGCTCCGGCGCGAGCTCGAAGAGGAGCTCGGCATCCTCGTCGAGGTCGGCGAGATCTGCGACGTCACGTTCCATCGCTACGACGACGCCGACAAGGCGGTGCTGCTGCTCTTCTTCGTCGCCGTCCGCGAGGCCGGCTCGCCGGAGCCGCAGGCGCTGGACGTCGCCGAGGTCCGGTGGGCCGGTCTGGACGC
Organism: Labilithrix sp.; assembly: GCA_019637195.1. Classification (GTDB taxonomy): domain Bacteria; phylum Myxococcota_A; class Polyangia; order Polyangiales; family Polyangiaceae; genus Labilithrix. The sequence continues at coordinate 120,986 of JAHBWA010000005.1, read as the reverse complement.
GCTGGACCCCGCGGCCTTTCCGCCGGCGGACGTCGCCGTCCTCGCGAAGGTGCGCGCGCTGCTCGAAGGAGCGTGAGCCGAGCGCGTGACGCGCGCGCGGCGCGGTCAGGCTTCGACCTTGCGGAGCAGCTTCGCGGTCGCGAAGGCGTTCCACGCGGCGAAGCCGACGAAGAGCCCGACGAGCACGACGGCCCAGCGCGCGTCGGAGGGCGCGGAGCCGTCGACGAGGAGCCACGAGCCCTCCGGCACCTCCTTGCCGGTCGCGTCCTTCACCGCGCTCGCGAGCCCGCGATGGCGCGGGCCGGCGGTGTCGAAGCGGACGAGGCGTCCGGAGACCGACGACGGCGGCACCCAGCGGATGTTCTCGCCGCGCGGCGGGACGCGGACCTCGACCCACACGTCTTCGGCCGGCCCGCCCGGTACGGCGCGCGTCACCGGCATCAGGCGGAACGAGCCCTCGACCAGCGGGCGCTCGTAGCGGATCGCGCCGGCGGCGCCGAGCATCGCCTGCCCGCGCACGTACTGGTTCTCGACGAAGGCGCCGGGGTCGGCGGTGGTGAGGTCCCCGAGGTCACGCGCGTGGGGCTCCGCGAACGAATAGGCGGCGTCACGCCGCAGGGCGAGGACCATGGCCAGCGAAGCCAGGGCGGTGAACACGAGGAGGCCGACGGTCATCGTCCGGTCGCGCTTCGGCGGATCGGGGAGACCGAGGAGCTCCGGATCGAGCTCGTCCTTGTCGGAAGGGCGCTCCTGCGAGCCGGTCAGCGGATTGGTAGGCGCTTCGATCATCTCGGGCGGGCGCTAGCGAAGGAACGCAAACTGCGGAAACTACGGGTACTCTACGGTTTGCTAACGCTCTCTGCCAACTCAAGACACGCGCGCGGTTCTAGAGTTCCGAGAATTCTCGCGTGAGATGGCACAGCCGTTCCGGCGCCGGCCCTGCGCGGGCGCGGGGGCTGCCGCCGCCAAGGGCTCGACGGAACACGGTAAGACCGTATAGCCTCGCCCTCGATGGCAGCCGGAAAGCTGGTCTCCTGCACCTCGTGCGGCTTCGGTAAGAACCCCCCGGGCTCGGTCCGGTGTGGGTCCTGTGGGGCCAAGATCGAGGTGCTCGGGAAGGGGCCGCGCAGCCGCGAGGAAGAGCTCGAGCGCCGCTACCAGCAGGAGGGCGTCAGCGTTCAGTGGCTCTTCATCGCCATCGCGGTGCAGGGGGTGCTCACCGCGGCGCTCGTGTTCGGCTTGCCGCGCATCGTGACCCTCCTCGACTTCGAGGGCGGCAACGGCATGATCGTCTGCGTCCCCGTCTGGTTCTTGGGCGGGCTCCTCGTCGGGATGATCTCGCCCGGCCGCACCTTCATCGAGCCGATGGTGGCGAGCTTCGTCATCGCGATCCCGACGACCTTCTTGCTCGTCCAGAGTCAGACCGTCCGCACGATGCCGACGTTTCTCTACGTCGTCATGAGCGGCATCGGGATCATGTTCACGCTGATCGGGGCGTACATCGGCGAGCGGATCCAGCTCGGACCGCCGCCGAAGGCAGCCGAATAGGCGCGCGCCTCCGTCGGCGAAGGCTCGTCGAAGGCGAGGGGAGTGCACCGTGAGCAGCGCGGCCGACGTCGTCGTGATCGGTGGAGGTCCGGGCGGCTCCGTGTGCGCCGCGCAGCTCGCGCGCAAAGGGCGCTCGACGATCGTGCTCGAGCGCGCCGCCTTCCCGCGGTTTCACCTCGGCGAGTCGCTCTTGCCGCAATCGCTCCCGGTGCTCGAGGAGATCGGCGTCCTCGACGCGGTGAAGGCGCGCTTCATCGAGAAGCACGGCGCGTGCTTCCACGACGATCGCCGCGGCACGAAGGAGCGGTTCTCCTTCGACGCTGCGTGGAAGCCCGCCGTGGCCCACGCCTTCCAGGTGCCGCGCGACGCGTTCGACGCGCTCTTGCTCGACCACGCGCGCGCGTGCGGCGCGGAGGTGCGCGAGCGGTGGACCGCCACGCGCGTCGTGACGGACGAGCGCGGTCGGGCCGTCGGCGTCGACGCGATCGCGGCCGACGGAGCGTCCACGCGGATCGACGCGCGGTTCGTGGTCGACGCGTCCGGGCGCGCGGCGCTGACCGCGCACGCCGCGGGCTCGACGACCAAGATCGCCGGCCTCGACCAGACCGCGCTCTACGCGCACTACGAGGGCGTCCCGCGGCAGGACGGCAAGCTCGCGGGCGACATCGACATCGTCCTCTTCGGAAGCGGTCTGCCCGCAGGCGGCGCGGGCGGGACGGCGTCGAGCGACGCCACGTCGGGGGCGGGCGGTCTGGTGTCCCAGGACGCCGCGTCGGCTGCGGGGCCGGGCGGGGTGGCGTCCATATCGCGCGCGTCGGGGTGGGCGGGGCGCGGCGAGCGGCCGAACTGGTTCTGGTTCATTCCCTTCGAGGACGGGCGCACGAGCGTCGGGGCGGTCGTCTCGCGTGCGTGGATGCGCGATCGTCGCGCTCGGCTCGGCGCCGTGGCCGACGTCACGACGTCGCTCTTCGACCTCGCCGTCGCCGAGTCGTCGACCGCGGCGCGACTCCTCGCGGGCGCGACGCGCCTCTGGCCGCGCGTCGAGGCGACCGCCGACTTCAGCTACCGCGTCGGCGCGACGCACGGAGACGGCTGGCTGGCCGTCGGGGACGCTGGCGGCTTCATCGATCCGCTCTTCTCGACCGGCGCGCACCTGGCGATCACCGGCGGCAAGCTCGCCGCGGACGCCATCCTTCGGGCGCTCGATGCGCCCGAAGACGAGCGACACGCCGTCGGCGCTTGGGACGCGCGGGTCCGCGCGGCCGCCGAGACGTTCATCCTCGCCGTCCAGGCGTTCTATGCCGGGCCGCTCGTCGACTACCTCTTCGCGGAAGACAAGCGCACGGCGCTTCGCCGCTCGATCACGTCGCTCCTCGCCGGCGACGTTTACTCCGACGCGGTCTGGCTGCGCGACACGCGGCTCCGCCTGCACGAGATGCTCGCGCTGGCCGGCGCCGGCTGACGTCGCGAGCGGCCACGCCGTACGGGGCGCGAGCGGCCACGCCGACGGGGCGCGAGCGGCCACGCCGACGGGGCGCGAGCAGCCACGCCGACGGGGCGCGAGCAGCCACGCCGGACGGGGCGCGGCTGGACACGCCGTACGGGGGCGCCACCTGGCCGCGCCGGACGGGGCGCGCACGCCGGACGCTGCTGCGGCGGCGTCTCCGTCGCCAGCTTCCGGACGGACAAACGACGAAACGCCCGAGACGGATCTCGGGCGCCGACGCCGTTCGAGGTACGCCGCGTGCGCGGCGGCGAGCTCAGGTGTCCTTCTTGTCGCGGACGCGGGCGGCCTTGCCCTGCAGGTCGCGGAGGTAGAAGAGGCGCGCACGGCGGACGACGCCGCGCGAGATGATCTCGACCTTGTCGATGCGCGGCGAGTGAAGCAGGAACTGGCGCTCCACGCCGACGCTGAAGCTCACCTTGCGCACGGTGAACGTGCTGCGCGCGCCGGCGCGGTGACGCTTGAGGACGACGCCCTGGAAGACCTGAATGCGATCCTTGTCGCCTTCGACGATCTTGTAGTGGACACGGACGGTGTCGCCGACGCGGAAGTCGGGGACTCCCGTACGGAGCTGCTCGTTCTCGATCTCGGCGATCTTCGCGTTCTGCATGACCGTGTCTCTCTTCTTTCGGAGCCCTCGATAGCCTTGCGGAAAAGCTGGGGAAAACCCGCTCCCAGGGCCACTCGGGGTCGCGCTTTAAAGCACGCGATGTGGGACGTGTCAACGCGCCTCACGACGAAGAGAGGTGGAAGAACGACGTCACGGGCGTGCTAGCACAGGCCGCCCGAAGATGGCCCTCCGCGTTGGACAAAAAGCACCCGACTTCGACGTCACCTCGAGCGCGGGGAAGTCGCTCAAGCTGAGCGACTTCGTCGGAAAGAGGAACGTCGTTCTCTACTTCTACCCCGGCGATTTCACGCTGGTCTGCACCCGCGAGACCTGCGGCTTCCGCGACAGCTACGAGGAGCTCGCGAGCGCCGACACCGAGGTCATCGGCGTCTCGGTCGACTCCGACGAGTCGCACCGGCGCTTCGCCAAGGAGCACGGGGTGCCGTTTTCACTCGTGTCGGACGCGGACAAGCGCCTCGCCGAGCGCTACGAAGCCGCCGGGCTCCTGTCGCGGGTGATCGGCAAGCTCGGCCGCGTCACCTACGTCATCGACAAGAAGGGCTACATCGCGGGCGTCTTCGACTCCGCCATCCGCGCGAGCCACCACGTCGACGGCGTCCGCGACCTGGTGCGAAAGCTCGGCTGATGCCAGAACGCTCCTCTTGACGAAGAGGGCGCGCCCGACCATGCTGCGCGCCCCCTGACCCTTTGGCGAGGGGAAGACTGAAGGTGTCGGAGCCTCGGCTCCCGGGTCCAGCGCTCGGACCCGTCTCGCGACGAGAACATCGACCGGTCTTGGGAGACCACCCAGACAGTGCCCTGGCCCGTCGCGACGGAGCTCGGCACGGACGAGCGCGAGAGGACGAGAGAACATCATGAACACGAAGCCCGGCATCATCGGCAAGAAGCTCGGCATGACGCAGCTCTACAAGGAGGACGGCACCGTTCAGCGCGTGACCGTCGTCGACGTGAGCTCGCTCCAGATCGTCGGCAAGCGCACGAAGGAGAAGGACGGCTACACCGCCGTCATCTTCGGCATGACCGACGCGAAGGAGAAGCACCTCGCCAAGGCGCAGCAGGGCGCCTTCAAGAAGGCGAACGTCACCGCCAAGCGCGTCGTCCGCGAGCTCCGCTGCGAGGAGGACTTCGCCGCCAAGTTCGAGATCGGCGCGCCCGTGAACCTCGCGGACATCTTCACGCCCGGCCAGATCGTCGACACGCAGGGCATCACCCGCGGTCGCGGCTTCACCGGCGTCGTTCGTCGCTGGGGCTTCGCCGGCTTCGTCCAGACCCACGGTACCCACGAGTACCGCCGTCACGGCGGCTCGATCGGTACGAACATGACGCCCGGCCGTACGCTCCCGAACCTCAAGATGCCCGGCCAGTACGGCAACGAGACGGTCAGCATCCTGAACCTCAAGGTCGCGCGCGTCGACGCCGAGAAGAACCTCCTCATGATCGAGGGCGGCATCCCCGGCCCGCGCAACGCGGTCGTCTCTATCCGGCACGGCGTGAAGGGCCGCGAGCGCAAGAAGCGCTGAGCCTGTCCCGCGCGCTCCGCGCGTGCACGAAAGAAAGGCGCTGCGATCTCGATCGCAGCGCCTTTTCTACTTGGGGCCGTGCGCCGGTGAAGCGCTCGCGGCCCGTCCCCGGTGAACGTCGTCGGTCCAGCCTGGACCGCGTCGACGATCAGTCCTCGCTCGACCAGCCGCGGGCGCGGGCCCACGTCTCGAAGGAGCGGCCGCGCGGCTGAGGCTCGTCGACGAAGTCGACGTCGACGTCGATGAGGCTGGGCATCCGCGGACGGACGGGCTTCGCCTGGGCGCTGGTGACGGCGGGGCTCACGTGAAAGACGCAGCGGAGGTTCATGGTGGCTCCTCGAGGCTACGGACCCAGCTGCAACGCGTGGTCCATTCGCGTTCGCGGGACTCGTACGGCGGATCCCGCGCTGTCTCCGCGGGGTCTCGCGGCGCGCGCGACCGGCGCCGCGCTGCGTTTGGATCCCTGTCGATCCAGCGCATTGGTCCTCTGCGACTCCATCCCGTTGTATGTGTGGGAGTCCACGCGTCGTGGACGCGACAGGGCCCGCTCGATTCGAGCGGCCGACCTACATCACGGAATGGCCTCATGGCGAGAGCGCGCAGCGGACGGAGCGGGAAGAACACCTACAAAGGAGGCGACGCGTTCACGCGCGAGGCTCGGCTCGCGGGCTACCCCGCGCGCAGCGTGTTCAAGCTCGACGAGATCGACCGGCGGATCCGCCTCCTCAAGCCGGGGATGCACGTGCTCGATCTGGGGGCCGCGCCGGGGAGCTGGTCGCTCTACGTCACGCAGAAGGTCGGGGCGTCGGGTCGCCTCTTCGCGATCGATCTCGACCCGCTGAACATCCCGCTCCCGCCCAACGCGACGGCGATCGTCGGCGACGCGCTCGCGCTCGACAACGAGGCGCTCGCCGAGCACGCCCCCTACGACGTCGTCCTCAGCGACATGGCCCCCCGCACCACCGGCAACCGCCTCGGCGACCAGACGCGGAGCTTCGAGCTCTTCATGCGCGCGCTCGCGGTCGCGGAGAAGCTCCTGAAGCCCGGCGGCGCGTTCGTCGGCAAGATCTTCATGGGGGAGGACCTCCCCAAGGCGAAGGCCGAGGTCAAGCGCCTCTTCACCGAGGAGCGGGGGATCCGCCCCGAGGGCACGCGCGCGACGAGCTACGAGATGTTCATCGTCGGCCTCGGCAAGAAGGTCGTCGCGAGCTCGCCGAGCGGCGGATCTTGAGCGCGTTCTACGTCCGCCGCTCCGAGAGTCTTGCCGCGATTCGTCACGCCTCGAACGACGAGGAGCCTGCGCACGAGAGGTGCGTACGGCAGGACGTTTGGGTAGTCTCCCCTTCGTGACGGCCGCGGCCTTTCAGGGGCTCCTCGCAGGCCGCTTCGTGATCGAACGCGAGGTGGGACGCGGTGGAGTCGGTATCGTGTATCGCGCGCGCGACGAGGTGTCGGGCACGCCGGTCGCGCTCAAGGTCATCGCGATCCCGGGCGTCGACGCCGGGGAGGAGGCCCGCTTCGGGCGCGAGGGCCGCGTGCTCGCCGGCCTCAGCCACCCGGGGATCGTGCGCGTCGTCGCGTTCGGCCAGCTCGACGAGGGCCACCCGTACGTCGCGATGGAGTGGCTCGAGGGCGAGGACATCGCGCAGCGCCAGAAGCGCGCGCCGCTGACGCTCGGGCGGGCGGTCGAGATCGCCGCGCAGGTCGCCGACTCGCTCGCGTACGCACACGGCGTCGGGATCGTCCATCGCGACATCAAGCCGTCGAACGTCATCCTGGTCCCGCGCCGCGAAGCCGACGGAGCGGAGGCCGAAGCCGGAGCGGGCGCCGCCGGGCAGGCTCACGACTGGCCGCTCGACGCGAAGCTCGTCGACTTCGGCGTGGCCTCGGCGGAGGACGCGCGGCTCACGCGCACCGGCGCGATCATCGGCACCCCCGCGTACATGGCGCCGGAGCAGGCGCGCGGTGACGCCGAGGTCGACGCGCGCGCGGACATCTACGGCCTCGGCGCGACGCTCTTCGAGATGATCGCCGGGCGGCCGCCGCACATGGGCCCGACGCCGATCGCGATCCTCGCGCGACTGGTCACGACGCCCGCGCCGAGGCTCGGAGAGGTGTTCCCCGACGCGCCGGTGCCGCTCGACGACCTCCTCTGCGAGATGCTCGCGACGCACCCCGAGGAGCGTCCTGCTCGCGCGGCGGATGTCGCCCTTCGACTTCGGAACATCGCCGTCGAGCTCGAGCGCACGCCGATGACGACGCGCGCGCAGTCGCCCGATCTCGCGCCGCTCAGCATGGGCTCGATCGTGCTCTCGACGTCGAGGCCCGGCGGCTCGCGCCTCGTCACGTCGATCCTCGCGACCCACGTGCCGAAGGGGCCGCCGCGCGGGAGGATCATCGCGCACCTCCGCGCGCGCGGCGCCGAGGCTACCGAGCTCGGCGGTGACGCGATCGTCGCGCACCTCGGCGTGAGGAAGGCGCTCGGCGACGAGGCCCCCCGCGCGCTCGACCTCGCGCACCGCCTCTCGAAGATGGGGGCGCGCGTCGGCGTCGCCACGGGGCGCACGCGCATCGATCGCACGCGTCCGACCGGCGAGGTCGTCGACCGCGCCGCCGCCCTCGCGCGCGACGCGCAGAAGAGCCAGGTGCTCGCCGACACGACGACCAGCGAGCTCGCGCGCGGCCGCTTCGAGATGCAGGTCCGGCCGGACGGCACGTCCGTCGTCGGGCCGAAGGTGACGGCGAAGAAGGAGATCGCCGGAGGCTCGCCCTTCGTCGGTCGCGAGGCCGATCTCTCGCAGGTCGTGACCGCGTTCGAGCGCTGCCAGGAAGATCAGACGCCGATCATCGTCACGCTCACCGGCGCGCCCGGCATCGGCAAGACGCGCCTCCGGCGCGAGGCGATCGCGCGGATCGCCTCGCACTCCTCCGCGCCGCGCGTCGTGATGGTCCGCGCCGAGTCGTTCGCGAAGAGCCACGCGCTCGGCGTGATGGCCGACGTCGCCCGCGGGCTCGCCGGCGTCGCGAAGGGCGCGGCGCTGACCGACGCGATCGCCGCGACCGACGCGCTGCTCGCGCGGATCGCCCTGCCGGCGGACGGCACGCGCGACCTCATCGCGCGCCTCGTCGCGAACGAGCCGCTCCCCGAGGCGGTCGACGCGCGCGGCGCGCGCGACGCCCTGTGGATCGCGCTCACCGACATGGCGCTGCGCGTCTCGAAGGAGACCGCGCTGGCGATCGCGCTCGAGGACGCGCACTGGGCCGACCTCGAGTCGCTCGCGTGGCTCGACCACCTGCTCGCGCGCGCGGTCGGCCACTCGGTGTTCGTCCTCGCGACCGCGCGCCCGACGCTCTGGCGCGAGGACCCCGCGCGGTGGAGCGGGCGCGACCACGTGCGGATCGAGCTCCGGCCGCTGGCGCGTCGTACCGTGCGCGCGATCGCCAAGGCGATCCTCGGCGAGAAGGCGAGCGGGACCGAGGGCGAGGCGCTCGTCGAGTCGATCTCCGCGCAGGCGGGCGGCTCGCCGCTCTTCGCGGAGGAGCTCGCGCGGCTCGCCCATCAGGGCCGCGACGCCGCCAGCGCGCCCACGATCGAGGCCGCGATCCAGGTCCACCTCGACGCGCTCGACGAGGACGTCCGCGAGGCGGCGATGAAGCTCTCGGTCTTCGGGCTCCAGGTCTGGGACGCCGGGCTCGCCGCGCTCGGCGTGAAGAACGCCGCCGAGGTCATGCGCGCGCTCACCGTGGCCGAGATCATCGTCGAGCAGGCGACGTCGCGCTTCAAGGAGACGCGGGAGTGGGCGTTCAAGCACGCCCTCACGCGCGAGGTCGCCTACGCGGCGCTCGGCGAGGAGCAGCTGAAGGAGCTCCACACGCAGGCCGGGAGGTGGCTCGCGAAGATGGGCGAGGACGACTCGGTCGTCGCGCGGCAGCTCGAGCTCGGCGGCGAGCCGGTCCTCGCCGCGAACTACCTCGAGAAGGCGGCGCGCCGCGCGCTGGCGGCGAGCGCGCTCGGCGAGGCCGTGCGCCTGGCGGAGAAGTCGCTCGACTTCGCGGAGGACAGCTCGAAGCAGTTCGCGCGCGCCCAGCTGCTCGACGAGGCGTGGGTGCGCCTCGACGCGCGCGCCGGCGAGCGCGACACCGCCGTCCGCGCGATGCAGGACGCGGTCTACGACGAGCCGAGCGCCGTGCGCGCGCTCGGCGCGCGGGTGCGCTACGAGAACGCCTGCGGCGGCGGCCCCGACACGAGCAGCGGGCTCGAGGAGGTCATCCGCCGCGCGAAGGCCGCCGGCCTCTTCGACGAGGTCGCGCGCTCGGCGGCCGATCTCGCGGCGCGCTACGCGTTCGCCGGCGAGCTCGACAAGGCCGCCGACTGGGCCGACGCGCTCCTCGAGCTGTCGCGGACGCACGGCATCGCGGGCGCGGCGGTCGACGCCTGGCAGACGCTCGCGGTCGTGCGTCAGGCCCGCGGCGACGTCGGCGCCGCGCTCGACGCGCGCCGGAGCGCCGCGCGCGCCGCCGCCGAGGCCGGCCTGAAGACGCGCGAGGCGACCCTGACGATCAACGTCGGCTTCGCGCTCACCACGATGGGCGCCAAGGAAGAGGCGCGCGTCGCGATCGAGAGCGGCATCGCGATCGCCCAGGCCGTCGGCTCTCCCGGCACGGTGCGCCACGGCCAGATGAACCTGCTCTGCTGGACGGCGACCTTCGGCCACGAGCCGGCGCTCGACGCGCTGCTCGCCGATCCCCGCGCGATCGCCGACAACGCGGTGTCCGGGGCCTGGGTCCCGCACGATCGCGCGACCCTCGGCGTCCTCTTCTACCGGGGCGTCGAGCTCCTACGCACCGACGGGGCTCCGCGCGCCTCCTCGCTCGCCTCGGAGCCGTCCGCCGGTGATCAGGCCGCGCGTCAGGCGCGCACGCTCCTCAAGACGGCGGCCGGGGGCTACCGCGCCACGAAGATGCTCGACGTCGTCCCCGTCGCGCTCGGCCTGTGGAGCGTGGCCGAGCTCCGCTGCGGACAGGCCGATCGCGCGATGGAGCTCGCGACCGAGGCGAGCACGCTCCTCGAGGACGGCTCGCCGAGCCTGCTCAACGAGGCGCCGATCTACCTCGCGCTCCACGACGTCCTCGTCAGCCTCGGCCGTCACGACGAGGCGAAGAGCGCGATCGCGCGGGGGCTCCCGCGCCTCGTGACGCGCGTGCACGGCCTGCGCGGCACCCCCCACGCGAGGGACTTCCTCATGAAGGTCTCGTCGAACGCCGCGCTCCTCGCCGCCGCCGAGGGCTACGGCATCGTGCCGCCGGAGCTCACCGACATCCTCGCGGGCTGACGAACGCTCCGTTCGGCGCGCGCGGACCCGGTCGCGCTTCGGTGTTCGTGGTCGACGGCCGATCGATGCGCGAACGACTCGCGCTGCTGCTGCGACGACGCAAGACCTACATTGTCGCCGGCTGGCTTCCGTGGATCATCATCCCACCATCCGCGCGCTCACGATCTAGCGGTCGAACGTCCGCTCGTACCGACACGGAACGACAAACGCGCCGCCACGGGAGCAATTCGCTCGGATCGCCGGAAAACCGGGCACATCGAGACGCGCATTTTCTCTCCTCATTGGAGCGGCGACGCCCCTCGGGGTTGGCCCGGCCGTTGCGACGAGGGCGAGGGTCCCGAGGCCTCGGGGACGGCGACGTCCCCGCTCCAGCGGAGAAGAGATGAAGAAGCTCGCGTTCCTGGCACTGTCGATCGTCGCTGCCGCCGGCTGCAGCAGCACCAGTGATTCAGGCGACGCGCCCGCTCCGTCCTCCGCTCCGACGGACTCGACCGCGGCGCAGCTCCAGGCGTTCGAGGCCCTCGAGGCCGCGACGCACCAGTCGTGGACGTGGCTGCAGCACGACGAGCTGAAGACGCCGATGCACCTCTCGACCGCGCGCACCGGCAGGCCGGTGCTGGCGAAGGGCGCCGACGCCGCGAAGGTGACGCTCTCGGTGCTCGCCGAGAACAAGGCCCTCTTCCGGATGCGTGATCCCGCGCTCGAGCTCGGCCTCCCGCGCACCGAGACCGACGAGCTCGGGATGACGCACGCCCGCTTCCAGCAGATGGTCCGAGGCGTGCCGGTCGCGGGCGCCGAGCTGATGGCGCACTACGACGCGGCCGGCCGGCTCACCTCGATCGACGCGAACTACGTCGCCGAGCTCGACGCCGTCGACGTGAACCCCGCCTTCAGCGCGTCCGACGCGCTCTCGATGGTCAAGGCCGACATCCTCGCGCGGTCCGTCGTCGCCGAGGCGTCGCTCGAGACCGTCGAGGAGAAGCTCGTCGTCTACGCCTCGAACGAGAACCTCACGCGCCCGACGCTGGCCTACCAGTACAAGGTGCGCGCGATGGCGGCGGCGGAGCCGGCGATCTGGGTGGTCACGGTCGACGCGAAGACCGGCGACATCCTCCATCGCTACAACAACCTCCAGACCGTCGAGGGGCAGGGCAACGGGGTCCTCGGCGACACGAAGCAGTTTCAGGTCTCGACCGGGAACGGCGCGTTCGTGATGACCGACGCGTCCAGCGGCGCCCAGATCCGGACGCTCACCGCCGCGCAGCAGCAGGTCCGCGGCACCGCGGTGACCTCGCAGTCGCAAAACTCCTGGGACACGGGCGTGCCGGGCGCCGGCGCCGCCGTCGACGCGCACTTCAACGCGGCCGCGGTCTACAAGTACTACAAGGACAAGCACGGCCGGAACGCCATCGACGGCGCCGGCGGCCCGCTGATCTCCACGGTGCACTTCGGGCAGGCGTACGACAACGCCGCGTGGGACAGCACCGGCATGCTCTACGGCGATGGCGGGCAGATGTTCCGCCCGCTGTCGGTCAGCATCGACGTCGTCGGGCACGAGTTCACCCACGGCGTGATCGAGAAGACGTCCAACCTCGTCTACGAGAACCAGCCCGGCGCGCTCAACGAGGCGGTCGCCGACATCTTCGGCGCGTTCATCGAGCACGAGCTGAAGCCGGATCCGGTCAACAACTGGAAGCTCGGCGAGACGGTCGTGAAGTCGGGCGGACCGCTCCGCGACATGAAGAACCCCGGCGCGGTCTCGCAGGCGCAGCCGTCGCACATGAGCCGGTTCGTCAACACGCAGCAGGACAACGGCGGCGTCCACATCAACAGCGGCATCATCAACAACGCCGCCTTCCTGATGACCGTCGGCGGCGTGAACCCCGTCTCGAAGGTCGAGGTCGCGTTCGGCATCGGCTGGGAGAAGAGCGAGAAGCTCTGGTACCGCGCGAACGCGAGGTACTTCATGGAGACCACGAATTTCGGCCAGGCCGCGCAGGGCGTCCTCCAGGCGGCGAAGGACATCGGGCTCACCGAGAACGAGACCAACATCGTCGAGTGCGCGTTCAAGGCGACCGGTATCGCGCAGGGCGCCTGCGCGGACCTCGTCGATCCTCAGTCGGGCGTCCCGGGGATGCCCGGCTCGGATGACGACGAGATCGGCTCGAGCGCGGGAGCGGACGACGGCGAGGGCGACGACGGCGAGGACGAAGAGGTCGTCGCCAAGCCGAAGAAGCGCCGCCGGCTGGTCACGCAGACGACGTCCGGCTGCAACGCGGCCGGCGGCAGCGCGGACCTCGGCGGGACGCTCGCGCTGGTCGCGGTGGTCGTGGGCCTCTCGGCGACGCGTCGCAGGAAGGGCTGATCGAGGCGCGCGCCGGCGAGAGCGCGGCGCGGCGATCAGCCGTAGGCGGCCTTGAACGCGGCGTACGTCTTCTCGAGGCCCGCGCGGACGTCGACCGTCGGCTCGTAGCCGATGAGCTCGCGCGCGGCGTCGATCGACGCGAGCGAGTCGCGGACGTCGCCGGCGCGCGTCGGCTCGTAGATCGCGTCGAGCTCGTGGCCGGACTCTGCGCTGATGTGCTCGAGCAGCGTGTTGAGCGAGATGCGCTCGCCGCAGGCGATGTTCACGACCTGGCCGGTCAGCTTGTTCTTGGTCCCCGCCGCCAGGAGGTTGGCGTTGACGGTGTTGTCGATGAAGCAGAAGTCGCGCGTCTGCTCGCCGTCGCCGAAGACCGTCGGCCGCGTCTTGGCCATCGCCGCCTTGATGAAGTTCGGGATGACGGCTGCGTACTGGCTGTTCGGGTCCTGGCGCGGCCCGAACACGTTGAAGTACCGGAGGCTCAGGGTCTCGATCCCGTAGAGCGCGGAGAACACCTTGAGCAGCTGCTCGCCGGTGAGCTTCGAGATCGCGTACGGCGAGAGCGGCGCCGGTGTCATGGTCTCGACCTTCGGCAGCGTGGGCGTGTCGCCGTACGCCGAGGAGCTCGCCGCGAAGACGAGCCGGCGCACCTTGGCGTGGCGCGCGGCGTCGAGCACGACCGTCGTGCCCTGGACGTTGGCGAGCATCGACGCCTGCGGCTCGTCGACCGAGCGGGCGACCGAGGGGATCGCCGCCTCGTGGAAGACGACCTCGACGCCCTTCATCGCCCGCTCGACGAGCGCGGCGTCGACGATCGAGCCCTCGACGATCTCGACCTCGCCCTTCAGCCCCTCGACGTTGGATCGACGGCCGGTGGAGAAGTCGTCGAGGATGCGGACCCGCTCCCCGCTCGCGAGCAGCTTCTCCGCGATCGATGAACCGATGAACCCGGCGCCGCCCGTGACGAGGTAGAGACCCATGGCACCGGTATAGCCCCGTCGTCGGGCGAAGAGGAGGGAGAAAACTTGGCCGCGTGGAGGGGAGCGTGCGACGACCAGAGCATGGAGCGAAGGAAGCGAGCAGCGGCGACGAGCGCGGTGGAGCACGGCGCCTGCGCCGTGTGCGGAACGCGCGACGCGCGTCTCCTGGTCATGGTGGAGCTTCACGGCGGAGCGGCCGCCACCCTCTGCGGCTCGCACGCCCTGATGCACAGCCGGACGACCGAGCCGTGCCGGACGCCGGCCGAGCTCCGCGCCGCCCTGTGCGATCGTCGCTCGGAAGACCGCCGCGCCGCGGGCGAGGGCGACGAGCTCGCCGAGCGCCTCACCGCGGCCTTCACGCGCGACCGCCGCGCGAGCGAGCGCCGCGCGAGCTGACGTCCTTCTGCCGGGCGATGTCCGAGGGACAGAGCTGGCGGTTCGCCGCGCCGGGCCTTCTGCCGGGCGATGACCGAGGACGGTTCTCCGCGCCGGGGCTCAGCGCCGAGCGATGACGACGACCGAGTAGGCGATCGCCGGCTTGGTGCCGGGGTTCGCGTACGAGTGACGCTGGTCTCCGCGGAACGCGACGACGTCGCCGGGCTCGAGCCGGTAGCGCTCGCCCGACGCGATGAGCTCGATCGTGCCCGCTTCGCACGTCAGGTACTCGCGCGTCCCGGGCGTGTGCGGGATGCCGCTCAGCTTCGCGCGCGGCGGCAGCTCGAAGCGGTCGATCTCCATCCCGGGGATGGGATCGGGCAAGAGCTTGCGGATCGCCGCCGCGCCGCGGAGCTTCGTGACGAGGCTCGCGCGGGGATAGTGGCGCGCCTCGGACCGGGGCGCGGCGATGAGCTCCTCGATCGTGACCTGGAACGCGAACGCGACGCGGTCGAGCACGGCGAGCGTGGGGTTGGCCGCGCCCGACTCGATGTTGGCCCACGTCGCCCGCGGGATCGCGGCGATCTTCGCCATCTGCGCCTGCGTCATGGCGCGCGCCTCGCGCAGCGTCCGCACGTTCCTCCCGAGCCGCGCCGCGACGTCGTCCATTCCAAACAGATAGCTCAGTGCCAATAGGTTGTCGCAAAGGACAGCACAATGACCAGGCGCGGTCATCCTGGGTACATGAACATCAGGAACGAAGCTGTGCTGGTGACCGGGGCGTCGCGGGGGCTCGGCAAGGAGCTCGCGCGGGCGCTCGCGCGGCGAGGGGCGCGCGTCGTGCTCGTCGCGCGGGGCGAGGACGAGCTCGCGCGGGCGACCGCGGAGATCCGCGGCGAGGGAGGCGAGGCCCACGGGCTCGCGTTCGACGTCGGAGACAAGGAGGCGATCCATCGCATCGCCGGGGCCGCGGCGGCCCTCGTCGGACCGCCGAGCATCGTCGTCCACAACGCGAGCACGCTCGGTCCCGTGCCGATGCCGCTCTTGCTCGACACCGACTGCGAGGCGCTCGAGCGCGTCCTCGCGGTCAACCTCGTGGGGCCGTTCCGCCTGACGAAGGCGCTCGCCGGTCCGATGGTGCTGCGCCAGCGAGGTCTCTTCCTCTTCCTCAGCTCCGACGCGGCGGTGAGCGCATACTCCGGCTGGGGATCGTACGGCGTCTCCAAGGCGGCCGCGGACCACCTCGCGCGCTCGTTCGCGGCGGAGCTCGATCCGGTCCGCTTCTTCTCGGTCGATCCGGGCGAGATGGACACGCAGATGCACGCGGCCGCGATGCCCGACGCGGACCGGGCGACGCTGGCGCGTCCGGCGGACGTGGCCGAGCGGCTGGTCGCGATCATGGCGCGCTCGGGCGCGCTGGCGAACGGCGCTCGCCTCTCCGCGGCGGACTTCTCGGCGCTCGACGTGCGCGGCGCCGGCGGAGCGGCGGCGTGAGGGCGGCGGCCGCGCCCCGCGCCGCGCGTGAGGTCCGGCTCCTGGTCGTCGACGGAGCCTCGGGCGCCGCGCGCGTCGTCTCGAGCGCCGAGATCGCGACGCTGTTCGAGCCTCGGGACCTGCTCGTCGTCAACGACGCGGCGACGCTCCCCGCCTCGCTCCCGGGGCGCACCGCGCGCGGCGAGGCGATCGAGCTCCGGTTGGTCGCGCAGACGGGCGACCGTCGCTGGACGGCCGCGCTCCTCGGCAGCGGCGACTGGAGGACCCGCACGGAGGAGCGGCCGCCTCCGCCCCTCGTCGTCGCCGGCGACCGCCTCGTCTTCGGCGGATCGCTCGTCGCGCGCGTGCTCGGCGTCCGCCCCGAGTCGTCGCGCCTGGTCGAGATCGACCTCGCGCTCGACGCCGCGCCCGAGCCGGAGCTCGCCGGCGTCTGGGCCGCGCTCTACCGCGCCGGGCGACCGGTGCAGTACGCACACGTGCCCGAGCCGCTCGCGCTCTGGGACGTCCAGAACGTCTACGCGGCGCGCCCGTGGGCCGTGGAGATGCCGTCCGCCGGCCGCGTGCTCGACGCCGCGGCGCTCCTCGCCCTCCGCCGCCGCGGCGTCGCGCTCGCGTGGGTCACGCACGCCGCGGGCCTCTCGTCGATCGGAGACGCAGCGCTCGACGCGCTGCTCCCGCTGCCCGAGCGCTACGAGGTCAGGGAAGAGACCTGGGAGGCGGTCGCGCGGACACGGCGGGCCGGCGGGCGCGTCGTCGCGATCGGGACGAGCGTGGCCCGCGCGCTCGAGGGCGGCGCGCGCGAGGGCAAGCGCGCGGGCGTGACCGATCTCAAGATCGGCCGCGGGCTCCGGCGCGCCGTCGTCGACGCCGTGCTCACCGGCGTGCACGAAGCGGACACGAGCCACTACGCGCTCCTCGGCGCGTTCGCGAGCGAGGAGGTCCTCGAGCGGGCGCTCGCGCGGGCGGGCGCCGAGGGCCTGCTCGGTCACGAGATGGGCGACGCCTGCCTGGTCTGGGGCGAGCCTCGCCAGCGAGGAGAGAGCCGACGGCTCGCGCCCGAGAGCGTCGTGACTCGCGCCCGCCTGTAGTAGTCTATCCTTTGTGCCTGACGGGTTTACGACCGCCTCACGCCCCCAGCTCGAGGCGGTCGTCGTTGGAGAGACCATCGCCGGCAAGTACCGGGTCGATCGGATCCTCGGCGAGGGCGGCATGGGCGTCGTCGTCGCCGTGACACACCTCCAGCTCGGCGAGCGCTACGCGCTGAAGTTCCTCCACGGCGACGCGATCTCTCCCCACGCCCGCGTGCGCTTCCTCCGCGAGGCCCAGGCGACGGTGCGCCTGAAGAGCGAGTTCATCGTCCACGTGAGCGACGTCGGCGAGCTCGAGAACGGCTCGCCGTACATCGTGATGGAGCACCTCATCGGGGACGATCTGGGCGGGGTCATCCGCAACGGTCCGCTCCAGGTGGCCGACGCCGTCGACTACGTGCTCCAGGCCTGCGCGGGCATCGGCGAGGCGCACGCGAACGGCATCATCCATCGCGATCTCAAGCCCTCGAACCTCTTTCTCACGACACGATCCGACGGCTCTTCTCTCGTGAAGGTCCTCGACTTCGGGATCTCGAAGCTGGAGAAGCCCACGCGCGACTCTCCCTCCCTGACCGACACGCACGAGGTGTTCGGGTCTCCTGCGTACATGCCGCCGGAGCAAATCCGGAGCGCCAAGAGCGTCGACTATCGCGCCGACGTTTGGGCCCTGGGCGTGATCCTCCACGAGCTCCTGACCGGCGAGCTGCCCTTCGAGGGGGAGACGTCGGCGGCGCTCCTCGCCGCGATCGCCGCGGACGTACCGCGCGCGGTGCGGTCTCGACGGCTGGACGTGAGCCCCGAGCTCGACGCGATCGTCCGCCGATGTCTCGAGAAGAAGCCAGCCGATCGCTTCTCGTCCGTCGCCGAGCTCGCCCTCGCGCTCGCGCCATTCGGAAGCCAGGAGACGTCGATGCTCGCGGGGCGCATCGCGCGTCGGGCGTCCGTCGTCCCTCCCGCCATCACCACCCCACGGTCATCGTCCGCGATCTCGCTGCCGACCGCATTCGCGACGACCGAGAAGCGCGTCGCCGAGCCGGAGCCGAAGCCGAAGCCGAAGTACGGCCGCGCGATCGGCATCGGAGCTGGTGCGGTGGCGACCGTGCTCGCGCTGATCTTCGTACGCGCTCGGATCGAGCGGCCCGACGAGAGCGTCGCGCCGCAGCCGACGATGGTCGCGCTGCCGCCGACGCCGAGCGCTCCGGCAACGCTCGACGCCGGCGTGTCGCCGAACATCGCCGCCACGGCGGTCACGAGCGCCGCTCCAACAGCCTCGCCGCCAGCGAGCACGCCCGCCGCCCCCCGTCCCGGCGTTCGGCGTCCGGTCGCGGCCCCGAAGCCGGCCGTCTCTCCGAGCTCCCTCGCCATGCCTCCGCCTTCCGCTGCCGGTCCTTCTGCTCCGGTATCTCCGAGTCCCCCGCCCGATGGTCCGCTCGATACGTCGCATTGAGCTCGCGCTGCTGACCGCGACGTTCCTCGTCGCCGCCTCACCCGCGCGGGCCGATGGCGCCGCGGCGGAGAAGCTGTTCCTCGAGGGCAAGCGGCTCATGGCCGAAGGACAGAACGCCCTCGCGTGCGAGACGTTCCAGTCAGCCCACGACCTCGATCCCACCGCGACGGGCACGCTGCTGAACCTCGCCCTGTGCCACGAGACGATCGGCCGCAACGCCACCGCGTGGGCCGAGTTCCGGCAGGTCATCGGCGAGTCGTCGGGCCGCCGCCAGGATCGCGTCGACATGGCCCGCGAGCACGAGGCGCGGCTCGCACCGCTCCTCTCGTACGTCACGATCCGCGTCTCGCCCGAGGCGCGTCTCGAGGGGCTCCGGATCGAGATGGATCAGCGCCGCCCAATCGCGGAGGCGAGCTGGGGAATCGAGCTGCCCGTCGATCCAGGCAAGCACCGGATCGATGTGTCCGCTCCCGATCGCCTTCCGGAGGTCATCGAGATCGACATCGGCGCGACGGCCGATCGGAAGGCGATCGACGTCCCGGTCCTCCAGCTTGCCCCCGAGCCGGAGCGTCCCCGCGAGGCGCCTCCGGTGCAGACGGTCACCGCCGACTGGGGCCGCTGGCGGACGTTGGGATATGTGCTCGGCGGCGCCGGCATCCTTTCGCTCGGCGCCACCGCGGTGGTCGGAGCGATCGCGATTGGCCAGAAGTCCGATTTCGACAAGGCGGCGGAAGCGTGCCCAGGACGGGTCTGCATCGACGGCGCAGCGCGCGACAAAGCGACGGACGCGTACAATGACGCGAACCGCACCGCGACCGTCGCGAACATCACCGGCATCGTCGGCGCAGGGCTGCTCGTGGCCGGCGCCGTGATCGTGGTCGTCTCGCCGTCGGCGAAGAGCCAGACGACGGCGTTCGGGGTCTCCCCGCAGCGTGGAGGCGTGGCCCTCTCCCTCTCGAGGTTCTGGTGAACCGCGCGCGGATGCTCCTTCTCCTCGGAGGGTTGTCTGGCCTCGCTCTCTCGTGTCACGTCCTCCTCGGCCTCGATGACCCTTCGTTCGGGATCGCCAGCGACGCCGGGGACGCCGGGACGGAGGCCGGCGCCGACGCCGACGCCGAGGACCTCACCTGTTCGTTCGGCGTGCAGCCTCCTGGTCCCCCGAGCGGGGATAGCCCCCCGGTCGGCGAGCGGTACACGATGGCGGTGAGGACCCTGCGCCTCGGAGGTGCTCCAGGAGACGGCTTCGACCTCGACCACGCCTGCACGTGCTTCGGCGAGGGTCGAGCCGGGCAGCCGAGCTGCGTCCCGCCCGAGGAGGCGATCGTGCCGGAGGCATGCGACGACGACGGCGGGGTCGACAACGCCATCCGTTCGTGGCTCACGCGGACCATCCCGACCCTCGGCCAGACGCTCAGCGACGAGATCAACATGGACATCGCGTGTGGCCGGCGCACGCTCGTCTTCAGCCTTCAAGACTACAACGGCGAGGCCGACGATCCCGAGGTCACGGTGCACGCGTTCGCGTCGTTCGGCATCCACGAAGCGTCCGACGCCCAGGCGCCCGAGTGCCCGCCCGGGCTCCGGAGTAAATGGGACGGCAAGGACAAATGGTCCGTCGACAAGGACCTCATCCAGCTCCAGAATCTCCCGACGGGGACGGGCTTCGTCGGATACGTGCGCAACCACACGCTCGTCGTCGACTCGCGTAAGCAGAAGGACCTGTCCGTTCCGATGCCCGGCGTCGGCAATCCTTCGATCGAAGTCCGCTACCCCGTGCTTCGTGCCACGCTCATACGCGAAGGCGACGGCTGGGGTCTGGCGGACGGCATCATCGGCGGGCGGATCAGCCAGCAGGCGCTGCCTTCGCTCGCTCGCATGAAGATCATCGCCGGCGGAGCGGGAGTCCCCGCATGCACGCTCGGGGCCTCGTGGGACCAATTTCGCGACTCGTTCTGCAATTACTCCGACCTGAGGACGAACCCGGCGGAGGACTTCAAGGACCTGCCGTGCGACGCGCTCTCGTTCGTCGTCAGCTTCACCGCCTCGCCCGCCGAGTACCTCCCTGCGGACGTACCGGTCGAGCCGCTGCCCGACTGCGGCTCGGTGAACGTCGGCTGCGACTGACCGCGTCGGCGCGCACTACTACTTGCGCGCTCAGTGCGAGCGCGCGCGGCCTATTCCGCATATCGGCGCTGCCGCCGTTGCCCTCCCGGCGACGGATCGTTCGGGTGGCTGCCGCCGCTGCCGCCGCTGCCGCCAGGGATCGAAGGCATGGCCAACGCGACGTGGGAGCTCAGGGCGAAGCGAGGGTGCGTGCTCACCTCGCGGCTCTCGACTCCGAGGCGCGTGCGCTCGGCGGCCCGCTCCCGGCCGAGCTCGTCCGCTTCAGACGACGCCGTCCTCGTCCCGGCGGGTGCCGTCGTGCACCGGCTGCTTGTTCGACCTCCGCGGTGAGCGCGAGGGACGACGAGCCCTCCTGCCGGTGCCGGGGCACCCGGGCAACGCGCTTCCTCTTCTCCACAACGACGTTCGGGGCGAGCCTCGCGCGGCGCCGGCGCCCGCCCTCGCGCCGACACGTGGCGTCGCCTCGAGCGGCAGCGCGCGCCGTGATGCTAGAGTGCGCGAGCCTTGAAGATCGTCCACGCGGCCGACCTCCACATCGACAGCCCCCTCCGCGGTCTCGACCGGTACGAGGGCGCGCCGGCGTCGAGGCTCCGCGGCGCGACGCGACGCGCGCTCGAGAACCTGGTCGCGCTCTGCATCGATGAGCGCGCCGACGTGCTCCTCCTGGCGGGCGACGTCTTCGACGGCTCCTGGAAGGACTACTCGACGGGCCTCTTCTTCGCCGCGGAGATGGCGCGCCTGCGCGAGGCCAACGTGCCCGTCGTGATCGTGCGGGGCAACCACGACGCCGCCAGCTCGGTCGTCAAGGCGCTGCGCTTGCCCGAGAACGTCCGCGAGCTCTCGTCGCGCAAGCCCGAGACGTACGAGCTCCCGGGCGTCGGGATCGCGGTCCACGGCCAGAGCTTCTCCCAGCGCGTGACGTCCGAGGACCTCGCGGCGCGTTACCCCGATCGCGTGCCGGGCGTCTTCAACGTCGGCCTCTTGCACACCAGCATCGACGGGCGCGAGGGGCACGAGCCCTACGCGCCGACGTCGGTCGAGACGATGCGCTCGAAGGGCTACGATTACTGGGCGCTCGGCCACGTCCACGCCCGCGAGATCGTCTCGACCGAGCCGTACATCGTCTACCCCGGCAACCTGCAGGGGCGGCACGCCCGCGAGACCGGCCCGAAGGGTGCGAGCGTCGTCACGGTCGAGGGCAACGTCGTCGAGAGCGTCGAGCACCGCGCGCTCGACGTCGTCCGCTGGGAGATCGTCACGGTCGACGCCGCTCCGGCCACCGACGCGCTCGAGGTCGTCGACCTGGCGCGCGCCGCGCTCGAGGCGCGCGTCGGCGAGGTCGACGGTCGCGTGCTCGCCGCGCGCGTGGTCGTCGTCGGCAGCACCCGCGCGAACGGCGCCGTCCGGCGCGATCTCGACCGCTTCACGAGCGAGCTCCGCGCCGCGGCGACCGACGGGCTCGGCGAGGCCGCGTGGCTCGAGAAGGTGATCGTGCGGACGCGCGCGACGATCGATCTCGAGCGTATCCGCGAGGAGGCGAGCGCCGTCGGGCACCTCGCGCGGCGCCTCGCGTCGATCAAGGACGATCCGAAGGAGCTCGCCGACCTGGCCGGCGTGCTCGCCGATCTCGAGAGGAAGCTCCCGGCGGAGCTCCGCGAAGGCGAGGGCGCGCTCCGCTTGACCGATCCGGCGACGGTGCGCGCGATGCTCGACGACGTCGAGCAGCTGCTCGTGCCGCGCCTGCTCGAAGGCGGGGAGGGCTGACGCGTGCGGATCTCCGCGCTCGAGCTGCTCGCGTACGGACCGTTCCGCGGCGTCGCGCTCGACTTCTCCGCGCCCGGGCTCCACGTCGTCCTCGGGCGCAACGAGGCGGGCAAGAGCACCACGCTCCGCGCGATCGCGGGGCTGCTCTACGGCATCGACGCGAAGACGCCCGACGCGCACGTCCACAGGTTCGGCGATCTCCGCATCGGCGGCGTGCTCGAGGACGCCGCGGGCGAGCGGGTCCGGGTGATCCGGCGCAAGGGCAACACGAACACGCTCCTCGACGCGCGCGAGCAGCCCCTCGACGAGGGCGTGATGAAGAAGCTCCTCGCCGGCGTGACGAAGGAGACCTTCGCGCACGCGTTCGGCCTCGACCACGGCACCCTCGAGGCCGGGGCGAAGGCGCTGCTCGAGGGTCGGGGCGACCTCGGCGAGAGCCTCTTCGACGCGAGCGTCGGCGGGGGCGGCGAGGTCCAGCGGCTGCTCTCGGAGCTGACCGCGGAGGCCGATCGCCTCTTCAAGCCGCGCGGCTCGGCGCTGCCGCTCAACGACGCGCTGAAGTCGTTCGCCGAGGCGCAGAAGGCGATCCGCGAGAAGGAGAGCCGCCCGGAGGCGTTCCTCGACCAGGAGCGAGGCCTCGCCGAGGCGTTCGCTGCTCGCGAGGCGCGCGTGAAGGAGAGGGCGGACCTCGCGGACCGCCGCGCCCGGCTCGAGCGCGCGAAGCGGCGGCTCCCGCTCGAGCGCCGCCGGCAGCGCGCGGTCGAGCGGCGCGGCGAGCTGGGGGCCCTCGCCGGCGAGCACGCCCAGGAGCACGCCGCGCGG
Organism: Labilithrix sp.; assembly: GCA_019637195.1. Classification (GTDB taxonomy): domain Bacteria; phylum Myxococcota_A; class Polyangia; order Polyangiales; family Polyangiaceae; genus Labilithrix. Next base: position 97,994 of record JAHBWA010000005.1, on the reverse strand, counting down.
CTCGACGCGCTGAAGGATCGCTTCGCCGCGTACAAGCACGCGCGCGAGCAAGCGCACGCGTCGCTCGCCGACGTCGAGCGCCTCGCCGAGCGCGTGGCGGAGGCGTCGCGCCGGGCCGGGCTCGACCCGGGGGTCGACGCCGAGCCGCTCCGGCTCGACGCGCGCAAGGAGGAGCGGGTCAACGCGCTGCTCCGCGATCGCACGCGGCTCCTCGGCGCGATCGAGTCGTCGCGGGTGGAGATCGCCAAGCAGGAGCGCGAGCTCGCGCGGCTCGGCGCGGGCGCGGCGGGGGGCGCGCGCTCGATCGGAGCGGAGGCCGGCAGCGTCGACACCGCGGAGCTCGCCGCGGCCCTCGAGCGCGCGCGTAACCTCGGCGACGCCGAGGCCCGCCTGGCGACGCGCCGCGCGCAGGTCGAGCGAAGGCGTCGCGAGCTCGAGGCGAAGGCGCGCGCCGCCGGGCTCTTCGACGGTCCGCTGGAGGCCTTCATCGCGCTGCGCTTGCCTTCGCCCGCGAGCGTCGAGGGGCTCGAGGCGCGCGCCGACGCGGCGGCGCAGGCGCTCGCCCGCCTGAGCGATCGGTGCGCCGCGCTCGAGAACGAGGCCGCCGCGATCGAGCGGCAGATCGCCGGACACTCGGGCGATTTCGCGCCGCCTGACGTCGCCGCGCTCGCCGCTGCGCGGAGCGCGCGCGACGAGGCGTGGGCGGCCGTCCGCTCCGCCGACGCGTCCGCGCGCGGACGCGCGGAGGTCGAGCTGGAGCGGCTCCTCCGCGAGGCGGACGCGGTCGCCGATCGAATGATCCGCGAGGCGGATCGCGTGACGACGCTCGCGCGCCTCCGCTCCGAGGCCGAGACGAACGCGCGCCAGGCCGAGCGGCTCGTGGCGGAGCGGGAGCGGGCGACGGCCGAGCGCGCCGCGCTGGGCGACGAGCTCGCGGGCCTCTTCGCGGAGGCGAGGATCGCGCCGCCGCACGGCGCGGCGTTCGCCGAGATGAGCGCGTGGCTCGACCGGCACGCGCAGATCAGCGACGCCTTCGCGTCGCTCAGCGAAGCCGAGGGCGAGATCACGAGCGAAGCGCAGAAAGTCGAGGGCGCGCGCCGGGATCTCCTTCGGGCGCTCGCTGCGGTGGGGGACGCGCCCGAGTCGGCCGGCGCGGCAGCGGGTGACGCGTCCGAGTCGCCGAGCTCCCTCTCCGCGCTGATCACGCGCGGCGCGCGCAGGCTCGCGGCCCTCGAGTCGGCGCGCCGGGAGGCCGCGGAGGCCGCGCGCGCCGTCGTGAAGGTGCGCGGGGACCTCGACGACCGCGTGGCGGCGCGCGAGCGCGACGAGGCGGCGCTGGCGGAGGTCGCGGCGAAGCTCACCCCGCTCATCGCGCCGCTCGGCGTGCCCGTCGACGCCTCCGCAGAGGAGGTGGCCCGCGCGATCGAGGCGCTCCGCGAGCTCTTCTCCGTCACCGACAAGCGCGCCGACGCCGAGGCGCGCGCGCGCGCCCTCGAAGCGGGGGCTCGCGAGTTCGAGGCGGATCTGGCGCGCGCGCTCCGCGAGCTGGCGCCGGATCTGGCGGAGCTCGAGCCGCGCGACGCCGCCCAGGCGCTGTTCGCGCGCGGGGCCGAGGCGCTCGGGGTCGCAGCGGAGCTCGAGCGCGTCGCGCGCGAGCTCGAGGCGGAGGGAGAGGTGTCGGCCGTCGACGAGGACGAGGCCCGGCTCGCCGCCGACCCCGACGCCGCTCTGCGCGCGCTCGACGAGCTGACCGATCGGATCGACGAGGCCGACCTCGACGTGACGCGCCTGACGGAGCGCATCGGCGGTGTCCGCAAGGGCCTCGAGGAGATGCGCGGCGAGTCGCACGCCGCCGAGGCCGCCGCGGCGGCGCAGCAGAAGCTCGCGCGCGTCCGCGAGACGGCGGAGCGATGGTCCCGCGTGAAGCTGGCCGCCGTGCTCCTCTCGCGCGAGATCGAGCGCTACCGGGAGGAGAACCAGGGGCCGCTCTTGACCTCCTCGTCCGCGCTCTTCGCGCGGCTGACGCTCGGCGCGTTCTCCGGGATCAAGGCGGGGTTCGACGACAAGGACCGGCCGTGCCTCCGCTGCGTCCGGGCCGACGGCGTCACCGAGGTCGACGTCCCCGGACTCAGCGACGGCACGCGCGATCAGCTCTACCTGAGCCTCCGCCTCGCCAGCCTCCTTCGCCGCGCCGAGGTGGCCGAGCCGATGCCGCTCGTGCTCGACGACGTCCTCATCCAGCTCGACGATCAGCGCGCCGCGGCCGCGCTCGGGGTCCTCGCGGAGGTGTCGCGGAAGATGCAGGTCCTCTTCTTCACGCACCACGCGCGCCTCGTCGATCTCGCGAGGGCGTCCGTACCCGCGGGCGATCTGTCGGTCCACGAGCTCGTCAGCGGTCCGTACGCGGCCCCGCCCCTCGCGGCAGCGCCGAGCTGAGCGTGCCGAGCCATCCGGGCCCTCGTCGCGTTATGGTCCACCCCGCGATGCGCCTCCGAGCCGTTCTCTGCCTCCTCGCCGCCGGCTTCGTCACCTCGTGCAGCGCGACCCCGAGCGTCATCCGCGACGAGATGGCCGCGACCTCCCAGGTGAAGTCCGGCGCGGCGACGATCGTCTTCTTCACCGACTTCCAGTGTCCGTACTGCCGCAAGGCCCACGCCGCGCTGGCGCCGATCGTCGAGGCCCGGCGCGCGCGGCTCCGCGTCGTCGTTCGACACGTCCCCTTGCCGCGACACCCCGACGCGCGGGGCGCGGCGCGCGCGGCGGTCTGCGTCGAGACGCTGACCCCCGCGCTCCTCGACGACTACGTCCACGCCCTGTTCGAGAGCCAGGACATTTCGGAGGCCGCGTGCGAGCAGCTCGCGGTCGAGCGCGGGATCGATCGCGACCGCCTCCAGCGCTGCCTCGCCGACACCTCGACCGACGCGCGCGTCGAGCGCGACCTCGCCATGTTCGACGCGGTGGGCGGAGACGGCGTGCCTCTGCTGTACGTGGGCCGCGCGCGGATCGACGGCGCGCCGACGCGGAGCAGCCTCGAGGCTGCCGTCGACGACGCGATCGCCGGAAACTAGCGCGTCCGCGCGCTGAGCCCGGCCGGTCGCCGCTGGCGCCGGCGTCGCCGAAGGTGGGATATGAGCGAGTCGCGATAACGTCTCGTCATGGAAGGAATTCGAGCGTAGCCAGGTCCGCACGCTAGGCTGGCTCTGCCATGAATCGCCACGTCACTGCACTCGTCGTGCTCCTCCCGCTCGCTGGTCTCGTCGCTCTCGTGGGCTGCGCCGAGGGTGACGAAGCCGATCCCTCGGAGGCCTTCCTCTCGGCGTCGCCCGTCGAGGCGGGCGCCGAAGAGGAGCCGTCGGACAGCGTCAAGCTTCCCGCGCCGTCGAACCCGGAGCCGGAAGACGACGCGGACGACCAAGACGACGCGGGCCCCGGCGACGGCAAGGACGCGGGAGGGACGGACGCGGGCGCCGACAGCGGGCCGCCTCCGCCGCCTCCGCCGCCCCCGACGGGCTCGTGTGCGGCTCCGAACACGTGCGCCGGGGCGACGCATCTCGGCTCGGTCAGCGGCGACACCGGCTCCGACGTACAGAGCGCGCAGGGGCACACGTCGCAATGGTTCACCGTCCGCGTGACCGAGGACGACAGCGGACCCTTCGGCGTTCAGCTGTGGATGACCGCGACGCTCGCGTCGCCTCCGGGGACGAACTTCGATCTCTACGTCTACGTCCCGTCCTCCGACACGCGCGAGTGCAGCGCGGTCTCGTACCAGTCGACGAGCACGGCCGCGAACGACATGGCCACGGCGAAGTTTGGCGAGAGCGGCGTCTTCTCCAACGGCTCGAACGACGACCGCACGGTCACGGTGGAGGTCCGCCACGTCTCCGGGACGTGCGATCCTGCCAGCAAGTGGACGCTCAACCTCTACGGAAACAAGTAACCCTCGTCGGGGCGGCGCTCCTCGTCGCCTGCGGCGGCACGAAGCTCGGCGCGGCGCCCGCCGCCGGCGCGCCGGTCCACGCCGAGCCCGCGCGGGGCGCGACGCTCCGCTTCATCGAAGACGACTACCCGCGGGCCCTCGCCGAGGCGAAGCGGCGCGGAAAGCCGCTCTTCGTCGACGCCTGGGCCTCGTGGTGCCACTCGTGCCAGAGCCTCCGCGCGTACGTCCTCACCGATCCGACGCTGGCGCCGCTCGCCGATGACTTCGTCTGGCTCTCGATCGACACCGAGCGCGAGGCGAACGCCGAGTGGGTCGCACGTCACCCCCACTCCGCGCTGCCGACGCTCTGGGTGATCGATCCGAACACCGACCGTCCGATCCTCAAATGGGCCGGCACCGCGACGGCTGGAGAGCTCCGCGAGCTGCTCGAGGTCGCGGTCGGCGACGCGCGAAGCGCCGCCCCGAGCGCGACGGCGGCGACGGCCGCCTTCGTGCGCGGCAACCACGCGCTGGCCGCCGGCGACGGCGAGACGGCGGAGAAGGAGCACCGCGCGGCGCTCGCGGCGGCGCCCGCGGATCACCCGCACCGCGCGCGGATCGTCGAGGCGCTCGTCACGCAGCTCGCGCTCCGCAAGGAGGTGGAGCGCTGCGCCGAGGTCGCCGCGGCCGAGGCGAGCGGGATGCCCCCTGGCACGTCGCGAGCGAGCGTGGTCGTCGCGGGTCTGGGGTGCGCGCGCGACGCCAAGAGGAGCGCGGACGTGGAGCACCTGCTCGACCTCGCGCGGGACGCCGCGCGCCGCGACGATCGGCTCTTGCCCGACGATCGCTCCGCCCTCTACGAAGAGGCGTTCACGACGAAGTCGGAGCGCGGCGACCGCGCAGGAGCGCGGGAGCTCGCGCGCGAGTGGTCGGCGTTCCTCGAGGGCGAGGCCGCGCGGGCGAAGACGAACGACGCGCGCACGTCGCTCGATCCGCTTCGCCTGGGGGCTCTCCTCGCGCTCGGCGAGCCGGCGCGAGCGATCCCGATGCTCGAGCAGAGCGAGCGCGACTTCCCCGAGGACCACAACGGTCCGGCGCGTCTCGGCCGGGTCTACCTCGAGCTCGGGCGCCTCGATGACGCGGACGCGGCCGCCGATCGCGCGCTGGCGCGTGTGTATGGACCGCGGGTGATGCGCGTCCTCGCGCTGAAGGCGGACATCGCGAAGGCGCGCGGCGATCGCGCCGGCGAGGTGAGGGCGCTCGAGCAGGCGCTCGCGCGGAGCGAGCGCGCCGTGCTGACCGAGGGCCAGAAGGCGGTGCGCGAGGGGCTCGTGAAACGTCTCGCCGCGCTCCGGTGAGCTCCCGGCTCGCGCGCCTCGGCTCGCGCGCCTTGGCCTGGCGCGCCTCGGCTCGTGGCGCGCCTCGGCTCCGGCGCGCCTCGGCTCCGGCCAGCCTCGACCGAGCTCGGCCGCAGCGGGCGCGCCGCGGCCATGGCACGCGCCGGTTCGCGCGCTAGAATTCACGAAGTGCCCTCGTTCCTCGTGGCGCTCGTTCCTCTCGCGATCGTGCTGGCGACGGCGCTGGTGGTCGTGATCCGTGCGCGGCGACGGACCAAGAAGCCGCGCGTCGCGCGGGAGGCGAGCGCGTTCGTGATCCTCGAGGAGAACCTCTGGGAAGCGTGCGCCGTGGACGACCTCCGCGAGCCTTGGGGCCGCTACACGACCGAGCCCATCCGCGGCTTCTGCGGGGTGCCCGCGGGGCGGCACCGCATCCGGACGACGACCGCGTCCGGCGAGGCCACGCTCGACTTCGTCGTCTACCCGGGTGAGGTCCTCGCGTTCCGGCTCGACGTCGAGCGTGCGCGCTGGGAGCCGCATGACCTCGACGCCGACACCCGCAGCGCGCTCGAGGCAGCGCCGGTGAGCTCGTTCGACGTCGCCGCGCGTCCGAAGCTGCCCGGTTGGCTCGTCCACCTCCGGACGACCATCGGCGTGGGAGGCGGACGGCTGGGCGGCCCGCGCCTCGGGAGCGCCACGTCCAAGTCCGCGCTCGCGCGCTCGTCGGACGACGGGCTCGACCGCCTCCGCAAGCGGCTCGCGAAGCTCGTCGGGACCTCCGACTCCGACTCCGACGTCGACGCGCTCGCCGAGGCGCGGGCGATCGGTGAGGCGGTCATCGGTCGCTGCCTCACGCGCAAGGAGATGCGCGCGCTCGTCGGCTCGGTCCACGATCTCGGCGCGCGGCTCGCGGCCAACGGCGAGACCGACCGCGCGATGCGCGTGCTGTCGCTCGGACTCGCGGTCCTGCCGGGCGATCCCGAGCTGATGGTGATCGCGGGCTGCGCGCTGGCGGCCCGCGGCGAGCCGGAGGAGGCGCTCCGCGTCCTCAACGCGGCGCTCGAGCGCGATCGCTGCCTCGAGGCCGACGACGTCGCGCGCGCGATGCGCGCCCGGATGGAGCTGCGGTCGCGGCTGGGGCGCAGCGTGCGTGTGTAGGCGGTCTCGCACCTTTCTCGAGATCGGCGTCGCCGCCGCTCGCGAGAGAGCGCGCGCTGCCGGCCACGATCTCGCGGCGGCTCGCGGTGCGCAAAGACCGGACCGTGTCTGACACCGCTCATTTGACGGGCGATCCGCGCTCCATCGCGAGCCGACGGCGCAGGCATGGGCTGTGCTTGACGGCCGCGAACGATGAGGTTGGCGCTCCGCGCAGCGAAGTGGGCGACGTTCGCAGGACTCTCGCTGGCGTGCGCCGGGGCGGCCACCGGCTGCTCGGCCGCCGACGACACCAGCACGTCCGACGCACCGATGAACGAGTGCATCGGCACGACGTCGTCGGCGCTGAAGGTCTGCGCCGGCCCGACGACGCTGCGCGGCGTCGACGTCTCGTACTACCAGGCCGACGTCGACTGGGCGAAGGTCAAGGCCGACGGCCAGACGTTCGCGTTCGTCCGCGTGAGCGACGGCATCTCTCACCCCGACACGAAGTTCGCGCAGAACTGGCCCGCGACCAAGCAGGCCGGCCTCGTGCGCGGCCTCTACCAGTTCTTCCGCCCTGCGCGCGACGTCGCCGCGCAGGTGGATCTCCTCGTCGGCATGCTCGATGCGGCCGGCGGGCTCCAGCCGGGCGATCTGCCGCCCGTGCTCGATCTCGAGAGCGACGGCGGGCTCCCTGCGGCCACGGTCGTCGCCCGGGCGAAGCAGTGGATCGCGCTCATCGAGGACAAGTACGGCGTGAAGCCGATCGTCTACACGGCCGCGTTCATGTCGAACGTCATCGGGAACAACTTCGCCGGCTACACGCTTTGGGTCGCGAACTACCAGACGTCCTGCCCGACGATGCCGAGCGGCTGGACCGACTGGACGTTCTGGCAGGACTCGGACAGGGGCAAGGTCGACGGCGTGAACACCCCCGTCGACACGAACTTCTTCAACGGCTCGCTCGCCGAGCTCGCCGCGCTCACCGTGCAGGCGCCGAAGGCTCCGGCTCCGCCGTCGCTGAAGGACGGTCCGGGGCGCTTCCTCCCGGCCGATGTCGGGACGTGGAACCCGGCCGACGGCCCGGATCAGGGCGCGACGATCGGCAGCTCGCAGCCGAAGGAGCCGCAGGCGACGCCCTTCGACCCGTGCCTCTGAGCGGCCCGCGCCGCTCGGCGCCGCGCCGTCTCGTGGCGGCGGATTTCCGCGCCCGCTCTACCGTCGGAGCGTAGGGGCGCGTCGAGCGCGGCCGGCAGCGATCCCATGGAAAAATGGGTGATGCCGGATGCCGTCGTGCGTCAGGGCTCCGAGCTGCGTCTCGGCCGTGTCGCCAGGCTGCTCTCGCTTCTTGGCGGGGACCCTTTGGGGTAATGTCCCGCCGCCGTCATGGGACCCAACACCACGCCCAACCACGAAATCCCCACGAAGCACCTCCCGCCCGCGCTCCGTCGCGTGCCGAAGCTCGAGGCCGCGAAGTGGCCGCCGGACGACGACGCGCTCCCGCCGGGCGGCGGGTTTCCGGGCGCGCCGAGCTACTCGGGCGGCGGGGGCGACGACGGCAACTTCAAGCGCGGTCGCTTCGCGCCGGCCGCGATCATCGTCGGTGTGCTCGCCGTCGGCGGCATCGCGGCGGCGATCGTCTTCGGCTCGTTGAAGGACTCCGAGCGCATGGACCCGAAGCGGGTCGCGACGGAGAAGAAGGAGGTCGCCCTCCTGCCGATCGCCGAGTCGCTGCCGACCTACCGCAAGTGGGCCGAGCAGGACGACGAGATGAAGCTCAAGGAAGAGGGCTTCACTCAGCTCGCGTGGGCGAAGGACCCTGCGGGGATCCCGGTCATCATCAAGGGCCTCGAGTCGGTCGACCGCACGATCCGCGGAACGGCGGCCCAGGCGCTGCTCGAGTACGGCTCGCCCGCGGCGGACTCCGCGAAGCCGGCGCTCCTCAAGGCGCTGAAGGAGTCGACCGAGGCGGACCGCCCGCAGATCGCGTGGGCGCTCGCGGCGCTCGGCGAGAGCGCGGCGTTCGACGACGTGATGAAGGAGTACCGCGCCGGCAAGCTCTCGACCGTGCAGCGGCTCGACAAGAGCCCCGCCTTCGATCCCGAGCAGCTCGCCTCGATGGTCTCGCTCGACAAGCTCGCGACGCTCGCGGGCGACGAGAGCGAGAGCGTCCGCCAGCTCGTCGCGACGGTGCTCTCGCGCAACGCCGAGGCGAAGTACACGCAGACGCTGATCAAGCTCGTCGAGGACAAGAGCGTCGAGGTCGCGCGCGAAGCGGCGGTCGGCCTGGGTAAGATCGCGAACGAGGAGGCGATGCAGCCGCTCCTCGGCGCGCTCGCGAAGGCCGACAAGGACTCGCGTCAGAAGTTCCTCGAGGCGCTGCGCGACGGCGTCGGCGGCAAGGGGCTCGTCCTCGCGCTCCGCAGCGTCGACAAGAGCAAGGCGGACACCGAGAAGTTCCAGACGAAGCTCCTCTTCGACATGCTGCGCTCGCTCGAGGATCCGCGGGCCGGCGACGCGCTCGTCGAGTTCATCGCGACGAACCCGCACCCGCACTGGAAGACCGAGGCCGCGCTCCGCCTGGCCGAGATCGGCGATCTCCGCGCCGTGCCCACGCTCTCGTGGCGCATGAAGCAGGACCCGCTCACGCTCTACAACAAGGACACGGATCCGGAGTACCGCCAGGACGACAACGAGCGCGTCGTCGCCTCGCGCATGCTCGCCGACCTCGCGATCCTCTACCCGGACAAGCGGCCGGACATCCGCGCCCAGGCCTACGAGGGCGTCTACTTCTGGGTCACGGACAAGCCGCAGCCGCACGCGAACGGTCTCCGTTTCCTCGCCGCCGCCGACGCGCGCGAGGCGCTCCCGCAGATGCGCAAGTGGGCGAACCCGAGCGTTCCGTTCCCGAAGGAGGGGCAGCAGGACTTCCCGCCGGTGTGGGCGACGACGCAGAGCGCGCTCCGCTACGTCGGCTGGATGCAGGACCAGCAGAGCTGGCCGATGCTCGAGGCGCAGCTCCGCCGCCGCCCCGAGAAGGTCGACGCGACGATGGAAGCCCTGCTCCAGGGCGGCATGGCCGTCATGGGCATGACCCTCCGCGCGGTCGGCGTCGGCGCGTCCTACGGCTTCGCGCAGTGGGGCGATCCGAAGGCGTACCCGCTCCTCGTGAAGTACATCGAGGACAAGCAGAACAACGAGCAGTCGCGCCTCGACGCGTGCTTCTCGCTCGGCTGGGTCGCGACCGACGAGCAGATGGCCGAGGTCGCCAAGAAGGTGCGCGAACTCGACAAGCCGGACCCGAAGGTCCAGCTCATTCGCACCTGCTACCTCGAGTCGCTCGTTCGCCGTCCCGTCCCGTCCGCGGCCGCCACGCTGATGGACCTCATCAACGGCAACACCGACCTCGTCGTCCAGCACCAGGCGGCGCGCGCGATCGGCTTCGGCGGCATGACGCCGGAGACCGCGAGCAAGCTGTTCGAGAAGCTGAAGGACCCGGGGACGCGCAACGACGCGGCGCTCGCGTTGCTCATCGGCGCCGACGCCGACACCGCGCGCCGCGCGCTCGCCTCTTACGCCGACGTCGACAAGGCGGCGCTCGAGGAGCTCAAGGTCATCTACGACCAGACCTTCGGTTACTGGAGCGACAAGAACTACGAGAACGGCGACGTCGCGCGCTGGATCACGAACGCGCAGACGGCCTCGCGCGTGAAGCTCGGCGACGCCATCCAGGACTGGCCGCGCCTCATCCTGGCGCGCGCCGTCCAGGGCATCGACTACGACAACGGCCCGCGCTCGGTCACGCGCGTGCAGATGCGCGTACGGCTCCTCCGCGACGCGCAGTCGGGCGACGAGAAGAAGCGCTCCCAGGCGATCCAGATCCTCAAGTTCATGAACGAGAAGGGCGCGCTCATGGCGCTCAAGGCCGAGCAGGGCCCGTCGCAGGAGATGGCGCGTCAGGCGTTCTTCGAGCTCATGAACCCGAAGATGTCGACCGACGCGATCCCCGAGGCGCAGGCCGGCTCGGGCGGCGCTTCGAAGAACTGAACCTCCGCGGGCCGGGCCGCTCAGCGTGGGCGGCTCAGGATCCCGCGGGTCCGCGTCCACTCGGCTACTTGCGGCGGGCGTAGCGCAGCCGCGCGAGCGACGTCGGATCGCGCCGCCGGAGCCACCGGATGTGCGCGCGGACCACCTGACGACGGGAGGTGCGTCGTCGTGGCGCGCAGGCCGCGGGGCGGGCGCGCGGCCCGCGGCGTGGTAGAAGGGCGTCCCGATGCGCTTCTCCTCCGCGCGCTTGCCCCCGTTCGTGCTCGCCGCCCTCACCTCGGCGTGCGGCCCGTCGGCGCCGGCGGCGGCGCCGGGCGCGAACGTCGTCGCGAAGAACCTCTCCGCGTCGGAGGGGGTCGTGGTCACCGCGGGGTGCACGCCCACGGGCCCCGAGCTGTGCTTCAACGCGAACGACGACAACTGCAACGGCATCATCGACGAGGGGTGCGGCGTCGGTACGGGGGTCCTCCAGTTCACCATCGCGTGGGGAGACAGCCCCGCGGACGTCGACCTGACGGTGATGGACCCGAAGGGCGCGCGCGTCACGAAGGGCAGCCGGAGCTCGCCGTCGGGGCTGCAGCTCGAGAAGAACTGCCCCGACGACGGTTGCCACCAGCAGAACACCGAGAACGTCTACTTCGACGGCGCCGAGCCGCTCCGCGGGCGCTACGTCGTCGAGGTGAGGCTCGTCGATCCGCGCAACGCCGAGCTCCCGGTGAAGGTGCACCTCTCCGCGCGCGTCGGCAGCCGCACCTGGGCGATGGACCTCGCCCTCTCGCCCGGTCAGGCGAACGACAAGCAGGGCTTCTCGTTCGAGCTCTAGCCGGCGCCCGTCCTCCGTCCGGTGGCGGCGCAGCGGAGGGGCCCGCCGCCACGGCCACGAGGCGTGTGCTAGAGCGAGGCGCGCCATGAGCCGACGAGAGCCGCGCCGACCTCCCCTCGCGCTCCCCGCGGTGGTCGCGCTCGCGCCGCCGGCGGACTTCGACGAGCGGCTCGCCCAGCTCGGCGTCTCGCTCGATCGCGCGGCGATCCGCTCGCTCGGGGAGTTCCTGGCGCTGCTGCTCGCGATGAACGAGCGGGTGAACCTGACGGCCGTGACCGATCCGGACGAGGCGTGGTCGCGTCACGTGCTCGACGCGCTCGCGTTGCTGCCTCGCCTCGCCGACGTCCCCGCGAACGCGCGCGTGCTCGACGTCGGCTCGGGGGGCGGCGTCCCCGGGTTGCCGCTCGCGATCGCTCGCCCCGATCTCCAGGTGACGTTGCTCGACGCGACCGAGAAGAAGGTCGCCTTCTTGCGCTCCGCGGCCGAGAGGCTCGGGCTCTCCAACGTCGACGCCGTGTGTGGCCGCGCCGAGAGCGTCGACCTCGGCGAGCCCTTCGACGCGGTGACCGCGCGAGCGGTCGCCAAGATCGCCGCGCTCGTACCGTGGACCGCGCCGTTCGCGAAGGAGCGCGGGCGGCTCCTTCTCATCAAGGGGGCGCGCGCCGGCGTCGAGCTCGAGGAGGCGGCCGCGGTGCTGCGCCGGTTCCGCTGCACTCACGAAGGGACCCACGAGACCCCGACGGGGCGGATCGTGGTCCTGCGCGTCGGCTGACGCCGGGCGATCGCGAAGCGCCCGACGGCCTCCGGCGATCGCATGTACCTCGACGGCGAGCGCGCGGTCCGCGTCCCCCGAGCACCGCTCGCGCTGCGAGTACCTTCGCGAGCTCCGGGGCCTTGCCGGTCGGTGCCTCGAAGCACACGCTGCACGGCTGCGAGCCGGTGCGCGCGGCGATGGCTCAGGCGCCGCGCTGCGGGACGGGGTGGGGCCGTCAAGGCGCCGGCTCGGTCGTGAACGGACCCGCGCCAGCCTCCGGGTTGGGGGACATCGAGCTCGCCCCGAACGCGGGCGGCTCCGTCATGAACTGGCCGGCGCCTGCCTCGAGTCCCTGCGTCGGGGTGCGGTACGCGGGCGGCACGGCAGGGGCGGGAGGTGAGCCCGCCTCCGCCGGCGTCGCGGCGCCCGGCGGCGGGCGCGTGCCGGGCGGGACGGCGCCCGGGGTGGGGGCGCCGCGTGGCGGCACCGCGCCTTGCGGGGGCATCGCGCCTTGCGGCGGCACCGCGCCTTGCGGGGCCATCGCGCCTTGCGGGGGCATCGCGCCTTGCGGGGGCATCGCGCCTTGCGGGGGCATCGCGCCTTGCGGGGGCATCGGCATCCCGTTCGGACCGAACGCGGGCGGCATGTTGTAAGGAGGCTGTCCTCCCGGGACCGGGGGCGCAGCCTGCGGCCCTCCTCGCACCTGCGGTGGCGGTTGGCGCGTCGATGGATCGCGCGCGCCGGGCGGCTCGGCGTTCGGCGTTGGCCCGTGCCCGGGCATGCCCGCCGCGGAGCCGCCGCGCTCGAGCTGACCCGACGTGATCGTGGCCATTCCGGCGGGACCGTTTGGCAGCCCTCCGGCGCTCGATCGCACGCTGCCGCGCTCGTCCGGGGCCATCGCGCTCGGTACGGGGCGCGCCAGGTCACGCCCGAGGCAAGTCGTCCCGAGCACGAGCGCGCCCCCGGCGCTCGCGAGCACCACGACGACGAGGTTCCGGAGGATCGCGCGGTCTTTCGGCGGCATCCGCGCGATGAGGTGCATCGGATGTGCCTCCCTGCCGGCCCGCTCCGAGCGGCGTTTGGTCGCGTTTTCTCCCACGTTCGCCCGGCGGGAGCGGACGCGTCGGATCCAGCCGACGCGAAGCCGAGATTGACGCAAAGGGCCAGGCCCCTATATGTCGAGGATCACCGATGAACCCGACCGCAATGCTCATCTTGATCGTCGCCGCTCACGTGGTGTTCGCCTGGTCGGCGATCCGGCGGTGGCAGCTCCTGCGCCTCGGGCGGTTCACGAACCGCTTCGACCGCATCCCCGAGCGTCTCGCGGCGGTGTTCCGCTACGCGTTCGCGCAGGAGAAGATGAACTACTACCAACCCACGGGTTGGGCTCACAAGCTCATCTTCGTCGGGTTCATCGTCCTCACGCTGCGCACGCTCGTGCTCTGGGGACGCGGCTTCGATCCTTCGTGGAACCTCTTCATTCTCGGGCCGACGCAGCCGCTCGGCAAGGTCTACGAGTTCGCGAAGGACATCGTCGCGGTGCTGGTCGTCACCGGCGTCTCGGTCTTCGTCTACTACCGCGTGATCAAGCCGCAGAAGCGGATGACCCTCCACTGGGAGGGCCTGCTCATCCTCGGCATCATCGGGACGATGATGGTCGCGGACGTCCTGTACGACGGCGCGGCGCTCGTCCTCGTTCACAAGCACGCCGAGCTCTGCGCGCCCGGCCTCCCGGCGAACGTCGCCGCCGGGCATCAGCTCTGCTCGAGCATGGCGACCATCACGGCGCCGCTGCCGCCCGTGAGCGAGGTCCACGCGGAGCTCTCGGCGTTCCCGTCCCCGGCCGGCTCCGCGATGGCGACGCTCCTGCGCAAGCTGCACCTGAACGCCTCGGCGCTCGTGACGCTCGCGCACGTGGGGTTCTGGACGCACTCGACGCTCGTCCTCATCTTCCTGAACCTCCTCCCGCATTCGAAGCACTTCCACGTCATCACGGCGATCCCGAACGTCTTCTTCAAGGACCTCGAGCCGCGCGGCCGTCTGCAGCCCATCGCCGAGAACTTCGAGAAGCTGACGGAGAAGATGATGGAGGCGTCCGAGATGCCCGATCCGACGATGGCCGACATCGGCATCGCGAAGATCGAGCACCTCTCGTGGAAGGCCATCCTCGACTTCTACACGTGCACCGAGTGCGGTCGCTGCTCGGACAACTGCCCCGCGCACAAGACGGGCAAGATCCTCTCGCCGAAGCACCTGACGCTCGCCTTGCGCGATCACATGTACGACCACGAGAAGGAGCTCGTGGAGCGCGAGATGCGCTGGGGCCCCGGGCTCGACGGCGCGGCCGCGGCCGCGGAGGGCGCGGTCGACGACGAGCTCCTCGCCAACGAGCGCGAGGGCGCGAAGCGGCCGGTCACCTATACGCCGATCAACCTCGCGCCCGAGGTCGTCCACCCCGACGTCCTCTGGGCCTGTACGACGTGCCGCGCCTGCGAGGAGCAGTGCCCGGTGCTCATCTCGTACGTCGACAAGATCGTCGACATGCGGCGAAACCTCGTCATGATCCGGAACGAGTTCCCGCACGAGCTCCAGAAGCCGTTCCAGGCGCTCGAGGTCAACGGCAACCCGTGGAACCTCTCGCGGATGGATCGCTCGGCGTGGTCCGACGGCCTCGACATCAAGACGTTCGCCGACAAGCCCGACGCCGAGGTCCTCTACTGGGTCGGCTGCGCCGCCAGCTACGACGACCGCGCGAAGAAGATCGCGCGGGCGACGGCGCGCCTCCTCAAGCAAGCGGGCGTCGATTTCGCCATCCTCGGCCAGGAGGAGTCGTGTACCGGCGATCCCGCGCGGCGCGCCGGCGCCGAGCACATCTTCGCGATGCTCGCCGAGACGAACGCCGCGGTGCTGAACGGCTACAAGGAGCAGGGCGGCATGAAGACCGTCGTGACGGCCTGCCCGCACTGCTTCAACACGATCAAGAACGAGTACCCGGACTTCGGCGCGAAGCTCGAGGTCGTCCACCACACCGACTACCTCTGCGGCCTGCTCGCGGAGCGGCGGCTCGTCCCGAAGAAGCCCGTCGTCGGCCGCGTCACGTACCACGACAGCTGCTACCTCGGCCGCTACAACGACGTGTACGACTCGCCGCGCGAGATCCTGAAGGCGATCCCGGGCGTCGAGCTCGTCGAGCCCGAGTATTGGACGAAGACCCGCGGCCTCTGCTGCGGCGCCGGCGGCGCGCAGATGTGGATGGAGGAGCAGAACCAGAACCGCGTGAACGTGAAGCGCACGCTCCAGCTGGTGGACACCGGCGCCAAGACGGTCGCGAGCGCCTGCCCGTTCTGCATGACGATGCTCACCGACGGCCTGAAGAGCCAGAGCCTCGAGGACAAGATCAAGCAGCTCGACGTCGCGGAGCTGCTCGAGCAGAGCTGCGTCGTCGAAGAGAGCGTGAGCGGCGTCGTCGCGAGCGCGCCCGCCGCCGAGGTCGCCGAGGCCGTCCCCGCGGAGTGACGCGGCGGCGCGCGGGCCAGGCGGGCTCGCGCGTTGGTCGTGTGGGCGCGTACCGGCCGCCTGGCTCGCGCGCCGGTCACGCGAGCCCGCGGCGCGTCGGCGCGCGTGCGCTACTCCTCGCGCATCGCCTTGTAGATGACGCGGGAGGCGTCGGCGAGGGCGATGCGCGCGACGTTGTCCTGCGTGGGGCGGAGATCGCGCGAGCCCTTGCTGAGCAGCGCGACGGCGTAGGCGCCGCGCTCCGTGGCGACGATGCCGGCGTCGTTGACGACGCCGCGGATCGAGCCCGTCTTGTGGAAGAGGCGCGCCGGCGTGCGATCCCGGAAGCGCGCCTCGGGCAGGCCGCGGCGGATCGAGCTCGCGGTCTGCGTCTTCTGCAAGATGTCGAGGAGCGCCTCGCACGCGGGGGCCGGGAGGCCGTCGCGCCGGTAGACGCGCCGGAGCAGCGTCACGAGCTCGCGCGCGGTGACCGGCGAGCGCTCGCCGCGGCCGTCGTCGCCGTCCGTGACCGTCGACGCGGAGGCGCCGAAGTCCTCGGTCGCGGGCGGGCCGCTCTTCGTCTCCTGGACGAGGATCCTCCCCGAGAGCCGCGTCTTCTCGAGGCCGAGCGCGGCGAGGCGCGCGTTGACGGAGAAGACGCCCACGCGCTCGACGAGCAGGTTCGCCGCGGTGTTGTCGCTGATCGCCATCGCGAGGTAGACGAGATCGCCGACGGTCGGCGCGATGCCCTCGGTGAGCTCCGCCAGCACGCCCGAGCCGATGACCTTGTCCGAGGCCTTGAGGGGCACGCGCTCGCCGAGCGCGAGGGCGCCCTCCTCGACCTGACAGAACACCTCGAGGGCGAGCGCGATCTTGATGACGCTCGCCGCGGGGAAGACCTCGTCACCGCCGACCTCGAGGACGGCGTCGGGGCCGTCGACACGGGCGGAGCAGAGCCCGAGCGTGCCTTCGAAGCGACGCGCGATCGTCTCGAGCTCGAGGCGCTCTTCCTTGTAGGCCGATGAATCTCCGCTGCCGGGCTGGGTCAACTCGTCTCCTTCACGCCGTGATCGCGTCAATCGTCCCTGCCGCACCGCGGTCTCGTCAACATTTCCCGGCGGCGGGCCGGATGTGGGCGATCGGCGCAGCGTGCTATGAGTCCTGGGATGGCGAGGTGTCCGATCTGCGACGCGGCAGTGGAGCCGCGCTCCGCGAACCCGAGCTACCCGTTCTGCACCGCGCGCTGCAAGACGATCGATCTCGGCAAGTGGCTGAACGAGGAGTACGGCATCCCGGTCCCGGACGCGGAGCTGGACGACGAGGACCTCGACGCCTTGGCCGAAGCTGCCTCGAAAAAGAGCGAGGATATGCGACACTGACCGCGATGCGCCGTCTCCGCGGTCTCTTGGTGTGTGCTTCGGTCGTCTTGCTCGGCCAGACTGCGTCGGCTCAGGGGCTCGCGCCTCCGCCGCCGATGAGCACCGGCTCTCCGGGCAGCGCTCCCGGCTCGCCCACGGTCGAGCAGCAGCAGCAAGGCGCGACGACGAGGCGGCTCGACGAGGCCGAGCAGCAGGACAGCGGGCGCAATTTCGAGCTCTTCTGGATCGACGGCTCGATCGGCGGCTCGTACATCAACATGTCCCAGTTCTCGTCGGAGTCCTTCCAGATCGAGAAGGCGAGCGCCGGCGGTCCGGCCTTCTCGCTCGGCGCCGGGGCTCGCTTCGTCATCCTCGTCGTCGGCGCGCGGCTGCGCCACAACGCGCTCTCCACGTTCAACATGTGGCAGCTCAACGCCGAGGCCGGCTTCAAGATCCCGATCCGCTCGTTCGACGTCCTCTTCGGCCTGCACGGCGGCTACTCGTTCGTCGGGCGGCTCGGCGACGCCGGGCTCGCGACCAACACCGAGACGCCCGCGAGCAACGACGCCGTCTCGATCCGCGGCTTCAACGCCGGCGTCGACGTCGCGTTCGACTACTACGTCTCGCCGCTCTTCTCGGTCGGCGCGGGGATCCTCGGCGACTTCCTCTTCCTCAACCGGCCGCCCGTCGGCTTGCCGGCCAACTACGCGACGCTCACGCCCGACCAGCAGGCGGCGATCAACAACGATCCCGTCTACCAGAGGTCCGGGACGAGCGCGGGCTTGCAGCTCGCCGGCGGGCTCCGCCTCGGACTGCATTTCGGGCTCTGACGCCGGCGCGCGATGACGCCGGGGGAGGAGCTCGCCGAGTACCTGGGCGCGCGACCCTCCGAGCTCGACGGCCGGAAGGTCGTCCCGATGCTCTGCGAGCGCGCGGAGGCCGACGCGAAGGTCCTCGAGCGCGCTGGATGGCTCTACGAGCTCAAGCTCGACGGCGTCCGCATCATCGCCGACAAGCGCGGCGACGAGGTCGCGCTCACCTACCGCAAGCTCCGCGACGCGACCGAGAGCTACCCGGAGATCGCCGACACGGTCCGCGCGCTCGCCGACGAGCGGCTGGTGCTCGACGGCGAGATCGTCGCCTTCGACGAAGAGGGTCGGCCCGACTTTCAGCTGCTCGCCCGTCGCATCCAGGCCGGCATGAGCGGGCGCGCGGCGCGGAGCGTCCGCGCCGCGGCGGCGGTGCCCGTCGTGTTCGTCGTCTTCGACGTCCTCGCGATCGGTCAATACGACGTCCGCGCGTTTCCGCTCGAGGCGCGCAAGGAGATCCTCGCGCGCGTCTTGCCGCCCGAGGGCGCGGCGGGCGGGCTGCTGCGCCGGCACCCGACCTTCGACGACGGCGTCGCGCTCTTCCGGCTCTGCCAGGAGAGGCGCCTCGAGGGCGTGGTCGCGAAGCGGCTCGGGACGCCGTACCGGAGCGGCGAGCGGACGTTCGACTGGCTGAAGATCAAGGCCGAGCTCGACGCGGAGCTCGTGGTGATCGGCTGGACGGAGGGGGAAGGGGACCGCTCGCGCCTGGGCGCGCTCGATCTCGGCGCGTACGAGGGCGATCGGCTGGTGTTTCGCGGGCGCGTCGGCAGCGGCCTCGACGCGAGCACGATCGAGCTGCTCCTCGAGCGCCTCGCGTCGATCGAGGTCGCGGAGCCGGTGGCGGAGGGGAGGTACCCGCCGAAGGCGAGGCGGCACCACTGCCGGCCCGAGCTGGTCGTCTCGGTGCGCTACGGCGGCTACTCGCGCGATCCGAGCGGCGCGCGCTACCTGCGCTTCCCGGTCTTCCGCGGCGTGCGTCCGGACGTCAGCCCGCGGGACTGCACCGCCGCGCCGGACGACGACGTCGCGCCTCCGCGCCCGAAGCGCGCGTCGGCGAAGAGGGGAGGAGCGAAGGCACCCCGGACGAAGAGGGCGGCGGCGAAGGAGGTGGCGCCGGGGCGGCGTCTCGTCACGGCGCCGTCGCGCGCGGCGCTCTCCGACGGGACGACGAAATATGCGCTATGCACGTATTTCGAGACGGTCGCGCCGGCGCTCCTCCGCCACGCGGCGAGGCGCGTCTCTGCGCTCCTCGGGCCGGGCGGCGAGGCGATCTGGCCTCCTCCGAAGTGGACGCCGGAGCTCGTGCGCACGACCACGGCGCGCGCGGGGCAACGCGAGGTCGACGGCTACGTCATCGACTCGCTCGAGACGCTCTTCTTCGCCGTCGAGGTGGGGGCGCGGTCGATCGAGCACGCGGGGCTCGTCCTGGATCGGCCCGGCGTCGCCGACTTCGTCGCCGTCCGAGCGCGCGCCGCGGCGAGCGCTCCGCCCGGCGCGCTCGCGGTCGCGGCGCGCGCGATCCGCGCGCTGGCGACGGAGATCGGCCTCCCGGCGGCCGTGCTCTCCGCGGGCCCGCGCTCCGTCGCGGTGCTCGTCGGCGTGGGCGCGGCGCCTGCGCTCGCCGCGGCGCCGCTCGCCTCGATCCTCGCAGGCCTCGCGGGGCGCGACGTGCCTGCGGGCGTGAAGCTCGACCCTGCCCAGGCCGTCGTGACGCCCTTCGCGCCGTGCCTCGCCGGGCCCGGCGAGGCGGTCGTCGTCGCGGTCCCGCTCGCGTGGTCCGAGCTCGACGACGTCGATCTCCCCTCGCTCGGCCTCGCCTGCGCCGCCGCGCGGGCGGGCGCCGCCGCGCGCTCGGACGCGCTCGATCCGATCGCGGACCCGGCGAGCGACGTCGCCGCCGCGACGAAGGCGCTCGAGCGTATCGTCGGAGAGCGCGCGCGGCCGCGAGGATGACGCCGCGCGTCGCGTCGCGCTAAGCTCACCCCGTGTTTGCGTGGGTGCGCTGGATCGGGCCGTCGCTCGTCCCCGCGCTTTTCCTCCTGCTCGTCATCTACCTCTCCGATCGGCGTCGCGAGCCGCTCTGGCTGGTGCTGCTCGTCTTCTTTCTGGGCGGCGCGGGGAAGGCCGGCACCGCGCTCCTCGAGGCGCGCGCCGCCGTGTGGACGGGCCTCGACCTGAACGCGCGGGTCACCGGCGGCGCCGGCAGCATGCTCTTCCTCTTCGGGTTCGCCGCGCCGATCCGCGAGGCGTCGAAGGTCGCGGCGATGTGGCCGGCGTTCCGCTCGAGGTACTTCGACGAGCCGATGGACGGCCTCGTCTACGCGTCGGCGGCCGCGCTCGGCTTCGCGACCATCGAGAACGCGCTGACCCTGCGCGATCACCCGATCGGGTGGATCTGGATCGCGCGTACGGCGGTCGCCCTGCCCGCGCACGTCTTCTTCGCCTGCGCCTGGGGGTACGCGCTCGGTCGAGCGAAGCGCGTCAAGCGGCCCGGCGCGATCTTCCCCGGGGCGTGGGTGGTCGCGACGATCGCGCACGGCATCTACGCGCACCTCGTCTACGGCCGCGGGCCCGGCGCGCTCGTCGGGACGCTCCCGCTCCTGCTGGCGATGACGGTGCCGACCATCTTCGCGATCCGCGATCTGCGCGCGCGCGAGGACGAGGCGATCGCGGAGCGCGGCTCGCGCACCTCGGTCCTGCTCGAGCGCGTGTCGTCGTTCTACGTGGTGTCGAGCCCGCCGAGCCTCCGCTCGGTGCGCGAGGCGATGCGGCGGGAAGGGCAGCCGATCACGCTCCGCTGGATCGTCTTCGGGGCGCTCGTCACCGTGGGGGTGATGACCGTCGGGCTCGCGCTCTCGGTCGCGTTCGGGCACTGGGCCAACGTCGATTTTTCACGCGTCGACGAGCACGACGTGAGCACGACCGCTCCGGTCGCGCTCCTCGGCTCGGGCGTGCTCCTGGCGTTCCCGGTCAGCGGCTACCTGGTCGCGCGGGCGTCGAACCTGCCGACCCTGCTGGAGCCGGCCCTGGCCTCGGGCCTCGCGATCGTCCTCACGCTGGTCTTGCTCGGGCTGGCGGCGCCCGTGGCGCTCATCTTCGCGCTCGCGTTCTCGCCGATCGCCTGGGCCCTCGCGTGCGCGGGCGCCTGGGTGGGGAGGCCGGCCCGCTGACGTCCTCCCGGAGTCCGAAACTGCCGCCCGGCTTGACTTTCCCGCCCCTGCCCGTAAAGTGCGCCCTCCCTAGGCCCCCAAACGGGCCATTTTGTTCGAGGATCCTGCACCGTGGCCAATCATCCCTCCGCCGAGAAGCGCAACCGCCAGCGTATCGTCAAGACCGCGCGTAACCGCGCCATCACCAGCTCGGTTCGCTCGCTCGTGAAGCGGGTTCGCACGGCCCTTCACGCGAAGGACAAGGGCGCCGCGGACACGGCGCTCAAGGCTGCGACCAAGGCGCTCGACAAGGCCGCCACCAAGGGCGCCGTCCACGTGAAGGCTGCCTCGCGCACCATCTCGCGCCTCTCCGCCCAGGTCCACGCCCTGGCGGCCGCCGCCAAGTAGTCCTCTCGGCTCGTCGCCGCGCTCGCCCCGTCCGCGCTCCCGCGCGTGAGGGTCGAGCCCGACTGCGCGTCCTGGTAGGCTTCAGGCGTCCACTCCGGGACGCGGCGGATGAGCGAGCTCGACAAGACTCCTGGAAGCACCGGCGGCGCTGCCGAGGGCGGCGCGTACCGCGACGACCAGGAGCGGGCGCGCGCCGTCCGCGAGGCGCTCGTCGGAAAGTCGATCGCCGGTCGCTACGTGCTCCGGGCGCTCGTCGGCCACGGCGGCATGGGCGCCGTGTACGAGGCCGAGCACCTCGGGCTCGGCAAGCGCGTCGCCATCAAGTTCATCGACCAGGAGTTCGCGACCGACGAGCGCGTCGTCGCGCGCTTCGCCCGCGAGGCGCGCGCGATGAGCTCGATCGAGAGCGCGCACATCGTCACGGTCTTCGACGCGGGCAGCGAGGACGGGCGCCCGTACCTCGTGATGGAGCTGCTCCGCGGCGAGGACCTCGGGCAGCGCCTGCGCCGGACGCGGACGGTGCCGCTCCCCGAGGCCATGCACATCGTCGCGCAGGTCCTGAAGGGGCTCGCGAAGGCGCACGCGGCGGGCATCGTTCACCGCGACCTGAAGCCCGACAACGTCTTCCTCGTGAGGAGCGACACCGATCCGCTCTTCGCGAAGATCGTCGACTTCGGCGTCTCGAAGATCGAGCGCCCGCGCGACAAGACCTCGCCGCTCGCGCTCACCGGGCGCGGCACGGTGCTCGGCACGCCGTTTTACATGTGCCCCGAGCAAGCGCAGGCGATGCCCGACATCGACGCGCGCGCCGACATCTACAGCGTGGGCGCGATCCTGTTCGAGTGTCTGTCCGGCCGCCCCCCGCACACCGGCGAGACCTACGAGCAGATCATCCTGTCCATTTGCATGCGCGACGCGCCCGATCTCCGCGCGATCGATCCGAGCCTGCCGGCCGAGGTCGCGGCGTTCGTGGGCCGGGCGCTCTCGCGCGACCGAACCGAGCGCTTCCCCTCGGCCGAGCGGATGCTCGCGGCGCTCCACGAGCTGGCGCCCGCGGAGAGGACGCGCGTGCCGCTCGACGCCGGCGCGCCCGAGACGTTGATGTCGCCGGGCGTCCTCTTCCCGGGAGCGCCCGGAGATCGGCGCGCGGCCGCGCCGAAGCCCGCGCTCGGCGAGACGCGCATCGCGGGCTCGGTAGGCGCCGCGTCGGGCGCGCCGCCCGCGTCGCGCGACGCTCCGGGGCTCGACGGCCGGACCACGCGCGATCCGGTGCCCGCGTTCGCGCGGAGCTCGCTGCCGGTGAGCGGCGGTGGAGAGGCCGCCGCGCGCGGCTCGCTCGCGAGCGGAGCGTCGGTCGCGTCGTCGGGAGGGCGCGCGAGCGGAGCGTCGGGCGCGGCGCTCGGGGCGTCCGGAGCGTCGCCGCGGCGGCGATCGCTCACGATCGTGGTGACGGCGGCGATCGCGACGCTCACCGGCGTCGGTGTCATGCTTGGCGTGATCTTGATGCTGGAGAAGGAGCCCAACGCGGGCGCTTCCTCGTCCGGGACGCCTTCGAGCGAGCGCGCGAACCCGGCGACGATCACGAGCGGCGTCGCGAGCGCGACCACCGCGGAGGCGCTGTCGTCGGCGACGCCGGCGTCCTCGGGGGCTGCGTCTCCGGACGGTGCGGCGTCGACGGAGGAGCCTTCGACTCCGGGCGCGTCGCCGGCAGGCCCGCGCGGGCCGTCGTCGCAGCCGACTGGCGCCGCCGCGGCAAAGCCGGCGTCGTCGAGCAACAAGCCGTCCGGAAAGGTGAATCAGGACAGCGGCGACGCCAAGCCGGCGACGTCCAAGCCGCTCGATATCTCGCGTGACCTGCCATGACCGGGCGCGCGCCGCTCCGAGCACGCCTCGTCGCGAGGATCGCGACGGTGTGGATCGTCGCGATCGCGCTCCTCGGTCCTCGGTCCGCGTCGGCGGACGAGGCCGCGGCCCGCGCGCATTTCAGGAACGGCATCGAGCTCTACGACAAGAAGCAGTACGCCGAGGCGCTCGCCGCGTTCGAGGACGCGTACCGGGAGAAGCCGTCGGCCGGCATCAAGCAGAACATCGCGCTCTCGCTGAAGGGCCTCGGCCGCCTCGCCGACGCGGCGACCGCCTTCGACGCGGCGCTCGACGAGGGCAAGGACACGCTCAAGCCGGAGACGCGCGCGGCGATCGAGCGCGAGCTAGCGGAGCTGTCGCGGAGCGTCGCCACGGTGAGGCTCTCCGTCGTCACGGAGGACAGGCGCCCGGTGGGCGACGCCGTCGTCTCGATCCAGCCGGCCGCGCCGCCCGGCTCGAAGGCCGCGCCGCTCGCGCCCGGCGCGCATCGCCGTCCGATCCGCGTGATGCCGGGCATCTACACGTTCACGGCGCGCGCCCCCGGCTACGCCGATCCGCCGGAGAAGAAGCTCGCGCTCGTCAGCGGCGCCCCGGTCGACGCCACGTTCGTCCTCGCGACGGCGGGCGCGCGGGCGGCGCCGCCGCTCGGCCCGAACGAGGGCTTCTTGACGGTCGAGACCAACGTGCCGGACGCGACCATCCGCGTCGACGGCGTGGAGCTCCCGCAGCGCGGCACCTTCCGCGGGAAGGTCGCGGCCGGCGCGCATCGCGTCGAGATCTCCTCGCCGGGTTGGAAGACGACGACCCTCGAGACGAACGTCCCCGCAGGCGCGTCGGTCGACCGACCGGTGACGCTTCAGGCCATCGGGGAGGCGCCGCCGGAGTACGTCGCGCCGGCGATGAAGCCGCCGAAGCCGAAGAAGCTCTACCTCGCCATCACGGGCGCGCTCGACACCGTGAGCTACCGCCTCGGCGTCCCGCTCGACGAGCCCGCTCCCTACGGCACGCGGCGCAGCAACTTCGTGGGCGCCACCGTCGGCGGTCGCGCCGGCTACCTCGTCGCGAAGATGTTCGCGCTCGAGCTGCTCGCCGAGGTCGGCGCGATGCAGTCGAAGTACAAGCGCCGCCCGACCGACGATCTCCAGTCCGAGACGAACGTGGTCCACTGGCAGCTCACGCCCGTCGCGCGCTTCGTCACGCCCGGGAAGATCCGCTTTGCCACCGGCGCTGGCTTCGGCCTCCACGGCCTCGGCGTCGAGTCGAAGCTCGCGGAGCCCGGCAGCACCCTGACCAAGAAGGGCAAGGGCGTCGGCTTCTCGCTCCTCGTCGACGCCGGCATGCAGGCCGACGTCGGCCCGCTCTTCCTCGAGCTGGCCCTCTTCCTCAACGTCCACGGCGTCGGCCCCGTCCGCGACGACGAGGCCCCGGCGGGCCGCTTCTTCTACGCATCGCCCGCGACGCGCGGCGGCCTCCGCGTCGGCCTCGGGATCCCGTTCTGAGGACGGCCCGTCGGCCCGGGGCGGCGCTCGGCGGGCCCCGGCGGCGCCCGGCGAGAGCGCATGAGCTCGCGACCCGCGTCGAGCCCTTTACACCGCGCCGCCTGGACGGTAGTTAGGAGCCGCTTCTCTCTGGTCCCCGTCGTCTAGAGGCCCAGGACCGCGGCTTTTCACGCCGCTAACACGGGTTCGAATCCCGTCGGGGACGCCCCCAGTGGTGAAGGTTGGTCCTGCCTTCACCCCCCTCTTTCCCTCCGAGCGGACCTCGTTGGGGACGCCATCAGTGGTGAAGATTGGTCCTGTCTTCACCACGCCTCTAGCCTCCCATTGCCTCCCGTTCGCGGTCTCGACCGGCCGCATGGAGAGGGGGCCGTCCAAGAGCGCTTCCAGCGCCTTCCGGGTGTCCTCGGGGTTGCGCTCGAACAGGCCACGGAAGTTCTCTAGTCGCCGTTTCGCCTCCCGCTCCATACACCGCGTTTCGAGGCTGAGCACGGACGGAGCCGCCGCGATGGCCTCGAGCCGACTGCGGACCCGCCCCAGCTCGCCTTCCCGCTCCGCCATCATCTGGACGAGCGTGGCCGGCTTCTCGTCGGTCGCCATGAGGGCATGGCCGAGCTTCGTCAGCTCCGCGGCAATCTCCTTTTCGCGCTTCTCGAGGCGCTCCCGGTCGCCGCTCGACGTGGACGCTTGCTCGGCAAGGCGACGGCGAAGCTCCTTCAAGGTCTCCACGATAAGCTCCTCGCGGAGCACATTCGCCTGGATCCAGTCGATGACCGCCCTGTCGACGCCGACGACGGGGCGCCGAAGCTTGTTCGTGCAGATCGCGGCTCCCTTGTCCTTGCGCGCGCCGCAGATGTAGACGCGCGACTCGAGGGTGTTCGTCTTGCCGCGGTGGGACTCGATCTTGCCGCAGGAGCACGCGCTGGCCATCGGCTGGCTTGGCGCTTGCTCGGAGCGCGGGCAGACACGAAAGGCATTCTAATCGAGGCGCAACCTGGTGCGTTCGTCTACCTCCCGAGCTGGAGACCAGGCCAGCCGTGGGAGGTGCGTCGAAACACCGGGAGGTTTCTCGATCCAGACGAAGGCAACCTCTAATCGGCGTTCTGCCCCCCCCGACCTTTCGTCGCGCACGCCGCCGGAGCAGTTCGACGAAGGCCAGTCGCCCGAGCAAGTCTTCACGGAGCCCATCGTCCGGGGTCAGGCGTACGAACGGGCTCGAGCGCGAGGGCCCGCTGAACTTCCCCACTCTCGTCGAGCCCAACGATCGGCTCTTCGAAATTGGCGACGCGGTAGCCCTGCCCCATCGACGTGATCCGGATGAGGACCTTGCCCTCATCGCTCGCGTCGATGCGGAAGCCTTCGACGGCACCAGCTTCGACCTCACGAACGAATACCCGCCGCGCCTTCTCTCGCCGATAGGCGAACATGGCCGCACCGGCTCCCGTCGCCGCGCCGATGAGCGAGAGGCCGAGGACGACGAGATACCCGCTCCACTCGAGGAGCTGCTCCTTCGGCGGCAACGTCGCGTTGGAGGCACGAACCGGGACGATCAGCGCGATGGCGACGAGCGCGACGAGCGCGGATACCACCCCCACGATGATCTCGCCACGCTCCTCTCCAGCAAGCCCCTTCTTCGCTAGCCGCTGCGACCAGGCGATCGGAAGACCGAAACAGACGAGCGTCGCGATCAGCGCTGGGATCCAGCAAATAGCCCCAAGGGTCGCTCCAATGAGCGCGCCGACGACGACGCCCCCGGGACCGTGCTCCAGCGCGCGGACGAGCCCGTACGCCGTCGCGCTGTTCGCGAGCGCGAGCGGAATCGCTTGGAGCCATCCTCGGCGGCGACCGTCTTGGGTCGTCGCCCGTGATCGAAGAAGAAGCGCCCAGCAGAGGCCAAAGGCGAACGTGGTTGCGGCCGTGAGGAGGGCGTTGGTTCCGCTGAATCGGCTGAACACGAACTCATCAACGACCTCGGCTTTTTCCGCAAAGGCGTCCGTCCTCTGATACCAGCGCCCGAAGACACGGCCGAGGACGACTCCGGTGGCTCCGGCGAGCGAGGCCGCGACCGCAAGAATGTTGAGGATCCGCAGCGTCGCGAGCGACTGAAACGTCGTTAGCCGTCCCGCAGCACTCGCCCCAGCCATTCATGGCAACTCTAGCAGCGTTTCCGTCGAGCAGCCCCGGAGGGTTGGCGACTCGTACGACAACGCCCTCGCCGAGACGATCATCGGCCTCTTCAAGACCGAGGTGATTCGCCGCCGAGGCCCGTGGCGGAACATCGACGACGTCGAGTTCGCCACGCTCGAGTGGGTCGACTGGTTCAATCGCCGAAGGCTCTTCGGCTCGCTCGGCTACGTTCCGCCGATCGAGTTCGAGGAGTCGTACTATCGTGCTCAGGAGACTCCAGCCGCGGTGGCTGGACTCATGTAATTCGGTCTCTCGAGATCCCGGGGCGGTTCAAGGTGCGCGAAGAGCGGGAGGAAGGGGCGCATCTTCGGGACCGCGCTCGCCTGCCCGCACAGCATGCGCTCCCACACGTGGAAGCCCGCCGGGTACGACGGGCTCCCGACGTCGAGCGACGCGGCCTCGACGGCCGCGTCGAACCGCGGGAGCCAGCTCGGATCGAAGCGCTTCGAGACCGCGAAGTGGTCGATCATGGGGCGCGCGCGATCGCGCGCATCGTACGTGTAGGCGATGACGCCGAGCCCGCGATCGAGCAGCGACGCGGCCGCTTCGGCGAGCTGGGTCACGTACTCGGCGCCGTCGAGGTCGAGTCGGTAGCTGGCCTCGAGGCAGTCGAGAAGGCACGCTGCTTCACTCATTCCGCTCGATGGGCCTCCACGAAGAAGCATGATGGATCGTTCGGACGACCGCGACAACACGGCGTCGGCGTGAACGCCGCCTCCGACGCCGATTCTGATGCGCTCAAGGCGTGTCGGGCCGATGTCTTGTCGGCCGCGCGCCACGATGCTCGCGACTACGCTGCCCACGTGCGCTTCCGGGGCCTTGCGGACGGTCTTCGCCGCCTCGAGCACGGCACGAAGGGCGGTGAGGGGCCGCCGACAGCGTGGTCGCCAGAGCCATGGGTCAGCGCGGCTCGACGATGACTTCGGATTTGACGGAGTTGGCGATGTAGCAGGAGGCGTGCGACCGGTGATGGAGCTCGCTCAGCTGGTCGGGCGACGGCGGGTCGCCCACCCACGCGATATGCGGCCGGAGACGCACCCTGAGCATCGACACGACGCCGCTCGCGTCCTTGCCCGTCTCGCCGAGGGCCTCGTCCTCGTAGCGATCGATCACGAAGCCAGCCGCCGCAGCGTACGAGAGGAAGAAGAGCATGTGGCACGAAGAGAGCGAAGCAACGAAGGCCTCCTCCGGATCCACGGCGTCCGCGCGTGACCACGGCAGTCGGACGACCTGCGGTGAGCTGGAGGCGGGCACGACGGTGCCCCCGTCGAAGCGCCAGTCGTGGGCACGTGAATACTTGTTGTCCTTGAACGGCGCATCGGCGGCGCGTGTCCAGACGACGGTCGCCGTGTGAGTGCTCATGCTGCTTCCCCTGCGCGGGCGTGCTCGAACTGTTGCATCGCCGCACGCTGCCACGTCGCGCGTCTCGTCGGTAGTGCCAGCTTCGAGAACGTGGATGATCGTCAGGTCGCGTCCAGCGCAAGCGCGTCGTCGAGGACGAGCCGGCCGGCGGCTCACGCGCGGAGCCGAGAGACGTCTCGCAGCGGAGGGGCGCCGAACTGTCGCCGGTACTCCCGGGTGAACTGCGACGGATCGTTGTAGCCGACCCTGAATCCTGCGGTCGACGAGTCGATCCGCTCGGAGAGCATCAGACGCCGCGCCTCGTTCAGACGAAGCGTCTTCTGGTACTGCAGCGGGCTCATCCCGGTCACCGCGCGGAAGTGAAGATGGAGCCCCGACGGGCTCATTCCCACGGCCTTCGCCAGCTGCTCGATGCGCATCGCCTGATCGAAGTTCGTGCGGATCCACGCGATGGCCGCGGTGACACCGTGGGGCCGACCGCCCACCGTCGCGATGTGCTGGAGTCGGGCGGCGTGACCGTCCACGAAGAGGCGGTACACGATCTCTTGGAGCACCAGCGGCGCGAGCATCGGCGCATGCTCCGGCGCGTCGGCGAGGCGCACGAGCCGGAGGACGGCGTCGAGCAGAGAGTGATCGAGCGGACGGACGTCGAGCCCCCTCTCCGGCTTCGTGCGCTCTTCCCGGGGCAGCATCTCGTTCGCGAGGACGGAGCCGACGAGGCTCGGCGGAAGCGCGAGGCGGACACCCAGGTACGGAGCCGCCGCCGATGCCTTCACGACGCGCCCCGTGATCGGAAGCGCGACGGAGCTCAGGAAGTACGACGACCGATCGTAAGTGAGCTCGTCGTCGCCGAGCGTCACGAGCTTCTTCCCTTGCGCGAGGACGACGAACGCCGGCTCGTAGAGGACGGGCATCGGGCGCGTCGGTCTGGATGTACGACTCAGATGGACGAAGGGGAAGGGCGAACGCTCTCCGTCGTGCGGGACGTGGCGGGCGATGGCCGAGGCGAGCTCGCGGCTCGCGTCGGCCATCGGGGTGATCGTGGCCGTTGGTTGGAGGATCATCCAAGACTCTTCGAGGATCGTTCTACGCGCAGCGTAGCTCCGATGCCTAGGCTGGTCATCGGATCGCAAGAGAGGTTCGACATGCAGAAACGACGACTCGGAACGCAGGGACTCGAGACATCGACCTTGGGCCTCGGGACCATGGGCATGAGCATGGCGTACGGCTCAGGCAACGACGAAGAGAGCATCGCGACGATTCGCCGGGGCTACGAGCTCGGCATCACGCATTTCGATACCGCAGAGCTCTACGGCATGGGCACGGGGGCGAACGAGATCCTCCTCGGCCAGGCGGTCAAAGCCTTTCGTGACGAGATCGTCATCGCGACGAAGTTCGGCTTCGACCTCCCGAACATGGGGCCGGGGAAGTTCCCGCTCGACAGTCGGCCGGAGCGCATCCGCGTCGTCGTCGACAACAGCCTCCGCTACTTGCAGACGGACTACATCGACGTGCTCTACCAGCATCGCGTCGATCCTGCGGTCCCGATCGAGGACGTCGCAGGAGCGGTGAAGGATCTGATCGGCGCGGGGAAGGTGCGGTTCTTCGGGATGAGCGAGGCGGGACCATCGACCCTGCGGCGGGCCCACGCGGTGCAGCCGGTATCGGTGCTGCAGACCGAGTACTCGCTCTTCGAGCGCGACGTCGAGCGCGAGATCCTCCCCGCAGTACGTGAGCTCGGGATCGGGTTCGTCCCGTACTCACCGCTCGGCCGTGGGTTCCTCACGTCGACGGTGAAGCCCGCCGCGGAGTACGAGGAATCGGACATGCGGCGTTGGGACGACCGATGGCAGGGCGAGAACTACACGAAGAACATGGCGGCTGTGGAGCAGCTCCGCCAGCTCGCCGCGTCGGAGGGATGGACGGTCGCCCAGCTCGCGCTCGGTTGGCTCCTCACTCAGGGCGACGACATCGTGCCGATCTTCGGGACGAAGACGCGTTCACGGCTCGAAGAGAACGCCGGCGCCGCGACGGCGTCACTGTCCGCGGCCACCCTCGCTCGGGTGAAAGAGATCCTCCCGAACGGCTCGTTCGGGGCACGCTATCCGGCGGGCTTCATGCCGACGTGGACGTAGTCGACGCGCGACGCACGCGAGAGCATCAGAGCTCCAGCGTCTTCGTCGACCGACGCCGCGGGCAGCTAGCGTTCAGCTACCGCGCACACGACATTGATCGGGAAGGACTCTTCCAGCGCGCAGTTAAACCCGGCAGCGCACGTCACGATCGAACAAGCTGGCCTCGGCACGCAGTTGCCGGATTCCCCTGGCTGGTCGGGGGCGTTGCCCATGGATTCGAAGCGCACGCAGCTCTGGCTCGAAGGGCAGGCGCTCGTGCCCCCGTCAGGCAGTAAGCCACAGGCGGCGCCGAACTGACTCCTATCGACGGTACCCGTTGGACCGCCTGCCTCTGACGCGCCACCATCAGCCAGCGCTCCAGCGTCATCGTCGAGGCGGAGGCCCCCGCTATCCGGCGGAGCGGCGCCGCATCCGACGAATGCGGCGGCCGAGGCAGTGATCCACATTCGCGCAGTGCTATCGATGAGCGTCATCGCGTTCTCCTGCCCTACGCCGCGATTGAAGCGGATCTGACCCCCGGAGTCCATCCACCGATTCCTGGGTAATCGACGTTGATCCGTCCCTCCGCGTGCAGCGTGTCCGATGCCGACGGTCGCCGTGACGGGCCCGAACGAGCGACCCATGATGAACCCGTTCTGCACGCGTCGGCATCGCTGGGATGCGTTCCTCGGTTCCGTGGCTGGCATGGTGCCGCTCGGCCCTCTCGGCGAGCCGGAGGAGATCGCGAAGGGTCGTGGTGTTCCTCGCCTCGGCGGACGCGAGCTTCGTCAACGGCGCCGAGATCGCCGCCGATGGAGGCGCCCCGCACGTCTGACCAGCGAAGGTCGTGCGAGCGCAGTCTGCGAGTCGATGCATCGATTCCGAAGTGCGTGCGTCCTCGTCGAGCGCGCGCGTTTACGTAAATCCTCACGGCCTTCCAGGCGCTCGGGGGGAGGTCCTACGCTCGCGAGGAGGACGCTTCGCCGTTGCTCTGGCTGGTGTGCTCACCAACACCCGCCACGCGACACCGCCGCATCGGTGATGTGGCCCAACACTTACCTCCTAGGAACACCACCATGCGGTACCCGACCTTCAGGATCCTCGGCATCTCTTCGCTCGTCGTCGCTGCGATTCACTGCGATCCCGATCCGAGCGCCACCGACACCCCCGACCCGAACGCGAACGTCCCGGACGGCGGCGAGCCGTCGTCCGATGCGGCGCCCGGTGACGCCTCGCCGGATGCCGGCCCCGCCGACACGTGTGGCGCGCTCGAGAAGTTCGAGCGGAGCGGCGGTTCCCTCGAGTCCAGCGAGACCTGGCCGGTGGGTGACTACCTCGTGAAGGGCACCGTGTACATCAAGGGCACGCTCACGATCCCGGCGTGCACCGTGCTCCGGCTCGCGCCCGACGCGAGCATCGTCGTCGACACGGGCGGCGCGCTGAAGCTGCTCGGGGGCGAGACCACGAAGGTCCGCGTGACGTCGTCGAACACGACGCCGTCCGCGGGCGACTGGGGCTACATCGAGTTTCGGTCGATGTCGTCGAGCGCCGACAGCGAGATCCACCACGCCGTCATCGAGTACGGCGGCAAAGGCTTCGGAGCGATCTTCGTCGCGAGCGGCGCGTCCGTCGCCGTCGACCACACGACGATCCAGAACAGCGCGACGTACGGCGTCGAGGTGCGGAGCGGCGGTCATCTGCGCGGCTTCACCGACAACGTGGTCACGACGAGCGGCACGGCTCCCGTGAGGATCCACGTGAACAGCGTGGGGGATCTCCTCGGCGGAACGTATACGGGCAACGCCTCGGACGTCATCAGCGTGGACGGCGGCAACGTCGACAAGACGGCGACCTGGCGAAGCCTCGGCGTTCCTTTCCGCGCCGACACCTTCTACGTGAAGGGCAGCGCGACGCCGCAGAAGCTCACGCTCGCAGCCGGCGTGACGCTCCAGATGCGGCCGAGCCAGAGCATCAACGTCGACACGGCCGGCGGCCTCACCCTCGCCGGGACCGCGGCGGCGCCCGTGAAGATCACGTCGAGCGAGACGAGCCCCAGCGCGGGAGATTGGGGGTACATCGATTTCCGCAGCGACAGCACCGCGGGCGACAACGCCATCGAGCACGCGATCGTCGAGTACGGCGGGAAGGGATTCGGCGCGATCTACGTGGCGTCCTCGGCCTCGGTGAAGATCACGAACTCGACCGTCCGACACTCCGAGGACGTCGGGCTCCAGGTCGTGTCCGACACGTCGGCGCTCCGCGGGTTCACCGGCAACACCTTCACCGACAACGCCCAGGGGCACATTCGGGCGAAGGCGAACGTGATCGGCCAGATCGGCGCGGGCACCTACACGAGCGGCGGCGTCAACGACGTGATCCGCGTGGACGGCGGCACCGTCTCGAAGAACGCGACGTGGGGCGCGTGGGGCGTCCCCTACCGCGTCGACACCACCGTCTACGTGCAGGCACCTTCGGGCACGGCGACCTTGACGGTGGCCGCCGGCGCGAAGCTCGCCATGGGCAACGGAGTCACCTTCATCGCCGACACTCGAGGCGTGCTCAATCTCGCGGGGACCGCCGCGAGTCACGTCACGGTCACGTCCGCGGCCGCTGCCCCCGTAATGGGGATTTGGAACTACATCGAAATTAGATCCCTCGGGAATGCCTTCAGCTATGCCGATATCTCGTACGGAGGAGGTGGCGGCAACGCGACTGGCTTCGGGCAGCTCTACGTGGCCGCGAGCTCGAGCGTCGCGCTCGACCACGTGAACTTCTCGAACGGCCTGTTGTGCGACGTCGACAGAGCCAACAGCACCAACGCCACCGTGAACGCCACCGACACCACGTTCACCGCGTGCCCCCTCTGACCGCGCGGTGACGCCGGGCGCTCCGAGGCTGCTCCCCGCGCCGATCGTCGCGCCCGCGGGCTTCGCGAGCCCTCGGCCGTCCCGTTCGTGCGGACGTGGAGGACCGCACGTTCATGCGGTCCCGCGGCCGTCGCTTTCCCAGCACGATGATCGCTGGAGGACTCGATGTACATTTCAACCAAGCGCTCGTTCGGCATCCTCGCTGGAGCGGCCATCTCGGTCGCGGCCTGCGGGGGAGATGATGGATCAGCGGGAGGAGGCCCGAGCGGTCAGCAAGACGCCGGTAACGTTCCGTCCGGGAGCCCTGACGGTGGAGACGGGGACGCCGGCACGAACGGCGACGCGGCTGGGGCGGGCCCCGGCGACGGCCCCTTCACGCTCGTCTACGCCGGTACGACAGTCGGTATCGACGGCCGCCCTATCGCCCAGGGAAAGGCGGCGTTCGATGGGGCGAAGATGATCGGATACGAGGCGAGCACCGACGAGCGACCCCAGCTCGGTACCAACCAGGTCAAAGAGGTGAGCGGTGACGCCTTCGTCGCGCTGGGTCGCTGGTCGGGCGGTGCGACCACCGGGAAGTTCTACGAAGTGAACGGCAACGGCCTCATCGATCTGCCGGCGAACGGTGGCTTTCACTATGCGATCGGGAGCTTCACCGATCCGATGCCGGCGTCCGGCGCCGCGACGTACGCCGAGCTCGCGAAGACGGTCGCCACGGTGAGTGACGGGTCGGTCGCGCCCGGAACGATCACAGGGAGCCTCGCCGTCGACTTCGCGGGGGCGAGCACGAAGCTCGGCTTCTCCATCGTGCTCGACATACCCGGCGATGCTACTTACACGCTCGCGACCACGGGCGGGACGGCCGACGTCTCGGCGAGCGAGGCCGAGCTCGCCACGGGCGTCATCAAGGGAGCGTTCTACGCGAACCTCCAGATCGCCAGCGCAGGCGCTGCATGTGGAGGGAGCTGCGCGGGCGTCGTGCAGGGCTTCGTCGCCGGCCCGGGCGCGGAGCGCGTCGCGCTCGTCGCGCACGTCTTCAACGGGGCCGGCGGCTCGCCGAAGTCCGTCACCGGCGCGATCGCGTTCAAGCGCTGAACGCCCCCGAGCCCGAGGGGGGCGCGGCGGGCCCCGGCGACCTGAGCTCATCGTCGGGACCTGGGATCGCTCGAGCAGAGTGATCGATCGGCGACGCCGGGATGCGCGGCCTGCGGGGTCAGGCCCCCCCGCTCTCGCGGGGCGGAGGCGCCGGCGGGTTACCCGGCGGATGCACGTCCGGATCATGCTCCCCGTTGCTGTCCGTGTAGGCCTACGGAATACTCCGAGCCACTGCGCGCGCTCACCTGTTCCGCGAGGTCGCCCTGCCCGTAGAGCAATCGCTCGTCGAGCCGGAGGCCTCCGGGCACGCGCCCTCGACCCCTTGCTGAAGCAGGCTCGGGCCGAGAACGGCTACTTCGTGCTCGCCACCACGCGGGGACCCGTGGCGCGGCGCGGCTCCACATGACGGTCTCGGATCGAGCTGCACCATCGCGCGCACGCGCTCGACTCGAAGGCCAGGGCCGTCATCGACGAGATCCTCCACGAATCGAGCTATGTCCGAGAGGGCGAGCACGTTCGCTGTCCGGGACACGTCGAGCGCGGCGGCGAGCCCCGGGTCCGTAACGCCGTCTGCGACGAGGTTCGCGCGGCGTCTGTCGTATGCTGGACGCGTGAAGAGCCTTCGTTCGCAGTTGCTGGCCGTGGTCGCGCTCGGGCTCGTCGCCGTGACGCTCGTCGCCGTGACGCGTCTCTCCCGCTCTCGCAGCGTGCCTCCGGCGCGGGTGGGCGAGAGGGGAGGCGCGATGGGAACGGGCCCCGCGTCCCTCGCGGTGGCGAGCGCCGCCGGCCGCGCAGTGCTCAATCGCGGATGGTTCGACCGGCTGCCGTCGTCGCCGAAGGACGACGCGGTCTTTTGGGTATTTTTACCGGGCGGGATTGGAATACAGATCTCTGGCTCGTACTACCGGTGGAGCACCGAGGTGTTCGATCTCGAGCGCCAGAAGAGCTCGCTCGAGCTCGTGACCTTACAGGACGAGAAGACCATTCGCTTCTCGTTCGAGATCAAGCGCTGCGATGAAGAGCCGCCGTTCGATCTCTGCCTCTATTTGAGCGAGCCCCTCCGCGGGAAGAAGATCCTCTACGGGTTCGGTGACGAAGGCGACGCCGCTCATCGCTACGACTGGTTCCGTGAGCTTCGCGGACACAGTCGCCCGCTCGAAGCGAATCACGACCTCGATCGCGCTCCGATTCCCGGGGAGTGAGCGCGCGGGTGCTCTCCGTCACTTCCACTCGCAGAGGGTGATCGATGCTCGAGGACAAACCACGAAGAGATCGGATGAGCATGCGGCGTGGCTACGTGATCGCGGCGAGTGTCTTCGTGCTCTTCGCCTGCGGAAAGACGGTCGCCACGCTCGGCTACGAGCACGTCGGGACGGTGAAGGAGACCCCGCTGGCGCTCCCGCCGGGCGCCAAGGTGCGGCTCGCCGTCCGCGCCGAGAGCTACTCCTATTTCGGGCGGAACCACGTGATGCTCGACGCCGAGCTCCTGAAAGACGGCGCCGTCGTCGCCAAGATGTCGTGCCAGGGCTTCGAGTTCGAGGGTGGTTCCGGCTCCGGGTGCAAGTCCACGCACTACAACTCGGGCTGTTCGATCACGGCGCCGCCGGGCGGGGCCGACGCTCTGCGCGTCGGCACGCGTATGGAGAACGGAAACGGGGCCTCGATCGAGGGGCTCTCGGTGCTCGTCAAACAGTAGCGTCGCGATCAGGACCTGGCTCCTAGAAATTGGGGTCGCGGTAGACCTTCCTCGCGAAGAGCAACAAGCCGGGGCCTCCAAAGACGCAGAGAAGAAGGAGCGAGGATGAAATGACGCCTCGATCGACCCACCAGTCGTAGACGATGCTGGCCCCGCCTATCGAAAGGGCGACGCCGATCACGGCGACGGGGACTACGCAGCCCAGCCGACGAGAGACAGGTCCCTCGCTCTCCGCCTCTGCCTCGGGAGGAGCGACCTCGATAGGAGTGGCGCTGCGTCGCCGAAGGCCGTGATCGTTCGAAGGAGCCGGAGCCGACGGACGACGATAAGGAGACGCTGTCTCACGCTGCGGAGGCGAAGGAGGCGGAAAATGTGGCTGATCAGCCATGTGGCGGTGCGTAGCAGACAAGCTGGCCGCGTGCTACGCGGCTGCTGCAAGCTCGATCACCGCAGCTCCAAGTTCGTCCGCGCGGGAATCCCCCCGAAAGCGCTCGAGGGTCCTGCGAGGGGGGCTCGTACTTGTCGGCCGCCGTCTCGGATCTCGTACCGGCTTCGTGCGGCGTCGCCGGACCGCGAAGCGATCATCGAAGGCGCAGCGCTGGACGCCGCGGCGGAGCGTCATTGGCAGGCCGCTCTCTCTTCCGAGCGCGCCGACCGAGCCACTCGCTTTGAATCATTGAGCTCACCGATTCGCTCGCTTGAATCGATCCGTCTACGGTAGCGTCCAAAAAACCGATGCGCCTCGTGATGGTTACGCTGCTGCTCACAGCCTGTGGACACGCAGGGTCGAGCCCTCCGCCTCGCGCGGCCGACGCCGTCGGCGAGGCCGACGGCGTGCTCTACGCCGTCGACTGGCCGACGTCGGCCCGCGCCGATCTCGAGGCCACCGTGACGAGGTCCCTCGCCCTCGTCTCTTATCAGCCTCCCGGACCTGTCCGTGTCCTGCCGAGCTGTACGGCCCCCGGAGCCTACCGGGTCGAGGCCGTCGCGCCGAAGGAAGACGTCGTGCGCCTCGCGACGCGCGAGCAGATCGGCGCCACGCTGCCCTTCTCGGCTCCTTCACTGACAGCGAGGCTCGAGGCCGGCGCTTCGGAAGAGCGGGTCTTCGACCTCGCCGTCGTCACGCGCCGCCGCGCGTCGGCGCCTGCCCTGCCCATCTCGGCGACGGACCTGCAGGGTGACTGCGCGGGCGCGACGCACGTCGTCACGAGCTACCAGCGCGGCGCGTTCGTGCTCGTCGAGCGGACGCGTCGCGACGTCGCGTCGTCGGTCGACATCTTCTCGCTTGGCGCGCGCGCAGGGTCGCACCGCGACGGGCTCGTCTCGAAGAGCGACGGCGACCCCGCCGCGTGTCGGACGGGGAGCGATGAGGCGTGCACCGCGCTCGTGAAGGTCGCGCTGAGGCCGCTCTCGCGGTCCTCCGCGGCCACGGCACCCCACGGCGCGGGTACGTGGTCATCGAGCTGGAAGGCGCGCCCGTACGACGGAGAGGTCGCGCTCCGCTGCGATCGCGGCGATCTCGAGGCGTGCGTCATGGTCGGCGCCAACGTTCAGGACGCCGATCCGCAGCGAGCCGAGCGCTACTACCGCCTCGCGTGCGACGGCGGCGTCGGGCACGCGTGCTCCCTCCTCGCCTTCCTCTACGACCCGACGGCCGGGCGTGGCGGCGGCGACGAAGGGAAGGCCAGGACGCTCTACCTCCGAGGCTGCGATCTCGGTAGCCTCGACGCGTGCTCGATGCTCACCGAGTACCTCCGGTGGGGAAGCGAGCTCGAGCCGAAGGAAGACTCCTTGGCGAAGCGCGTCGCCCGTGCATGCGACGGCGGCAGCAAGGACGAGGTCGGTTGGCTCGCGAGCTGCTACGGCGCCTCGTACTGGTACGCGACGGCGTTCAAGCAGACGAAGAGCCGAGCCCAGATGAAGCCGCTCATCGAAGAGGCGCTCCGACTCCACCGGCGCTACTGTGACGCCGCGACGGCCAATGACCTCGCGAAGTACGGCGCGTGCATGCTCGACGACTGGACGCGGGCACGGAGTCTGCTCGAGCAGAGCCTTCCCGAGCGCTGATCGGGGCTCATCCCGCAGGTGCGTTCGCGGGTTCCACTTGGCTACGAGATGGTCCGACCGGGAGCGTCTCCCGTGAGACGAACATCCCTCCTCACGCACGGTAGAAGCGATGTCCTCTGCGCGTTCGTTCGAGCATCGCGTTCAAGCGAGACGAAACGAACGTGGCCTCACGCTGGTTGTGGCTCCGCCAGCTCTCGTCGACGGCCTTGCCGTGTCCGGCGGTGTTGAGAAGCACGTTCTGCAGTGAGAGCCCGAGAGGAAGATGCTCACCGTTCGTCTTCACCGCGACGACCTGATAGCCGCGCGCGCTCCCCGTCGCATCGAAGAAGTGCAGCTCCGCGGGAGAGAGTCGCAAGCGTCGCGCCGTCCGTCAACGCGCGACCGGCGCCAAGGCGCGCCGCCTGACGGGGGGCGTCGCGTCGAAGCTCCGAGCGCGACGTTCGGTCGACTCGCGCGCGGAATACGTGTCAGCTCGGCGGCGTTCGGCGCGAACGGCTCGATGTGCTCCGACGGAAATGACCTGACCCCGAGGAGCGGGCGGCGAGGCGCGCGCTCGAGCGCGAGCTCGGTCTCGACGGCATGAGGCCGCATGACGAGCGGCAACCGCGTCCCTCGTGGCGAACGCGGAGCGGCGGCCTCAGATCCTTCCGCGCGCCGGCGTCGCTGCTTGCGGTCGTAGCGGTGCTCGCGCTCGGCGCTGGAGTCTCGCTCGTCGTCCACCCACCGACGGACCCGACGAGCGCGACTCACGACGGCGCAGCCGCGACGAGCAAGAGCGAGCACGTCGAGCATGTCGAGCAAGGCGACGACGTCGCTCCCGCGACGTTCATGCTCGACCCGACGCGCGAGATGGATCGCGGATCGAAGGTGTCGCCCGCGGCTCGTCGCGACGCACGAGAGCGGGACCGGGTCGCGGTGAATCGGCTCCTGGATGCTAGAGAATGGCGTCGTCTCCCGACGAGCGGGATGGCCGACGACGTTTGTCCCGGCGCGTTCGAGGAGCTCGACCGGGCGCGCCGACCGGAGCTGGCAGGACGTCGCACGGTTCGAGGGCGAGGGCGTCGATCTCGAGTACGACCTCGCCCGGAAGCAACTCGTCGTGCGGTCGGTCGCGGACGACGGGCGTCTCTCGATCGTCATCCATCCCGCCGACCGCGGCTTCGTCGGGCCCTGCGGTGAGCGGCGGTCGCTCTCGACGGTGACACCTTCGGCTCGCGGAGCCTCGGGCTCTTCTTCGTCCTCCCCAAGGGGGACGTCGGGTATGACGGCGAGCTCCGCGGATGTTCGTTCCGATCGATGGCGGACCGGATGAGTATCGTCGACCTCCGTGGCAGGCGACCGACACCGCGTAGGTCGTACCGCCCGGTTCGGGGAGGTGCCAGCGTCACCGGCGAAGCTCGCGGGGCGACGTGCTGATGTGCTTGCGCATGACGCGGCGAAGCGCGTTCGGGTCGCGATAGCCCACCCGTGAGCTCACCTCGTCCAACGACAACGAGGTCGTCTCGAGCAAGTGCACGGCCTGCTCGACCCGGAGCCGCTGGACGAAGCCGATGGGGGTCGCGCCGAC
Source organism: Labilithrix sp. (assembly GCA_019637195.1). GTDB lineage: Bacteria > Myxococcota_A > Polyangia > Polyangiales > Polyangiaceae > Labilithrix. Next base: position 58,387 of record JAHBWA010000005.1, on the reverse strand, counting down.
GGCCCCCGCGAGGCGGCGCGCGAGGGTGCGCGGGCTCGTGCCCGCCGCGCGCGCCATGTCGATCACGCTGAACGAGGCGGCCAGCCGCGCGCGCGCCCATGCCTCGGCGCGCCGCACGGTCTCGTCGTTCGCGGCGAGCTGCTGGACGGCCATGAACGCGGCCTGCGACGCGTGAGTGTTCAAGAGGAGCAGCCGCGCGACGTGGCGTGAGAGCGTCGGGCCGCACACGCGCGCGCAGATGTGGAGCGCGAGGTCGGCCTGCGCGAAGAGGGCGCCCGCCGTGAGGAGCCGTTCGTCGACCACGAGCGCGCTCTCGGCTTCGACCTTTGCTCTTGGACAGCGCTGCTGGAGCTGCGGAGCAAGCCACCAGGTGGTCGTCGCGGCGCGTCCGTCGAGGATGCCGGCTTCGGCGAGGAGAAAGGCGCCGGCGCAGGATGAGCCGACGGTCTTCCCCCGGCCGTAGGCAGCGACGATCGCCCGCACGAGCTTCTTCACGTCGGGGCGCTCGACGACGCCACACATCTCCTCGGGCGTCTCTACCCAGTAACCGGGCACGAGCACCAGGTCGGCATGCGACGCCGACGAGAGCGGCGAGGTTGGCCCCACGACCAAGCCAGAGGCGGCCCGGACGCGCTTCGTCGGCGCGAGAACGCTCACCTGAAAAGGCACGGCTCTTCCCGCTCGGCGCGCGAGCGCGTTGGCCGTTCGGAACACATCGAGCGCGACGGCGAGCCCCGAGTCCGTGAAACCGTCCGCAACGAGAATGGCGACGCGCATCGCGGAGAGCGTGCCACCAAGCCGGCATCGCGGCATGGCAAAATCGGTCCGATATGTGTCTTATCAGCCACTGGCCAAGGTGTCGCGAGGGGAGGATGCTGCCAGCAGGCGCGATGCGCTGGAGCACCCGGAGTCGCGGCCGGTCCGGCTCGCACCGGTGTTCGCCGGCCGCACCGCCGCGGCCCCATTCGAGAGCCGACAAGGAGACCGACGATGGAGCTCTACTTCGCCCCCTACGCGTGTTCGATGGCCGTGCGGATCGTCGCTGACGCAGCGGGCGTCGAGCTCACGTACCGCGAGGTCGACCTCTACGCGAGGCGTTTCGCCGACGGGGAAGGCGACTACCCGACCGCGAACCCACGCGGGCAGGTGCCCTTGCTCCTCTTGGACGATCGCGACACGCTCGTCGAGGTCTCCGCCATCGTCCAGTACCTCGCGGCCAAGAAGCCCGAGGGCGACCTCATGGGGGCGTCGGACCGAGAGCGCTACAAGGTCCTCGAGGGCCTCAGCTTCGCGGCGACCGAGGTCCACAAGCGACTGCTCTTCGTGCTCGGCGCGCAAGGATCACCGACGGAAGCGCGAACATACGCCAGGCAGAGCGCTCCGGCGGTCTTCGCCCACGTCGCGCGCGCCGTTGATGGTCGCCCGTTTTACGCGGGGGAGTCCTTCACGGTTGCCGACGCGTACTTCGCTTGGGCGTTCATCGTCGCAAGGACATTCCGGCTCGACCTGACCCCCGTCGAACCCTATGCTGAACGCCTCGCCGCGCTCCCGTCCGTTGCACGCGCGCTCGAGATCGAAACGCCGCTCGCGCATGCGTCGTGGCGAAGGCAGCGGGGGCTGATCGGAGAAGCACCGTGGCTCCGCTGATGCGGCTCGAAGTCCACGAGAGGGGCTGCGCGATGAGCTGGTTGTCGATGGCAGGCTCTGGACCTTCGATCGCCCCGTGTGGTTCAGCGGGATACGGCAGCGTGTGCGTACGACGGTCGTGCGCCTCGACGACGGCAGCTTGCTCCTCCACAGCCCAGCGCCTCTCACCGGCGGACGCTCGACGCGCGGCCGGAGCCGCGCTCGCCGGAACGTCCTCGTACGCGTGCTGCTCGCCGGACGACGCCTGAAGACACGCCAAGCTGGATGGGGTCGCTACCGCGCGTCGCGTTCGTCGCTCGTCAGAAAGTCAATCGGCCGGATCTCGCACTCTCCCTCGAACTCGGGCCAGTACGTCCGGTGCAGTTCCATGAACTCCGTCGCGAGCCGAAGGATCTCGCTCTTGGAGTCAGCCTTCAGGATGGCCCAGCCGCCGATGACCTCCTTGGTCTCTACGAAGGGGCCGTCCGTCGTGGTGAGCTTCCCGTTCGCCAGGCGCATGCGGAAGCCGTCCCTGCTCGGCGCCAGGCCGCCCGTATCGACGAGGGCGCCCTCCTTGCGGAGCTTCTCGATGAGCTTTCCCATGGCCTCCATCATGGCGGCGGGCGGCTGGGCTTCGCGGTACTTCTCCGAGCTGCGAACGAAACTGAGGTACTTCATGCTGGCTCCTCTTGGTGGGGCGATCAGGTGACGAACGAGCGTGGACCGGATCGACATGGCCCCGAGCTTTTTTGTCGAGAGACGAGGGCTTCTGCACGAAACCATCGTCCGTTCGAAGACTTACGGATCGGGTCAGGCCGACAGAGGCGTTCACGACGTCGCGGGCCGCGCCTGCGGCGACGAAGCGCGCGGCGCTAGAAGGTGGGCCGACGTCGAGCGCTCGAGCGCGCGATCGCCTCGCGTGATGGCCGGCCGTCGTGCGCGTGAACGTCGTGCACGACGGCAGCATGCTTTGCGGTGACCATGACACGCGCCACGGCGGACGAGCAGCGGGCGACGACCTCGAAGGGAGCCGCCGGCCGGAGGAGCGGCACGTCGTCCGCTTCCTCTCGGGGACGCAAAGTCCAGCCGCTCATCCCAACTCTTGGCGATATCTTTGGAGATCCCGGGGCGGTTCGAGCGCGAAGCGCGGGCGCGGCGTGTCTCACTTCGAGGGTACGCTGCACTTGTTCGCCCGCCGGTTTGAGCCATACGGTGGCGTGGTGCTGGCACCTGAGCACGAGGATGCGGCATCGGCTCGAGCAGCATGTCGTGCGCGGGGCGTGTTTTCGAGAACGCTCGCGGCGAGCGTCTGCGTCGTCGTCGCGGGTTCGGCGGGCACCGCTCGTGCCGAGGATGTCGCGCGCGCCTATGCGGCGCCGCCCGAATGTCCGGGGCCACGGGTGTTTGCTGCGGAGGTCGAGAAGCGAACCTCCGGGACGGCTCCTCCCGACGTTCGGATCACGATCGAGCGATCCGCGGTGGAAGGATACGATGGGCGGCTCTTCCTCGACGGCCTCGTGCGGGACGTCCACGCCGCGACCTGCGCAGAGACGGTTCAGGCGCTCGCGCTGGCCGTCGCGCTGGCGGCGGACGACGCGGGTGAGGACGAAACCGCGCCCGCGCCCAGCGCGTCCGCGGCGTCATCGCCGGCCCTCGCTGCCGAGCGCGCTCCCGCGGACGTCGCCGCGGAGGCCCCATCCCGCGTCGCGAAGCGAGCCGAGGCGCTGCTCGGTCTCGCGTTCGGGGGAACGAGCGCCCTCGCCGCCGGGCTCTCGCCCGAGCTCGCGCTCTTCGGGGGCGTCGACTTCGACGGCCGGTCGCTGCGTGCCGGCGTGAGCGGGGCGCGGGGCGCGGAGGTCTCCAGCGCGAGCGGTACGTCTCGCGTCGAGCGCCTCTCGCTGCACGCGGACGGCTGCCCCGTGAGCGCGCGAACCGGCGTTCTCCGCGTCTCTCCGTGCGCGCGCCTCGACGTCGGCGTCCTTCGCGGCGCTGGTCAGGCGCTCGAGAACGCCGAGTCGCGGTCGCTCCTGTGGCTCGCGATCTCCGGCGGCGGAAGAGCGGGGGTCGACGTCACGGACGCGCTGTTCGTGGAGGCGGACGCGCGCGCGGCCGTTCCGCTCTTGCGGCACACCTTCTTCGTGCGGCCGAGCGACGTCGTCTATCGGGTGCCCGTCGCTACGGTCGAGCTCTCTCTCTCGGTGGGGTATCGCTTTCCCAAATGAGGACGTGGCCGCGCGGCCATTCGTGGGAGGAAAGCCGGCACCATTCTGCGATGACCGTCGATGTGTTCGAGAACCCTCCGCTCGAAGGCAGAGAGCCCGTTGGCTCTGCCGAAGCTGCGCGCGCGGTCGACACGGCGCGGCTCCGGCGCATCGTGACCGAGGACTACGGCTTCCTGTGGCGTTCGCTTCGGCGGCTCGGCGTCCCCGAGGCCGACGCCGACGACGGCGTGCAGCGCGTCCTCGGCGTCCTCGCTCGACGCCTCCACGAGGTCGCCGTCGGCGTCGAGCGGGCGTTCCTCTTCCAGACGGCGCTGCGAGTGGCCTCGGAGATGCGAAGGTCGCAGCGGCGTTCACGGCTCGCGCTCCCCGACGGAGACCTGCACGAGCCTCCCGACGAGGCGCCCGGGCCCGACGCGGTGCTCGAGCAGCGACAAGCCCGCCGGCTGCTCGACGAGGCGATCACCGCGCTCGACATCGACCTCGCGGCGGTGTTCGTGCTCTTCGAGCTCGAGGAGATGACCACCTCGCGGATCGCCGAGCTGCTCGAGATCCCTCCCGGTACCGTGAGCACCCGCCTGCGCCGCGCGCGTGAGGAGTTCAAGAAGGTGGCGAGTCGGCTCCGAGCGCGAGACGACTCGACACGGAGGAACGCATGAGCGACCCCTCGAGACTTCGTGACGACATCGGCACCGACGGCTTCGAGCTCGCCCTCCTCCGGTCGGCGGCGATCGATCGTGAGCCGGACGACGGCGCGGCTCGCGCGCTCGCGGTGCTCGGCGTCGCAGCGACCGCCGGAGCGGTCGGTCTCGCTAGTTCGTCGACGGCGCAGACCGCGGGGGCCACTTCGAGCGCAGCCACCGTTGCTGGCAGCGCCGCCGGTGGGGCCGCGGCGGCGAAGGTCTTCGGCGTCGTCCTTCTCTCGGCGGTCGCGATCACGGGCGCCGTGCTCGGATTCGACGCGAGCCGAGGGCCCACCTCTGCGGGCGGTTGGGGCGCGGGCCCCACGTCCTCTCCATCGAGCGCTCCCGTCGTCGCGGCGGCTCGTTCGTCCGTCGGCGGAGAAGAGCTGCGGCCGAGCGTCGACTCCGCCCCCGCGCCGAGCGCGATACCCGAAGGAGAGGGGGCCGTCGTCGGCGTCGCGGACCTCCCATCCGTAGCTCCCGACCGAGCGACCGTGCCTTCGTCTCGCGGGACGTCGCCACGCGAGATCTCTCCCAGCGCGGCTGTCTCGGAGGAGCTCGCGCTCATCGATCAGGCGCGCGCGGCGATCGCGCGGGGCGATGGCGCCGGCGCGGAGGAGTCGCTCGATCGCTACGAAGGGCGCTTTCCGAACGGAAGCCTGGTCCTCGAGGCCAAGCTCGCTCGGATCGAGTTGCTCCTCGCGCGCTCCGATAGCGCGGGTGCGCTCGACCTCGGTGAGCGGTTCCTCCGCGAGCATCCGCGCACTCCCTACGAGCGTCGCGTGCGGGTGCTCGTGCGTCGCGCGCGGTCGGACGCGACCTCTCGATGAAGCGAATTCGAAATGAGGCCTCCTCGATACGGCCATTGGTGCTCGTTGGAGGTCAGCATGCGTAGACTGTCGACTCTCGGTGTTGCGGCGGTGATCTCGCTCGCCGCGTGCAAGGGCGAGGTGGTGCCGCTCGGCGGGCCCGTCAACGTGGACACGACGTCGGAGACGTCCGCTTCCGGGATCGTCGTCCCGACCGGGACGCTCGCTCACTCGGGCAAGGTCGACCTGCTCCTGATGATCGACAACTCGGCGTCGATGGGCGACAAGCAGGAGCTCCTTCGACGTTCGATCCCGGATCTCGTTCGGCGCCTCGTCACGCCCAACTGCGTGGATGACGCCGGCCGTGTCCTCGGGCGGAGCGAGGCCGGCGCCTGTGCGACCGGCTCGCTCGAGTACGCTCCGGTCACGGATCTCCACGTCGGTGTGCTCACGTCGTCGCTCGGCGGTCGCGGCGGCGATGTCTGTCCGGAGAGCAACCCGCAGAACGACGACCGCGCGCACCTCGTGACGCGCACCGCGTCGGGGGGCACCGTCGCGAACGCGGCGTCCGGGTTCCTGGCGTTCGGCCCCGGCGGGATCGTCGATCCTCAGGTGCTCGAGGACGACATCGCGGCGCTCGTCAGTGGCGTCGGCACCAGCGGTTGTGGGCTCGAGGCGCAGCTCGAGTCCTGGTACCGCTTCCTCGTCGAGCCCGATCCGTATCGAACGATCGTCGGCCCCGGGGCTAGCCCCGAGCTCGCGCTCGTGGGGACGGACGGGACCGTGCTCAAGCAACGGCATGACTTCTTGAGGCCGGACTCCCTGCTGAGCCTCATCGTCCTCACTGACGAGGACGACTCGGGCGCCGATCCGCTCGCCGCGCACGGGAACGGGTGGGCGTTCACGAACAAGAACTTCCCGGGATCGACGACGTTCCGAGGAGGGGCCGAACAAGGCACCACCGCGGCGCGCGGCACCTCGGCTTGCGCGACGCAGCCGCTCTCGGACGCTTGCACTTCATGTGGCTTCAAGGAGATGTGCGATCTCGGGACGGCGCCGCAAGGCGTCCCGTGCGACGTCGTCACCAGCGACCCGATCTGCGTCGCGGGTGCGTACTACGGACCGGCGGACGATGAGCTCAACGTGCGCTTCTTCCAGATGAGGCGCCGGTTCGGTGTCGATCCGCAGTTCCCGCTCAAGCGCTACGTTCACGGGCTGCTCTCGGCGAAGGTCCCGGACCGCTTCACCGACCACGACGCCGAAGGCCGTTACGTCGCGGCGCACACGTGTGACAACCCGATCTACGCCGCTGCGCTACCGGAGCTGCCGACCGACGAGCTCTGCCATCTGCCGTCCGGGCCGCGCTCGCAGAGGCTCGTCGTGGTGACCGTCATCGCGGGCGCACCGCCGGAGCTCGTGCATCCGAACATGATGCCGGCGGACTGGACAGCGCTGCTCGGGCAGGACCCTGAGGCGTATGACTTCGCCGGGATCGATCCGCACATGGTGCAGTCGATCGAGCCGCGCCCGGATCTCCCTCCGCCCAGCGCCGCCGATGACGCCGACCCCGTGCACGGGCGTGAGTGGAACACCAACAAGAGCGACTTGCAGTATGCGTGCACGTTCGCGCTCGAGACGCCGCGAACATGCCAGGCGGGGCAGCCGGAGTGCAGCTGCTTCCCCGAGAGGCTCGACGATTCACCGCTCTGCGACCCGGCCTCACCGGACGTTCAGCTTCGGGCGAAGGCCTATCCGGGGATCCGGCCCTTGCAGCTCGCGCGGCTCCTCGGCGACAACGCGGTGGCCGCTTCGATCTGTCCGCCCATTCCCGACGCGCCGTCGCCTGCTCCCCCGGTCGCCTACCGGGCCGCCATGAACCAGCTCGGCGATCGGATGGCCCGCTCGCTCCTTCCCGCCTCGAAGTAGTCGTCGGTCGAGCCTGAGCGGTTCGTCCTGCCAGCGATCGCCCGGACCTCGTCCAGGCGAGTCGTTGCACACTTCGAAGACCGGGGCCGCAGGAGGGCTCTGGCTAGCCAGATCAGCGTGGCCTCATCCTACTCGGTGCAGTTCTTCGCCGAGAGGTCGCAGAGCACGGCGTCGGCGCCTTCTCCGAACAAGCCTTCGCCGCTGAGAGTCAGCCTTCGTTCGACGAGCCACGCACCGCCAAGCTGGATGAGCGTCGCCGTCATTGGTGCCCTCGCGGCCTGTGAGGAATCGCCGAGGATGGTCTTGAACGTCGTCGCGCCCGGCCACTGAACCTCGACGACGCCATTCATCACCGGAGCATCGAGGCTCGATTCGAGGTGCTTCGTCTCTCTCTGGCGGAACGTGACGCCGCTCACCTCGATCGATCCATTCCATGGGAGGGCCCTACTCCGTGCCCGAACGGGACGTGGACCTCGTCCCATTCGTCCCGCAGGGCGATCTCCGAGATCGAGACCTCACGCCACGCGGGCTTCGTCCCCATCACGTTCTTCACCGTCATTCGCAGGATGCCGGGTGGCTGAAGCGGCGTCGGGATCACGATCGTCTGGAGGTCCCTTCTTGCAGCTCGCAGTGAGCACCATGAGCAGGGGCAGAACCGCCCACGAGCGCAAGGTGCACTTTGGTATTCGGCTCATTTCGGTGTCCGAGGCTATGAGCCGACCGCCGAGGTCGTCCACCGATTCATGGTTTGCGGCTGTCGGTGAGGTAGTCGTGGCGCGGGTTCTATCAAGCGCGACGGATCTTCCGCGGGTCACAATCGACTGCCAAGAGCAGCGCAACGATACGAAACTTCATCTGTACAACTCCCTCGTTCGCGAACCGAGAGCAGGGCGGAGGCCGGGGCCAATCGAGCGTGAGCTTCGGATCGTCTGCTCCCTACCAAAGGACGAGACGTGGAGCGGCGCTGAAGCTACCCGCCGTCGGATTGCCGAGCTGGCCACGGGTGTTTGCTCCCCAGCAGCGAATCGAGCGATCCGCGAGCACCGCGCAGGAGTGCTCCAGGCCTCCGCCGACGGCGTCGACGCCCGACAGTGACGCCACCTTGGCCGCCGGACCCGACGAATAGCTGGTGGTGCCGAGCTGGTACGACGTGTTGTAGCCCCAGCAATAGGCCGAGCCGCCCGCGACGCGAGCGCAGGTGTGATTGGCCCCCGCCGCGAGTGAGACCACCCCCGTGAGCCCCTGGACGACGGACGGCGACGGACCTCCCTCCGATGCCGCACCACTTCCGTGCTGCGCGAGCGCGTTGTCTCCCCAGCAGCGGACCGTAGCGTCCTGGAGAAGCGCGCACGTGTGCGAGCTACCGGCCGTGATCGCCACGACGCCGGAGAGCGTCCCGTTCCCGAGCTGGCCGCTGCCGTTGCTGCCCCAACACCGAACGGTGCCATCGTTCAGGCTCACGCACGTATGACCCGAGCCCACGGCGACGCTGGTGACGCCCAACACCCCAGGGACGGCGACCGGAAGTGAACGGTTCGTGGTCGATCCATCGCCGAGGGCGCCGGTGTTGTTTCGTCCCCAGCAGCGAAGGGAACCGTCGTTCAGGCTCGCGCAGGTGTGGCCGTCGCCCGCGGCGACGGCGACCACGCCGGTGAGGCCGGCGACGCCGACCGGAGCCGCGCCGCCGGTCGTCGTTCCGTCGCCGAGCTGACCCCACACGTTGCTTCCCCAGCAGCGAACGGTCGTGTCGGCCATGATCGCGCAGTTGTGATGGCCACCGGCGGCGAGCGCAGTGATCCCCGAGAGCCTGTCGCCGAGCTGCCCGTAGGTGTCGTCTCCCCAACAGAAGACGGAGCCATCGATCAAACGCGCGCAGGTGTGGTTGTAGCCGCCGGCGACCTCGACGGCCCCCCAGCAGCCCGTCGAGTTCGGCGATGTGGACGTGACTCCGGCGGGGCACGGCGCGCACTGCCGATCCGCGACGAGCGTTGGGTCGGCGGTCACGTACGTGCTCGGCGCGCACGTCGTCCACGCGGCGCAGCTCGCAGCGTTCGACGTCGAGCTGAAGCCGTTCGAACATGCCGAGCACGTCCGGTCCGTCGTCGCGTTGCCACTCGTCGCGACCTGGCTCCCGGCGGCGCAGCTCGACCAAGCGACGCACGCGGTGTCGGCCCGGCCGTCGTGATCCCAGGTGCCCGTCGCGCAAGCTCGCCTCGGCGACGCGCCGCCGGGGCAATGGCTCCCCGCTCCGCAAGGGGCGCAGACCGCCGGCGACGTCGGCGTGCTCGCGGCGATCTGCTCGGTGCCGGGCGCGCACGCGCCGGGAGCCTGGCAAGTGGATTGATTCGACGACGACGAGTACCGGCCGTCCGGACAGGCGGAGCATTGCTGGTCGGTGGTCGTGCTCCCGGCGGTGCTGACGAAGGTGCCGGCTTCGCAGGTCCGCCATCGCGCGCACCGCGGGGCGTTCGCGGTCGCGCTGAAGCTGCCGCTCACGCACGGCGTGCAAGCCCGATCCGCCGCAGCACCGCCCTCGGCGGCGACCGATTGTCCCGCGACGCACGCCGTCCTGGCGACGCACGCCGTCGCTGGCGAGCCGTCGTGATCCCATGTCCCGCCGGGGCACTCCTCTCGCGGCGAGGTCCCGCCGGCGCAATGGGTCCCGATCGGACACGGAGCGCAGACGGCGGGCAGGGGCGGGGCCGCAGCGGCGATCTGTTCGGTGCCTGCTGCGCATTCGCCCGGCGGCAGGCAGCGCGACTGATTCGCAGACCACGCGTACGTGCCGTCCGCGCACGGGGCACAACGCCGATCGGCGGAGGCCGTTCCGGCCGTCGTCACGAAGCTGCCGGCGGGGCAGGTGCTCCAGACGGCGCACGCGGGAGCGTTGGTGGTCGCGCTGAAGGTACCGCTCGGGCACCCGGAGCAGGTCCGGTCGGAGCTGCCCGAGGGGACGCCGCTCACGTAGGTCCCTGCCCCGCACGTCGACCACGCGACGCAGGCCGTGTTCGGGTCTCCGTCGTGATCCCACGTCCCGGCGGCGCAGCCCGCGCCGCCCGCGTCGGGAGGCGGCGCTCCGCCGTCGCCGTTCGGGAGGCTCGCCTCGTCGAGGAGGCTCGCGTCGGCAGGGAGGCTCCCGTGCTCCGCGCTGCACCCTTCGAGAGCGCGCGCCCCCGCGAGGACGAGAAAGACCGCCGTCGCCGTCGACCCAACGCGCGTGCCCCGTTCCTTCATGATCGCATCCTCGTCGCATCGCGACGCCCGCAGACGTCGCTATCCGGAGCGTCGCAGATCGGCAGGGCCGAGGAGTACGCCTTAAACTAGGCCTAGGTCCGTCTCGCTCCCCGTGAGCTAATGGCGAGGAACGTCTGCGCACGACATCCGGGGCCGACGCTCCGAACGAACGGGGTGAGCCCGGCTCGGCCTGCGACGGACCCCTCCGGACCGCCCGACAGAGACGCACACGATGAAGTTGCCTCGGATCACGACAGCTTCCGCCAAGGTCGTCGCCGCCACGCTCGTCCTCTCGCTCGGAGCATGCGGCGGCGATCCCTCGAACGCGCCGGACAGCGAGGGCGCCGGTGCGGGGACGACCGACGCGGGAGGCGGCGAGCCGGCGGACAGCGGCGCTCCGGTCCCCGTGTGCGCCGACGGGACGTGGGACCACGACGGCGATCCGACGACGGATTGCGCGGCATGGACGGAGTGCGAGCCAGGGACGTACGCCGCGGAGGTGCCCTCGGCCAAGGCGGACAGGAGGTGCGTCGGGTGTCCGAGCGGCACCTTCAGCGCGACCTCGAACGCCACCGGTTGCACCACCTGGCGCCACTGCGCCGCCGGGACCTTCGTCACGGCCGCGCCCTCGGCCTCCGCCGATCGGCAGTGCGCGCGCTGCGCCGCCGGGACGTTCGCGCCGTCGGCGAATCAATCGAGCTGCTTGCCCGCCGGCGCGTGCCCCGCGGGCACCGAGCAAGCGGCCGCCGCGACGCCGCTCGTGCCCGCGGTCTGCGTTCCGTGTCCACCCGGCACTCACTGCGCGGGCGGCGCTGCTCCGAAGGCGAGCTGCGCCGCCGGGACCTGGGACGACGACGGCTCGCCGGCGACGGCCTGCGTCCCGAAGACCGTGTGCGTCGCAGGTCAGGCCGTCGCGGAAGACGGCGGCACGGCCGTCGACAGGACGTGCACCGACTGCGCGACCGGCACCTTCGCGTCGACGTCGAACGCGCCGGCGTGCGCGCCCTGGAGCGACTGCGCTCCGGGCAACTTCGTCGACGAGCAGCCGAGCCCGATCGCCGATCGGCGGTGCACCCCGTGCGGGGGAGGGACGTACGCGTCGTCGCCGAACCAGCTGCAGTGTCTGCCCGCCGGAGCTTGCGCCGCCGGGACGGAGCAGACGGCCGCGGCGACGCCGAGCTCACCGCCGGTCTGCCTGGCCTGCGACCCGGGGGCGTACTGCCCGGGCGGCGCGACGCCGAAGGAGACGTGCGCGAGCGGCACCTGGGATCACGACGGCGACACCAAGACCGCGTGCGCGCCCTGGACGGTCTGCGCTCCAGGCAGCGCCGTCGTGGCGGACACCGGCAGCCCGACGACGAATCGGACGTGCGTGACGTGCGTGGAGAGCTTCAGCACGACCGAGAACGTCGCGAGCTGCACGCCCTGGAGCACCTGCGTGCCGGGCGAGCAGATGAGCGCTGCCGGGACCACGCTGACGAATCGACGATGCGAGGCGTGCGCCGTCCCCGGTGAGACGACGACCACTCCGAACTCGACGGACTGCGCGGGCGCGGTCGAGCTCGCTGCCGGCTATCGCCACACGTGCGCGCGCATGCTCGACGGCACCGTCCGCTGCTGGGGCGGAAACAGCAGCGGCCAGCTCGGCGACGGGTCGACGGCCGAACGCCGCTCTCTCGTCACCGTCCCCGGTCTCGGTGGCGTCGTCGCGATCGCTGCGGGCAACTCCCATAGCTGCGCGGTCGTGAACGGCGGCGCCGTCCACTGCTGGGGAGCCAACGCCGCGGGGCAGCTCGGTGACGGATCGACGATCGCGCGCCGCTCTCCCGTTCCGGTCCCCGGGCTCACGGGCGTGACCGCGATCGCGGCGAGCGGCAACTACACCTGCGCCGTCGCGAACGGCGCCGTCCAATGTTGGGGCGACAACAGCAGCGGTCAGCTCGGAAGCGGCACGACGATCCCGTCGAGCTCGCCCGTAGCCGTTCAAGGCCTCCCGGCGGTCACCGCGGTCGCGGCTGGCGGCAGCCACACGTGCGCGATCGTCGCGAGCGACGGGTCGCTCCGCTGCTGGGGCGCAAACGGCTTCGCGCAGCTCGGGATCGGGACGTGGGGCGAATGGTCCTTGCCCGTCGCCGTCCTCGACCTCAGCGACGTCGTCTCGGTCGCCGCGGGCGGCGTCCACACCTGCGCCGTCACGAGCGACGGCGTCACGTCGTGCTGGGGAAGCAGTGAGCACGGGCAGACCGGCACGGGGTGGTGGGACATGCCGATGACCCCGCGGGCGCTCGAAGGACTTCCCGCGGCCACCTCCGTGGTCGCCGGTGAGCAGTACACCTGCGCGCGCCTCGCCGATGGCTCCGTTCGCTGCTGGGGACTGAGCTCCGCTGGTCTGCTCGGGGATCCCGCCATCTGGACCTCCGAAGTCCCCGTCGCCATCGGCGGGCTCTCGAACGTCACGTCGGTCGCCGCCGGTGCGAATCACGTCTGCGCGCAGCGGAGCGACAACACCGTCCGCTGTTGGGGCTGGAACGAGGACGGGCAGCTCGGCGATGCGACGTTCAGGGAGGCGATGTCGTCGTCGCCGGTGCTCGTCCGCTGGTGACGAGCACGCGCGTCACTTTGCGGGTCCGCTCTTCGGCCCGACGCAGAAAGACGCGAACCTCCCGAGACCGCCGCCCACGAGCTCCGGAGCGACGCCGAAGCAGCGTTCTCCGCCTCTGCATCCTGAATCGTCGGAGCAGGCGCGCTCGCACGTGGCGACCTCTCCCCAGACGAGCACCTCTCCCTTGGCGCAGCGCGCGGCGGGCTTCGGTGTCTTGGGGCTGCCGCCGTCGGCTGCATCGCGAGGAGGCTCGCCGGAGAGCGTTTCGTGGGGCACCCAGCCGTTCAGGCGGGCTGTCCTGTCGAAGGGGCTGCCATAGCTGACGAGCACCCACGATCGCTCGTCCACCTTCGCGCGCGCGACGAGCACGACCTCGGTGGACGACGGCAAGAACGCGCTCGTCCGCGTCGACGCAGGATCGAGCCGGACGATCGCCGGGCCGTGGACGAGCCGCTCCTTCGGATTGTCGAGCCGCTCCTCGTCGGGGAAGCGCCGCACGAGGTCCGCGTTCGCGGCGGGTGGCTCGGGGGCGAAGGCGGCCGCGGAGGGCGCGGTCATCGCGTCGCCGGCGAGAGCGCTGCTCGCCTCCGACGGAGGGCTCGCTCCTTCTTGCTTCGCTTCTTTCGAGCACGCGACGAGCGCCGCCGACAGGATCCACGCTCGTGCTCGCGCTGGCCTTCGCATCACTGGAACCGCACGACGACGTAGCCGTTCCCCCCAAGGCCGATGTTGGTGGGGACCCAGTTGACCCAAGTGACCGCGTTGCCGCCGTAGCCGGGGTGCCAGCCCGCGGGGTAGTCGGGGTCCGCCGTGTTCGCAGGGACCTGGAAGTTGCCTACGCTCGTCGTGCCGCCGTTCGGCGCGTAACCGCCGCCGCCGCCACCGCCGGCGGCAAAGTCGGCGTGTCGGGCGCTGCCGCCGCCGCCGCCGTAGCCACCGCCTCCGGCTCCGCCGCACTCGGGCCCGCCGAAGCCGTACCAACGGGAGTCGACACGGCCGCCCCGTCCGCCGTCGCTCCAGCTGGAGCCAGCGGTGGCGGTGCCGTCTTGGTTTGGATCGCTGCCGGCCGTGCCGCCGACGCCGCCCTGCCCGCCCGTCCCACCAATCGCAGTGTATCCCTGAACGGGCTGACCGGCCTGACCGGCGATCCCGCCGCCGGCTCCCGCAGCGCCCGTCGATCGGGTCGAGCCGTGACCGCCGCCGCCACCGCCGGCGATCGCGAGCCAGTCGCCGATCGCGAGAGGGAGGGGCGCGCTCGAGAGCGGGACCCTTACGACCCCCGACATCTGGCCTCCGGTCGCGCCGTCGCGGCAGGCCGAGATGCCTCCGCGTCCGATGTCGTCGACGCCGTTGTATCCCTCTCCGGGGGCCCCAACGAACGCGAGCGAGCCTGCGCCGCCGACGATCGCGCGGAACGTCTCGCCCGGGCTCACCGCGGTCGTGCTCGAGCTGAAGCCGCCGCCGCCGCCGGCGCTGCTCCGATAGCCCATGTCACGGTCGTAGCCGCCGCCGCCGCCGGCGCCCCACGCCTTCACGGTCATGCTCGCCATCCCATCAGGAACGACGATGGCGTTGCTCGCCGTCATACGGCAGACGGTGCACATCTCGCCCGTGACGTTCGCCACCGACGAGTACACGCCGGCGGCGTTGCGCGTGAAGAGACTGTAGTAGTAGACGCCGGGCACCGCGATCGGGTCGGCGAAGGACGTCTCCGTCCCCGGCACGTCGACGAGGACCGTTTCGTCGTCGGGCGTCGTCGCATAGGCGGTCGTCGAACGGAAGATCCGGATCGCGTCGACGGCGTCGGGAGGCAGCTTCCAGCCGAGGACGATCGCGCCGGTCGACGCTCGAAGCTCCGTCACGGGAGCGCTGCCTGCGGTCACGTCGCTGCACGTCGGTCCGCCCATGTTGCCCGGACAGCGCGTGAGGACGACGACGACGTGGCCATTGCGTCCCCCGGTGTTCGCGGGACCGCCGCGCGCGGGGTCCGAGCCGTCGGTCGGGTAGAACGGCGAGTCCTCCTCCGCCGCATAGTAGGCGCCGGCGTTCGTCGTGCGGCTCGTGAGCCCGTTGGCGTTCCTCGCGTAGTTGCCGCCGCCGCCGCCGCCGGCCCAGGAGTTCCCCCGAGCGGAGACCGTCCTGCCAGCGCCGCCGCCGCCGTAACCACCTCCGCCCGGACCGCCGCAAGTGGCGGAGCAGGTGGCGGTGGTCGCGCCGTGGCCGCCGTCGGCGAACGCGAGGCCGGGGGCAATCGCGGTCTGCGTGACGCTGCTGGCGCCGCCCAAGCCATTGGCGCCCGGCAGGCCTGGCCGGACCCCAGAACCCGGAGAGCCGCCGCCGCCGCCCGGCATCCCGGCGTCGAGGCTGCCCGACGCGCCGCCTCCTCCGGCGATGACGCTCCATTCCGAGATGGCCGTGGGCACGCCGGAGCCGGGCTTTCGGAAGAAGCCCGACATCTGACCGCCACTGGGGATGTAGATATCGCGGTCCAGACCGCCGCGCCCGATGTCTTCGGTCCCGTTGTAGCCGCCGGTACCCCGATAGTCGCCGCCGCGGCCCACCATCGCGCGCCAAGTCTCACCCGGAAGGATCTGTCCGTAGCTGGTCGCGTAGCCGCCGCCGCCGCCGTTGGCGCCGCGGCCGCCGCCGCCGGCTCCCCACGCGTGCACGGTGAAGTAGGGGAACTGCGGATCGCGGGCGACGTCGGCGCTGGCCGTGAATCGGCGGAGGATCCAGCTCGGCGTGAACGAGATGCGCGCCGGCGTCGAGACCGATCCGCGGTCATCGTAGGTGTACGCGGCATAGTGGTACGCCGTCGCGACGATGGCCGTCGCGTCGAACACGAATCGCTCCCTGCCCTCGTAGACGACCGTTCCGTCCGTCGGACTCGCGGGAGCCGAGGCGGTCTTTCGGACGATCCGCACGTTGCGCCAGTCGGGATCCGCCGGTGGCTTCCAGTGGAGGCCCACGCGTCCGTGCTCCGAGTAGGTGAAGCCGATGACCGGCCCCGGTGGCGGGTCGTAGGTCGAGCAGGTCGCGTCGTAGTAGTCGGGCCTGCACGCGCACGTGAAGCCGAGGAGGCGGTCCGTGCACGTTCCGCCGTTGTTGCAGGGGTTCGGCGAGCAGTCGTCGACGTCGGTGCACGCGATTCCGCTGCCCTCGTAGCCGGCGTTGCACGTGCAGTCGTGCGCCCCGGGCGTGTTCGTGCAGGTCGCGTTGACGTGGCAGCCGCCGTTACCCGTGAGGCACTCGTCGACGTCCACACACGACGTGCCAGGCCCCCGCCAGCCGGAGTCGCACGCGCACGCGCGGCTCCCGATGGTGTTCGTGCAGGTCGCGTGGGCGTCGCAGCCGCCGTTGCCCGTGAGGCACTCGTCGACGTCGTCGCACGTCGCGCCGCCGTCGGTCGATGCCCAGCCGGCGGCACACGTGCAGATGCGACTGCCCAAGGTGTTGGTGCAGGTCGCGCGGGCGTCGCAGCCGCCGTTGTCGGTGAGGCACTCGTTGACGTCGTTGCAGGTCAGGCCGGCGTCGGTCGTCGTGTAGCCGGCAGCGCACGCGCACGTGCGCGACCCCGGCGTGTTTTCGCACGTCGCTGCCGCGGAGCATCCGCCGTTGTTGACGAGGCACTCGTCGATGTCCGTGCAGGTGACGCCCTCGTCGGTCGTCGTATACCCGTTCGGGCAGGCGCACGCACGAGACCCCGGCGTGTTGGTGCAGGTCGCGTTCGGCGCGCACCCGCCGTTGTCGACGAGACACTCGTCCACGTCCGTGCAGGTGACGCCCTCGTCGTTGGTCGTGAATCCGTTCGGGCAGGCGCACGTGCGCGCTCCCGGCGTGTTGGTGCAGTTTGCGTTCGGCGCGCACCCGCCGTTGTCGGCGAGGCACTCGTCGATGTCGTCGCAGGTGATCCCCTGGTCGGCCGTGGCATAGCCGTTCGGACAGGTGCAGGTGCGAGCCCCCAGCGTGTTATCGCACGTCGCGTTGGCCGCGCATCCGCCGTTGGCGACGAGACACTCGTCGACGTCGGTGCACGTGACGCCGTCGTCGGTCGACGCGTAGCCGTTCAGGCAGGTGCAGGTGCGCGATCCTGGCGTGTTTTTGCACGTCGCGTTCACCGAGCATCCGCCGTTGGCGACCAGGCACTCGTCGACGTCGGTGCACGTGATGCCATGGTCGGTCGTCGTGTATCCGCGACCGCAGACGCACGTGCGCGAACCCGGCGTGTTTTCGCACGTCGCTGCCGCGGAGCATCCGCCGTTGTTCACGAGGCACTCGTCGATCTCGTCGCACGTGACGCCGTCGTCGGCCGTCGTGTAGCCGGTCGGGCACGTGCAGGTCCGGCCGGTGGCTGTCTTCGTGCAGGTCGCGAGCGGATCGCAGCCGCCGTTGCCGATCGCGCACTCGGTGGCGCCGCCGCCGTCCGTGGGGCCCACGCTCGCGTCGGGGCGAGCGCCGGAGGCGTCCTCGGCCGCGCCGGAGTCCGCCGAGCCCTCGTCACCGCTCGTCGACTGTGTACATCCGAGGACGAAGAGCGCGCCGACGAGCAGCGCGAAGCACCCCCACCGCGCTCGGCCGCCCTGCGGAGCGGAGGGGCTCGTCGCAGGGCGTACCGGATTGGAGCCGTTCATTCGGAGTGTCTCCCCGTGTCGTGCGCCGACAATTCAGCGCCATTAGCTCACGGGGAGCGCGACGGACCTAGGCCTAGTTTAAGGCGTACGCCTCCGCCCCCGCGATCTGCGACGCTCGACGCAGCGACGTCGTCGCGGCGGACTCTCCAGCATGCTTCGGCCCAGCAGGCTTCGCGGTCGCGCTCGGGGCGAGCGTCAGGGGGCGTGGCAGACGGCTTCGATGTTGTGCCCGTCCGGATCGCGCACGAACGCACCGTAGTAGCGCTCGTGGTAGTGTGGGCGCGGCCCAGGTGGGCCGTTGTCCGTCCCGCCGGCGGCGATCGCTTCCTTGTGGAACGCATCGACCTGGGCGCGCGTCTCGGCGCGGAAGGCGATGTGGAGCTTGTCCGTCGGAGCTCCCTCCGATACCCAGAAGTCGGGCGACGGCGGCACTCCCATCCCGAAGACGACGCGGCCGCCCGTGTGCTCCTTCGGGATGTCCATCATCACGCGATAGCCTAGCGGCGCGAGCGCCTTCTCGTAGAACGTGCGGGACTTGGCGGGATGCGCCGCGGTGATTCCGGTGTGGTCGATCATGGTGACCCTTCGTATCGACTCCGCTCGGACGTCGCAACGCAGCGCCACGGACGCTCGCACCTAACCTGATCGCCTGTTGTCAGTCGATGCGGCGGGAGGGCGCGATGGCTGCCTGCCGGAGAGAGCCGCGAGACGCGCCCTGCCGACGGTCACCGTCTGCGCGTCGCTCGCCGCGTGGAGACCGTGAGTGTGACCGCCCCTTGCCCGGCGCGCGCTTCCGCGTGGAGCCTCCGTGCGAGGTCGAGCGCGTGGATCGTCGCCGCGACCCGGTGCTCGACGCCGAGCTTGTCGTAGATGTTCTGGAGGTGGCGGCTCACCGAGTCTGCGCGCAGTCGGAGGAGCTTCGCGATCTCGTCGTTCGACTTGCCCTGCGTGAGCCAGTAGAGCACGTCGCTCTCGCGGGGCGTGAAGCCCGCGCCAGAGAACAGCTCCGGCGACACGATCGCGCCGGCGGCGGTGATCGCGAACGCCATCCGGCGTCCGTGCGCCAGGTGTGGTTGGACGAGCGTGAGCAGCTCCTTCTCCTTGGGAGTGAACGGCTGGCCGTCGCGGAGGAGCCCGACGAACACGGTCGCGCCGTCGCCCGTGGGCACGTGCACGAAACAGTGATCGACGAGGCGCATCGGACGGTAGACCTCTTGGTAGATGTCGAGGTCTCGAAGCGCGGGGCCGCTGTAGAAGTCGCGCGGGCTGAAAGGCTTGCCGCCGTTGACCGCAGGGTCGAACCGGAACGGCGCGTACTTGGCCATGTGCCGGCCGAACGCCCCGAAGGCGTCTGCGAGGCCAGGCAGCGCGCAATCGAAGTTGGCGCTGAGCACGCCGGTCTCCGCGTCGATGATTCCGTGGCTGTTCAGCGCGCTGGGAACGACGCGCGAGGTGAGGGAAAACGCGCGTTCTACGAACGAGTCTGCCGCGAGGCCCGGCGCGTAGAAGTCCGCCAGGGCGGCGTCGACCTCGTGGGAGCGGCGTGAGTTCCGCAGCACGAGCGCAGACTACCATGTGCCGTCGCCGCCGGAGCGGGCACCGGCGAGCGTCCGGAGCCCGCGGGCCCGGACGCGCTCGTGGCTACCCGTCGCTCTCTCCGAGAGTGCCGGATGCGGCGGTCGCCGGCCGCTTGTCAGCTGGCCACGGCTCGGCTTCCGCCAGGCAGGGAGACGCTGGCCGTGAGGTCGGGCGTCGCCGTTGATGGTAGAGGAGGTGCATGCACGCCGCTCACGCCGTCTTCCTCGATGCGATCGCCGCCAAGCGCCGCCTGTCGGTCCGGTTCCACAGCAAGAAGCTCGGTCGCGAGGTGGTCCGAGTCTGCGCGCCGCTCGATTTCGGACCGCTGCGTGGGGCGATCGAGCCCGTCGACCACTACCAGCTCTGGGACCTCGAGGGCCGGCGCAAGCCGCTCAACATCCCGCTGCTCGAGAGCGAGATCGTGTCGATGACGGCGCTCGACGAGACCTTCGACCCGGCATCGATCATCACGTGGAATTTCAAGCCGGGTGCGTGGCGCATCGCGCGCGATTGGGGCGAGCTCAGCTGAGTCTTCCACGGCGCGACGCAGGACGCGTCGGATGCGAGCCCGCCTCCGGTGCCGCGCGGCGCCGCGGTCCGCGCGCTGGTCGGCGTCTCGCGATCCTGCCGAGGCCCCGAGCAGCGCTCGGAGGTGTCACGGCGAGGTCGTGAAGGAGCGAACCGCCGACCGCGTGTCGTCGAGCACGGCGACGCTGTTCCGAGCGGCGACGTCGTCGCCGGCGTAGCGGTCGACCGAGGCGCACCTTGGCGTCAGCGATCGCGGGGAGCGGGTAGGCGACGGCCGGACCAGGCTGGGTGTCGTTCGGGAGCCGGAGGATGATCTGGTCGCCGGCGGTGAGCTGCAGCACCTTCTCGGTCACCGCGTACGCGGGCGGGATCGTGGCGTTCTCGCCGAAGCTCACCTCGCCGATCGCCAGCGTGATCGGAAGCGGGACCTGGTTCTCTCCGTCGGAGACCGAGACGTTTGCCAGCGCGCCGTACCCCGCGTAGTCGATCGGCTTCAGGTTGTTCGCTGCCGTGTCGGCCGCTCAGGCCTCCGGGATCGGGATCTTCAGCTTGCGCCCGGTGAACGTGAAGCCACGCTTCTGGTAGAACGCGAAGGTTCGATCCCACTCCGCGTTGGGCGGCGCCGAGACGTCGATGCGTGTCCAGCGCTGCGCCGTCGCGAAGCGAACGCAGAAGTCGATGACGTCCTTGCCGACGCCCCGCGAGCGCACCTCCGGGTTCACCCACAGCTCGTTGAGGATGCCGTAGCTGCCGTGGGCGAAGAAGGCGAACGACTCGGCAAGCGCGAAGAACGCCGCCGTTCGCCCGGACGTGTCCACGAGCTGAAATGCCCAGTGGGGGTGCGCCCGTCGCGCTCCCATTGCCCGAGCGCGGCGCGAAGGTGCGCCTCCGAGAGCACCGCGCTCGGACCGAAGAGCTCCGCGTACAGCAACCCGAGGTACCGCGCGATCACGTCGGCGTCGCGCTGCGCGGACAGCTCGCGAACTTCCATGGGTCCGTTCTACCCGATCCGCCGGTCGTGAGCTCGCGCTCGCGATGGCTCGGCGCCGACCCCCGCGCTTCGCCGATCGGGCGCGTGCGTGCCTAAAACGCCGGAGCGCAGCTCCTGCCGTCGGCCGTCAGCGGCGCGTCGGTGACGGGGTCCTTCGTGAGGTCGAGCACGCGCAGGTCCCTGGCGCTCCCGGACGCCCGAGGCCCGGCGCAGTACACGATGCGGCTGGCGTCCGGCGAGACGGCCGCCGAAAGGATGCTCTTCTGCTCGGTGCCTGTCACGAGCGTGTAGAGCTGTCCGTCCGCGGGCGTCATCATGTAGAGCGACAGCGGATCGTCGTGGTTCGCGCTCCCGGGGAAGACGAACGCTCGCCCGTCGGGCGCCCAGCGCGACGGACCCCAGATCCGCACCGCGTCGACGAGGACGCCGGTCCTCGCGCCGGTCGGCGCGTGCGCGTGGAGCCCCTCGGGCATCTGGCCGTTGCAGACGGCGTACTCCAGCACGACCTCCCCCGTGACGGGGTTCGCCGAGGCGTCGCTCACGACCGAGCACGGGACCTCGTCCTGCAAGAAGAGGCGCGGCAGCCCGCTGCCGTCGGCCGGCACGATCCACGGCCGGACGAACCCTTTGCCCCCGATCTCCGTCTCGCCGTAGTCGTAGATGACGTTCTTGCCGTCCGACGTGAAGACGGGGTCTCGTACGTCGATCCACCAGCTCATGTCCCCGGCGTGACTCGTGAACACCGGGGTGATGCGCTTCAAGCTCTTGCCCTCGACGTCGAGCGTCCAGATGCGCTGCGTGGCGTGGCCCGTCGCCGTGTCTTCGGCGGTCGGGCCGTAGAGCGAGGCGAGGACGATGCGCCTGCGATCGGGCGAGATCGAGAAGCCGTCGATGCCCCAGCCCCGCCCGTCCTGGGCCGTGTCCGCGATGACGCGCTCGTCCCCGCTGCCGAGGTCCAGGACGACGAGGACGTCGTGCGCGTCGCGTTCGTCGCCGAGGCTCCGGACGAACACGACCTCGACCGGCCCGAGCGGCGCGACGCTCGAGGCATCGGTGTCGCCTCCGGGCTCACCGTCACCGTCGCCGCCGGCGCCCCCGTCGCCCTGGCCGTCGACGGGGCCTGGAGCGCTGGTCTCGCCGTCGACTGCCTTGTTGCATGCGGCGGCGATCGTCGAGAGGGAGGCGAGCGCGGCGAAGGTGAAGAGGCGGAGTGCGAGTCGCATGGGCATAGCCTGATCCCGGCCAGCGCGTCCGGCAGAGGCCGAACGGATGACAAAGTGTTTACGTCTACGCGCGCGAGCGAGGCGCGCGCAGATCGCTCTGCCACGCGCGCGTGAGCGGCGCACCCAGGCTCTTGTAAACGTAAACACTTTTCTCGCGGTCGACGGCGAGCACGCGAGCGCGGGCGCGGCTCAGCGGTATGCGTCGTGCTCACGAGCCGCCCGAGGAGAATGCGCACCTTCGTGTCGTCGATCGGGTCTCACCGAGAATCCGACCTCCGGCGATTCCAGCAGCGCCGCGAAGGTGCCCCATCGCGTCGACGTTCCCGTACAGCGCGTAGAGCTCGTCGTAGTGCGAGCAGCAGCTCTTCCAGGTCCGTGAGCCGAGCGATCTCCGGGGCAAGAGCGCGCCGAGATCGTTCCCGCGGAGGACGAGGCGCCTCAGGCCGCGGAGCTCGAGGACGCGCGCAGGGAACCCGCGGAGCTTCTTCTCGGTCAGATCGAGCTCCGCGACGACCTCGCCCTTCGCGATCAAGGCCTCGACGGCGTCGAGGGCCGCGAGGTGGCTCGGGCGGACGCCGGGCTGGAGCACCCGCCGGCCC
This sequence comes from Labilithrix sp., assembly GCA_019637195.1. Lineage (GTDB taxonomy): Bacteria > Myxococcota_A > Polyangia > Polyangiales > Polyangiaceae > Labilithrix. The sequence continues at coordinate 35,738 of JAHBWA010000005.1, read as the reverse complement.
GCGCGGAGGGCCTGGGAGACCACGCGCTGCTCGATCCCGCAGTCTCCGTCCCGCTGAAGTAGAGCGTGTTGACGATGATCTTCGTCATCGTCTTCCCGCTCACCTTGAGGTAGTCGCCGTGGTGGCCCTGGATGTCTTTTCGACCACGAGATCGCCGCGGACCACGATGGTCGGGCACCCCTGCGACAGCAGATTCTTGCGCCGCAGGTCGTCGGTCACGAGCACGAAGCAGCCGGAGCCGTAGTCGTGCCAGTCGACCGTCCCGTCGACGACGAGGTCCCCGTCGACGATGACGTTGTAGGGGTTCCAGTCTTCGTCTTCCTCGGAGCAGAAGTCGCCGGCGACGTGCAGGCCCCCACGGTAGAGCGGCTGCTCCTGTTCGTTCGCGAAGTCGGCGAACGGATAGTCGACGTCTTCAGACACGGCGTAGCTGGTCTCGATCTCCTCGGCGGAGACGACGGAATGTGCGAGCGACGAAGCGCACTATCCGCGGCGATTGAAGGCTAACCCTTTGGGGTGATGTTCGCGCGCGCGCTCGCGGCGTCTACTCGGGTGACAACTTCGAGGGGAGGTCGAACATGCGCGTGCGGAAGAGTGTCTGGGGGCTGGCGAGCGGAGACGAGACGCTCTACTGGTACGGCCGCGCCGTCGCAGAGATGCGAAGGCGGCCGATCGTCGATCCAACGAGCTGGCGGTTCCAGGCAGCCATCCATGAGTACGTTCGAGCATGGGATCCACTGGCAGAGGACGGCGAGGAGCTTCCGTCCGAGGACGAGCAGGCGAGGTACTGGACACAGTGCCAGCATGCGTCCTGGTACTTCCTCCCGTGGCATCGGATGTACCTCCACCAGTTCGAGCGGATCGTCGCGGCGGAGGTCAAGAAGCTCGGCGGCCCCGACGACTGGGCGCTGCCGTACTGGAACTACAGCGCGGGCGCGCCTTCGAGGCTCTTGCCGGCGGCCTTCCGGGTGCCCGCGAGCGCCGACAACCCGCTGTACTTGCCCGATCGCGATCCTGCTTGCAACGCGGGCGAACCGTTCGCGGACGCGCGCGACGTCGACCTCGGGGACTGCCTCGATGAGACCGTCTTCGAGCACGACCCCGCCTCCGGCGGCAGCTCGTTCGCGGGGGCGATCACGGCCTTCAGCCACGCGGGCGCCTTCGCTGCGCATGGCGTCTTGGAGCGCGTCCCGCACGGAAGCATGCACGGCGCCGTCGGCGGCGAGAGCGGCTGGATGGGCAGCTTTCACACCGCCGCGCTCGACCCGATCTTCTGGCTCCATCACGCGAACATCGATCGCGTGTGGGAGGTGTGGCGCAGGCTCGAGCGCGGGGCGACGAACGAGAACACGGCCGACGATCGTTGGCTCGAGGGCGTGTCGTTCGGCTTCTTCGACGTGGACAGGATGCCCGTGGAGATGCGGGCCAAGGACGTCGTCAGCATCGAAGCGCTGGGATATGCCTATGACGACACGAGCGATCCGCTGCCGGCGCTCGCTGCAGCCATGAAGAAGGCTCCGGTCCCCAAGGTGGCTCCGCGGCTGGTGGGCGCGACTCCAGCGTCGACCGTGCTCGACGCGCGAGCGACGCGGGTGGTGGTGCCCGTGCAGCCGCCCGCAGCCGCGGCCGCACCGAGGCGAGTCTTCTTGAACATCGAGAACATGACGGCGTCGAGCCGGGCCCCTTCGTACGACGTGTACCTGAACGTTCCCGAGAGCGACGATCCTGCGAAGCACCCCGAGCTCTTCGCCGGGCGCCTCTCGATGTTTGGCCTCATGGAGGCGTCCCGTGCGTCCGCGCAGCACGCCGGGTCGGGCCTCAATCACGTCCTCGACGTGACGCGGCTCGTCCGTCGCCTCGCCAACGAGAGTGGCTGGGATCCATCCAAGCTCCGCGTCTCGTTCGTGCCGAGTGGGCAGTTCGGCGGCGCGCCGGTGACGGTCGGGCGCGTCAGCCTCTACTACCAGTGAATCCCTCGAGCGGCGGGGCAGGCTCGTATCTGCGGCGGCTTCTCTGGAATCACCCCGAGTGGTGGACACTCGTGATGTGCGCCGCCGCGTGGCTCGGCATGCTCGCGCATTTCGTCGTGCGCAGCGTCCAGCCACACGATCGACGACCATCGTTGGCGGGAGATGTCACGCAGTTCATGCTGATGACGACCGCGATGATGCTTCCGACCATCGTCGGGTTCGTGCGCGTCACCGCGTTCCGAAGCATGGCTCACCGGCGTCATCGCTCGGTCGCGCTCTTCGTGCTCGGCTACTTCGTCCCCTGGCTCGGGGTGGCACTCGTGGTTCTGGCGCTGCGGTTCGCTCCTGTCGCGCGCTCCGGGGTCGCCGTCGCGACGAGCTTCGCGCTTGCCGCGATCTGGTTCGTGACCCCCTGGCGCGCGCGGCTCGTCGTCGCATGCCATCGCACGCTACCGCTCGTGCCTCTGGGCTGGCGGGCGGACCTCAGCGCTCTCCGCTACGGATTGCTCGTCGGTGGGCCGTGCACGCTCGCGTGCTCGGCCCTCATGGTTGCCTGCGCGCTGAGCGATCATCACCCGCTCGCGCTCGCCGGTGGCGCGGTCTTGGTGTGGTTGGAGCGTAGTTCGTTCAGGCCACGCCCGAAGCGCGTCGGTGCAGCGGCGCTCGTCGTCGCCGCGTACTTCGGCGCCGCGGCGCTCTGACGGCGAAGGGAGGGTCAGCGACGCGGGCGCCCGCGAGATGAATCCGGGGCGCTCGCGACGGCGCGGTTGGCCATCGCCGAATCGACCTCCGGCTGCTCGAGCAACATCTCGATGAACCGGGCATCGGCTCGGACCGCGACCGACTGGAGGTTCTCGAAGACGTTGACGGAATCCGGAGCGCGGCCCACCGCGTGCTCGACGCGCGCGAGGAGGGCCTTCCCCTTGCGCGTCGTCTCCGCCGGAGAGTCGACCCCCGACGAGGTGTCGGAGGGCGCGAGCACGACCACCGCCTCGACGGGCTGATTGCTGGCCTTCGACGCCTCGAGGGTCGCCTTGAGCACGGGGTCAATCTTGAAGCGCGCCACCAACGAAACTTAACACGCCTTCCGCGCCTACGCCCGCAGATGAGCCAGTGCCCGGACGCCGTCGGGGACTCCGCGGCCCTGCCGCTCGACCCCATCCGAAGTGAGAACGCTCGCGGACGCGAGGATCGCTTGCTCGATGTCCGAGACGGTCGCAGACGGCTCTGCGCTCCACAGCAGAGCTGCGAGCCCCGCGATGTGCGGCGTCGCCATGGACGTGCCGTCCATCGACTGGTAGCCGCCCCCCGGCCTGGCCGAGATCACGCCGGCGCCAGGAGCCACGAGGTCCGGGACGTGGCGCCGCTGCGGCGTCAGGAACTCCTGGCTCGAAGAGAAGTCCGCGACCAGACCGCCCGCATCGCAAGCACCGACGGAGAGCGCCTCCTCGTAGTTGCCGGGTGAGCGACTGGTCCCTGGCCCTTCATTGCCGACAGCGAAGACGGGCAAGACTCCCCGCACGCGGAGGATGCGCGTGAGAGGCAGGAACTCGTCGTGCCACCCTCGAAGCCCGAGCGAGGCGTTGACGACCGTGCAACCTCGTCCGACAGCCCAGTTGAGCCCGCCGAGGATACGAGCGATGACGTCGCCGCCTTCGATGACGGCGGCGGAGAAGAGCTCCGCCTCGGGCGCGACGCCCACGCTCCGCCCGCCGACGGGGCGACCCGCGATGGTCGCCGCGGTGTGGGTCCCGTGACCGTCCGTGTCGAAGGCCTTCTCTCCTGGCCTGAGCTTCTGCACCGCGCCGAGCGCGTCCAGCGTGACGAAGTCGGCGATCGCGGTTCGAAGGCACGCGTGCTTGCCGTCCACGCCCGTGTCGAGGTGCCCGATCTTCACGCCTCCGCCCTTGTGGCCTCCCTCCCAGAGACGGTGAGCCTTCAGCTTGCGGATCCCCCACGTGAGTGAGGCCGTGAGCTTGGCCGCTCGCGCCGCCACCGGACGGATCAGCGAGATCTGCGGGGCGCGAGCGACGCGTCTCACCGCCGGGTCCTTCTTCAGCGCGGCGAGGCTCTCCGCGTCCACGGTCCCCAGCATGACGCCGAGGTGCTCGTAGATTCGCCCTGTCTTCGGCTTGCCCCTGGTCGCGACACGCGATCGGGTGAGCGCGGCGGAGATGGAATTCGGCGCGCCGACGAAGCGCGAGGCGGCAGCGGACATACGCTGTTCGTCCGTCGAGTCCTTCATGTAGACGAGTACGTTCGCTGCTCCCGTCGCCTGGATCTCTCGCTCGATCTCCGCCATGGCACCCTCCCGTGCTCGCGCTGCTTCGCGAGCACGGTCGAGCGCATCATCGGAGGGAGCCGACCGCCATCACCCCGAGGGCTTATCCTTGGACCCGAGTCGGATAGAGTGCGTCCCTCGGTTGGGCAAACCGAGCGCTCGATCGATTTCCGCCCGCGGTGGATCTGCAACCGTCGGATCGCTCACCAACGAGCTCTCGCTGACCTACCGTGGCGAGACAGTGGTGCTCTGCGGGCCGGCCGCGCCGCCGTCACGCGTACCGCGCGTCGAGCTTCTCCAGCTGGCTCGTGAAGCCCTGGGCCTGCATCTTGGTGAAGGCATCGCTGTGCATCGCGTCCAGCACGACGACCATCCGCCGCTGCGTGCCACGCTCCGAACAGCGACGCCCACAGGACGACGAGGACCGCGGCGTCGAGCGCGCTCGCGTGGCCGATCTCCGCGCCGACGTGGAGCGTGCCGGGGAGAGCACCGCGAGCTTCGCCGCGTAGTCGAGCAAGTTGCCGACGACGATGTCCGCGCCGGCGACCGCGTCGTCGACCGACGGGGCGACGTGGATCCCCTTCGCCGCGAGCGGCGCCGCTTTGGCGGCCGTACGATTCCACACCGTGACCGTGTGCCCGTGCGCCTGGAACGCGAGCGCGAGCACCGCCCCCATGCGCCCCGTGCCGAGGACCGTGATCCGCTTTTTCATGAACGATCGAGTAGCGCCCGCCATCCGCTGCGGTCGCGCACGATCCGATGTATCGAGAGCAGGAACCGACGACGGGCATCGGAAGGAAATCGATGGCACCCTCGTTGGGGCCAGTCGGAGGGCAGCATGGACGCTCGTGAAGACATCGCTCGCGTCGGTCTCGGGATCGACATCCGCAAGACCGCGCGCGGCGCGCATCGTCACAGGGCGAGCGCCGACCACGTGGTGAGCGTGCACGCGGGCGCGCCGGTGCGGGTCTCCTGCGCGCACGACATCCGCTGCGTACGTACGCGCGGCCTGGTCACGGTGATGCCCGCCGGCTCGACGGACGAGTGGTTCGAGGACGACGCGAGCGACCACGTCGATCTGCGCCTGCCCGCCACGCTCGTGCGCGTCGCGGCCGCCGAGATGGGGCTCGATCCGGATCGCGCTACCGTCGCGCAGCGCTGCCACGTCGAGGACGCCCCGATCGAGCACATCGCCTGGGCGCTCGCCGCGGAGCTCCGCGCAGGCGAGCCGAACGGCCTCCTCTACCGCCAGAGCCTCGGGATGGCGCTCGCGGTCCACCTGCTCGCGCCGCATCGCGTCCTGTCACCGCCGAGCGTCGGGCTCTCGCCGCGACAGCTCGCGCGCGTGAAGGAGTACGTCGAGGCCCACCTCGACGGCGACGTCTCGCTCCTCCGTCTGGCGCGCGTCGCGGGCGTGAGCGCCTCGCATCTCCGCGTCCTCTTCAAGCGCTCGGTGGGCGTCTCGGTTCACGCGTACGTCGTCCAGCGCCGCGTCGAGCGCGCGCGTGTCCTGCTCTCCCGCGGCGAGCTCCCCGCCAGCGAGGTCGCGCTCGAGGCGGGGTTCTCCCACCAGAGCCACATGGCCCGCTGCATGCGGCGCGTGCTCGGCGTGACGCCGTCCGAGGTCCGCCGGTCCCCGGCGCGGTCGCGCGACGACCGAACGCACGGCGCGTGATTCGCTCGCTCCGAGGCTGAGACGGTCCGGATGAGTCGCGGTCTCGTCGAGCCTCGACGCGGCTCGCCGCGCCGGCGTGGACGCGCTCGCCGGCGCCGCCGGACGCGGCTCGCGCGTTGCACGAGGGCGCCCGGAAGGAGCGAACCCATGAATCCTCTCCGGACCGGCCTCGGCGCCCTCGCGCTCGTGACGGCCATCCTCGCCTCTTGCAACGGCTCGCCGCAGAACGAGGGTCAGCCCGTGACGGTCGAGCACAAGCCGAACATCGTCTTCATCATGGCCGACGACGTCGGCTGGTTCAACGTGGGCGCCTACCACCAAGGGATGATGGCGAGCCGCACCCCGAACATCGACGCCCTCGCCGCGCAGGGGATGAGGTTCACGGACTACTACGCGGAGCCGAGCTGCACCGCGGGGCGAGCGAACTTCATGACGGGAGAGCTCCCGCTGCGGACGGGCCTCACGACCATCGGGCAGGCGGGCGCCGACATCGGCCTCCCGGACCAGGCGGTGACGGTCGCGAGCGTGCTCAAGTCGATGGGCTACGCGACCGGCCAGTTCGGGAAGAACCACCTCGGCGATCTCAACAAGTACCTCCCCACCGTGCACGGCTTCGACGAGTTCTTCGGCTACCTCTACCACCTGAACGCGATGGAGGATCCGTACTGGCACAGCTACCCGGAGGACATGAAGGCCACGATCGGCCCGCGCAACGTCATCCGCAGCTGGGCGACGGACACGGACGACACGACCGAGGAGCCGCGCTGGGGCAAGGTCGGCAAGCAGCGCATCGAGGACGCCGGGCCCTTGCCGCCCGAGCGCATGAAGACGGTCGACGACGAGTTCCTCGGCAGCGCGATCTCTTTCATGAAGCGGTCGAAGGAGCAGGATAAGCCGTTCTTCGTCTACCTCAACCCGACGCGCATGCACGTCTTCACGCACCTCTCGGACGAGTACGCGAAGAAGCAGACCTCCGAGAACTCCTGGTACACGTACGAGGCCGGCATGGCGCAGCTCGACGACATCGTCGGGAAGGTGACCGCCGAGCTCACGACGCTGGGCGTCGCCGACGACACCATCGTCGTCTTCACGACGGACAACGGCGCCGAGGTCTTCACGTGGCCGGACGGCGGAATGACGCCCTTCGCGGGCGCGAAGGGGACCGTCCTCGAAGGAGGCATGCGCGTCCCCATGATCGTCCGGTGGCCCGGCAAGGTGCCGGCGAACAAGGTCGAGAACTCGCTCATGTCCGGCCTCGACTGGCTGCCGACGTTCGCCTCCGTCGCCGGCAACCCCGACATCGTCGAGGAGCTGTCGCGCGGCAAGCGCGTCGGGGACAAGGAGTACAGGGTCCACCTCGACGGCTTCGACCAGACCGACCTCCTGATGGGCACGGGACCGACGAAGCGCGACAAGGTCTGGTTCTTCGCCGAGGACAAGCTCGGCGCCGTGCGCATCGGCGACTGGAAGTACCGCTTCATCGACCAGCCCGGGGGCTGGCTCGGCGGCACCACCAAGGTCACCTGGCCGATCATCGGCAACCTGCGGCTCGATCCGTTCGAGCGCACGGACCCGAGCAAGGCGCCTCCTTCGCTGTCCGACTTCATGGGGCGCGAGATGTGGCGCTTCGTCTTCGTGCAGGAGGAGGTGAAGAAGCTCGGGGAGTCCTTCGTCGCGTTCCCGCCGATGCAGGCGCGCGCGAGCCTCAACGTCGACAGCGTGCTCGAGCAGGTTCGTGACGCCATCGCCAAGCGGCAGAGCGAGTGACGCCGTCCGCGCGGCGCGCTCGCGCCTCGACGTCGCTCGCCGGCCGAGGCCGCGAGCCGCCGCCGCGCGTCAACGCCGCTCGCCGGCGTAGGCCGCGAGCGCCGCCCGCGTCGGCTCGTGCGCGGGGAAGCGGCGGGCCGCGTCCGTGAGGAGCCGGAGCGCTCCGGCGCGATCGCCCGTGTCGTGCAGCGCTACGGCCCAGACGTACGCGCCCGCGGGGTCCTCGGGCGCGAGCGCGCTGCTCTTGGCGAGGTGATCGAGCGCCTCGCGCGTGCGCCGGCCCCGGACGAGCGCGAGTCCGAGGGCGCGGTGGAGCGCAGCGGAGTCGGGAGCCAGGGCGAGCCCGCGCTCGAGCAGCGCCCGGCCCTCGTCGTCGCGACCCGCTTCACGCAGCAGGTCGGCGAGGTTCACGTACGCGGGCACGAAGGTGGGCTGAAGCTCGAGGGCCGCGCGGAGCTCGCGCTCGGCGGCGTCCCGTCGTCCGAGCCGGCGCTCGAGGTTCGCGAGGTCGACGCGGGCGTCGGCGCGGTCCGCGCTTTCCGCGAACGACGCGCGCGCCTCCTCGATCGCTCGGGCCATCGGCGCGCCGGTCGGGGCGCCGCGCTCTCCGGCGAGCGCGCTCACGGCCGCCAGTCGCACCGTGCGCCGCGCGTCCACGAGGAGCGGATCGAGCGCCCGGCGGCGCGTCGCCTCGGGTGCGCCTTCGAGCAAAGGGATCGCCGCGCGACGGACGAGCGGGTCGGGATCGCGCGCGCCTCGCTCGGCCTCGGCGATCGTGGCGGGCGCCGGGTAGCGCGCGAGGAGCTCCAGCGCGGTCGCCCGGGCGATCGCCGGGGTCGACGCGTCGCGGACGACGTCGACGAGCGACGCCTGCGCGTCGGCGGCGAAGCGGCGGCCTGCGGCGATGGCCGTCCCCCAGTGGCGAGGACGGCGGGGCGCTCCGTACAGCTGCCGCGCGGCGCGCGCCGACCACGCCGCGCCCTTGCCCGAGTGGCACGCGGCGGTGCAGGCGTCGGGGACGCCGAGCTCCACGGCGAGGTCCGGGCGCGGGACGCGGAGCGAGTGATCGCGCCGCGCGTCCACGCGCATGTAGATCCGCGCGGGCATGTGGCACTCCACGCAGCGCGAGCCCGGCGAGCCCGCGCGGTGCTTCGTGTGCGCCGGGGTGTCGAACGCCGCCGGCGCGTGGCACGAGTGGCAGAGCCCGTTGCCGTCCTGGCGCGTCGCGCCCGAGTGGGGATCGTGGCAGTTCGTGCAGACGACGCCGCGCCCGTGCATCTTGCTCTGGAGGAACGAGGCATACTCGTAGACCTCCTCCTCGATCTGCCCGTCGGGGAAGTAGAGCCCCTCTTCGAGGAGCGCCGCGCGATGGGAGTCGGCGAGCGGCGCGCGGGGATCGAGCTCGCTCCAGATCGGAGTACGCCGGGAGTGACAGCGCGCGCAGGTCTCGACCTGGGCCGCCCCCGCGCGGAGCGGCTCGACGCGCGACGCGATCGCCTTGCCGTCGAAGCTCCACGCGAAGGTGTCGCCGCCGAGGCGCACCGCGAAGCCCGCCGCCTCGTCACGCGTCCGGTCGGACCGAGCGGCCCAGGCGAGGTGCCGCGAGCCGGGGCCGTGGCACGCCTCGCAGCTCACGCCGAGCTCGGAGTAGGCGGTCTCGTACGTCCTGTTCGCCGCGCGGTAGTTCTTCTGGAAGCTCGTTACGTGGCACTCGGCGCACGCTGCGTTCCAGTTCTGCGACGGGCCCGTCCAGTGCAGGGCGTCGCGGGAGGTCGTCGTGTCGTTCGCGTAGACGGAGAACCAGCGCCGGCCTCCGTCCTCTCTCGAGCGCGTGTCCCAAGCGACGGGCAGCGCTTGCCATCGGCCTCCCCCGAACGGCACGAGGTACTGCTGGAGCGGTCGCGCGCCGAGCGTGAAGTCGACGGGGAAGGTCGCGAGCCCGCCGTCGGCGCCGTCCGTCGTCACCTCCCGGCGCTCTCCGCGCCGTCGGAAGGTGGTGGTCGTTCCGGCGTAGGCGAACGAGCGGTCTTCGAAATCGCCGGCGACCGACGCGCCCTCGGCTCGCGCCATCGCGTTCGCGTGGTCGGAGCCGCGCCACGCGCGGGTCTCGTCCGCGTGGCAGTCTGCACATCGGTCGGCGCCGACGAAGGTGGCTGCGGTCGCCTCGACCGCCGCGGCGCGAGGTTGCGTGGTGGCGCCGGGGCTCGGCTCGATCTGCCGCGCGGCCAGCACGGCGAGCCCCCCGGCGCCCGCCAAGAGGCCGAGCGCCGCGGCGACGTGCGCGGACCGCTTCATGCGCGCTGAACGTGGGCTTCGCTCCGCGATCGGTCAACGCGCCTCGCGGCCGCTGCCCCGACGTTCGGTCGGGGCTGCCGCGCGCGGGAGGTTCAGGTCGCAGAGCACATGACGAGCGTAGAGGTGACGCTGCCCGCGGTCTTGGCGCCCGTGGCGGTGTGGCCGTCGGGCAGGGTCACCGTGCCGCTGAGCGAGAACGCGACGGTGATGGAGAGCGTGGTCCGCAGGGCCATCTGTGCGCCCGCGGGCAACGCCGACGTGAGCACGATCCGACGCGCGGTCGGCGAGAGGACGGTCACCGTCGCGGTGACTCCAGTGACGCTGAAGACACCGATGTTCGCCACGCCGGCGCCGATGACGTCGATCGTCGTCCCGACAGGGAGGGCCTCGGTCGCGCTCGCCTGCACGATGAAGCCCGGCCCGAGCACACCCAGGACGCCGCACGTGCCGGCGGTGCTGAATGCGCCGACGTCCGTGCCGGTGGCGCAGGGATCCTCGTTGCATGCCCGGCTCGTCGCGGGGGGCGAGGCGGTGCAGTAGCTCGGGTCGAGCGCGGCGCCGCTCAGCCGGCACGAGAGCGTGCGCGTCTGGATGCCACCGCCGCACTCGGCGGAGCACGCACCCCAATCGCTGGCCGTCCACGAGGGACGCGGCGCGAACCGTAGGCGGATCACCTGATACGACGAGATGCCCTGGTCGGTGTTGCGCAGGACGATCGACCTCGCGACGCCGTCCGTGATGTCGACTCCCGCGAGCTCGAGCGCCTCCGCGGGGATGCGGTACGGCGACGCGAGGGCGCCGCTGTGTGGGGCCGATTGGATCGCGCTCGCGAGGTCGGCGGGTGACATCCCATGCGAGAGGAGCCCGTGGACGACGGCGTAGGTCTGCGCGCCGTGATCGTTGCGCGTGAGCTGGATGTGCCCCGACGACGTGGTGACGACGTCGTCCTCGTCGGTGAGCAGCGTGTGGTCGCTCAGCGTGAAGCCGAAATCCGGCGCCGGGACGTTGCCCTCGGTGACGGTGAAGCCGTGCTCGTAGCCGTCCGGGAACTTCCAGGCCGGCTCGCCGTCGTTCGCCGGATCGGCGAAGACGAGATCGATCGAGAAGTCGCTCGCGAACGAGGGATCGCCGAGCTTGGCGCTGCCGTAGAAATCGACGGCCGTCTGGGCGTCGTCGTTGAACGCCGACAGCGCCGGGTACGTGCCCGAGAGCGCGATCGCCGGGGCCGCGGTGAAGGTCCCGTCCGCGGTGCGCAGGTGAGTCAGCTTCAGCGTGCAGCTCGCGTCGTTGCGCCGGACGCGGAGCGCCGGGTTCGTCAGGCTCGCGCCGTCGGCGCTCCTCACGCTCCAGGCTTCGTTCTCCGTGTGGCCGGCGCAGTCCGCGCCGTAGACGCCGTCGATCGACTTGACCTCGCCGATGAGCGCGCTCCCGGAGCGGCTGATGACGCCGACCTCGGAGGAGACCATGTCGTCCTCCGGCCCGCTCGAGCAGCCTGCGGCCGCCGAGCCGGCGGCGACGAGCGAGACGAGGGTGAGCGTGCGGACGCAGACGTGGGAGCGCTTCTTCATGGTGGTGGGGACCCGTCGGATGGCGTGGGGGAGCGAGGCGCTAGCGACCTCTCTGTGTGCGGCCGGTTGTCCGGCCTGTCCCACCATCAACGGACGCTCGCCCGGTCGCTTCAGCTCTTCGAGAAGGTTTCGTCCCGACGGCGTGCGCACGTGCACGCGTCCCCGCGGCGCCCTCGCCCGGGAGACGCCCCGCGCGCTCGTCGGAATCGCGCGAAGTTACGCGAGGCTCACGGCTCGTAGGGCACGGCGGGAGCCTGCTGGAGAAACCGCGGATCGCGCAGGTTCTGCAAGAGCGCCTTGAGGTGCTGAATCGGGTGCTGCTCTTCCTGGCGAAACGTGATGAACGATCGCGGCGTGTGGACGACGAGCTGGTTCTTGCCGCCTCCGACGCGATGAATGATGTCGGAGATCTCGTGGACGCCGATCTGCTCGAGCACCTTGCCGCGTGCGTTCACCGTGAAGAGCCGCTGGTTCGTGATCACCCAGTAGTGGCTCGCGCTCTCCTCGAAGGTCGCGGCGACGTAGAGCAGGTAGATGCCCACGAGCAACAGCAGCAGCACGACCCCGCCGATCACGTACCAGACCCGGGCCATGCCGAGGTCGGGCTTCTTGAAGTAGAGGACGCGCTCGCCCGGCATCAGCGGCACGCGCGCGACGGTGGGGCCCTGCGGGGCGAGCCCGGGCGGGGGCATCATGCCGTGCGGCTGCTGCATCGGCTGCGGAGCGTGCGCGCCCGCCGCTGGGTGCCCCCGCCATCCTCCACCGGGCTGCCAGCCGTCCCCTTGCATGCTCGGATTCTTCCTCGGAGCGGGGCAAAGCACAAGACGATGCGCGTGCAGGAGTCTCCCGACTGTCTGGTTCGCCGCGTCACGGGGAGGCGGCGGCCGGCGCGCTCACGACGAGGCGACCGAGTCGGGCGCGAGGGTGCTCGCCGCGGAGCGCAGCGCCGGCTCGAGCTCCCGCGAGGCAACGCCGGCGCGCCGATGTCCGTCGGTCATCGCCTCGCCCTACCCGTGTCCGCCGTCGTAGAGGTGCGTTTCGGCCCCGTCGCTTCGGCCGCCTGCGCGGCGGTGAACATCGCGGTGAGCTTCCGGCGATCGCCGGCGCCCTTCGCGGTGCGCGGGAGGGCGTCGAGGAAGTAGAAGCGCTTCGGGGCCTCGAACGCGCTGAGCCGCGACAGGGCGTAGCGCGCCAGCTCGCTCGCGCTCGCGCGCTCGCCGGGCTGGAGGACGATCGCGGCGACGATCTCCTCGCCATACTCGTCGTCGGGCACGCCGAACGACATCGCCTCGGCGACCTTCGGGTTCTCCGCGAGCACGGCGTCGACGGCAGACGGCGAGATCTTCTCGCCGCCGCGGTTGACGAGCTCCTTGATGCGGCCTTGCAGGAACAGGTACCCGTCCTCGTCCTCGTAGCCGAGGTCGCCTGTGCAAAACCAGCCGTCGACGAAGCTCGTCGCGTTCGCCTCCGGCGCGTGCAGGTAGCCGCTCGTGACGGCCGGTCCACGAACGCGGACCTCCCCGACGACGCCGCGCTCCACGCCGCGCCCGCCCTGCTCGACGATCTGGACCTCGAGCCCGGTGGGCACGCCGACCGACGCCGCCTTGCGAACGCCCGCGACGGGGAGCGGGTTCGAGGTCGCCTGATGCGCCGTCTCCGTCATTCCGTACGCGGGGACGAGGGGGGCGCCGAACGCCGACTCGACGGCGCGCGCCACGGACGCGGCGATCGGCGCGCTGCAGCTGCGGACGAAGCGGAGCTGCGGTGGTCGCGCCTTCGGGTAGTCGGTCGCGGCGCGCGCGAGGAGGATCTGGTGAACCGTCGGCACGGCCGTGTACCAGGTGGCGCGGGCGTCGATCATCTGACGCCAGAAGCCGCCCGCGGAGAAGCGCCCTCGCGGCGGCACGTGGGCGGCGCCGCCGCTCGCCAGCGTCGCCAGGAGCGCGCCGATGAGGCCGTGCCCGTGGAAGAGCGGCATGACGAGCAGCGTCGCGTCCTCCGGCGTGAGCCGGTACGTCGCGCAGCTGCCGCCGACCGAGGCGCTGAGGTTCGCGTGCGTGAGCGGGACGACCTTGGGCCCTTGGGTGGTGCCGGTCGTGAACAACAGGAGCGCGACGTCACCCGCGCGCGGTGCCTGCGCGGCGCCATCGCGCAGGCTCGGCGTGACGCCGCTCGCGCGCGGGGCATGCGCGGCGTCCTCGGTGAGGTTCGGCGCGACGAGCGCCGGGCGGAGCCGATCGGGAGAGCGCTCGAGCGAGAGCCTCCAGATCGGCGACGGCAGCCGTGCGGTCGCGAAACGTTCGTAGAGGTGCTCGGGGACGATCATCGCCTTCGCGCCCACGGCGTCGAGCCGCGCGGCGATCTCCCGTGGCTGGAGCGCCGGATCGATCGGCGCCGCGACCGCGCCGGCGGCGCTGACCGCGAAGAGCGCGAGCACGAGCTCGACGCAGTTGTCCGACGCGATCGCGACCGTGTCGCGCGCGTCGACGCCGCCGCGCCGCACCTCGCCGGCGAGCTCGTCGACGAGGGCGTCGACCTCCGCGTAGGTCAGCGACGGCGCGGCCCCCGCGCTCCCGAGCGCGATCCTCTCCGGACCGTCGCGGGCCGCGTCGTGAAGCATCTCGGGGAGCGTTCGGAAGCCCATGGCTCGGCGCGCCTACTTCCGCGGGGCGAACTCGGCGCGCAGCGCCGCGCCGCGGTCGTCGAGGGTCGGGGAGGGGATCGTCGTGCCGACGGAGTTGTACGCGCCGAACTTGAGCGGCGTCCCGGGCACGTCGTACCCGCCGACGTTCTTGACCATCCCGCGGATCCTGATCTGCTCGAGGTTGCGCGTGTCGTCGACGTTGAGGACCATGCTCACCGGCACGCCGGCGGCCTCCAGGCGGCTCCGCCAGGTCGCCGCGGTGTCCATTTGGAGCGCCGCTTCCAGCGCGGTCTTGAGCGGCTCGTGATGGTCGCTGCGAGCCATGTTGGTCGCGAACCGCGGATCCTTCGGGAGATCGGGGAGCCCGAGCGCGGCGCTCAGCGCGCCGAAGAGGTGGTCGTTGCCGACGCAGATCGCGAGCGGGCGATCGCTGCACTGGAAGGTGTCGAACGGGTACATGAAGGGATGGCGGTTGCCGAGGCGAGTCGGTCGGACCCGCGGCCCGAGCGCGTCCATCAGGCCGTGCTCGAGCAGGGCGAAGGTGCTGTCGAGCATGGCCACGTCGACCGTCGTGCCCTTGCCGGTGCGCTCGCGCGCGACGAGCGCGGTCACGATCCCGCAGTAGCCGAAGATGCCGGCCGCGATGTCCGAGATGGACGTGCCGACGCGGGTGGGAGGTCCGTCGGGCCACCCGGTCGCGTCCATGATCCCCGAGATGGCCTGGATGACGGTGTCGTAGGCCGCGTCACGGTGGAGCGGGCCGTACTGTCCGAAGCCGGAGATCGAGCACACGATGAGCCGCGGGAGCTCTTCGACCAGCGCCGCGGGGGAGAGGCCGAGCTTCTCCATCACGCCCGGGCGGAAGTTCTCGACCACGACGTCCGCCCTCGCGATCATCGATCGAACGAGGGCGAGGTCGCCGGGGTCCTTCAGGTCGAGCGCGATGCTCTCCTTGCCGAGGTTGGCGAAGCGGTAGTACTCCGACGTCCCGTCGTCGGCGAACGGCCCCATCGCGCGGGTGTCGTCGCCGGTCTTCGGACGCTCGACCTTGATCACGCGCGCGCCCGCGTCCGCGAGCATTCGTGTGCAGGTCGGTCCCGCCAGCACGCGCGTGAAGTCGATGACGGTGATGCCCTCGAGCGCGTGGGGCTTGTTCGGGTCGAGGTGGCCTTCTTCGGGGTGCGATCGAGTTGCCATGAATCCCTCGGTGGGTTCTCGGGCCGGCGAGACGACGACGCGGCTAGGCGGAGCGAAGTCGGCTCTCGGGGTTGAGGTTCGTCAGGTGACCGCTCTCCGTCCCCGCGGTCGGGTCGATCACGCAGTGGATGAGCGCAGGCTTGCGCGCCGCGAGCGCCCCGCGCAGCGACGTCGCGACGGTCTCGGGATCGGCGGCGTAGTAGCCGGCGCCGCCGAAGGCCTCGATGAGCTTGTCGTAGCGGCTCGCGCGCAGGAGCGCGGTGGGCGCGGGATCGCGGGAGAAGCGATTGACCTCGTCCCCCTTGTAGACGCCGCCGTTGTCGAAGACGACGACCACGATCGGCAGCTCGTACCTGCAGATCGTCTCGACCTCCATGCCGCTGAAGCCGAACGCGCTGTCCCCTTCGACGGCGACCACGGAGCGGCCGGACTCGACCGCCGCGGCGATGGCGTAGCCCATCCCGACGCCCATCACGCCCCACGTCCCGCAGTCGAGGCGCCTGCGCGGCTCGCGCATCGGGAGGATGTCGCGCCCGAAGTCGAGGGTGTTGGCGCCCTCGTTCACCACGAACGTCCCGTCCTGCTCGGCGAGGACGTCGCGGATCGCGCCGAGGGCGCCGTAGAAGTTCATCGGGGTCGCGTCCGCCGCCAGCCGCGCCTGCATGCGCTGGACGTTCTCGGCCTTCTTCGCGTCGACGGCGTCCAGCCAGGCGCGCCGCGGCGCGATCCGGCCGGGGCGGAGCGCGGCGAGGAGCTGCGTCGTCGCGGCTTTGACGTCGCCGACGACGGGCGCGGCGATCGGCCGATTGCTGTCGATCTCCTCCGGCGAGATGTCCACCTGGATGAACCGACACTCGGCGGACCAGCGGGGGGCGCGGCCGTGCGCGAGCAGCCAGTTCAGCCGCGCGCCGAGCAGCAACGCGACGTCGGCGTTCTTCAACACGAGCGATCGCGCAGCGGCGGCGGACTGCGGGTGATCGTCCGGCAAGAGGCCCTTGGCCATCGACATCGGGAGGTACGGGATGCCGGTCGACTCGATCAGCGTGCGGATCTCCTCGTCCGCCTGGGCGTAGGCGGCGCCCTTGCCGAGCACGATCAACGGGCGCTCGGCGCCGGCGAGCAGGTCGAGGGCGCGCTCGATCGACTCGGGCGTCGGGATCTGCGACGGCGCCGGGTCTACGGCCCGGAAGAGCGAGGCGCTCCCCACCTCGGCGTCGATCGTCGCCCCGAGGACCTTCGCGGGGAGGTCCAGGTACACGCCGCCGGGTCTCCCCGAGACGGCGGCCCGGATCGCGCGCGCGACGCCGGTGCCGATGTCCTCGGGACGGTCGACGCGGAACGCCGCCTTCGCGTACGGGCGCGCCGCCGCAAGCTGGTCGAGCTCCTCGTAGTCGCCCTGCTGGAGGTCGACGATCTCGCGCTCGCTCGACCCGCTGATCTGGATCATCGGAAAGCAGTTCGTCGTCGCGTTCGCCAGCGCCACCAGACCGTTCAGGAAGCCGGGGGCCGAGACGGTCAAGCAGATCCCTGGACGGCGCGTGAGGAACCCGGCGGCCGCGGCGGCGTGGCCGGCGGCCTGCTCCTGGCGAAAGCCGATGAAGCGCATCCCTCGAGCTTGAGCGGCGCGCGCCACGTCCGTGACGGGGATCCCGACGAGCCCGTAGATCGTCGACAGACCGTTCAGCTGGAGCGCCTCGACGATCAGGTGGAAGCCGTCTGTCATCTCCGGCGGACGAGCCGTGCTGGACATGAGCCGATCCTTTCGAGCCGCGAACCGCGCGCGCGCCGAGCTTCGCGGTCGATCGCCGTCTCGGGCTGCAGCGCGTGTGCCAGGAGAGAACGCGTGCGAGCGGAGCGCGGGGCGGCGCCGAGCGGCGCGCGGGGCCGTGGCGGGCGCGGCGAATGTGGCGAGGTCGTTCCCGCGGCTCCGCCGTCGCGACGTACCTCGCGGACCGGGCTCGGGCCGGCCGGTGAAGTGACGCTCGTGAGCCTGCGGGCCGACGCGCGGCGGCTCGTCTGGGCATCGCTCTTGCCGGCAGGCTCCCGCGCACGGCGGGGAGCGGGGCCACGCCGTGCGCCGACGACGTCAGGAGAACGACATGAACGCGAGAGCCGCCGCCGCATCGCTCCACCTTTCGTCCAAGCAGACGCGCGAGCTCGTCGATCGCTATCGGGTCGCCGACGGTCGCGGCTTCCGGCTGAAGCACCACGATCCGGCGGACGTCGCGGGCCACCTGGTCGCTCACGATCAGGCGAACGCGCTCCTCGCCGACGGCGTCGAGCGGCTGACTCGGCTGCAGCAGAAGCTCTACGCGCAGGATCGCTGGGCGCTGCTCTGCGTGCTGCAGGCGATGGACGCCGCGGGCAAGGACGGCACGATCAAGCACGTCATGTCCGGGGTGAACCCCCAGGGCGTCCAGGTCACGAGCTTCAAGGCGCCTGGACCGGAGTCGCTGGCGCACGACTTCTTGTGGCGCTGCGTCGTCGCGCTCCCCGCCCGGGGTCACATCGGGATCTTCAATCGCAGCCACTACGAGGAGGTCCTCGTGGTCCGAGTGCACCCGGAGATCTTGCAGACGCAGCGTCTCCCGCCAGAGGTCGTCGGCAAGAAGCTCTGGCAGCATCGCTTCGAGTCGATCGTCGACTTCGAGCGCCACCTGTCGCGGCAGGGCATCGTGGTGCTGAAGTTCTTCCTCCACCTATCGCGCGAGGAGCAGCGACGCCGCTTCCTCGCCCGGCTCGAGGATCGCGACAAGTACTGGAAGTTCAGCGCCGCCGACCTCCGCGAGCGCGACTTCTGGGACCAGTACCAGCAGGTCTACGAGGAGGCGATCTGCGCCACCGCGGCGCCACACGCGCCCTGGTTCGTCGTGCCCGCGGACAACAAGTGGTTTTCGCGCCTGGTCGTCGTAGAGGCGATCATCGACGCGCTCGACGCGCTCGACTTGAGCGTCCCGCAGCCGAGCGCGAAGGAGCTCGCTGCGCTGGAGGCGGCGCGTCGCGAGTTGACGTAGACGCGTCGCGCGGAGCGGCGCTGTCGGCGAGGGCAGACACCTCGCGGACTCCGGCTCGTCGGTGTCCTCTTGCGCAGGGCGGCGCCAGACGCGACGCTTGAGCCATGCACGCTGCGCTTCGCTTTGGCTCGCTGGCCCTCCTCGTCGTCGGTGGTTGCGTCGCTCGGAGCGGCCCCGCGGCGCAACCGCCGCAAGCGCAGGCGCCGATCCCCCCGCCGGCGGCGTACTCGCAGCCCGCCCACGTCTACTACAACGGCGCCGCTCAGCCTCCGCCCACGCAGGTCCCGCCGATGCCGCCCGCGCTCAGCGTGCGCGACTGGGTGAACGTCCAGTACCTGCAGACGGCCGCCGCGCAGCCGCGGCGCTGCGATCACCCGATCGAGGTCTCGCCCGGGAACTTCATCCACCTCGACTGCGTCCCGTACCGGCGCGTCGCGATCTCCACCACGCACATGACGCCGGCGAAGCTTCTGTCGATCCGCTCGGGCGTCTTCAAGTGGAACCCGCTCGCGGCGCTCGGCGTCCAGGTGCCGGGTGCGGCGCCGAGCCAGGTCGTCGGCGACTCGGCCCTCCCGGACATGGTGGACCATCGGCTCAACGGCACCGAGGGACCGGTCAAGGATCAGGGGAGCGTCGGCTCGTGCACCGCGTTCGCCCTCTCCTCGACGTTCGACAACTCGCTCCGGCGCGCGACGAAGAACATCACGAGCTCGCCGCACCACATGTGGTCGCGCTACGCGATTCCGACGATGGAGGACGCCGCCTCCTCCAACATGAACCGGAACGTCACCACGCACGAGATCCTCCCGTACAGCGGACGGGAGGCGTGCATGATGATGAAGGACTCCACCGACGAGTGCGGGCCCGTCTACAATGTCCGTCCGAACACGGCGTCGTCCGATCCGGCGCTGATGGCGAAGGTCCAGCGGGCCGACGCGAGCGGCGGCCACAAGATCACCGCCTTCGAGGAGCTCCAGGTCCGCCCGCCGAACATCGAGGAGATCCTGGCGGTGCTCGCGAGCGGCGCCGATCTCTGGACCGCGTTCCACATCGACTCGAGCGCCTTCACGAACCGGCGCATGCAGAGCTTCGTCGTCCCCGACTGGGTCATCCCCGACGGCGGGCACGCGATGACGATGTCCGGGTACCGCAAGGTCAACGGCCGCTACCAGTTCCTCCTCCACAACAGCTGGGGCGTGAGCTGGGGCGATCAGGGCTACGCCTGGGTGAGTCAGGCGATGGTCGAGCGATTTTTGCATCTTGCATACAAGATCAAGACCGACGCCGATCCGGGCGGCAACACGCCGAGCCTGCCGCGGACGGACGAGGACTGCCGCGCCGATCAGGTGATCGACGCGGTCACCAAGGTCTGCGCGACGGTCTGCGCCGACGGCTCGCGCCCCTCGAACGGCCAGTGCGCGAAGGGCGAGCCGAACGGTCTGCCCGGCTGGCCGCAGATCCCGGGCCTGCCGACGATCCCTGGCTGGCCACCGCAGCCCGGGCCGAACCCGCCGAACCAGCCCAACCCGCCGACGCAGCCCGCGTGGCCCTGGCCGATGCCGCCGAACCTCCCGACGTTCTTCCAGCCGGCGCCGAAGTGAGGCGTTGCGCCTGGCGGCTCGTTGGGTCGCTCGCGTGACGTGCCGCGCCGCCCGGTCTGCGCGCGAGCGCTCCCAGGAACTGCGTCAGCGCCCATTGTGGACCCGAGCAGCCTGGTCGGCGTCGGCGCGCGACGCTCCAATCGCGGTCTACTGGTCCGGGATCTGCTTTAGCCCGTCCACGAAGATCGCGAAGCCGAGCTTCCGTCGCACCTCGTAGGGCGGCGCCGTCTCCCAGCCGGCCCAGCGGAGGCGCTCGGTCTCGACGAGATCGTCGCCGAGCGACACCGCGACGCGGAAGCCGTCGGTGATCGCCGTCTCGCGGGGCCGCGTCGTCGGATCGTCGTCGAGGACGCGGAGGGCGGAGGGGTCGGTCACGTTGAGCAGCGTCCATGGAACGCGGACCTTCACGGTCGCGCCGTCGAGCACGACCGCCGACTGGCCGGTCTCCGGCTCGGACGCGTCGCGGACGCGGAGCTTGCCGATGTCCTGGATGGTCTCGGGGAACGAGTAGACGCCGTCGTCGCTGCCGTGCTCGCTGTTGTTCAGCCAGCGGACGAGGTTCCATTTGCCGCCGTCGCTCGGGACGGAGCGGTACGGGCGCCCGGCTGGGAGAGCGCCGTTGGGGTTGTCGTGCCACGCGGCCTGCGTGTCGTGCCAGACGCGGAACTGATCGTACGCCTCGGTGACGAGCAGCTCGGCTCCCGCGCGCGTGATCGTGAGCGCGAGCTCCGATCGCTGCGTCGTTCGCCTCCCGTTCGGCAGGACGCTCTCGCCACGATCGTCCGCGTACGTGTCGTAGCCGATCGTCAGCGACTCGTCGGCGGCGAACGGCGAGGCGAGCGCGATCTCGAGGTGAAAGAACTCGGCGTCGGCGGCGGCGCGCACCTGGCGAACGCGCCCCGCGCCGCTCGTGGAGGGCAGCGCGCCGAAGTCGGGCGGAGCGAGCTGGAAGGCGAGGAGCCCGAAGTTCTGCTCCGGGCTCGTGACGTTGTGCCAGAGGCGGTAGCGCTCGCGAGGCAGCGCCAGCTCGTCGACGATCCAGGTGCGCTTCCACCATTCGTCGATCCACGCGAAGAGGATCGCCCCGCCGGTGCCGGAGTCGTACGCGTTGTGGAACAGGCGGAGGTCGTCGATACCTTGCTGGACCTCGTCCGCCCCGCCGTGGCTCATCCCGCTGTGCGAGAAGTGCGCGTTGCCCCAGCTCGACGGGACGCCGACCTCCCCGATGACGAGCGGCTTCGGGAAGTAGTGCGCGCGGAGCGCCTTCAGGTAGGCGAAGTAGCTGTTCGGACCCCAGGCGTCGCGCTCGTCGACGTAGCGCGGGTCCTCGTTCATCCAGTCCGGGTAGTACGGGTACGCGTGGTAGCTCGCGAAGTAGCCCGGCGGAAAGCGGCTCGTGTCGAGGTTGGCGAGGTCGAGCTCCTCCTGGTCCTCGGACGCGCCGCTCCCCTCGGTCGGGTGGTGGATCGGATCGAGCGTCGGCCAGCTCGAGACGCTGATCGGCCGGTAGACGCCGTAGCGCGAGCCCTCGTACGCCGCGACCTGGTCGATCCGCTCGGCCCACCACACCGCCGTCTCGCTGCCCTCGGGGAGCGAGACGTAGGCCCCCCGGTAGCTCGAGCGCGCGCCGGGGCGCGCGTTGGTCGTCTCGACCTCGTCGGGGAAGACCTCGCGTCCGACGATCCAGCCGATCACCCACGGCGAGATGTCCGCGTCGTACTCGCCGTGCGCGCGCCCGAGGCGCTCGAAGACGAAGTTTTTGCCATGCACGCAGTCGATCGACTCGACGATGTTGTCGTCGTAGTGCGATTGCATGTCGTGCAGGTCCTTCGACTCGTTCTCCTCGTCGAGCCAGATGCCGTGGAAGACGTAGAGCGGCTTGTCGCGGTGCGCGACGTTGAACGCGTGCAGGCGCTGATAGAAGCGCGGGTAGTGCAGCGTGTAGACGCGAATGGTGTTGATCCCCATCTCCGACAGCATCGAAAACCAGCTGTCGTAGTCGTCCGCGGTCGGCGCGAGATCGCCCGGCTGGGTGCCGGGCAGGGCGACGCCGAGGTTCATGCCCTTGACGAACAAGGGGTCGAAGCTCGCGCCGTTCCAGACGTGGAGCCGGCCGTCTGCGGCCTTGAACGGCAGCGCGTAGAGGGGGACCTCGACGGCCTCGCGTGACCCGCAGCCGACCGCCATCGTCCCCAGGACGGAGAGCGTGAGCGCGGCGAGGTGGGGGAGCTTCATCGACGGCGAGGCGCGAGCGGGATCGCGACAGTATAGCCGAGCGCTCTTGGCATCGCCGTACGACGCGTGCGACGCTCGCGGGACATGCGCGACCCGCGAACCCGCGCGCTCCTTCTCGTCGCCGCGGCCGTGACGTGCGGATGTGGTGCCCGCGCGCCGCGCGTCTACCCGAGCGAGCCCCCGCGCGCGGCCGGTGACGCTGGCGCCGGGGAGGCGGCGTTCGCCGAGTCGACCGCGACGCCGACGGCGCCCGAGCCGGTGCCCGCGGCGGCGATCACCCACGGCGTACGCGCGGCGCTGCTCGCGCGGGAGCCGGCGCCGCCGGGCGTGCCGCTCTGCGCGAAGGGGGAGCGGCGCGCGCTCGCGTTCGAGCACGCCCCGACGTACACGGAGAAGATCGAGCGCGACGCGACGTTCTCGGCGCGCCTGTTCGTCGAGAACCCGGCGGCGTGCACGCGGAAGGTGACGCTCCCGCTGAGCTTCACGCCGCCCAAGTCGACGGCGACCCGTACGGTCGAGCTCGCGGCGTACGTGCCGCCGCGGGGGAGCGTGATCGAGCTCAGGCTCGACGCCGCGGAGCTGACGGAGCTCGACGTGACGCCGGGCCGCTACGCGATCACGTTCGCCGTCTTCGACGAGGACGGCGCGGCCGTCGGGAGGGCGCTCTCCGGCAACGCGTTCCGGCGGGGGCGCGACGACGTCGAGATCGTCGCGGCGCCGGTCCCGCGACGGATCGGGCGCGGGGACGATCTCGTCGTCCCGCTCTCGATCCGGAACGCCGGCGACACGGCCAACCGCGTGACGCCGCTCATCGTGTTCACGCGGCCGGGCGGGACGGCCGGGATCGAGCACTACGATCCCGCGGCGCTCGTCGTCCCCGGCGCGTCGACCTACACGCTTCGCCTGACGGCGGCGGCGCGCGCGGCCGAGGGGATCTCGCCGGGCGCCTGGCTCGTCACGGTGACGATGTTCGACGCCGCCGGCGATCGGCTGGGCTCCTTCGCCGGGTTGCCGCTGACGATCGGCAACGTCGACGTCCGCGCGACGCGGCCCGAGCTCCCGACGCGCGTGAAGGCGTCGGAGCCGCTCCGCGCGACCTTCAAGCTCGACAACCGCGGCGACACGACGGAGAAGGTCACCGCGGTCGTCGCGTTCACCAAGCCGGGGACGACGACGAGCGTCGAGCTCGCCTTCGCCCGTGACGTCGCGCCGGGCCCTTTCACGTTCGACGCCGTCGTCGATCCGGCGCGGCGGCGCGAGAGGGCCGTCGGCGCGGGCGTGTGGCTCGTCTCGACGGCGGTCTTCGGCAGCGCGGGCGACCGGATCAAGAGCTTCACCGGTCACTACCTCGAGATCGTCGAGTAGATCACCAGCGCGCGAAGACGCCCGCCTCGGCGGCGGGGCCGAGGACCGCGGGGCCGCCGGCGACGCTGGAGCGGCGCTCGACCGAGAGCGCGCCGTCGACGCCCAAGGACGGCGTGAGCAGCACGAACGCGAGCGCGCTCACGATGTGGCTCCGGAGATCGAGGAGCTCCGTCGCCGTCGGGTTCCGCTCGAGCTGGACACCGTACGTGTAGTCGAGGCCGAGCGTGAGCCGCTCCGTCGCGCGCCAGCCTACGCGCGCGCCGGCCGAGTGCACGTGCTCCACCTCGGTCGACCCGTCCGCCCCGCGCGCGATCACCGAGGTGAGCCAGTAGCGCGCGGTCACGTCGACCGTGTCGGTGACGGCGGCCGTGAGCGCCGGGGTGACGAAGACGACGTCGCGGTCGTCGCGGTACTGCCAGAGCGCCGTCGTGAGGTGCGCCGAGAGCACGCGCCCGAGCGGCGTGAACCCCGAGAGGGCGAAGGACCAGCGCGGCAACGCGAGCGCGGGGGCGCTCACGCCGACGGAGCCCCCCGCCCAGCCGCCGTTCTCGAAATGGTGGTACGCGCCGAAGCTGGGACGGCCGTCGATCACCGTCGACCGGACCTCGCCGCTCCGGCTCGGGCGCGCCGCGCCGTGGCGCGAGACGACCTGCCCGGCCAGCTCGAAGCGGAGCCGGCGCCAGCGGATCGCCGCCGTCATGTCGGTCGTGTAGAGATCGTCGTAGGCGCGCGGAAAGAGCTGCACGCGCTGACCGAGGCGCGCCTGGCCGAGGAACACGCGGCCCTCTGCCTCCCGCACCTCCGGATCGAGCGGCGCGACGCGCGCGGCCTCGGCGAGGAAGCGCCGCGCGACGGCGGGCTCCCCGCGGAGCCTCGCGACGCGCGCGCGGCGCGAGAGGAGATCGGGCGAGAGCGGCGCGTAGGTGATGCCTTCGTCGAGCACGACCTCGGCCGCGCCCCAGCGCCCATCCCAGACGAGCACGTCGGCGAGCCCGGCGCGGGCGTCGACGTTGCCGGGGGAGCGCGCGAGCACGTCGCGATAGCCCCGCTCCGCCAGCGCGAGGCACCCGTCCTGGGCGTCGGCGCGCGCGAGGCCGACGGCGGCCTCCTCGTCGTCCGGATCGCGCGCCAGCACGGCCAGGTAGAGGCCGCGCGCGCGCGGCCGGTCGAGCGGCGAGGTGAGCGCGTCGGCGGCCGTGAGCATCGCGTCCACGCTGGCGTCGGTGTCGGCGGGAGCCACCGCCGCGCAGAGCCCCGTCTGGCCGGCCGCCTGGCTCGTGAGCGCGACGAGGAGCGAGCCGGCGGCGAGCCCGGCGGACCGCCTCCGCCACCCCTCGCTTCGTCGACGACGCCCGGATACCTTGGCCCTCATGCACTCCATTGCCGCGTGGCGGAGGCCGGCGATCGTCGCATGGTTCTTGACCTGCTTGTCCGCTGCATCATGCGGTCGCGACGCGGGTGGCGGAGGCGCGAGCCCGCCGCAAGACGACGACGCGGGCACGGCCGACGGAGACGCGGGGCCGGGCGGCGTCGACGCGGGCCCGGAGGCCGGCCGCGCGCCGAACCCGGTCTCCGGCGAGAACCGACTGCCCGGCACGGGCGAGTGGATGCTCGGCAGCCCGGCGACCAAGCGTGAGATCGAAGGCTACGCCTCGCGCACGAGCGTGGTCGCCGGCGAGACGCTCCGCGTCTTCGTCAGCACGGCCTCGCCGCGCTACGCGCTCGAGGTCTACCGCCTCGGCTGGTATGGCGGCAAGGGCGGGCGCCTCCTCGCGGCCGCGGTGGAGCGCGACGGCCAGCTGCAGGTCACGCCGGCCCCCGACGCCGACGGGCTCGTCGAGTGCAGCTGGGCGAACCCCTACGAGCTCACGATCCCGACGACCTGGGTGACCGGGATGTACGTCGTGAAGCTCACCACGAAGGACACGGGCAAACAGAGCTACGTCCCCTTCGTCGTGCGCGACGACGCTCGCGCGGCCACGTACCTCGTCCAGTCGAGCGTCACCACGTTCCAGGCCTACAACAACTGGGGAGGGAAATCGCTCTACGACTTCAACAGCGTCGGCGAGGCGCGCGCGTCGCGGGTCTCCTTCCTCCGGCCGTACGCGCTCGGCCTCAACCCCGAGTCGGCCGCCGGCGTGGGCGCGGGCGAGCTCATCACGAACCTCCAGGGCGCCGCGCAGACCGGTCCGATGGGCTGGGAGTACCCGATGGTGCGCTTCCTCGAGCGGGAAGGGTTCGACGTCAGCTACGTCACCAACCTCGACGTCCACCGTGACCCGCTCCTCGTCGAGAAGCACCGCGTCTTCGTCTCGATGGGCCACGACGAGTACTGGTCGACGCGGATGCGCGACCACGTCGAGGCCGCGCGCGATCACGGCACGACGAGCCTCGCGTTCTTCTCCGGCAACGTCGCCTACTGGCAGGTCCGCTTCCAGCCGTCGAAGAGCGGCGTCGCCGACGCGACGATGTCCTGCACGAAGGACGCCGCGAGCGATCCGACGAGCGCGGGCGCCGACGCGCACCGGACGACGGTGCGCTTCCGCGATCCGCTGCTCGCGCGCGGCGAGGAGGGGCTCGCCGGGGTGCGCTTCCAGGACTACGCGATCGACGCGTCGCTCGTCGTCGACGAGCCGTCGAGCTGGGTCTTCGCCGGGACCGGGCTCGCCCGCGGCGCGGCGCTCCCCGGGCTCCTCGGCTACGAGGTCGACGGCGCGGAGGAGCCGCCGCTGCCGGGCGTGCGCCGGATCATGCGCTCGCCGTGGACCACGCCCCACGCGACCAGCGGGACCTCCGACGCGACGGTGCGCGCGCTGCCGAGCGGGGCGGAGACGTTCGCCGCGGGCTCGATCCAGATCGCTTGGGGGCTCGACGCGTTCCGCCCGAAGGGGGTCACGCAGCCCAGCGTGGCGAGCCCGGCGGCCGAGCGCATCGCGCGGAACGTCCTCGAGCGCTTCGCCGCGCCGCGCCCGACGCGGATCCGGTCGCCGCTCCTCCTGGAGGAGGCGTTCAGCGCCGCGCTCGATCCGTCGCGCTGGGCGCGGCGGACGATCAACGAGGGCTACGGCGCGTTCGACCCCGCGGTGACGGTCGCCGCCGCCGGCGGACGCCTCACCGTCACGCCGCGCGCCGGCGTCGCGGGGCTCCGGCACGGCGGCGTCGTCTCGGCGCGCACCTTCCCGATGACGTGCAGCGCCTCGCGGGTCGAGCTCGTCGAGGCCACGAGCGCGACCTCGACCGCGGCCACGACCTTCGCGGTCGCGGTCGATCCGAGCCGATGGTACCGCATGACCGTGGAGAGCGGCGTCCTCGTGCTCGGCGCGAACGACGGCGCGGTCACGAGCGGAAGCCTCCCGTACGACGCCGTCCAGCACCGGCACCTCCGGATCCGGCACGCGTGCGTCAGCGACGCGATCCTCTTCGAGACCAGCGCGGACGGCGTCACCTGGACCACGCGGCGGACTACGCCGCGGACGGTCGATCTGCACGCAGCGTACGTCGAGCTCGAGGCGGGGACGTTCCAGGCCGAGTCGGCCCCGGGGAGGGCCGTGTTCGACGATCTGCGCGTCGAGGTGACCGGCGTGCGTGAGTCGTTCGAGCGCCAGCGGGATCCCGAGGTCTTCACGCCCGCGTCGCTCCACGAGGGCGGCTACGATCCCGAGCTCGAGGTCTTCCATGGCGGCGGCCGCCTGCACCTGCGCCCGCGCGCGGGCGTCTCCGGGGGCCACCACATGGGCTTCGCGACCACGCGCGAGCTCGACTGGACCGGGGGCGTCGCCAGCATCGCGATCCATCAGGCGCCCCACGCGTCGACCGAGGCGAGCGTCTCGTTCGCGATCGTCTCGCAGGCGCCCGGGTGGGCGCGGTTCGCCGTGTCCGCCGGGAAGATCTTCTTCCAGTCTGAGCTGGCGGGAGCCACGACGACCGAGTCGCTCACCTTCGATCCCGCGGCCCACGCGCACCTCCGGCTCCACCACGACGTCGCGGCGGATCAGATCGTCTGGGAGACGAGCCCCGACGGCGCCTCGTGGGTGGAGCGCCGCCGGATCGCGCGGCCGTTCCCGCTCGCGGCCCTCCGCGCCGAGGTCGAGGCCGGCACCTACCGCGTCGAGGCCGATCCGGGAGAGGTGCTCGTCGACGACTTCGTCTTCGCCAAGTGAGCGGCGCCCGCGGCCTCCTGGCGGCACATCGGGGTTGAGGCGCGCGGTCGAACGGACGTAACGTGGGGCCCCCTTCCATGATCCGTCGGACGGCTCCGGGCGCGATGGCGCTGACCACGCTGCTCCTCGCCGCGTGGAGCGCGCGGGCGGAGAGCGACGGCCGCTTCGGTGAGCGCGGGCAGCTCGTCGTCGCCGCGGACCGCCTCGTCCCGGTCGTCGGGTACACGACGCAGTCGATCACCTCCGTGCAGGGGGACACGACCACGAAGGTGACCGAGAGCGGCGCCTCGCTCGCGTTCTTCGTCGGGCGCGAGCCGAGCCTCGGGGCGATCCACACGGTCCCCCGCGTCGCCGCGGACTACTTCGTGTTCCCGCACCTGACGCTCGGAGGCGCCTTCGTCGTCGCGCTCGGCGTCGACGGCACGCGCACCGAGGAGCGCCGGCCGAGCGGCGGTCAGGCGACCACGCGCGAGAACGTCCGGCCCGGGGCGACGATCCTCGGGTTCGCCCCGCGCGTCGGCTACGTGCTGCGCCTCTCCGACCAGCTCGCGTTCTGGCCGCGCGCCGGCCTCGCCTTCTACTCGGTGCACAGGGAGCGCGAGCAGACGAACAACGTCGGCGTGACGTCGGCCGCGACGGAGACCGACACGATCTTCGCGCTCGACCTCGACCCGCAGCTCGTGTGGACGCCGCTGCCCCACGTGCTGCTGCACGCCGGGCCGGTGGCGAACCTCCCGCTGACGGGCTCCCACGAGACGGCGTTCGTCCAGGGGGCGGACCGGCAGGAGCGCTCCGACGCGCTGTCGATCTTCCACCTCGGGATCTCGGCTGGCCTCGGCGTCTGGTTCGACCTCTGAGCTCCGCCGTGGGCGCGCGGAGCCGTACGGGCTCGCTCCGAGTCAGGCGGCGCGACGCTCCACGTCGTCGGCGAGGGCGGGGCTCTTGGCCGCCGCCGGCGCGAGCACGGAGCGGATGCAGCGCGCCATCGCCGTCGCCGCGGTGAGCGGGGCGAGGTCGCCGGCGTAGGCGTCGCTCAGCGCGCGGAGCGTCGCGTCATAGACACGGTCGAGGTGCGTGGCCGTCACGTCGGAGCGCCCGCCGTCGAGCGCTCGGTAGAGGTCCGTCACCGCGGCGAGCCCGTCGGAGAAGGCCTGCTCGCGCTCGCGCGTGCTGCCCGCGCGGAAGGCCTCGGCGGCGTCTTCGAGGACCCGAACGAGGCGCTCGAAGCGGGCCGCGGACGAGCAAGTGTCCTTATCGTGATAGTCAGCTTTCGCGTCCGCGCTCGTTTTGGCGGTGTCGGCGACTTCCACACCCACTCGAACGGCGTGCTCGCGCTGGAATTAAGGGCTGGGCGGGAGTTGGTCGCCTCGCGCGCGCCCGTATAAGCTGGCGAGTTGGGGGCGGCACTTCAATGTTCATCGTCGCTCCGTTGCTTACGATCCTCGATGCCTGCGTCGTCGCGTACATCGTCGTCTTCTTCGTCGTGAACCTCGGCTTCGTCTTCCTGAGCCTGCGCGCGATCCGCCGGGACCTCGCCGTGGAGGACGTCCGACCCGCGCTCGGTCGCGTCCGCGATCGCTTCCTCCCGCAGGTGACGCTCCTCGTCCCGGCGTACAACGAGGAGGTCACGATCTGCGAGAGCATCAACTCCCTCCTCCGCCTCCAGTACCCGAGCTTCGAGATCGTGATCTGCAACGACGGCTCGAAGGACAAGACCGTCGACGTGCTCCTCCGGCAGTTCCACTTCGTGCGGACCGAGCTCGACTACGACCCGCAGCTCGCCTGCGCCGCCATCCGCGGCTTCTACGAGGTCCGCGGTCCGCTGCCGCCCGGGCTCCGGCGGCTCGTCTTGATCGACAAGGAGAACGGCGGCAAGGCCGACGCCCTCAACGCGGCGATCAACGTCTCGCAAGGCGAGTTCGTCACGAGCATGGACGCCGACAGCCTCCTCACGCCGGACGCGCTCCTCCTCGCCGCTCGGCCGATCGTCGACGATCGCGAAGGGATCGTGGCGGTGGGCGTCCAGGTCGGGATCTCGAACGGGTCGGTCGTCGAGGACGGTCGCGTGGTCGAGATGCGCCTCCCGAAGGCCTGGATCGCCCGCTTCCAGATCGTCGAGTACATGCGCTCGTTCGCGCAGGGCCGCGTCGCCTTCGCGGCCCTCCGGTCGCTGCTCGTCCTGTCGGGCGTCTTCGCGCTGATGCGCCGCGACATGGTCGTGGCGATCGGCGGTTTTCTGACGAAGACGATGCAGGCGAAGGTCGGCATCGAGTATTGCGGTGCGGGCGTCCACACGGTCTGCGAAGACATGGAGATCGTCGTCCGGCTTCACCGCTACCTCCTCGACAAGGGCCTCCCGGGCAAGATCGAGATCCTCCCGTTCCCCACCGCCTGGACCGAGGCGCCCGAGAACTACAAGGACATCGGCAAGCAGCGCTCGCGCTGGTATCGAGGGCTGCTCGAGGTGCTCAGCTACCACCGCGCGATGGTCTTCAACCCGCGGTTCCGGCAGATCGGGCTCTTCTCGCTGCCGTACCAGCTCATGTTCGAGGCGCTGGCCCCGGTCATCGAGTGCTTCGGCTACGTCGTGCTCCTCGTCACGCTGGCGCTCGGCGTCCTGTCGGTCCAGTCGCTCTTGACCTTCCTCGCGCTCGCCGCGGCGATTCACCTCTGCCTGAGCGCGCTCTCGGTGCTCCTCTGCGTCTACTCGGAGGCGGGGCCGAGCGGCCCTGGGCTCTCGCTCTTCCGCTACTCACGGCTGCGCGACGTCGTCGTCTTGCTCTTCGCCGGCTTCGTCTCGAACTTCGGCTATCGGCAGTACCTCGTCGCCTGGCAGCTCAAAGGGCTGTGGGACTTCATGAAGGGCAAGCAGGGGTGGGACAAGTTCGCGCGCAAGGGCTTCGCCCCGAGGCCCACATGACAGCCGAGCGCGTGAACGACGCACCCTTCACGGTCGGCATCGTCGGCGAAGCGCCCCCCGGGGTGTACGAGCACGTGCTCGCCGCCGTCGTCGCGACGGGCGCGAGCGCCGACGTCTGGACCGAAGCGAGCGCGCTCAGCAAGCGCGGCGCCGTCGACGCCGTCGTCTTCCTGGTGGGGGGAGCGCCGCGGCGGCTCCACCCGATCGCGTCGGCGCTCGACCGAGACCCGCGCACCCGCGGCGTCCCCCGCGTCCACGTCGTCGACGCGGCGGCGACGGCCGCGGAGCTCGCCCCGCTCGGTCCCGGAATGCTCGTGCTCGCGAGCGCGCGGCGGGAGGTCTTCATGACGGCCTTCTCCCGCGTGGCCGAGCAGATCCGCGCGAACGCCGACGCCGCGCGGCGGGCGCGCTCCGAGAGCGCCGAGCTCGGCGAGCTCGAGCGGATGCTCGCCGACATCCAGGGCGAGGGGGCCTCGCTCTCGCACGACGCGCGCGTCCTCTTCGGCGTGATCCTCGGCTACGCGAGCAACATGCGCGACGGGTTCGCCGGGCCGATCACCGACGAGCAGCGTCGCCACGTCCTCAACATCGTCGAGGCGTCGCACGACGCCGCGGCCTTGCTCGACCGCTACGTCGCGGCGCTGCGCCGGGTGGTGCCGGCGACGAGCGAGCCCCCGCGGTCGCTCGTGCCGCGCGTCGACGTGCGCCGCGAGCACGACGTCGGCGAGCTCGCCCGCGGGACGGTCGCGCTGTTCGGCGGCGTCGCCGCGGCGAAGGGGATCCGGCTCCGCGCCGAGACGATCGGGGTCCGCGCCTGGTGTGACGCGATGCAGATCAAGCAGGCGCTCGTGAACCTGATCGCCAACGCGCTCAAGCTGACCCCCGCCGGGGGCTCCGTCGACGTGGTCGAGCGGATCTCGGCGTCTCCTCTCGTCGCCGCGCGGCGAGAGGTCGAGCTCGTGGTCGTCGACACCGGACCGGGGATCCCGCCGGAGCACCGCGCGCGCGTCTTCGAACGCGGCGTCCGCCTCGAGCGCGATCGTGACACCCCCGGATCCGGCGTCGGGCTCACCATCGTCCGCGACGTCGCGGAGATGCACCACGGCCGCGTGCGCGTCGACGAGACGCCCGGGGGCGGCGCGTCGATCGCGCTCGTCTTCCCGGTGAACCTCCGCACGCGGAGCGGCGAGTCGCGCGCCGTCTCCCCACCCACGTCCGCCGACGGAGCGCCGGACGACCCCGCAAGCCCCCGCTCGTCCCCGCCGTCCTCGCCGCGGCGGAGGGAGCTCCGAGACTTCGAATGACCCGCGCCGCCGCTCACGTCCTGCTCGTCGATGATCACCCCAAGGCGCTCGAGGTCTTCGAGCTCCGGCTGAAGGGCCTCGGCCATCGCGTGACGATCGCGAACAACGGCGAGGTCGCGCTCGGCGTCGTGGAGCGGGACCGGCCGGATCTCGTGGTGCTCGACGTCACGATGCCGGAGATGAACGGCTACCAGGCCTGCCGCGCCATCAAGCGGATCGATCCCGCGATCGCGGTCATCATCCTCACCGCCAAGACCGAGGCCGCCGACCGGTTCTGGGCCTCGCAGTCGGGCGCCGACGAGTTCCTCAACAAACCGATCGATCCTGCGCTGCTCGTGCAGAAAATCGAGGCCTTGCTCGGCAAGTCGCCGTGACCGCGACGTCCCTCGCCGCCTGGATGACCGGGGCGCTGGTGGTGTTCGCCATCGTGCCCGTGGTCGTCGTCCTCGCGCGCGAGAGCGTCCGCCGCCGGCGGACGCGCGCAGCGCTGGCGCGCGTCGCCGAGGCGACACGGGCGAGCGTCACGGCGGGCGACGCCGCCGTCATCGCGAGGTCGCTCCGCGAGCGCTTCGATCCGTCGACGCTGGATCGAGCCGTCGAGCAGCTCCTGCGCTCTGAGGAGGAGGCCTCGCGCGAGCTGGGCACGCGCTTGTTCGCGGAGCTCGAGCTGTCGACTCCCTACACCGAGAAGCTCCGCTCCGCGCGCAAGTGGAGCGAGCGCGCGCACGCGGCCGAGCTCCTCGGCCTCGCCGGGGCGTCGTCGGCCGTACCCGCGCTCGTCGCGGCGATGAACGACCGGTACGAGGACGCGATGTCGGTGAAGAGCGCGGCGACGACGGCGCTCGCCAAGCTGCGCGACCCGACGGCCATCCCGCTGCTCGTCGGCGAGCTCGTCGCGCTCGACGAAGGCTCTTCGCGGAGCGTCGCCGAGGCGCTCGTCGCGTTCGAGTCGCTCGCGGTCGCGCCGCTCCTCGCGCTGCTCGCCGACCCGAGCCGCGCGGCGGCGCGCGTCTGGGCAGCGCGCATCCTCGGTCGCATCGGCGACGCGCGCGCGACCGAGGACCTCGTGACGCGGCTGCACGATCGCGACGACCTCTTGCGCATGGCGGCCGCCGAGGCGCTCGGGGCGATCTCCGACGCGCGCGCGACCCAGCCCTTGATCCGGGCGACCCTGAGGGACCCGGCCCCGCAGGTGCGCGCGCACGCTGCGGCGGCGGTCGCGCGGATCGAGGGCGAGCGGGCGATCGACGTGCTCGTGGCCGCGCTCGCCGATCCCGACTACGCGACGCGGCTCCGCGCGCTCGAGGCGTTCGAGGCCATCCGCGCCCCGGACACCTCGCACCTCGAGTCGGCCCTCCGCGACCCGAACGTCGACGTCCGCCGGCGCGCCGCGCTCGCGCTCGAGCGCGTCGGCTACCTCGATCGCGTCATCGGCCGGCTCACGAGCCCGGAGCGCGGCACGCGCGAGCGCGCGTACGCCGCGCTCTCCGAGCTCGGCAGCGTCGGGTTGGTCGACTCCGTCGTCGCGTACGTCCATCACGAGTCCTTCGAGGTCCGGGCGATCGTCGCGCGCGTGTGCGGTGAGCTCGGCGTCGCGCGCGTCGCGCCGCTGCTGCGCGGCCGCCTCAACGACGAAGCCTGGCCAGTGCGCGCCGCGCTCGTCGAGGCGCTCGGCCGCCTCAAGGCGTCGGGCACGGCCAGCGCGATCGTCGAGCTCCTGGTCGACCCCGAGGAGTCCGTGCGCGAGGCCGCCGCCGACGCGCTGACCAGCTTCCCGCCGAGCGAGCTGGCCGAGCACGTGGATCGGCTGATGGCGGCCTACGACGCCGGGAGCGTGATCGTCCGCACGCAGATGGTCATCCTCGTCGCCCGCTTCGAAGAGGACACCGCGAGCGCTCGGGCCGCAGAGTCGCTGCTCGTCCGCGCGAGCGTCGACGCGAGCGACGGGGTGCGCCTCCGCGCGGTCACCGCGCTCGGGGACAGGACGGGCGAGGCCTCCGTCCAGGCGCTCGTCGCGCGCCTCACCGACGCGTCGCTCGACGTTCGTATGGCGGCGGTCGCCGCGCTCGGGAGCGCAGCGAGCACCGAGGCGTTCGAGGGGCTCCTCGGCGCCCTCGCCGGCGCCGCCCCGGCGCTGCGCGACCGCATCGCCGACTCGCTCTCGCGCGGCGCTCGCCAGCAGCTGTTCCTCCGCCTCGACGAGCTCGAGAAGGCGTCGTCGCTCGACGTCCGCCTGGGGGTCGCGTGGACGCTCGGCAAGTGTGGCGTCTCCTCCGGCGTGCCGGTGCTCGGCCGCTTCCTGCGCGACGCGAGTCCTGTCCTCCGCGCGAGCGCCGCCGGCGCGCTCGCCAAGATCGCCGGCCCCGAGGCGCGCGAGGCGCTGCTCACGGCGGCCGAGGACCCCAACGCGCGCGTCCGCGCCGCCGTCGTCAACGCGCTCGGGCGCGCGCCGTCCGGTGAGCCCCGCGTCGTCGCGACGCTCGAGCGGTGCACGCGCGATCCCGACGCGTTCGTGCGAAACCGCGCGCTCGTCTCGCTCGCCTGCGTCGCGCGCGACTCGCTCGAGCCACGCCTCGCCGAGCTCGGGCGCGAGGCCGACGGAGCGGCCCGCCTGGTCGCCGCCGCCGTCATCGGGTCCGAGTCGTCGCTCGCCGCCGTCCTCGACGGGATCGCGGCGCCAGGGGCGCTCGAGGGCGTGATGGCGTTCCTCGCGCACCAGGACCCGGCCGTGCGCGCCACGTTCTTCACGGCCGTACACCTCGACGACCCCACGCTAGCCGGTCCGGCGCGCGCGGACGTCCCGGCGCTCGTCGCGCAGTACGAGTCGCTCCTGCGGACGAGCCTGGACGTCGCCGCGCGCCGCTTCGCCGTCCGGGCGCTCGGGCGCATCTCGGGCGGCGGGGGCGCCGCCGGCGGCCTCCGCGCGGACGTCCTCGCCGACGCGCTGACGTCCGATCCGGCCGAGGACGTCCGCTTGCAGGCGGCCCGCGCGCTCGGGCCTCGCCGTGACGACGCCGTCGCGCGGAAGGCGCTCGTGCGCGCGGTCTCCGACCCCAGCGCCGAGGTCGCGATCGGCGCGCTCGAGGCGCTGGCCGGGAGGAGAGACCCCGAGGTCGCGCTCGCGCTCGCGCGCCGGCTCGGGGCCGGACCGCTCCGGGTGCAGCGCCTGACGGAGTCGACGCTCGCCGACATCCACCGCGACGATCCCTGGCCGTTCGTCGACTGGATGATGGGGGTCGACGTCCCCGACCTGCTCGTCCCCGCGGTGCGCGTGCTCGAGCAGATGGCGAGCCCGGCCACGGCGCCGCTCCTCGCGGAGCTCGTCCGGTCTCGCTCCTCGGCGCTCCGCGCCGCCGCCGTCCGCGCGCTCGGCGCGCTGCCGTCGCCGGATACGTCGCTGCTCGCGTCGCTGGCGGAGGACCCGAGCGAGGAGGTGCGGCTCGCCGTGCTCGGGACGATGACCTGGAGCGGCGACTCGCTCCTCCGCGGCGGCCTCCTCCGGAACGATCCGTCGGTCCGCGTCCGGGTCGCGCTCGCCGCGTCGCTCGCCCGCTTCGAGGGCGCGGCGACGAAGTCCGCGCTCAAGGTCGTCGTGGCGCTCCTCGATGACGCGTCGCCCCTCGTACGCGCGGCGGCCCTGGCGACGCTGCTCGAGAGCCGCGATCCGGCGGGGCTCCACGAGTTCGCGCGCCTCTGGCCGGCCACGGCCCTCGACGTCCGGTTCGAGCTGCGCGCCGAGCCG
>JAHBWA010000049.1 GCA_019637195.1 Labilithrix sp. | reverse complement strand
CCCCGCGCTCACGATCGGAACGTTGCACGCGGCCGCCTCGAAGAGCCCGATCGACGGGCAGAATCCGACGTCGAGCGCCGCGCTGGCCGATCCGTCGAGCGTGAGCCTCGACCCACCGTAGAAGTCGGCGCGCTCCGCGGACGCGACCTCCGCGACCACGGCGACGTTCGACGGACGCGTCCAGCCCTCGGGACGCGCGACGCCTCCGAGCACGAAGCGTCGCCCCGGCGACCGCGCGGCGACGTCCAAGAGGAGCACCTCGCACCTCGAGGGCTCGGGATACGCCGGCGTCGCGAGGCAAGAGACATCGCAACCCGGCGACGACGCCGATCTGCGCTGTCCGAACACCTCGGGATCGGCGCAGCCGAAGAGCGGGGCGACGCGACGCGCACCGAGCTCCCCGCGAAACCGCTCGAGCGCGGCGCCGCCGGTGACGCTGAGCACGAGGTCGAGCTCGCCGAGGCCTCCCGGCGGTATCCACGAGACGAGCTCCCCGCGGTCGAGACGCTGGAACGTCGCCGGCGCGTCGAGATCGTAGAAGATCCGCGTGCGCCCCGCGGCGAGGACGAGCTCGGTCGCGGCCGCGGCGTCGGCCTGGCACGAGGTGACGATCGCCACGTCGGCCTGCGCCACGGCGCGCCGCGCTCGCGGCAGGACGTCCGACCAGCTCGGGTAGACGATCACCTCGTAGCCGGCGTGACGCACGGGGTCGCGGTGCCCGGCGAAGTACGGCGTCGCGCGCTCGAAGAACACCGCCTCGTGGCCGTCTCCGGCGAGCGCCGTCAGGACGCCTCGCCAGAACGCCGCGTGGGCGTTCCCGCGTCCCGACGTCACCGACAGGCCGAACACCGCGAGCTTCACGCAACGACCTCGCGGAGGAGCCGCTCGACGTCGGGGCGGAGGCGGACGCGATCGAGCTTCTCCCTCGCGCGGGGGCCGAGGCGCGCCAGCGTGAAGGCGACCTTCCGCCGTGTCTGCGCGACGCCGAAGTAGTCGCTGTATCCGGCGCTCGACAGCGAGAGGAACGAGAGCGCGTCCGCGTCGTCGAGGAGGAGGACGTCGGGATCGCCCGAGGGGCGCTCGTGAAACACGATCTCGCGCGCCCGCGACGCGTCCTCCCGGCTCACGCCCGCGCCCTCGACGACGGAGAACGCGCGCTCGACGCCCCTCCGCACGCGCGCGTCCTTGAGCGACTGGCAGTCCGGCGCCCGGTGCTCGATCCGCTCACGCGGCTCCCGCTCGAGGCGCTCGACGTCGTGGAAGAGCGCCGCGACCTGGACCGCCAACCCTGCCTCGGGCTCGAGGCGTACGATCCACTGCCACGTGTCGAGCGCGTGCTCGAGCTCCGCCTTCGCGAGCGGCAACGTGACGTCGTAGAGCTCCGTGTGCGCCGCGAGGAGGCCGTCGAACGCCGGCGTCGAGGACGCGGCGTTGCGGCGCCCCAAGAGCCGCTGGTAGCGCGTCATCACCTCGCAGGCGGTGCCGGTGACGTCGTAGCCGCGTATCGAGATGGCGGCGACGGGCCCGGCGCGCTCGATCCTGTCGTCGAGGCTCCGGAGGTCGAACGCGCCACGCCACACGTAGTCGTCGACGACGATGTCGCGGGCGTCGCACGCCGGCGCGTGCTCGACCTTGATCGTGGGAAACTCGCGCTGCACCAGGCTCGGGTCGACGAGATCGTCGCCCACGAGGCGCAGCCGCAACACCTCGAATCGCTGTGTCATCGATCGTCCTCCTCCGTGGTCCTAAAGACGGCCGCCCCGCGACCGCAGATTCGCCTCCGACGCACCACGCCTCCGACGCGCCGCCGAGATGGATGCGCGGACGTGCCCCGCCTCAGGCGGTCCTGGTCTCGCGTCCCTGCAGGATCGGCGTGGGGATCCGCCTGCCCCGGAGGATCGCGTCGTAGAGCCCGCGCATCGCCTGGGCGTTGCGCGCGGGCGTGAAGAGCTGCGCGCGGAGGCGCGCGGCGGCCGCGAGCTCGTGGCGCCGCGCCTCGTCGGTCGCGAGCCCCGAGACGGCCTCGATCCAGCCCGACTCGTCGTCCGGGCGCACGAAGACGGCCGCGTCGCCCCATAGCTCGCGCGCGCTCGGGACGTCGCCGAGGACGAGCGCCGCGCCGCGGAGCGCGGCCTCGAGCACGGCGAGCCCGAACGGCTCATACTTCGCCGGCGCCGCGAAGATGGCAGCGCGGTCCATCAGCGCGCCGAGCTCCGCGGGCGGGAGCCATCCGAGCAGCTCGACGTTGTCTCGAGCGAAGGCGCGACCCTCCGTCCGATCGGCGATGTCCCCGGGGGACGAGGTCGCGCCGGCGATCTTCACCGGCCAGGGCAGCTTGCCGGCGACGCGAGCGAGGATCTCGAGGTTCTTCCCGCGGTCCCAAGCCCGGCCCGCCGCGAGGACGAAGCGATCGCGCTCACGACGCGGCGCGGTCGCGACGGCGAGGCCGTTCGGCACGACGGCCGTGCGAGGGAGCGGTCCGTAGTGGCGCTCTAGCCCAGCGCGCATCGCCTGCGTGGCCACGATCACCGCGTCCGCGGCGCGGAGCCCGCGCCTCACCGCCTCGCGGTACGTCGCGTACCGCTCGGGGACGCTCGTCCCTTCGACCGCCTCCCACCACGAGAGGAGGCACGAGTGCGCGACGAGCATCACGGGCGCGGCGAACCCCGCCGCGCCGTGCGCGGAGCCGCTCAGGTGCACGATGTCGGGGCGGACCCGCTTCTCGAGGTCCCGCAGCCAGTCGGCGGCGCGCGCGACGTCGGCCCAGGGCTCGTCCATCCACTCGAGGGCGTGGGTGCTCTCGTGGACCACGAGCCCGGGGATCGCGCGCGCCGCGGCGAGCTGCTCGGGCTTCGGCGGCGGGCCCATCAGCGCGAGGTGGGTCATCGTCCCCGTCCGCGCGAGCTCGCCGGCGAGGGTCGTGGCGTAGGTGAACACGCCGGAGACCGCGTCGGCGGTCATGAGGACGGTCTTCGCGAGCACGTTGGCAAGAGCAGCATCATTGAGCATGGGGTCCCTCGAGGTTCGAGAGCGCGGGCGCGCCGCTCTCGTGGATGTGGCCGAGCTTCGCGACGCGCGCGGGTCTACCTCCGTTCTCGAGCCGCGCTGGGTCGAGGTCGCTCACCTCCGCGCGGCGCGCCTTGAGCCATCGCGCGAGCTCGACGAGCGCGTCGTCGAAGTCGACGGCCGCGCGGTAGCCGAGCACTTGCTCGGCGCGGCGGGTGTCGGCGTAGCAGTGCCGCGGCTCTCCCGCGCGGTACGTGCGGGTGATCTCGGGCACGAGGTGCGGACGCCCGACGAGCTGGGCCACCTTACGCGCGACCTGCGCGAGCGTCCGCCACGCGCCGCTCCCGACGTTGATCGCCGCGCCCGACGCGCCCTCCGACTCGAGCGCGAGGCAGAACGCGCGCGCGACGTCGCGGACACTGACGAAGTCGCGTCGCTGCTCGCCGTCCTCGTGGACGAGGGGCGCGCGACCGCCGAGGATCCGGAGCGCGAAGTCCAGAAGGACGCCGCTGTACGGGCTGGAGAGCGACTGTCGCGGCCCGAAGACGTTGAAGAGCCGCAACGCCACGGTGGGGATGCCGTGGGCGCGCCCGAGGACGAGGCACATCCGCTCCTGATCGTGCTTCGAGAGCGCATAGACGGAGTCGATCCGCGCCGCCTTCGTCTCGGGGGTCGCCGTGGGCTCGAGCCGGCGCCCGTTCAGGCGCGGGTCCCACTCGGCGCGACGGAGCTGCTCGAGCGTTCGCCCGACGACCTCGCGCGGCGCGCCGCTCGGGTCGAGGTACAGGCCCTCGCCGTAGACCGTCATGCTCGACGCGACGACGAGGCGCTCGACCGGCCGGCGAACGATCCGGTCCATGAGCACCGCGGTCCCGAGGTTGTTCACCGACGTGTACCGCTCCACCTCGTACATGCTCCTCCCGACACCGACCGCCGCCGCGAGGTGGACGACCGCGTCGACCCCGTCGAGCGCGCGCTCCACCGCGGCGCCGTCCCGGACGTCCCCGACGATCAGCTCGACCCGGCGATCGAGGTGCGCCGGTCGCGCCGCCTCACGGCCGTGGACCTGCGGGGACAGGTTGTCGAGCGCGCGGACGGCGTGGCCTCGCTCCAGCAGCGCGTCCGCGAGGTGCGAACCGATGAACCCCGCGCCGCCCGTGATGAGGACCTTCTTCTTCGTCATGGACCGCCCCTCCCCGAAGCTGGGCGCGCGGACGAGGACCGGCGCGACGACGAGCTCCCTCACGAGGGCGCGCGGCCCCCGCCCGTACGGTTCGTCGCCGCGCGGCTCCGAATTCGCTCTGCAGCGCACGTGCCGCTGGAGCGCTCGACGACGGAGGCGGGCTCGAACGAGCGTGTTGCATCGATGTGTGAACGTCTCGGTCCGCACGCTGGCGGTCGCGAATCGTCACGATCGACGGTCCGGGGACACGACCCGTGTGGGCGCGCACCGCCGGCGGGCACGTCACCGGCGGACGCGTCGCCGGCGGGCGCAGCGACGCGCCTTCACGGTCACCACGGAGAGGCGCGGTCGCGCACGGGGCCCCGAGCGCCACGCGGCAGACGACGCGTCGAGCGCGTCTCGCGATCGATCGGGCGAGAGCGGACGACCGAGGCGCTCGCTCGTTCGATCAGTTCTTGGGAGCCGGAGCCTTCGCGCCGGTCCCGAGCGCCGGCGCCCCGAGCGCCGGTGCCCCGAGCGGGCCGGGCGCGGCCGCCGCGGGGTCCTGCTCCGTGATGATGAACTGCACGCGACGATTGCGCTGCTTGTTCAGCTCGGTGACGTTCGGCACGAGGGGCTTGGAGTCGCCGTAGCCCTTCGCCGTGAGGCGGTCGGCTGCGACGCCGTGCGCGGTCAGCCACGCGACGACGGCGCTCGCGCGGTCCTCGCTCAGCTTCTGGTTGTGGCCCGGCGCGCCCGTCCCGTCCGTGTGGCCCTGCACCTCGACGCGCCGGATACGCGGGTTCTTCAGGAGGACGTCTGCGATCTCCGTGAGGAGGCCCGTCGACGCGGGCAGGATGACCGCCGAGTCGACGCCGAACTGGACCTGCTGCCGGATGACGATCTCCTTGCTCTGGAGCGCCACGAGCGGGTTCTTCGGCTTCTTCTTCACCGAGATCTCGATCGGGTTGTCCTGCCGGACCTTCACGTCGAGCTGCTCGGAGGAGACGAGGTAGCCCTCCGCGTCGACGGTGATCGACGCCTCACCCGGCGTGACGAGCTCGAAGCGGAACGCGCCCTGGCCGTCGGTCGAGCCGCTGAGCTCCTTCTTCGCGACGTCGACCACCTTGATCGCTGCGCCACCGACGAAGAGCCCGGTGTCGAGGTCCTTCACCTTGCCGACGATGTTGCCGACGCGCGGGAGCGCCTCGAGGACGCAGTCGAGCTGCACGTCGCCGCCCTCCGGCGCGGGCGCCTGGCCCGGCGCGGCGGCCGGCGCGGCGATCGTCGTGCTGCACTGGCCCGGCTTGTAGCCCTCGGCCTGCACGGCGAAGACGTACGGGCCCGCCGGGAGGTCGTGGGTCGTGAAGCGGCCGTCGGTGCCGGTCGCGAGCGACGTGAGCTCCGGGTGGTTCTCCCACGCGACGATCGCGCCGCCGATCCCCTCGGCCTTGCCCTCCTCGTGCACGAAGCCGCGGATGCGGCGGCCGGCGGGGCGGCCGCGCTCGACGACGCGCTCCTGGATCACCGGCGGCTTGTCCTGCGTATCGAACGCCCAGCCGGCGCCGAGGTAGAGCATCCACGGCGGCGTGGGCCGCATCTCCTCGATGAAGGTGCCCACGCCGGAGACGCCGATGTCGAGCGCCGCGGTGAGGTTGAAGCCCTTCTTCCACGGGTAGAAGCGGCTGCCGAGGGTCAGCGTGGACGGCGCGAACGGATCGGTCGCGAGGCACTTGTCGCTGCTCGGGTTGTTCTGCCGGCACCGGTAGTCCTGCCGGTTGACCGGGATGAGGACGTGGTACTCGAGGAACGGTCGCACCTTTTCCTGC
Source organism: Labilithrix sp. (assembly GCA_019637195.1). Classification (GTDB taxonomy): domain Bacteria; phylum Myxococcota_A; class Polyangia; order Polyangiales; family Polyangiaceae; genus Labilithrix. The sequence goes on along the minus strand of JAHBWA010000049.1, from coordinate 50,993 downwards.
GCAGCGAAGAGCTCGGCGCCGAGGTGGATGTCGAAGTGGTCGACCCGGTTGACGTTGAGGCCGAAGCGCTCGATGCGCGTGATCGGCGCGCCGCGCGCCGTCTCGGTCGCAGCGACGACCTCGCCCGAGTTGTCGAGCACGTAGGTGAGGTTCGTGCTGATGCGGAGCGGGATCGGTTTGTCCGCGCCGCGGAGATCGGCGGTCGCGAGGCCGCGGAACTTCGCGCTCGTGCCGGCGCCGTCGAGGCCGACCGCGCCCGTGCCGTTGACCAGCCAGAGCTCGAAGGCTCCGCCGACGTGGAACACGTTCGACAGCTGCCCGTGGGCCTTCGCGCCGAAGGTGCTGTCACCGAGGACCTGGAGCAGCGACGGACGGTTGGCCGGGTTCGAGTTCGCGAGCGCGCTCGTCGCGAGGTAGGTGTCGAGCCACTTGACGACCTGCATCGACAGGCGGAGCCGGCCGCCGATGTGGTCGGCGCTGTCGCTCTGGATCACGTTGTTCGGGTTGCGCGGGTCGCGGCAGGGGAACTCGCGCGTGCAGAGAAAGCCCGCCGAGAAGTACTCCGTCGTGAAGTCGACGCGGAACTGCCCGGTCGCGCCGCCCTGCGCATGCTGCGTGTGGATGAGGCCGACGCCGCCGTTGAGCGTCATGCCTTCGTTGAGCTTCGACTCCCGCGCCGCCCAGTCCTTGTCGGGGTCGGCCGCGCGATCCGCCGGCTCACCCTCCGTCGTCTGCGGCGCCGCTGTCGCCGCGGCGCCGGTCTGCGTGGAGGCGCCGCCCCCGAACGTGACGGTGCCGTTCTCCTGCGCCAGAGCCGTCCCCGCGGCGCCGCCCAGGAGGAGAAGAGACAGGACGAGGGTGCCGGTGGTCTTCATGCGCGCCGCAGCCGTTGTAACACCCACCCGAGGTGGGTGTCATGCTCGGGCTCGTCCGCCCGGAGCCCCCGTTTTGCGCCGCCCCACGCGGCGGGGACGACGCGCCGCCATCGAGCCCCCACCGGCCCTCGCGACCGGCTAAGATGGGGCGGAAATGGCAGCGGACTCGCCCGACCGAGCCGACGGTCTCCCGGGGCAACGCGTCTCGGGAGGACCGCGCGGCCGCATCCTCGTCGTCGACGACGAGGCGAACGCCCGCGCCGCGCTGAGCGAGATCCTCCGCGACGAGGGGTACGCCACCGAGACCGCGGCGGACGGGTTCAAGGCGCTCGGCAAGCTCGAGGAGTTCGCCCCCGACGTCGTCCTGACCGACCTCAAGATGCCCGGGCTCGACGGGATCGCCTTCATGGAGAAGGCGAAGAGCGCCTCGCCGCAGACCGTGTTCGTCGTCATGACCGCGTTCGGCACGATCACGAGCGCCGTCTCCGCCATCAAGAAGGGCGCGGACAACTACCTCACGAAGCCGCTCGACTACGAGGCGCTCTCGGCGGTGGTGGACCGCGCGATGGACAAGGCCCGTCTCCTCCAGGAGACCCAGGCGCTCCGCGAGCGCCTCCGCGAGCGCAACGCGTTTGGCCACATCGTCTCGGAGGACCCGAAGATGCGCGCCGTGCTCGACCTCGTCGCGCAGGTCGGCCCCAGCAAGGCGAGCGTCCTCATCACGGGCGAGAGCGGGACCGGCAAGGAGCTCATCGCGGAGGCGCTGTCGGCCGCGAGCCCCCGCGCCGGCGGCCCCTTCGTGCGCCTGCACTGCGCGGCCCTCGCGGAGTCGCTCCTCGAGAGCGAGCTCTTCGGTCACGAGAAGGGCGCGTTCACCGGCGCGATCGCGCGGCGCGAGGGCCGCTTCAAGCAGGCCGACGGCGGCACGCTCTTCCTCGACGAGATCGGCGAGATCCCGCAGGGCACCCAGGTCAAGCTGCTCCGCTTCCTCCAGGAGAAGTCGTTCGAGCGCGTCGGCGGCAACGAGACGCTGAAGGTCGACGTCCGGCTCATCGCCGCGACGAACCGCAACCTCGCCGAGGAGATCAAGAGAGGCGCGTTCCGCGAGGACCTCTACTACCGCCTCAACGTCATCACGATCGAGCTGCCCCCGCTGCGCGACCGCCGCGCCGACATCGGGCCGCTCGCCTCGTTCTTCCTCGGCCGCTACGCGGCGGAGAACGGCCGGAGCATCGACGGCATCACCGAGCAGGCCCTCAAGGTGCTCGCGAGCTACGACTGGCCGGGCAACGTCCGCGAGCTCGAGAACGTCATCGAGCGGGCCGTGGTGCTGTGCGACGCGCCGCGCATCGACGTCCGCCACCTCCCGCCGGCGCTCGCGCCGAAGCAGACCGAGGGGCCGCCGCCGATCCCCGGCTCTACCATCCAGGACCTCGAGCGCTACGCCATCCTCCGCACCCTCGAGGCGTGCGGCGGATCGACGTCGAAGGCCGCAGGGATCCTCGGCGTGTCGCCGCGCAAGATCCAGTACAAGCTCCACGAATATTCGAGCAGCCCCACGAGCCCGCACCCCGTGAGCTCGGCCAAGGAGGATGACTGAGGAATGGCGTCTCGCGTGGTCCTGGAGGTCGATCGTCTCTCGAAGACGTTCCGTAAGCCGTTCTCCGGCAAGAAGGTCGAGGCCGTGCGGGGGATCTCGCTCAAGGTCCAGCGCGGGGAGATCTTCGGCTTCCTCGGCCCCAACGGCGCCGGCAAGACGACGACGATCAAGATGCTGACCGGGCTGATCTCGCCGACGTCGGGGCGCGCCACCATCCTCGGCAAGGACGTCCCGTCGCCCGAGGCCATGGGCAACGTAGGGTTCCTCCCAGAGAACCCGTACGTCTACCCCTACCTGACGCCGCGCGAGTTCGTGACGCTGTGCGGTCGCCTGAACGGCATGGGCGGTCCGAAGCTCAAGAAGGCCGTCGAGGGTGTCATCGAGCGCGTCGGCATCGCCTACGCCATCGACCGCCCCGTGCGCGCCCTCTCGAAGGGCATGCTCCAGCGCACGGGCCTCGCCGCGGCGCTCGTCCACGATCCCGAGCTGCTCATCCTCGACGAGCCGATGAGCGGGCTCGATCCGGTCGGGCGCAAGGAGGTCCGCGACCTCATCGTCGAGGAGGCGAGCGCGAACAAGACGGTCTTCTTCTCGAGCCACATCCTCAGCGACGTCGAGATGCTCTGCGACGCCGTCTGCATCCTGCGCAAGGGTGAGGTGGTCGTCGCCGGCACCATCACCGAGCTCGTCGACAAGGGCGTACGCCGGAGCGAGATCACGCTCAGCTCCCCGCCCGACGACCTCGCCGCGGAGCTCGAGGAGCTCGCCGAGCGAGCGCAGCGCGTCGGCAAGACGCTCGTCGTCGAGGTCCAGGGAGACGACGCCATCAGGTCCGTCCTCGAGCGCGCGCTCGCCGCGGGCGTACGGATCGACGCCGTGACCCCGAAGCGCGAGACGCTCGAGGACATCTTCGTGCGTAAGGCGCTCTGACCTCACGCCCCCCGAGCGCGGCCGGCGGTCTCGAGCGAGATTCGCCTCACGCAGCGCCGCCTTCGCGAGGCGAAGCCGGCTGCGCACGGTGTTGAGCGGGCCCCCGGTCACCTCTGCGACCTCGGAGAGCGACGACCCCAGAACGACGCGGAGCGCGAGCGTCTCGGCCTGCTCGGGCGGGATCCGCGTCAGCGCCTCACGCAGCATCGAGACGTGACGCGCCCACGCGGCGCCCTCGAACGGCGCGGTATGCGGCGACGGGACCTCATCGATGTCGACGCCGTCCTCGTGATGCGCCGCGCGGCCGCGACGATCGCCGCTCGCGCCGCCACGCGCGACGCGAAGTGCCCGGGCTCGCACTCGCCACGGAACGACGGGAGAGCCAGGACCAGCCCGAGCATCGCCTGCGGGTGACGTCCTCGGCGTCCTGATGCGACCGGACGAGCACGGCGCGGACGACGCGGGCGACTCGGGGCCCTAGCTCCTGGAGGAGCTCGCGCATCGCGGGCCTCACCGCGCGCCGCCGCGCGCGCGAGGCGGACGCCCGCGCTGGGCGCCAGCGGCGAGGCGTCTGAACGACGAACGGAGAGCGCGAAAAGGGCATACTTGGCGTCAGCATGGTCCTTTCCTCGCCCGCGGGCGGTCACGCCCGCTCGGGCCGCGCGTGCGGTCCGCTTGCATGAGTTGATGCGCGCCTCGGCGCGCGTGCGGCGATGAGCGGTGTGAGACGCCGAAGGTCACTTCGGCGGCGGTCGCGACGGAGCGCATCCGAGGCGCGTCTCGGTCGCGCCCGGCGGCGGCCTGCATGTACCGTCGACGGCGCCGTCCGCGAGCGTGACCACGCACGCGTCGCCCGCGGCCTTGCCGTCGCATGCCGCGAACACTTCGACCGGCGGCGGCCCAGGAGGACGCTCCCCAGAGCCGCCGCGTCGAGACTCCGGCGGAGGCGCCGGCAGATCGTCGGGCCTACACGCGAGGCGCCCGTCCGGGATCGCCGGCGAGCCCTCGGGTGGCGGCGGCGGGGGCGCGACACACTTCCCGGTCAGCGTCTTGTCCCCGACGGCGACCGTGCACGCATCGCCGGCGGCCTTCGCCACGCAGGCCTCGAACGCCTCCGGCGGCGGGCCGGGCGTACGGCGCAGCGGACGCCGGCCGTCGGCGCTGCCGCTCCCCTCCGAGGTCGCGGCTTGCACCTGCGTCTGGGCCGCCGGATCGCTCGAGGTCGTCCCCCCGCACGCAACGAGCGCGACCGCGACCGCGGACACGCACACGACATGAATCACCTTCTTCATCTCGGAACCTCCGAGGACCAAGATGCCTTCCCGCTGCTAAGGCGACCTTGCGCGGTCGTGTCGAAATGTTTTGCGGCACCCGAGCGCGCGCCGCTCACGCGTCCGAGTCGGCGGCCACCGGCAGCCGAACGCGCGCGCGCGTCCCTTCGCCGAGCTTGCTCTCGATCGTGAGCGTCCCGCCGTGCGCCTCCGCGACGCGCCGCGCGAGGACGAGGCCGAGACCGAGACCGCCGGTGGCGCGCGCTCGGCTGCGGTCCGCGCGGAAGAACGGCTCGAAGAGGCGCGCCTGGTCGTCGTCGCTGATGCCGACGCCCTCGTCCTCGACCTCGATCACCACGTGCCCGCCCGCGTCGGAGTCCTCGTGACGCGCGCGCAGCGTGACCGAGGCGTCGGGAGCGTCCGTGTACGCGTTCGCGTTGTCGAGGAGGTTGTCGACGAGCCGCCGCGCCAGCACCGGATCCGCGGAGATGGCGGACAGGGCGTCGGGCAGCTCCGCTCGGAGCGTCCGCTCGGGATGCGCGGCCCGGAAGCGCGCGACCGAGCGTGCGAGGAGCGCGCGAGGGTCGAGCCGCTCCGCCCGCACCGGGAGCGTCGTCGCGCCCCCGGACCGGGGCCCCGAGTCGAGCGCCAGGCGCGCGGACGCGAGCACGTCGTCGACGATCCGCTCGAGCTCCGCCAGGTCCTGCGCGATCTCCGCGAACGACTCGCGCGCGGTGCGCGGGTCGGCCTCGCTCGCCAGGTCGAGCGCGACGCGGATGCGCGCGAGGGGTGTCCGGAGCTCGTGCGACACGTTCGCGAGCAGCTCGCGCTCGGCGAGGAGCAGCTTCGCGATGCGGTCGGCCATGTCGTCGAACGCCTGGGCGACCTCGCCGATCTCGTCGGTTCGCGCCATCTTCGCGCGCGTGTCGAGCTCACCCTTGCCGAACGCGCGCGTCGCCGTGCTGAGCGACGCGAGCGGGCGCGCGAACGACCGCGCGGTGAGCCACGAGCTCACGCCGACGACGACGAGGATGACCGCGACGGCGACCCCGAACGGCGGCGCGCCGAAGGGCGGCAGCGCGCCGGGCGGAGGGCCGAGGCGCCCGCCGCCCGGACCGGGCGGCGGACCGCCGAACGGCCCATCGGGCCCGCCAGGCGGACCGCCGAACGGCCCGTCGGGCCCGCCGAGCGGCGGACCACCTTCGCGGCCCGGCGGCGCGGAGAGGCTGCTGGGGCCGCCCGACACCGGACCGCCGGCGGGGCCTCGCGGCGCGTACTCGAGACGAGCCACCCGCCCGTCGGGCATCGCGATCGGCACGCTGGCGGGCTGAGCGCCCGGCGATCGCGCCGGCGCCGCCCGCGCGTCCGGAGGCGCGGCGCCGGCGAGCACGCGACCGGCCGGATCCCTCACCTCGATCGCCCAGCCGAACGCCGTCGCCGCGCGCTCGACCTCACGCTGGAGGGCGGGAGGATCGTCGAGGACCCGCGCGAGGCCCTCCGCGACGAAGCGCCCATGGGTCTCCCACGGACGCCGCGGCGCCTGCTGGTTGGTCAGGGCCGCGCGCTGCTCCGCGAACGCGGCGCGACGCGCGGCCTCGCGCGCGCGATGATCGACCTCCATGACGACGGCGACGATCACGAACTGGACGAGGCCGATCGCGTAGATGCGAAGCGCCATCCGCGACGGGCGCTCCACGACGCGGCAGAGCCAGGACACGTCAGCCACGCTCGAGGGCAAGCATGTAGCCGATGCCCCTTACGGTCTTGATGATGCGCGGGCTCCGCGGATCGTCTCCGAGCTTTGCGCGGAGGTGGGAGACGTGGACGTCGACGGACCGGTCGAACGCCTCCTCCGCGCTCCCCCGGACGATGTCGATCAGCTGCTCGCGCGTGAGCACGCGCCCCGCGCGCTCCGCGAGCGCTCGGAGGAGCATGAACTCGTACGTCGTGAGCGCGAGGGCCGCGCCGTCGAGCGTCACGTGCATCGCGTCGACGTCGATGGCGAGACGACCGACCTGAAGCGAACGCTTCGCCGGTCCGGACCCGCCGCGAGCGCGGCGCGCGTGGGCGCGGACGCGCGCCAAGAGCTCGCGCGACGAGAACGGCTTCGCGATGTAGTCGTCCGCGCCCCCCTCGAGCCCAACGACGCGGTCGGCCTCCTCGCCGCGCGCCGTGACCATCAAGATCGGGACGTCGGAGCGCGCGCGGAGCTCGCGGCAGACGTCGAGCCCGCTCCGACCAGGCAGCATCAGGTCGAGCAGGACCACGTCGGGCCGGCCCCTGACGATCTGACCCACCGCGAGGCGGCCGTCGCTCACGATCGTCACGGCGACGCCGTGCGACTCGAGGTAGCGAGCCGTGAGCTTCGCCAGGCGCTCGTCGTCCTCCACCAGGACGACGGAGATGGGCTCGTCGGTCGTCGTCGTCATCGCCAGCTCGTCGAACATCGCCAGGCTACCTCGGGAGCGCGCCTCCGTCCGCCCGCGCGTGCCGGCGGACGGCCCCCGAGCTCGGTCGCAGCGTGACTCACCGTCGTGGAGCCCGTGCGACGGGATCGTTAGCGATTGTTGAGCTCTGCCGGCGCCCGCTCAGAAGAGGAAGCCGAGGCGCAGGAGGTCGACGGTCGGCGTCGTGTTGTTGCCGAGCCCGTTGGCCACCGCGACGAGCGTCGCGTCGATGTCGAGCTCCGAGGCTACGCCGGTCTCCGTGGCGGCGCCGCTCCGCTGGAAGCTGGGGTTGATCGGCACCTGCACGCCGGCGTCGATCCCAACCGTGATCCCGCTGTCGAACGTATAGAGGAGCCCGACGCGTGGGTTCACGAACCACGTCGTGGCGACCATGCCCTCGCGGAACGACCCGAGCCGGCCGGTCGTCACCGAAGCCTGGGCGTCCAACCACTGGCGGCCGGCGCGCGCGCCGATGAAGAACGCGCCCCGGAACGGGAAGACGCGCAGATCTGCGGCGATCGCGGCGAAGCTCGCCTCGACGTTCATCACGTTCATGCGCGGGAGGAAGCTGTATTCGACGCCGACGCCCACGAGCCGCTCGAACTTCGCGAGGCCCTCGATCGCGAACGGTCGTGGGAAGCCGACGCCCACGAGCGGTCCGACGCGAAAGTGCTCCGCGCGCTCGCCTCTCGGGGCGGCGCCCGACGGACGCTCTCCCTTGGAGGCGCTCGCGCGCGGCGGCGGCGCGGCAGCGGCAGCGGCAGACGAAACGAACATCAGGACCATCGCGGCGGCCGCGACGGGGATCGATCTCGGGCGCCTCAAGTGTGCTTTACCTCGCCTCATGGTGTACGGCCGCCACGCGAAAGCGATCAGGCCTGCCGTCGACGAAGCAGGACGCGGACCGACGATGAGCCGATGCGACTCGCCCTCGCACACCCGCTCTCCCCGCCGCGCCCAGAGCGACCGGAGCGCCTCCGCAACCCGCGACGGCAGCTACGCGAGCCCGAGCTCGGCTAGAAAGCTCGGCTAGAAGACGAGGCCGCGGACGCCGAAGAAGGCGCCGCCCGGTGTGCCGTCCTTGCCGGGTAGCGGCGACACGATCGGGGCGATCCCGGACACGAGGGCGGCGGCCGGCGAGCTCGGCCGTAGCCGTCCGAGGGGCGGCAGCTCGCGCTTCTTCTTCTCCGGTGACTCGGGCACGAACGCGAGGTGCGCCTGGACGATCCCGATCGCGGCGATCCCGAGGAACGCGCCGGCGAAGCCCAGGTTCGCGACGCGGACGTCCTCCGCCCGCTGGTGGTACTGCGCGACGAGCCGGTTCACGTCGCCCCCCGGGCGACGGAGCTCCTCGTTTTCGCGGCTCCGGGCGTAGGAGTACATGCCGTAAGTGATGACGGTCCCGGCGACGGCGGCGACCTCGGTCCCCAGGAACACCCAGCCGAGCACCGGCTGACCGTTCTGGAACTGCCCTGCGCCGAACGGGAGGCTGGCGACGACGCGGTTGTGGCGGACCGTGATCTTCTCCTCGGCGGCCTGCGCCTTCACCTTCTCGAGCCAGACGCGCTGCGCCTCCCGCTCCGCCTCCTCGCGCGCCTTCTTCTCGGCGGCGAGCCGGGCGGCGGTCTGCTGCGCGTTGCGGATCTGCTCGAGCAGCGAGGAGCGCACGTCGATGAAGGTGTTGATCGCCTCGCTCGGGAAGCTGAGCGGATCGGGGTCGAAGGTCGGATCGTCGAGGACGAGCTTCTCGAAGACCTCTTTGCCCTCGTCGCCCTTCCCCTGCGCGAGCAGCGACGCGCCGAGGTACATCCGCGCCTGCGAGATGAGCGAGCGCTCACGGACGCCGCTCTTCGGATCGAGCAGGACACGCAGCCGCTCCTCGGCGTCGATCCAGTTGCGGGCGAGGAACGACGCGCGCGCCTTCTCGAGCTCCGCGCGGGGATCGGCGTGAGCGGGCGTGACCACCAGCGTCGCGAGCGCGATGACGCCGAGCGCGACGAGGCGGAGATGGAGACGGCCTCCCGGGAGAGCCACGGCGGCATTCTAGACCGTTCGGTGCTCGGAGCGCCGAACGGTTTGCGCACGGTGTGGGCCGGCGACCGCCGGACGCGGAATTTCCGCTGGAAGGCGGCGTCAGCGCTTGAACGAGATCGTGGCGCGCTTGCCCGCCGAGAGCGTGATCACCTGCGTCGAGGTCGACGGATCGGTCCGATCGAAGACGTGCACCTGGCGCGTACCGGAGGTGCCCATCGGGATCTCGATCTCCCCGCCGCCCGGCACGTTCGCCGTCGGGATCTCCTGGATCCCGTACGAGTGCGTCGGGTCGCCCTCGACGACCAGCTTGGCGTGGGCGATGACGAGCGCGACATCGAGCTCGATGTTGCCGTCACCGGCGGGCACCTGGATGGTCTTCGGCGCGCAGACGTCTCCCTTGCACGTGAAGACGAGGGTGTGCGCCTTGTCGTCGAGGGTGAACGACTTCGTCGGGTCGGGCTCGGGAGCCGGCGCGCCGTCGATGGTCAGCTGGACGCCGAACGGAGGGCTCAGCCGAGTGAAGCTGACGGCGCGCGGGACGCCGACCTTCACGCTCGGGGCCACCACCGGCGTCGCGATGGTGCGCGTCGTCGGCGCGCTCGCCGTGCCGCTCGGCGTGCCGGCGACCTCGCTCGAGCGCGCGCCGCTCACCGGCGCCCGCGGGACGGACGACGGCCGGATCGCGATCGTCAGCGACGGCTCGGCGGTCGCCGGCCCCGCGCCGAGCGCGGCGTGCCCCGGCGCGGTCTTGAACGCCTTGGCCACGAAGTAGGCGCCCGAGCCGAGCACGAACGCGCCGAGGACGAGCGGAGCCACGCGCCGGAGCAGCCGCGCGCGCGCCTCGGAGCGCTGCATGCTGGCGACGACCTTGAGCAGCGACGGATCGTTCGGCGCGTACGCGAGCGCTCGGTTGTAGTCCGACGCCGCCGCCACCGCGTCGCCGTGCTTGCGCGAGGCGCCGCCGAGCTTGCAGAGCCGCCCGATGAGCCGCTTGTCGTGCTCCTCGGTCCAGCCCGCGGGATCGTCGAGCCACGCCTCGAGCTCCTTGCGCGGCGAGCCCATTCCGAGCCGCGTCAGCTCCGTCGAGATCGCGTCGCGCATCGACTGGGCGTCGGCGAAGCGCGCCTCGGGCTTCCGCGCGAGCGCGCGGTCGAGGATCTGGCTCCAGACCTTGCCGACGACCGGTCGCTCGCGCTCGGCGGGCGCGTAGACGCCGTCGAGGACGCGGCGGAGCACCTGCGCGGGGTTGTTCCCGAGGAACGGCAGGTGCCCGACGAGGCACTCGTACATGAGCACCCCGAGCCCGAAGACGTCGGCGCGCCCGTCGACGTCTCCGCCCTCGATCTGCTCGGGCGCCATGTGCGCGGGGCTGCCGAGCACCTGCCCGGTCGACGTCACGCCCTGCGCGTCGAGGAGCTTCGCGATGCCGAAGTCGGTGAGCTTCACCGCGACCCGCTCGCCCTCGTTCGACGGCGAGGGCGTCTTCCGATCGCCGCTCGGCGGCGACTGCGACGGTACGCCGGACGCGCTCCGGACCGAGGCCGGCGAGAGCCCGTCGCGCTGCGAGAGCGGACCGTTCGTCGACCGGTGCTCGACGAGCACGTTCTCCGGCTTCACGTCGCGGTGCACGACGCCGGCGGCGTGGGCGTGCGCGATCCCCGAGAGCAGCTCGACGACGATCGCCGCGCCGATCTCCGGCGGCAGCGCGCCCTCGCGCTGGAGGATCTTCCGCAGCGTCGGGCCGCGGACCAGCTCGACGACGAGGTACTGCTCCGGCTCCTCCTCCGAGGAGACGTCGAACACCTCGACGATGTTCGGGTGCCGCAGCTTCGCGACCGCCTTCGCCTCGACCGAGAAGCGATGGGCGATCTCGCGACTCTCACGGAGGTGCGGGTGGAGCACCTTGATCGCGACGTCGCGGAGCAGGCGCTTGTCGAGCGCGCGGTAGACGGTGGCCATCCCGCCGTGCCCGAGCTCCTCGAGCACGTCGTACTTGGCGAGATCGGGCGCGCGCCCCGACCTCTTGCCCGCGCTGGCCACCATCGGGAACAAGCATAGCCATGTCGGTCCCGCCCCGGCGAGCCTGCTGGCGTCCCCCGCGCGAACCGCTTATTTATCCCTTCAAACCGAGCCGCTTCATCCGCGAACGGAAGGTGCTCTCGCTCATTCCGAGCGATCGCGCCGCGCGCGACTGGTTGTTGTCGGCGCGGGCCAGGACCTGCACCAAGATCTCACGCTCGAGCTCGTCGAACGTGGTGCCGCCCTCCGGAAGATCGAGCGACAGCGCGCCCGGCGCGATCGCATCGACGTCCAGCCGCGGACGCGACATCGGGGGCGCGTCGAGGTCGTACTGGCTATGGCTGGGCGACGGCACGTCGAACGAGGCGCTCGACGGCCCGACGCGCGTGCTGGCCGGCCCCGACCGAGGGTCCCACGGCTCGGCGGGCGTCGGTACGCTCGGGCGCGAGGCCCGATCGACCGTCGGCGCGTAGCCCGTCGGCGGCGTGGAGGACGACGGCGGCGCGCCGTGCGGCACGTACGGAAAGAGGCTCGCGCGGAGCGTCTGCGGCAGCCCGAGGTCCTGCGGCTCGACGTCACGACCTGCGTGGTAGATCACGAGCCGCTCCATCACGTTGCCGAGCTCACGCACGTTGCCCGGCCATGGGTGCCCTTCGAGCGCGCGCCACGCGGTCTCGCTGATCCGCGGCTCCTCGCGGTTCATGCGCCGCGCCGCGGCCTCGAGCAACGGGACGCCGATGCCGCGGACGTCGTCCGGACGACCGCGGAGCGGCGGCACCTCGATCGGGCAGACCGCGAGCCGGTAGTAAAGGTCGAGGCGGAACAGCTGCTGGTGGGCGTCGGCGAGGAGATCTCGGTTGGTCGCCGCGACGATGCGCACGTCGACCTGCCGCGGCTCGCTCGCGCCGACGGGCCAGAACTCGTGCGACTCGAGCGCGCGGAGGAGCAGCGCCTGGAGCGACATCGGCGCCTCGCCGATCTCGTCGAGGAAGAGCGTGCCACCGTCCGCCAGCTCGAACAGGCCGCGCCGCGCCTGCTGGGCGCCGGTGAACGCGCCCTTCACGTGCCCGAACAGCTCGCTCGTCATGAGCTCCGGCGGGAGCGCCGCGAGGTTCTGCGCGACGAACCGCGCGCGGCGCCGGCCGCTCCGCTCGTGGATCTCCGCGGCGATGAGCTCCTTGCCGGTGCCCGTCTCGCCGTGGAGCAAGACGCTGGCGTCCGTCCCTGCGACGGCCACGACCTGCGCCATCACCCGCTGCATCGCCGGCGACATCGCGAGCAGGCGCGGGCGCGACGCCGACGCCGTCCGCGACACGGCCTCGACGTCGTCGCGCAGCCGCGAGTTCGACGCGCGGAGCTCGCTCGTCAGGCGGCGGTTCTCGATCTCGAGCTTGCGCAGCTTCGCCGCGCGCTGGATGACGAGGCGGAGCTGCGCGTTGTCCCACGGCTTGAGGACGTAGGCGAAGACGTGGCCGTGGTTGACCGCGTCGGCGAGGTCGTCGTGATCGCTGAAGCCCGTGAGGAGGATGCGCTGCGTGTCGGGGAACGACTCGTACGCGGCGGCGAGCAGCTCCGAGCCCTTCATCGGGCGCATGCGCATGTCGCTGACGAGCACGTCGAACTCGCGCGACGCCAGCGCCTCGAGCGCCTCGCGCCCGCTCCCCACGCACGTCACGTCGAAGTCCGCGCCGAAGACGGCGGCGAAGACCTCGCGCACGTCATCCTCGTCGTCCGCGTAGAGCACGCGCGGCTTCGCCGCCGGCGCCGCCGGAGGGGGCCTGTCGCTCGGCGCGTACGGAGGCGTTGCCACGGCCCGACCTTAGCCGGCGTCGGGGCGAGTGCTCAAGGAAACCCGCTCTCCACCGCTCGGACGGGAGCGACGCTCGGAGGCGCCACCGCTTCGAACGAACGCGCCTCCCGGCGCCCCGCTCAGCCCGCCGCTTGGGCCGTGAGCTCGTCGTGGAAGGAGCGAAACGCGCTCTCCTCCGGCCAGGTCGGCGCGTCGGCGAGGAGCGTCAGTGCCTCGTCCTGACGCCCGGCGTCGACGAGGAACACCGCGCGCGCGTAGCGCATCGCCCAGTGGACGAGCGGCGACGATCGCGCCACGTTCCGGAGGAGCGCCTCGTCGTCCGCGCGGCTCGAGTGGGCGAACGCGCGAGCGAGCGCGCCGACGCCGCGTCGGAGCAGGCTGATCTTGCGGCGCATCCAGAAGCCGACGTTCGGCAGCGGGAGGTTCTCGAGCTCTTCGGCCTTGGTGAGCGCGCGCGAGCGCTCGCCCTCATAGACGTCGAGGAGCGCCTCGACGAAGAGGCGTTGCTCCACGGCCGCCTCCCACGCCGGTCCCTTCGCCGCGCGCGCGAGCGCGTCGCGCGCGCGGTCGATGAAGCCGTACGCCGCGTAGGCGGTGGCCGTCACGAGCGGCGCCATCGTCTCCGGGTGCGTGACCCGACGAAAGGACCCCTGCCAAATCCCGACGATGCGCCCGATGTCGCCGGAGAGGAGGAGCCGCCGCATCCGCCGGCGGGAGATCCACGCGGGGACGATGAACACGGCGGCGACGACCAGAACGACGGCCGCGAACCGGACGTCGCGTGCGATCAGGCGCGCCGAGACGAACGCGAGCAGCGCGAGCGAGGCGATCGACAGGGCACGTGCGAAGAAGCGATTCACGATGACAGGCACAACATGCGACACGGCTCGCCGTGACGCAATGGTGCTGCGTGCCCACCTCCGGACGAGCGCAAATGCAGCGAGAGCGAGCGTCGGTGAGTGCCGACAGCTCGCTCTCGAGGGCGGCGTCGCGCGATCGCGCGGCCGGTCTGCGCTTCAGTCGCTCGACTTCTTCGGATCGCCGATGCCGTGTCGGCGGAGGTAGCCGCGGACATGCGCGCGCTCCATCGCGGCGCGGCGCCCGATCTCGCTGACGTTGCCGGAGCACTCGGCGTAGAGCGCGGTGAAGTACTCGCGCTCGAAGCGCGCGAGCACTTCGCGCTTCGCGTCCTGGAAGGTGCGACCACGCGTCGGGGTCGACTCGCTCGCCGCGACGAGCGGCGCGAGGTGCTGGGCGAGGTCGATCGGCCCGTCCTTGCCGAACGCGAGCGCGACGGCGATGACGTTCCGGAGCTCGCGGACGTTGCCCGGCCAGTCGTGGCGCATCAGGCGCTCGAGCGAGTCGTTCGTGATGCGGTTGTATGCGCTGGGATCGCCGAGGTCGGTGATCATCTTGCGCACGAGCGCCGGGATGTCCTCGAGGCGATCGCGCAGCGACGGCAGCTCGATGCGGAGCTGCGCGACGCGGAAGTACAAGTCGCTCCGGAACGTGCCGGCGTTGACCTCGCGGACGAGGTCGCGGCGGGTCGCCGCGATGACGCGGACGTTGACCGGGCGGTAGTTGTTCGAGCCGACCGGCTTGATGCGCTGCTCGGCGAGCGCGCGCAGGAGCTTCGGCTGGACGTCGAGCGGGAGCTCGCCGAGCTCGTCGAGGAAGATCGTGCCGCCGTCGGCCTCGACGAAGGGCGAGATCCGCTTGTCTACGGCGCCGGTGAACGATCCGCGCTCGTGCCCGAAGAGCGCCGACTCCGCGAGGCTCGGCGGGATCGCGCCGCAGTCGACGACGACGAACGGCTTGGTCGAGCGCGAGCTGGCGCCGTGGATGGCCGCGGCGACGAGCTCCTTGCCGCAGCCGGTCTCGCCGAGGATGAGCACGGTCAGGTCGGTCGGCGCGGCCTTGCGGCAACGCTCGAACACGCCGCGCATGCTCTGGCTCACGCCGACGAGCGGGCCGAACTGCGCGACCTCCGGGATGTCGACCTGCTCGGGCTGCGTCGGGTTGAACTCGAGCGACGAGTCGCCGACCGTCAGCACGGTGTGCTTGGTCAGGTAGACCTCACCGACGCGCGTGTCGCCGATGAACGTGCCGTTGCGCGAGCCGAGGTCGCGGACGCGAACTCCCCGCTCGGTGGCGACGAGCTCGGCGTGAACCGCGCTGACCTTGCGGTCGTCGAGCACGAGGTCGCAGGCCTCGTTCCGGCCGACAACCTGCGTCTCCGGCCCGATGTCCAGGGAAGGCTTGTTCGCCTGCCCGCGGTTCACTTTCAGTGAGCCGCCACGGACCTCGAGCCGACCCTTCGCTACGACGGTCGCATCCACGGATTTGCGTTGTATCACGCCTCCGTCCGCATCCGGCAAGAGGAATGCTCCGTCCGCGTGCAGGATCTCGCGTCTTTGCGCGGCTCCTCCGCGTTTTTCGGGCGCGCGCGCGCGTCGGCGCGGAGCGTCAAAATGGGTCCGCTTGGCCTGGAATCTCCGAAACCGCTAGGCTTCGAGGAGCATCCTTCGACTGCTCGCTCGTCGCATCGGGTGCGTCTGATGTCCCGCTTCTTGTCTTCCGCATTCGTCACCTTCGTCGGCGCCGGCCTCGGCGTCCTCCTCGCCTCCGCGTCCGCGATCGCCGGGTGCAGCTCCGTCGACCTCGACGACAGCGCGTCGAGCTCCGACGGGAGCACCCTCCGGCGCGACGCAGCGCCCGTCGAGGAGGCCGAGGGAGGGCCCCCGCTCGACGGCGCCTTCGGTGCGCCGCCGACCTGCGCGAGGTACTGCGACCTCGTGATGGCGAACTGCACCGGCGACGAGGCCCAGTACGCCTCGGGCGAGGAGTGCCTCGCGTTCTGCGCCCACCTGCCGCTCGCCCCACCGTCGCGCGGGGCCGACGAGAAGGCCGCCGCTTCCCTCGCCTGTCGCCAGTACTGGGCGGACGCGCCCGCGCGGACCAGCCCGAGCGCGTACTGCCTCGCCGCCGGGCCCTTCGGCGGCAACGTCTGCGGTGACCGCTGCACGACGTTCTGCGGCGTCGCGCTCTCGGCGTGCTCGCCCGACGCCGGGGCGACCGCGTACGCGAGCCAACCCGACTGCGCGACCGCCTGCGCCGGCTTCTCTTACCGAACCGCCGACGCGGACGGCGGCGGAGAGGGCCCCGAGGCACCGGACGGCGGCGACACGCTGAACTGCCGCCTCTATTGGTTGCGCCAGGCGGCGAGCGATCCCGAGGCGTGCGCGGCGCTGAAGGTCCAGAGCGACCGCTGCCGGGACTGATCCCGCCGGCGCGTCAGCGGCGGCGCGTGCTCGGGCTCCCGAGGCTCACGTCGTTGAGCGACGCCGCCGTCACCTCGGTGTGGTCGTCGCGCATCGAGAACGCCGGCGGGGGCGGCGGCGCGGGGGCGCGGCGCCGGGCGTTGCCCATCACCTTGCAGACCTTCCGCCAGCCCTCGAGCGCTTCCATCGCGGTGCCGAAGCGGCGCTCACGCTCGCGCGCCATGATCTTCGAGAGATACCGTTCGATCGCGGCCGGCCAGGTGTCACCGGTGGTCTGGGCGAGCGTCGGCGGGTCGCGATCGAGCTTCAGCGCGATCAGCGTGAGGGCGTTGGAGCCCTCGAACGGGAGCCGCCCCGTGAGGGCGCGGAAGGCGACCGCCCCGAGGGCGTAGAGGTCCGCGCGCTCGTCGACGCGGGCCGAGCCGCGCACCTGCTCGGGCGCCATGTAGGCGAAGCTCCCGAGCGTCGCGTCGAAGGCCGTGAGCGACGGCTCGCTCCGCCGCGCGGCGCTCGACTTCATCTTGGAGACGCCGAAGTCGAGGATGCGCGTCCGCTCCTCGGCGTCGCCCTGCTGGATCTCCTCCGACGTGAGCTTCCGCTTCTCGATGAACAGGTTGGCGGGCTTGATGTCGCGGTGGACGACGTGGGCGTGGTGCGCGGCGTTGAGCCCCTGGAGCGCGTCCTCGACGATCGGCGCGACCTCGGCGAACGAGAGGTATTGCTCGCGCCGGAGCCGCTCGTCGAGCCCCTCGCCGACCAGCCGCTCGAACGCGATCCAGAGGCGCCCGTCCCGCTCCTTGCCGGAGCCGAGGATCGCCGCGACGAACGGCGACGCGATCTTCTTGGCGATGTCGGCCTCACGGTTGAACCGGGCGACGAGATCGGGATCCTGCGCGGCCCGCTCGTGGAGGACCTTGAGCGCGACCTTCTCTCCGCTACGCGCTTCCGCGGCGTAGACCTCCCCCATGCCTCCCTGACCGATCAGCCGGCGAATCTTGTAAATTCCGCCGATTATCGATCCCGGCACAAGGCCAGGCTCAGATGCCATCCCGCAGGAGCGTAGCACGGACCTCCCGATGACGAGCCCGAAACGAGCCGGCCGCGTCACGCGAGCTCGACTCGCTGCTCCGCTACGCGTCCGGCGCTGTTGAAGGTCGCCAAAAGGCCCTCTACGCTCGCCGACGCATTCGGCGAGACGAGAGAACGTGGGCGACTGCGATCGCGTGGTTAGGATGGAACGCGCGGCGCGCCGGCGAGCGCCTCTCTGACGGGAGATTCGGACGACAACCATGCGAAGCGCGAACGACGTCGAGGCCTACCTCGGCAAGATGAACCGCCACTACTCCCCCGTGGACGACCAGCCCGGGACGTTCCTCGTCCATGGCGGAACAAACATGCCGCCCACCGCGTTGCGCGTCGACCCACCGCTGGTCGTTTTGCGGGTCCACGTCGGCGACGTCGAAGGCACGGACTCCGCCAACGGCGAGCTCTTCAAGAAGCTCCTCACGTTGAACGCGAAGTCCCTCGTCCATACGAGCTTCGGCCTCGAAGACTCCCGCATCGTCCTCGTGAGCGCGCTCGAGCTCGAGAACCTCGACTACAACGAGCTCGAGGCCACGCTCGACGAGATCGACGTCACGCTCGCGCAGCAGGTGGCCTCCCTCTCGGAGCTCTCCAAGGCCGCGTCGGTTCGAACGGACGCGAAAGGGAACGGCTGATCATGGGCATCTTCAGCAGGCTCGCGCAGCTCATCAAGTCGAACCTCAACGACCTCATCAGCAAGTCCGAAGACCCGGAGAAGATGCTGAACCAGGTCGTCCTCGACATGAACAACCAGCTCGTCGAGGCGAAGAAGCAGGTCGCCGCTTCGATCGCCGACGAGAAGCGGCTGGCGAAGCAGTTCGAGCAGGAGATGGCGCACGCGGCCGAGTGGGAGCGCCGCGCGATGATGGCGCTCCGCGCCGGCAACGAGGAGCTCGCGAAGGAGGCCCTCGCCCGGAAGAAGGAGCACGACCAGCTCGCCGAGACCTTCAAGGAGCAGTGGTCCAAGCAGAAGAACGCGGTCGATCAGCTGAAGAAGGCTCTTCGGATGCTGAACGACAAGATCGAGGAGGCGAAGAGGAAGAAGAACGTCCTCATCGCCCGGAAGAAGCGCGCCGAGGCGCAGAAGGCCATCCAGGAGACCATGCACGGTCTCCGCGACCAGAGCGCCTTCGAGACCTTCGAGCGCATGGCCGGCAAGATCGACCAGCTCGAGGCCGAGGCCGAGGCCGCCGGCGAGATCCAGGAGGAGTACACCGGCGACATCCTCGCCTCGAAGTTCTCCTCGCTCGAGCGCACCGCCGGGGCGGAGGACGACCTCGCCGCGCTGAAGCGCAAGATGGGCATGCTGCCGCCCGAGGAGGCCCCGCAGGTGCGCGCCGAGACGCCGAAGCGCGTGGAGACGCAGCCTGCGGCGCCCTCGCGGTCGGAGCAGGACGAGCTCGCCGCGGCGCTCGAGGAGCTCGAGGCCGAGCAACAGCAGCAGGAGCAGCGCAAAGCCGGACGCTGACGCGGTCGGCCCGTCACGCCGGCGCCGCTGACGCGATCCGTCAGCGGCATCGTCGTGCAGGCATCCCGAGCGGATCAATCGAGCGCATCCTCTCCCCTTCCCCGCGCGCCGTAGTAAGCTCCCGGGCCGTTGAGCACCGAAGCGGCGCCCCTCTCAGCTCGGCCGAAGAGCGACGCGTCGATGCGCGACGTCGCCCGCGCCGTCGTCCACCACAACGGCGCGATCGAAGACCTCTACGCTCGGCTCGAGGCCGATCCGGTCCGCGGGCTCACCGACGACGCCGCCAAGGCCCGGCTCGACGAGCACGGCGCGAACGAGCTCCCGTCCGCGCCGCCGCCGAGCGCGCTCAAGCGGATCGTCGCGCAGTTCGCGAACCCGATCGTCCTCACCCTGGTCGGCGCCGCGGTCATCGCGACCATCAACGGCGCGAGCACGAAGTCGGACGCGAGCTTCCTCGCGCGCTTCGGCGACGCGATCGCGATCGGGCTCATCGTCGTGTTGAACGCCGCGCTCGGCTTCTACCAGGAGCGGCGCGCCGAGCAGGCGCTCGACGCCCTGAAGAAGATGCAGACGCCGAACGCGCGGGTGCGGCGCGGCGACGTCGTCAAGGTCATCCCGGCGAGCGACGTCGTGCCGGGCGACGTGCTCGAGATCGAGGCCGGCGACGCCGTCGCCGCCGACGCGCGCCTGCTCCAGACCATCAACCTCGCGACCCAGGAGGCCTCGCTCACCGGGGAGTCGCTGCCGATCGTGAAGGACGCGCGCGCGGAGCTCCCCGACGACGCGCCGATCGGCGACCGCGCCACGATGCTCTTCACGGGGACATCCGTCGTCCGCGGGAAGGGCCGCGCGCTGGTCGTCGCGACGGGCACGCAGACCGAGCTCGGCAAGCTCTCGACGCTGCTCTCCGAGTCGGGGGAGCAGAAGACCCCGCTCGAGGAGCGGCTCGATCACTTCGGCAAGCGGATCCTCGTCGCGTGCGTCGCCATCAGCGGCGTGATGTTCGGCTGGGGCATGTACCGCGGCGACAGCACCTGGCAAGAGCTGTTGCTCGCTGCCGTGAGCCTCGCCGTCGCGGCCATCCCCGAGGGCCTGCCGGCGATCACGACGATCACGCTCGCGCTCGGAATGCAGCGCATGGCGAAGCGCGGCGCGATCGTCCGGAAGCTCGCGGCCGTCGAGACGCTCGGCGCAGCCACGGTGATCTGCACGGACAAGACCGGCACGCTGACGCAGAACGAGATGACCGTCCGCGAGATCTACGCCGGCGCGTGCTCGTACAGCGTCACCGGCACCGGCTACGATCCGGCCGGGGAGATCGTCGACGTCGACGGCAAGCCCGTCGACTGCGCCGACCGGCCCGCGCTCACCGAGCTCCTGGCGACGATCTCGCTGGCCAACACGGCGTCGCTCGCCCAGAAGGAGGGCGGGTGGCGCGTCGTCGGCGATCCGACCGAGGGCGCGCTGCTCACGCTCTCCGCGAAGGGCGGCCTCCCCAAGGAGTCGGTCGCGCCGTCGCACCAGGTCCTCAAGGAGATCCCGTTCGACAGCGACCGCAAGCGGATGACGGTCGTGACCCTCGACGAGAGCGGCAAGGAGATCGCGCACACCAAGGGCAGCGCAGACGTCCTCATCCCGATGTGCGTCCACCAGCTGACGCGCGACGGCCTCGACGGCCTCGACGACGCGAAGCGCGACGCGATCCTCGCCGAGGCCGAGCGGATGAGCCAGCAGTCGCTCCGCGTCCTCGCGGTCGCGCGGCGCGAGCTCGACGTCGCGTCCGCCGAGCGGCCGTCGGAGACGTCGTCCGACGGCGACCGCCCGAGCGCGGAGCACATCGAGCAGCGGTTCACCTTCCTCGGCCTCGTCGGGATGATCGATCCGCCGCGCAAGGGCGTGAAAGAGGCGGTCGCCGCGTGCGCGGAGGCGCAGGTCCGCGCGGTGATGATCACGGGCGATCACAAGCTCACCGCCGTGGCGATCGCGCGGGAGCTCGGGCTCTGGGACGAGGGCGCGATCGCGCTCACCGGCTCGGAGCTCGACAAGCTCTCCGACGAGGCGCTCGAGCGCCGCGTCGACCACGTGCGCGTGTTCGCCCGCGTGACCGCCGAGCAGAAGCTCCGAATCGTGCGGGCGTTCAAGGCGCGAGGGCACGTGGTCGCGATGACCGGCGACGGCGTCAACGACGCCCCCGCGCTGAAAGAGGCGCACATCGGCATCGCGATGGGCAAGGACGGCACCGACGTCGCGCGCGAGGCGGCGGACATGGTGCTCGCCGACGACAACTTCGCGACGATCGTCGACGCCGTGCGCGAGGGCCGCGCCATCTGGCGGAACATCCAGAAGTTCATCTTCTTCCTCCTCTCGTCCAACGCCGGCCTCCTCGTGACCGTCTTCGTGGCGAGCGTGCTGCCCGGGATGAAGGAGCTCCGTCCGCTGATGATCCTCTGGATCAACCTCGTGACGAACGGCCTCCCCGCCCTCGCGCTCGGGGTCGATCCTCCCGATCCGACGCAGATGACCGAGCCGCCGCGCAAGGCGACGAGCGGCCTGCTCGGCGCGCGCGAGTACCTCGGCATCGGCGCCGTCGGCCTGCTGATGGGCGCGCTCGCCATCCTCTGTTACCTGTGGCCCTGGGACGTCGCCGCCGAGGAGCTGCCGTCGTATGCGCGCGCCGTCGCGTTCTCGCTCCTCGCGCTCTCGCCGCTCTTCCACGCGTTCAACTGCCGCTCGGCGACCGCGTCGATGTTCGTGATGCGCCCGATGATCCCGCTGCCGCTCCTGCTCGCCGTGATCGTGAGCGCGGGCATCCACCTCGTCGCGCTCGTCTTCCCGTCGCTCCGCGGGGTCTTCCAGACCTTCGAGCTCGGCACCTACGAGTGGGTGATCCTGCTCGTGCTCTCGGCGTCGATCATCCCGATGATCGAGCTGATCAAGGCGCTCCAGCGGCTCGGGATTGTCGGCAAGGACCTCGGGCCGATGTCCCGGCGCGCCTCCGAGCAGTGACCCGCCGAGCCCCCTTTCGAGGCGGGGCGTACGAGGGTATTTTCGGCGGAGATGACACGCTCGCGCTCGCGCCACCTCCCGGGATCAACCTCCTTCGTCGCGACCTCCTCGGCCGCGGTGCTCGCGCTCGGCGCGCTCGCCGCGTGCGGCGGCGGGGCCGGCGGTAAAGGAGAGACGAAGGCGCCCGCGGAGGGCGGCGGCGCGTCGAGCGAGCACGAGTCGATCGGCGCGCTCGCCGCGGAGCAGGGCGGCCTCGCCGCGCTC
Organism: Labilithrix sp.; assembly: GCA_019637195.1. GTDB lineage: Bacteria > Myxococcota_A > Polyangia > Polyangiales > Polyangiaceae > Labilithrix. The sequence goes on along the minus strand of JAHBWA010000049.1, from coordinate 28,905 downwards.
GGCGGCGCGGGGAACCGCGAGCAGAGCACGGGCACCGAGGTCGCGTTCGCCGGCCCCCTCCGCGTCGAGACGGTCTCGAAGAAGACACCGCCGAAGCTCGACGGCGTGCTCAAGGAGTGGCACGCCCGCTCGCCGGCGAAGGAGACGCTCTCCGGGAAGACGGACGGCCTCGGGCTCGACGTCGCCGTCCAGGCGAGCGACGACGCGCTGTGGATCGCCGCGGAGATCGCCGACGCGAAGCTCGCGCGCTCGACCAAGTACGGTGACGCCGACGATCACGTCACGCTCACCATCGCCTTCCCGTCGAGCCGCGGCGAGCTGGCCGCCTACGAGATCGGCCTCTGGCCGGGCACGCCGGGCAGCGCGCCAGGCGCGGTGAAGTGGACCGCAGGGCCGAAGTCCGGACAGAAGGTCGCCGGCGCCCGCATCGTCGAGAACGACGTCAAAGGCGGCGTGACCCTCGAGGCGAGCGTCCCGTGGAGCTCCTTCCCCGAGGCGCGGACGGCGCGCGTCGGGATGCGCGCGGCGTTCCGCTACCACGACGGCGACGGCTCGAGCGTCGCCGGCGTGCTCGGCACCGGGGCCGGCGGCGTCGAGAGGCCGGGCGATCTGCCCGCGCTGCCGATCGCCGCCGAGCACGCGGTCGCCGAAGGCCTGCTCGAGCAGCGGGGCCTCTCGGGGACGAAGCCGAAGATCGACGTCTTCGCCGACGTCGCCGGCGACGAGCACAAGGAGCGGATCAGCGTCTTCGGCCGCTTCTTCACCATCTGCGGCCCCAAGTACCGCAAGGGGGAGCAGTTCTTCTGGCGCGAGGTCGCCGGCGACATCGTCTCGCTCGAGACCACGCAGGCCACCGGACGCGGCAAGGACGACCTCCTCGTCCGCCGGCGCGTCACCCAGGGCGGCTCGACCCACGACATCCTCGAGGTCTGGTCGATCCCGAGCGGCGAAGAGCCGACGACGATCTTCGCGCACCAGATCGCGATCACGTCGAGCGACGGGAAGAGGCGCGTGTCGAACGCGGCGCGCGTGTCGAGCAAGGAGATCGAGGTCGCCACCGAGCCCGCCGTGGGCTGGGACGCGTCGAGCTTCGCGGAGACGATCGCCGGGGACATCGAGCCGCTCCTCCTCCCCTGGGGGACGATCAAGTCGAAGACGTTCAAGCTCGAGGGCGGCAAGTTCGCCAAGGCGAGCGAGGTCGCGCAGGCGGGGACCGCCGGGCCCGCGGCGGGCGCCGCCCCGCTCCCCAAGGACGTGCCGACCCCGGCGGTGCAGAAGGGCTCGAACCTCGGCCAGCGGGTGCTCGAGGCGTTCATGAAGGACGCGGGCATCGCGCCGGGGACGAAGCCGCGGTTCGACCTCGAGGTCCACGTCGACGGCGACACGAAGCCCGAGCGCGTCGTCCTCTTCGGCCGCGACATCGTCGTCTTCGGACCGTCGTTCAAGGGCGGGACCGGCTACGCCCGGATGTCGCTCTCGCAGCTCGCCGAGGAGCGCGACGTCGGCGAGCTCACCGCGCGCGACCTCGACGGCGACGGCGCCGCCGAGCTCATCGTGCGCGGCACCCGCCACGTGAAGAGCCCGGACGGCGACGCGATCGACATCGACGGCCTCTTCATCTACCAGGTGAAGGGCGGCAACGTCGGCCGCGTGTTCTCCGTGGAGACGGGGCGCGAGATGGCCGGCAAGCGCGTGCAGGGGCTCGTGCAGTTCGTCCCCGCGAAGGGCGGCAAGGGCTTCGACATCGACGTCCGCCCCGGCGCCGCCAAGGGCTGGACGAAGGACTCGTACCCGTGGCCGCAGGACCGCCCCGGCGCGGGCCCGATCGAGCCGCTGCTCCTGCCGTGGGGAGACCTCAAGAACGTGCGCTACACCTGGAACGGCAGCGCCTTCGCGCCGGCGCCCTGACGCGACCCGGCGGGACGCGACGTGCCGGACGGCGTCGAGTCGTGCAGCGACGTGCCGGACGGCGACGAGGCTACCGCTTCTTGTTGCACTTGAACGCGAACGGATCCCAGTCGTCGGCGGCGCACCAGGCCGGGCGCGCCGTCAACGTCGGCGCGGGCGACGCGGACGGAGGGGACGCGGGCTTGACCGGAGGCGCAGGCTTCGACGCGGTCTTCGCGGGATGCGCGGCCCCGGGCGCGTCGCGCTCGAGGCGAACCACGACCCGCGGGCTCCTGGGGTCGAGCGTGGTGCCGTCGAGGACGTAGCGCGTCGACTTGTAGCCGGCCCGGGCGACGCGGATCGTCACCCGCTCGTCGGCGCCGACGGCCACGGTGCGCGGCTGCTGCTGAGGGACGTCGTCCGTGTCGCCGTCGAGGACGATCGTCGCGTCGACGGGATCGATCGTCACCGTGACCGGCATCTTGGCGGCCACGCTCGGCGGTTCGTCCGACGACGGCTCGAGGTCGGCCGGGGCCTCGCTCGCGGCGCTCGGCTCCAGCGTGGCCGCCTCCGGCGCCCGCGCCGACGAGAGCGCGAGGAACCCGCCGACGACGGCGAGCAGCAAGACCGCACCGCCGACGACGCCGAGGAGGATCCCGCGCCCCCTCGGCGCGAACGGGCTCGCCGCCAGCGCCTCCGCGCTGAGCGGCTGCGGCGACGAGTGGCGGAAGTAGTCGGCCGGGACGTCGAAGCCGCCGGCGCGCCCCATCGGGTCGATCGCGATCCCGGGGGCCATCCCGCGCTCGACGTTCTCGAGATCGACGAAGAGCTCTCCCATCGTCTGGTAGCGGAGCTCCACCTTCTTCGCGAGCGCCTTGAGGACCACGGCCTCGAACCCCGGCGGGAGCTCCTGCGGGGGCGGGACCATCGCGCTGAGCAGCGGCGGCGCCTTGTACATCTGCTGGGTCAAGATCCCCATGAAGTTGTCGGCGTCGAACGGCACCCGCCCCGACGCCATCTCGTAGAGGATCACCCCGAGCGCGTAGATGTCGGCCCGCGGATCGACCGGGAGGCCCGCGGCCTGCTCGGGCGACATGTAGTGCGGCGTCCCGAAGACGCTGCCTGCGCGGGTCAGGCGCGCGCTCTCACGGCTCACCTTGGCGATGCCGAAGTCCAGGATCTTGGCGAAGTCCCGGTCGTCGCCGCGCGCGATCAGCATGACGTTCTCGGGCTTGAGATCGCGGTGGACGATCCCGCGCGCGTGCGCGGCGGCCAGGCCACGCGCGATCTGCTTGCCGATGTGGAGCAAGCGCGGCACCGGGACGACGCGAACCCGGTCCATGACCTCCGACAGGCTCGTCCCGTCGAGGAACTCCATGGCGAAGAAGGCGGCGCCGTCGGGCAGGCGGCCGTAGTCGGAGATGTCGACGATGTGCGGGCTCTCGATCGACGAGGCGGCCCTCGCCTCGTTGAGGAAGCGCTCGGTCATCTCCTCGTCGGCCGCGAGGTCGGCGCGGAGGATCTTGATCGCGACGCGCTTGTCGATCAGCTTGTGGCGGCCGAGGTAGACGACGCCCATCCCGCCTTCACCGAGGAGCGCCTCCACCACGTAGCGATCCCCGAGCGTCGTCCCCAGGTAGGCGTCGAGCTTCTGGCGCGAAGGCGGCGGCGACGGAGCAGGAGGGTGACCGAAGCCGGACGCCTGGCCCAGCTCGACGTGCGTCTCGGCCGCAGCGCCTCCTCTCACCGAACGCATGTTCGGCATCGTGGGGAGACCGAGCAGCTTGTCCCGAGCTTCGGACATGAGGGATCGAACCGACTCCTCTCAGAAATACGTCTTCCGTACCCGTTCCGGAAGCGACAAGCTCGCGCGCGGGCGGGCGGGTCGAGCTCACGCGTGACTGCGCGGGTGCGACCGGGTGGGTTCGGCCGATTTCCACGCGGATCCGAGAGGAAAGGGAATTGTGCGAGCACACACCGTGCTAGAGGTGCGAGCCGCGAGCGTCACCGGAGGGTGAGCCCGCCGCGGGACTCTCGGCCCCCGCTCTGCCTTCCGCCATGGGCTACCCCGTCCAGATCGCGCTCCGCTACCTCGGCTCGAAGAAGCGCGCCTTCGTCTCGGTGGGGACGGCGTTCGCGATGCTCGGCGTCGCGCTCGGCGTCGCCGCGCTCGCGATCGTGATGAGCGTCACGGGCGGCTTCCAGGAGCAGTTCCGCGAGAAGGTGCTCGGCGTCAACGCCCACGTCATCGTGCTCAAGTACGCGGTGCACTTCCGCGACTACCGCGACGTGATGAAGAAGGTCGAGGCCGTGCCCGGCGTCGTCGCGGTCGCGCCGTTCGTCATCAACCCGATGATGGTCACGCACGGTGAGCGCACCGCCACCGGCGTCTTGCTGAAGGGCGTCGACCCCGAGATGATGCCGAAGGTCCTCGACCTTCCCCGGCACATCGTGGAGGGCTCGCTCGACGGCATGCGCAAGCCCGGAGCGAAGCCCCCCGAGGCGCCGCGCGACCCGTTCTCGCCGAGCGGCGGATCCTGGGAGCCCGGGAAGACGGGCCAGACCGACGGCGACGGCGGGACGAGCTCGGGGACCCTCAGCGTGCTCGAGGCGATCGAGCGGCAGATCGCCGAGGACAAGGCCCAGGACGCAGCCGCCGACGCCGGCACGCCCGATCTCGCGACCTTGATCGCGACCGGCGCGGCGGGAGAGCTCGGCGCCCCGCAGAAGAAGGCGGAGCCCTCGCCGATCGACCCCATCGACGCGATCCTCTCGGCGCCCGAGAGCGCGCCGGCCGCGAAGGACGAGCCGCCGCCCGCGCTTCACCCGAGCGGCGACGTCACGCCGTCCGGCGGCTACGCGAGCTCGCTCCCCGACGAAGACTTCCTTCCGGAGGCGATCGATCCCGACCCCTGCCGCAGCCCGGCTCAGGTGAAGGCCCTCCCCGGCGTCGCCATCGGCCGATCGCTGTCGAAGCGCCTCGACGTCGGGCTCGGCGACTGCCTCCAGATCACCTCGCCGCAGATCGGGATGACCTACGGCGCGAGCGGCTCGCGCCCGCCGATCGCGAAGCAGTTCCGAGTCATCGCGATCTTCGAGGCGGGCTTCGACCAGTACGACTCGAAGCTCGTCTACACCGACCTCTACGAGGCTCAGGCGTTCTACGAGCAGGGCGACAGCGTGACCGGCGTCGAGGCCAAGGTCGACGACATCGAGAAGGCCGCCGACATCTCGAAGCAGGTAGACAAGATCCTCGCGAACGGCGTCTACCACACGATGGACTGGCGGGAGCTCAACCACGGGCTCTTCACGGCGCTGCTCATCCAGCAGATCGTCATGAGCGTCGTGCTCACGCTGATCATCGTCGTCGCGGCGTTCACCGTCATCGCGACCTTGATCATGGTCGTGCTCGACAAGAAGAAGGAGATCGCCTTGCTCAAGGCGATCGGCGCGAGCGACGACGCGATCTTGCGCGTCTTCGTCTACCAGGGCGGCATCATCGGCCTCGTCGGCACCGCGCTCGGCCTCGCCCTCGGGTGGGTCGCCTGCAAATTTCTGCTCGCGTACGGCTTCCCGCTGGACCCGAAGGTCTACTTCATCTCGAAGCTCCCGGTGAACGTGCGCCCGACGGAGTTCATCATCACCGGAATCGTCGCCATCTTGATCTGCCTGCTCGCGACGATCTTCCCGGCCTTCTACGCGGCGCGCCTCCGTCCCTCCGACGGGCTCCGGGCGGAGTAGCCCGCGGGCCACGCGAAATCCGGGTCGCTTCCCTGGTTGGGGAGGTGATAACTTCGCGTGCGCATGCGATGGGTCGTTGAAGTTTCGTCGCTCGGAAAGACGGACCTTCAGAAGTTCTGTGTCGAGGCCGAGTCGTGGCAACGCGCGCTCCAGGCCGCGCGCGCGCAGCGCGGTGAAGAGGGGCCGATGAGCGGCTTCTCGATCGAGCTGCTCGAAGAGGGCTACCGCGCGGTGGATCCGGTCGCGCGCGTTCGCTTCGTCGTCAAGCGCGCGCCCGACGACATGCCCGTGACGACGCCTGTCGCCAAGGACACGAAGGGCGTCGCTCCGAGCCCGCCGTCGGTCGCGCCGGCGGCCGTGGCGTCCGCGCCCGCGACCGAGCCGCACATCCCGCCGGCGCCCGCCTCGTCGGCGGCGGCTACGAGCGCCGCGAAGTCCGTGCCGCCTCGGCCGCTCACGAGCGGCGCCAACGGCCCGGCGTCGAAGAAGGGCCTCACCCTCGATACGAACGACGCCGCGCGGTCGGCTCCGCCGAGCGCGACGGGAGCCCCCGCCTCGAAGGCGCCGCCGGCGACCGCCGCGGCGTCGCCTGCGATCGCAACGGCGCCGGCCGCGACCGCCGCGGCGTCGCCTGCGATCGCAACGGCGCCGGCCGCGATCGCAACGGCGTCGCCTGCGATCGCAACGGCGCCGGCCGCGACCGCCGCGGCCACGACCACCGCGTCGTCGCCCGCGGCCATCGGCTCGCCGCTGCCCGGCTTGCCCGCCGTGAAGCTGCTGTCGTCGCGCGAGCAGAATCCCACCGACGCGTCGCCGCTCACGTACCGCGAGCATTCGTTCGCCGTCCCGGCCGGGACCAGCGAAGAGGTCGCCGTTCAGGTGCTGCGCGGGCAGCTCGCGCTCGTCGACGCGCACCTGTCGACCGCGAAGATGGGCAAGCTCGTCAACCTCGCGGTCTTCGACGTCGAGTTCACGGGCAAGCCACCGAGCCCCCCGATCGCGACCCTCTCGTGGAAGGACTGGAAGGGCGATCCCGTCATCGGCTATCCACGACGGGGCGGAGCGCAGAAGCAGGTCAAGCCGCCGAGCAGCACCGGAAACGGGCCGGCGTCGACCGCCGCGCCGGCGAGCTCGGTGTTCCCTCCCCCGTCGTCGATGCCTCCGCCGCGCCCGAGCGCGCCGCCCGCCGCGCAGATCGTCGCCGCTTCCGCGCCGCCCGCTCCGCAGGCCGTCGCCGCTTCCGCGCCGCCCGCCGCGCAGACCGTCGCCGCTTCCGCGCCGCCCGCTCCGCAGGCCGTGGCCGCTCCCGCGCCGTCCGCCGGCCCGAGCGCGGCGCCAGGGCCGTTCTCCGCTTCGCCGTCGTCGATCCCCCCCGCGAACGCGTTCTCATCGACGGCGCCGATGATCCCGCAGGCGCTCCTCCCGCAGCAGCCGCCTGCGGCGTCGTTCCCGCCGCCGACGCACGCGTCAGCCCCGCCGCCGGCCCACGCCTCGGCCGCGCCCCAGGCCCACGCCTCGGTCCCGCCGCAGGCCCACGCTTCGGTTCCGCCGCCGGCCCACGCCTCGGTCCCGCCGCCGGCCCACGCCTCGGTCCCGCCGCCGATGACTTCCCCCTCACAACCGCCGGTCGGCGCGGGGGGGATCCCGGTTCCGGTGGTCGCGCCGGTCGCGGTGTTCCAGCCGGGGTCCATCCCGCCGCCGGGGCCCGCGGGCGGATCGGTGCCGCCGCCTGCCCCGGCCGTCGCCGCGTCGGCCAGCCAGCCCCCGCCCGCGCGCCGCCCCTCGTCGCCCGACGGCCTCGCGGCGCGCGCCGACGGGTTGGTGCGGACGCCGTCCGGACGCTTCGTCCGCGGACGCACGACCGGCGACGAGCTCATCACGGCGCTCTTCGAATCGATGCACGACCTGCACTTCTTGCGGGACGCGCTCGACGGCGGCCAGTTCTGTCTCGCGCTCGCGACCGAGGTGCTCCCGGCGCGCGCGGCGATCATTCACTTCTTCGACGTCGAGAAGCGCGAGTGGGTCGTCGCCTGCACCCGCGGTAAGGACACCTCGCGCCTGCTCACGCTGCGGACGCCCGAGAGCGACGAGCTGCTCCGCGACGCGGCCCGCCGGCGACGGGCGGTCGTGACGCCGAACGGCGCCACGGCCGGCGCCCAGCGCTATCAGACGCTCGGCGGCAGCCGGAGCATGATCATCGCGCCGATCATGCAGGCCGGGCGGGCGCTCGGCGCCCTCGAGATCATCAACCCGCTCGACGGAATGCCGTTCACCGAGGACGAAGGCAACGCGATGACCTACATCGCGGAGCAGTACGCCGAGTACCTCGGCTCGCGCGGCATCGTGCTCGATCGGGAGCGCATCCAGAACGCCGCGACGCCGCGCTGACGATCTGCCTGGGGCTCACCGCGCCGGTATCTCCGAGGCGCAGCGCCCGGCATCTCTGCGCGCAGCGCCCGGTATCTCCGAGGCGCAGCGCCCGGCATCTCCGCGCAGCGCCCGGCATCTCCGGGGCGCGTCTCCGGCGCGCCGCCGCCCGGGCGCGCGCGGGGACCTGTAGCCAGACGCCCGATCCGCTACGCTCTCCGGCGTGTCGCGCTGGCGTGACCGGCTCAAGGTGTTCGTGCTGCTGCCCGTGGTCGTGGTCGCGGTCGGCGTGCTCGCGTACTTCACGTTCCGGACGACCCTCCAGGCCGACTCGCTGCGCCAGCAGTCCGTCCTCGAGGCCACGCTCGCGCTCGCGACCGAGAAGGCGAACCGCCTCGACCGCCAGATCATCGATCAAGACAACGTCGTCGTCGCCATCGCCGATCCGGCCCGCCTCGAGGAGCTCGCCGATCGGTGGCTGCCGACCGCGCGGCGCGAGACGCCGACGGTCCGCGCGATCGTCATCCTCGACGAGAGTCGCACGGTGCTCGCCTTCGCGTCCCGCGCGAGCGGCGCGTTCGCCGACGAGGAGGGCTTCCGGCGCCTGCTCACCGAGCGCATCGTCCACGACATGGAGCTCGTCTCGCCGTCCGAGCAGCTCCGCCACCTGCACCGCGAGTACGCCGCGCAGAGCTACCTGCTCTCGTACTGGCAGCGCATGCACGCCGGGCGCCGGTACCTCGTCGTGGCCTGGCACGACATCGGTCGCCTCGTGCGCGAGACCCTCCCGACGCTGACGGGCGATCCGCCGAGCGCCGCGCACGAGCCGACTCCCGCCACGCACCCGCCAGCGGCGAGCCGCGTCAACGTGATCGACGAAGAGGGCCGCATCATCCACGGGCCGCCGCTCCGCACCGGCGAGTTCACCGTCGGCGTGCGCTTCCCGACGACGCTCTACAACTGGCGCGTGCAGGTCTCGCCGCAGGCGAGCGAGGAGCTCGCGGAGCGCGTGCAGAACCGCCGACTGCTCGAGGTCACGATGGTGAGCTTGAGCGCGATCGTCATCGTCGTCGGGGCCATCGCGATCATCCTCGTCTCCGAGAAGGAGCGCCGCGTCTCCGCGCTGAAGAGCGAGTTCGTCGCCAACGTCAGCCACGAGCTCAAGACGCCGCTCGCGCTCGTGCGGATGTTCGCCGAGATGCTCCAGTCCGGGCGGGTGGCGACGGACGCGAAGCGAAAGGAGTACCTCGACATCATCGTCCGCGAGAGCGAGCGGCTCTCGGCGCTGATCGAGAACGTCCTCGACTTCGCGCGCCTCGAGCGCGGCCGCGGGAGCTACGAGTTCGCCGAAGGAGACGTCGGCGACGCCGTGACGCGCGCGGCGAACGTCTACCGCTACCGCGCCGAGCGCGAGGGGATGCGGCTCGCCGTCGACGTCGAGCCGAACCTCCCGCGCGCGCACATCGACGAGCGCGCCATCCAGCTCGCGGTCGTGAACCTCGTCGACAACGCCCTCAAGTACGCCCCCGGCGGCAAGGAGATCATCGTCCGCGCGAGCTCCGAGGGCGACTCCGTGCGCGTCGACGTCATCGACCGCGGGCCCGGCGTCCCGCCCGAGGAGCGCCACCGCATCTTCGAGCGCTTCGTCCGCCTCACCTCGCGCGCGGGCGACTCGGGCGACTCCCAGGCCCGCGGCAGTGGCATCGGTCTTGCTTTAGTCAAGCACATCGCCGAGAGCCACGGCGGCCGGGCTTGGGTCGCCGCACCTTGCAACGAGGCGAATCCAGACGCTCCGACGGGCTCGACCTTCAGCTTCTCGATCCCCGCCGCGAGCCCCCGGGGCTCCGCGCAGCGGCTGGAAGCCCGGGAACCGCTGCCCGATCCAAGAGCGGCCGAGTGACCCACGGCTGAGTTGACGAGGGGCCAGCAGCAGATATCGTGTGATCTCGACGCGGGAAGGCTCTATGTTGCGCCCGCACGAATTCGTGTGTCCGCGCTCTCCTGACGAGAGCGTTCGTTTGGGAGGTCTTTCAAGGGTATCGGCATGGCGATCGGGAACGAGGAAGCAAAGCTATTCGTCGCAGGACTCCCAGACAGCGTTTCGGAAGAGGTGCTCAAGCAGATTTTCGAAGCGACCGGCGGCAAGGTCGTGAGCGTGAGCCTCCCCAAGGACCGCATGACGGGACGTCCCAGGGGGTTCGGGTTCGTGACGCTGTCGACGCCGCAGGAGGCGGAAGCCGCGCGCAACGCGCTCGACGGCTCGCTCCAGGGCGGTCGCTCGATATCGGTGCGGCCCTTCCAGGCCGAGCCGCCGCGCAAGGGTGAAGGCGGCCCGCTGTCGAGCGGACCTCGCTCGAGCGGTCCCCGCTCCGGCGGCCCCCCGCAGCAGGCACCAGACCGCACACTCTACGTGGGCAACTTGCCCTACGACTGCGCGCAGCCCGAGGTCGAGGCGCTCATCAACGGCGTCGTCGGCGAGGGGCAGGTCGTCCGAGTCCACCTTCCGATGGACCCGGACGGTCGCAAGCGCGGCTTCGGGTTCGTAACCATGGCGAGCTCGGACTCGGCCAAGACCGCGGCCGAGGCGCTCAAGTCCGCCGACCTCCGCGGGCGGCGGCTCATCGTGAACATCGCGCACCCGAAGGGCGACCGTCCACCGCGCAGCGACGGCTTCGGCGGCGGGGGCGGCGGTGGTGGCGGCGGCTACGGCGGACCTCCCTCGTTCGGCGGGGGCGGGGGCGGGGGCGGGGGTGGCTACGGCGCTCCTCCCTCCTTCGGCGGCGGTCCCCCACCGTCGCGACGCACCTTCGACGACCGCAAGCGCAAGGGCAGCGGCGGTGGCGAGGGCGAGGGCAAGAAGCGCGGCGGTGGTCGCACCCGCCCCGGCCACGAGAGCAACGACGACTTCGACTGGCGCAGCGCGAACGTCGGCGACAAGGACGACGACTGATCGGCGTACGCGCCAACGAGGACGAGCGACCCTCCCATCGGGCGGGTCGCTCATGCCGCGCTTGACCCAGGCGCGGCAGGAGAATAACTTCCGCCGCCCGCTCGGTCCCCGAGGGAGCGGTTTCGAGGCTCGCGCACCGTGAGGAGCGCTCGCCTCGTGATAACGAGGCCAAGATGCGTGACATCATCAAGATGAGCTGCGCGAACTGCAATCGCGCGAACTACGTGACGACGAAGAACAAGCGGACGATGGCGGAGAAGTTCGAGATCAAGAAGTTCTGCTCGACCTGCCGCAAGCACTTCCCCCACAAGGAAGGCAAGATCTCGAAGGGCTGATCCGGCTGGGCTCGAACGCCCGCCGCTTCGCTCCTCGCTCGCTTCACTTCGGGCCTGCGTCGCTCCGCGACGCGGGCCTTCCGTGTTTCCTCCACTGCTCGCCCGAGCAGGCTCGAATGAGGGTGGCAGGGTAGACAGTGGGTCTGCCTGTGCTATTCAGGCCGCGGCCTAGCGGTCGGAGGCCACAGGGACGCGCTCCCTCTCGACGGAACCTGACGCCATGATCTTCGACTGGGTTCACGGCCTCTTCTCGAACGATCTCGCGATCGATCTCGGGACCGCGAACACCCTCATCTACGTGAAGGGCAAGGGCATCGTCTCGTGCGAGCCCTCGGTCGTCGCCGTCCAGCGCGACGTGCGCGGCGGCAACAAGGTCCTCGCCGTCGGCCGCGAGGCCAAGGAGATGCTCGGCCGCACCCCGGGCAACATCAAGGCGGTCCGCCCGCTCCGCGACGGCGTCATCGCCGACTTCGAGATCACGGAGGCGATGCTCCGCTACTTCATCGCGCGCGCGCACAACCGCCGCACGCTCGTGAAGCCGCGCATCATCATCTGCGTCCCCTTCGGCATCACCGAGGTCGAGAAGCGCGCCGTGAAGGAGAGCGCCGAGAGCGCCGGCGCCCGCGAGGTCTACCTGATCGAGGAGCCCATGGCCGCGGCCATCGGCGCCGGCCTGCCGATCACCGAGCCGTCGGGCAACATGGTCGTCGACATCGGCGGCGGCACGACCGAGGTCGCCGTCATCTCGCTCGCCGGCATCGTCTACTCGCAGTCCGTCCGCGTCGGCGGCGACCGCATGGACGACGCGATCCAGGCCTACCTGAAGCGGAAGTACAACCTCGCCATCGGCGAGCAGACCGCCGAGCGCATCAAGATGGAGGTGGGCAACGCCTACCCGCTCGAGGTCCAGAAGACGACCGAGGTGAAGGGCCGCGACCTCGTCGCCGGCATCCCGAAGACCGTGGTCGTCAACTCGGACGAGATCCGCGAAGCCCTCGGCGAGCCGATCAACGCGATCGTCGAGGCCGTGCTCATCGCGCTCGAGAAGACTCCGCCCGAGCTCGCGGCCGACATCGTCGACAAGGGGATCGTCCTCACTGGCGGCGGCGCGCTCCTCGCGAACCTCGACGTCCTCCTCCGCGAAGAGACCGGGCTCCCGGTCATGGTCTGCGACGACCCGATCAGCGCGGTCGTCCTCGGCAGCGGCAAGACGCTCGACCACATGGAGCTCTTGAAGGAGGTGACGATCGGCTGACCGCGCCCTCTCCCTGCTGGGAGAGAGCTCGCAGGCCTTTCGCGCCCGTCGGAGTGACCAGTGTCGGCGTTCAAGCGGTATCGGGACGTCGGGATCGTCATCATCCTCCTCGCGGTTCCGTTCTTTTTCCTCCGCGCCAACATGAAGGCGCCGACGAACCTGAACGCGCTCGACCGCGTCATCCTGCGCATCAGCGCGCCGATCGAGTTCGCCGCGTCGAGCCTCGCCCGGGGCGTCTCGAACGTCTGGGAGAGCTACGTCTACCTGGTCGACGTGAAGGCCGACAACGAGCGACTCGCCTACGACAACGCGCGCCTGCGCGAGCAGGTGCACCACCTCGAGCAGAAGGAGGCGGAGAACCGCGAGCTCCGCCGGCTCCTCCAGCTCCGCGAGTCCATCCCGGGCGATCTGGTGAGCGCGCAGGTCGTCGGCAAGGACTTCACCGAGTTCTTCCGGGTCACGCGCGTCGTGCTCGACCGCGGCTCGCGCAACATCCGCTCGGGCATGCCCGTCATCTCCCCCGACGGCGTCGTCGGGACCGTGCTCCGCGTCAACGGCGACGCGATCGACGTCAAGCTTTCCGTCGACACTGCCTTCAGCATCGACGTCGAGGACGAGCGCACGCACGCACGCGGCTTCGTGCGCGGCACGGGCGATCCCTCTCGCTACGCCTGCAAGGTCGAGAGCGTCGACTCGCGCGACGAGGTCGAGATCGGCGACTTGCTCATCACGAGCGGCAAGGGCAAGTCGTTCCCCAAAGGCCTGCCCGTCGCGCGGGTCACGAAGGTCATCAAGCGCGAGCCCGGGCGCGATCAGGAGATCGAGGCCGTCCCGACCGTGAACTTCTCGCGCCTCGACGCCGTCCTCATCCTCGTCGCCCCGCCGACGGAGGACGCCGAGCAGGACCCGAAGGACAAGAAGTCGGCCTCCGCCAAGGCGGGTGGCAAATGACGCGCCCCCCGCCTGCCCCGCCTCGGTCCGCGCGGACGGCCTCTCCGGCGCGCGGGCCTGCCGAGCGCCGCGCCCCCGCGCCCGCGTCGCTCGACGGACGTGGAGGCGGCGCGTGAGGAACACGGCGTTCTTCGTCGCCGGGGTGGTGCTCCTGCTCCTCCAGTCGAACTTCTTCCGGCTGCTCGGCGTCGTGCTCCGCTTCATCGGCTGGGTCGTGAACGCGAAGGCGGACATCGTGGTCCCCGGCCTCGTCCCGTCGCTCGTCCTGCCGCTCATCCTGTTCATGGGCGTGCACGAGTACTCGCTCGTGCGCGGGGCGAGCGTCGCCTTCGCGCTCGGCTACCTGACGGACCTCGTCGGCATCGCGCCGATCGGCCTCTATACGTCGACCTACGTGGCGATCTACGTGCTCGCGCGCGCCGCGGGCGTCCGGCTCGCCGCGCAGACGATGCTGATGCAGGTCGGCCTCGCGCTCGCCTTCACGCTCGTGCACAGCGTGATGATCCTCATCCTGCTCGCGATCTTCGGGCGCGACGCCTACGTCCCTCGCACGCTCTACCCGATGACGCTCCCGCACGTCCTCGCCACGGGCATCGTCGCGCCGCTCGTGTTCCGCCTGGCCGCGCGCATCCACGCCGCGACCGTGACGGGGGCGACGAAGGAGGCGGCGTGAGCAACCTCCTCGTCCCGCGCTCCGACGTCAGCGAGTTCCGCAAGCGCTACCGCTGGCTGGCGCTCGCCGCGTTCCTCGCGTTCGGGATCATCGCCGGCCGCTTGTTCCAGCTGCAGATCGTGCGCGGCGCGGACTACGCGCAGACGGCCCACGAGAACGTGATCCGGCGCGTGACGCTGCCGACGACGCGCGGGGTCGTGCGCGACTCGCAGGGACGCGTCCTCGCGTCGAACCGCTCGTCGTTCAACGTGCTGCTCGTCCCCGGACGCGTGATGCCGAGCGCGCGGCCGTCGCGCCGGGCGCGGCCCGGCGTGGAGGAGAACGACAGCTTCACGCGCATCGCCGACACACTGCGCCTCAACCCGGACGAGCGCCAGCGGCTGGCGACGCGCATCCGCGACGCCTGCATCACCGACGAGGACCGCTCACCGTGCTGGCGCCCCATCCTCGTCCGCGAGGATCTCTCGCGCGACATCGTCGCGGAGGTCAAGCAGCACGCCGCCGAGATGACCGGCGCCGAGGTCGTCAGCCTGCCCGTCCGGTACTACCCGTACAAGAACCAGGGCGCCCACCTCCTCGGCTACACGAGCGAGATCGACGCCGAGACGCTCGCGAAGTACCGACCGCCGGGCTACGACCAGCTGTCGGCCGAGGAGCGCCAGAAGCACAACCCGCTCGGCTACGACCAGGGTGACATCGTCGGCGCGACCGGGGTCGAGCGCTCGTGGGAGAGCTACCTCCGCGGGCAGCGCGGCTGGGAGAAGCGCGTCGTCGACGCGCGCGGCCGCTACCGCACGGGCCCCGAGGCCGACCGCCTCCTCGACGCCCCGTCGCGGCAGGAGCCGCTCCCCGGGCGCGACCTCCGCCTCACGATCGACATGGAGCTCGAGCAGTCCGTCGAGCGCGCGATGCGCGCGCATGTCGCGGGCGCGGTGGTCGTCGTCGATGTCCGCACGGGGCGCCTCCTGGCGCTCTACTCGAAGCCGGATTTCGACCCGAACGATCTCGCCGGCGGCTCCGGCAAGGATCGGATCCGCGAGGCCTTCAACAAGCTCTACACCGATCCTCTCCGGCCGGTGCTCGACAAGACGATGTCCGGCGTCTTCCACCCGGGCTCCACGTTCAAGCCCTTCTCGGCGCTCGCCGCGCTCGAGGACAAGCTCATCTCGCCCTACGAGAAGGAGCGCTGCGACGGGTACCTCTCGTTCGGTCGCCGCATCTTCCGCTGCGCGCACGTGCACGGGAAGGTCGACATGCGCGAGGCGATCGCCGAGTCGTGCAACATCTACTTCTTCAAGCTCGCCGAGTCCGTCGGCATGGACCGCATCGCGCGCGTCGCGAGCGAGTTCGGGCTCGGCCAGAAGACCGGCATCGGCGTGAACCCCGAGGCCGCGGGGCGCATCCCGACGCGCTCGTGGTACGCGCTGCGCTACAAGGGGCAGTTCCGCATCGGCTTCACGCTGAACACGTCGATCGGCCAGGGCGCCACGACGGTCACGCCGCTGCAGCTCGCGCTCGCCTACGCCGCGCTGGGCAACGGCGGGACCGTCTACTCGCCGCAGCTCGTGCGGGCGGTCGAGACGAGCGACGGCGCGGTCGTCCAAGACTTCCCCCCGCGCGTCCGGCAGAAAGCCAAGATCGCGCCGGAGAACCTGAGCCGCGTGAGCGACGCGCTCTACGCCGTCGTCAACGAGGACAAGGGCACCGCCTACCCGGTGCGCGATCGCACGCTCGAGGTCGCCGGCAAGACCGGGACGGCGCAGACCGGCTACGTGAACCCGGGGAGCGACGATCCGAAGAAGGCCTGGTACCTCTCGCGCGACCACGCATGGTTCGCCGCCTACTCGCCGGCGAAGGCGCCCGAGATCGCGGTCGTGGTCCTGGTCGAGCACGGCGGCTCGGGCCCCACCGTGGCCGCGCCGATCGCGATGCAGGTCGTCAAGGAGTACCACCGCCTCGCCGCCGCCCGCGCGATCAAGCTCGCCGCCGCCGGCGGCGCGAAGAAGCCCGAGGCCAAGGACGGCAAGGAAGCCGCCGAGCGGAGGCCAGCGCCGGCGGCCACCGCGGAGAGCGAGCCGCTCCCGCGTGATCCTCCGCCGCCGGATCCGAACGGCCCGCCGGCGTGGCTCCCGGATCCGAACGACGAGCCGCCCAGCCCCAGCGATCCGGGAGACGAGCCGTGAGGAGCCGCCGCGATCAGGCGCGCTTCTTCGGGATGCCGCGCGACAGCTTCGACTGGACGCTCTTCCTCACGGCCTCGGCCCTCGCCGTCATCGGCGTCATCAACCTCTACTCCGCGACCAGCGTCGCGCGCGCGGCGCTCTCGGAGATCTACATCCAGCAGGTCTACTGGCTGGTGCTCGGCGGGATCCTCGGCGCCGTCGTCGCGGTCATCGACTACCGCCACTACGAGCGCCTCGGCTACCTGCTGTACGCGGTCGGCATCGTCTTTCTCGTCCTCGTCTTCATCCTCGGAAAGGACATCCGCGGGAGCTCGCGCTGGATCGCGATAGGCAGCTTCGGCTTTCAGCCGAGCGAGTTCATGAAGCTGTTCTTGATCATCGCGCTCGCGAAATACCTGCATGACGACCCACGCACCGAGGCGCGGAGCATCAAGGACCTCGCGCTGCCGGCGCTGATCACCGGCGTGCCGACGTTCCTCATCCTGAAGCAACCCGACCTCGGGACCGCGCTCATCCACCTGTTCATCTTCGTGACGGTGTGCCTCCTCACGAGGATCCGCTGGCAGACCATCGTCGGCGTCATCGTCTCGGCCGGGATCTTCATCCCGCTCTGGTGGACCTACATGATGAAGGACTACCAGAAGCAGCGCGTCGAGGTGTTCCTGAACCCGGAGGCGAACCTGCTCGGCTCCGGCTGGCACGCGCATCACGCGCGCGTCGCGATCGGCGCGGGCGGGTGGAAGGGACAAGGGTTCATGCAGGGCACGCAGAACCAGTTTCTCTTCTTGCCCGATCAGCACTCCGACTTCCCGTTCGCGGTGTTCGCCGAGGACTGGGGGTTCTTCGGCTGCCTCGTGCTCGTGTCGCTCTACGGCTTCCTGGTGCTCTGGGCGATCCGCATCGCGGCCACGGCGAAGGATCGCTTCGGCGCGGTGCTCGCGATCGGCGTGGGCGCGCTCATCTTCTGGCACGCCGTGTTCAACCTCGGCATGGTGACGGGCATCTTGCCGGTCGTCGGCGTGACGCTCCCGCTCTTCTCGGCGGGCGGCTCGAGCGTGCTCACGATCATGCTCGGCATCGGGCTCTTGATGAACGTGTCGATGCGGCGCTTCTGGGTCTCGCCGACGCGCACGACGAGCCTGCTCTCGCGCGGCTGAGCACCTGGCGAAGACGGGCGGGGAGAAGACGGGCGGGGAGGAGACGTGGCCGCGCGTGGCCACCCGCGCGCGACGCTTGGTCATCCGCCGCGCTCGTGGATGGAGACAGATGGAGAAAGCCGCCTGTGTAGGCGCGAACGCGCGGCGCCCGCTAACTATCCGTGTCCACACACAACACGTAACCACTTAGCAACATGATGCATTTTGAGGAGCGAGCCGATCACGCGCGCGTCGCGGAGCGGCCGGTGGATCGCAAAGGATCCGATGTGGGCCTAAGTGTCTGTCACCACTGAGTCTCCTCGTGACCTGACCCGCGTCGGCTGAGGTTTTCCGCTGGTAGTGTCCTGCTCATGCGTCGTACCGCCCTCAGCCGCGTTGTCGTCCTCTCGTTCACCGCCATCAGCTTCGCCATCGGCGCGTGCGCCACGGCCCCCGCCGAAGACGACCTGAGCGGGCTGACGCAAGAGCAGAACCCGGCGAACCCCGAGGGCGAGCCCGCCAGCTCGAAGCTCCCGCCGGCGTCGAACCCGAGCGACGACGACGACACGACGACCGACGCGGGCGCGGACACCGGGACGGCCAAGGACGCGGGCACGAAGGACGCGACCCCGCCGGCGCCCGACGCGGGGCCCCCTCCGACCGGCGGCGACGACTGCGACCCGAACGATCCGCTGAACATCATCAAGTTCATCGCGGTCTCGAACCCGACGCCCTGCCCCTGCAGCGCGTCGGAGTGTTGCTTCGCGATGGCCTCCGTCTGCCTGCCGAAGTGACCTAGGCCGACCGCCTGTCCTCTCCGCGCCGCGATGGGATCCATCGCGGCGCGTCGGCGTTCTGCCTCCGGCATCGCCGAAGCCCGCGCGAGGCGATCCTCCGCGAGCGCGGCCTCCGCCCGGCCGATCCGCGAATCTCGACCCGCGAACCCCGGTGGCGCGCGCAGACCCGCGTCCCGACCTCCCGCGAGCGCGGACACTCGGGCCCACAGGGCCGCTGTGAGACGCGCCGGCCTGCGCGTGGCGACGCCGCGCGGCGGGCTCGCTCCGCGCGGCCGCCGACGCTCGGCTCACTTCGGCGCGGACGCGCCTTGAAGCACCATCAGGTGGAACTTCGCGAACTCGCTCTGGCCCAGCGTGAAGAGGACCTCCGTGAGGAGGCGGTAGGGCGTGTTCGCGTCGGCGATGACGATCGCCTCGCTCGAGCTCGGATCCTTGCCGGTGGCGAGGCGGACCTGCCGATCGCGCTCGCGCCAGCTCTGCAGCGCGTTGGCGAGCGGGACGATGTAGAGGTCCGTCGGCCCGGTGCGCTTGTACTTGCCCTCGACGCCGTGCGTGGCGTCCGCGGGGACCTGGGCGACGATGTTGTCGTCGACGATGATCGAGCTCCGCGAGATCAGGACGGCGACGCCCTCCTGCGAGGCCTCCGTCGTGAGGACGCTCTTCGGCATCGTCAGGTCGCCCGACTGAGGGAGCGACGCCGACGACTGGCTCATGCTCTTGAGCAAGAAGACGAGGATGATCGTCATCATGTCGAGCATCGCCGTGATGTTGAGGAAGTCGACCTCCGGCTCCTTGTGATTCTTCGCGATCGCGCGCCGGAGCTCGCGCTTGTAGCGCGCCATGCTCGCCGGCTTCTGCGCGGGCGGCGGGCCTTTCGGCGCGCCCGGCGGCGGTCCTCCCGCAGGGGGCTGGTTCATCGCTCGCTCCGCGGCGTTGTCGTCCCGTTCGACGTCGACATCGGCTACCTCGCGACTCCGAAGGTGACCTCGGGGAACATCTCTTCGCCGGTCTCGTTCTTGCGGACCGCGTCCATCGCGCTGATGACGACCTGGTACGGGATGGGCGGGTTGGCGCTGATCGTCACGCCCATCTCGTCCTTGAACTCGGGGGCCGCGCCCTTGAGCTTCTCGGCGCACGCCTTGAGGCCCTTGTAGTCGTAGTCACCGTCCTTCTTCGGGATGGCGATGCCCGGCCCGGTGTCGCTGCACCCGGGCGCGACGTTGCCGCCGCGCGCCTTCAGGCTGAACCCGTCGGGGACCACGAGGACGGTGAGACCGAGCGTCGGCGTCGTCGGCGCCCGCGCACCGCTTCCCGCGCGCGGGGGGTAGGTGTCGATCGTCGCGGTGAACGTGACGCTGATCGTCGCGAGCACGAACATCAGCACGTTGGTGATGATGTCGAGGAACGGGACGATGTTGAGCTCGCCGCCCGCTTCGTCCGGACCATGCTCCTTCGGCTGCGAGAGCCGACGGATCTTGCTCCGTTGCTGGGCGCTGAGTTTCTCGGTCGCCATCTAGGACGCTCCTCCCTCCTGTCTCGTCGCGTCGAGCAGAACGAGGGCTCAGTAACCGCCGGGGCGCGTCTGGATCGTGAGGAGGTTGAAGACGCGCTCCTGCGTCGCGTCGAGATCGTGCTGAATCGACTTCGCGCGCTGGTGCAGGATGAGGTGCGCGACCATGCAGAGCACGGCGATGCCGAGGCCGAGCGCCGTGTTGTACATCGCTTCCGCGATACCGTTCGCGAGGAGGCGCTGGCGATCCGCCGCCGAGAGGCCCGGCGCGGCGATGGCGGCGAACGTGTTGATGAGGCCGACGACGGTGCCGAGGAGACCGACGAGCGTCGCGATGTTCGCGAGCGACCAGAGCGACCCGACGCGCTTCTCGACGGCGGGCTTCAGCTCGCCGATCTTCTCGCTCATCGCCGCGTCGATCTCGTCGGGCCCCTTGTTCGCGTGCGTCAGCCCCGCCTTCACGAGGTGAAGCGTCGGGTAGTCACCTGCGTCGCAAAGCTTGATGGCCCGGTCGATATTGCCGGCGGTCACGAGCTTCTTGATCTGGGCGAAGAACTCGCGCGAGTTCACGCGGTACCGGCTCAGCTGGAACGCGGCGCGCTCGACAATCAGCGCGATGACGAGCGCGCAGACGAAGAGGTTGATCGAAAGGAAGGTCGGGTTTTCCTTGAAGGCAGCCATGAACCCGATCTCACTCGAGCCACCTCCAGCGGCTGCCGCGGGAGCTCCATCACCCAGGCTGCTCAGAAGAGCCACGAACATCCCCGATGCTCCTTTCTAGTCCTCTGCAAACTGCCGCGTCGTCTCGGTCCGATTGAGATCGACGTGCTCTTCGTCATGCTTCGCGCGTGTTGGTCGAGAGCGACAGAGTCTGTAATTATTTGTCGCGTTTCGCGCGCGTAGCCGGAAGGGATGCGCCACGATAGCCGGGGACTTCGAGCGAAGTCAACGAGCCCTCACCGGGCGGATCCGGCGACGCCGCGCGGCCCTTCGCGCGGCGCGCGCCGCAAAACCCGCGCGCATCTAGGACCTCCGGGCGAACACGACGCGCGGCGCCCTCCGGCGCCCGGCCGCCGCACCGCCTCCTGCAGAGCTCCCCTGTGCAGAGGCCCCTGCAGAGCTGCCTGGACGGCGGCGCGCCAGCGCCTGCGCGCTCGGGCCCTCCCTCGGAGGCCACGAGCGCCCTCCCTCGCAGGACGAGCGACTCCCCTCGGAAGACGAGCGCCCTTCCTCGGAGGACGAGCGACTCCCTCATCCCTCCCCTCCTCATCGTCCGGCCCGCACCATTCCCCCGCGTCGCCCCCGCGTCACGGTTTCCGCCCCCATGCCGCGCGCGACCGCGTGCTCGCGGCTCTCCACTCGTCTCGTCGCTCTTCTCCTCTCCTCTCGTCGCTCTTCGCGCGCTCGATCATGTCCTTCGCCGCCCCTTCCCCCGCCTGCGCAGGCGCCTGCCCCGCGACCGTTCCATATTGACGCCAAAATCTGGAACCTCCCCCTTCCAGCGCCGCTGCAATATTGCGCAAATGCGCGACACTGCGAAACTTTAGCCCCCTAGAAAGCGCACCGGCGATCCCAAACTCTATTGACGCCGCGTGGTCTGTAACGTCAGACTCCCGCCCGTTGGCGGGTGGAAACCGCTCACGGCGGAACGGAGCTCGCGCGGCTGGGAGCTCGCGAGCCGATCACGCGAGAGAGACCGAGTCGGCGACGGATTCGTCGCCCGCCCGAAGGAGCAAGCAAGGCAGTACCGAAGGAGGCTTGCGTGATTTGCGTGTGAGGCGATATCGTCCGCGCGCCATTCGACGACGGCACCCGAGATCGACACATCGGCTCGCGTGACCCAGAGACGACACGGGACGAGAGAGAGACTTCCTCGCGCGGGCGCGAGAAGTAACAAGACCCAAAACTTCACCTCGCCTCGAGCGAGGCGAGACACTGACGAAGACTTCCGAGCGAGCTAGCGAAGCGAGCGAGGAAACGCGGCGGGCGCGACCCCCCCAGAAGGACGGAGCAACATGGCTGGTCTGTGGAAGGCATACAAAGAGGGCGGCGTTCTGATGATGAGCATCATCTTGATGTGGTCGATCTTCACGATCGGCATCATCATCGAGCGTGCTCTCTATCTGTACGGCTCGTCGATCAACAAGGACGTGTTCCTCGCCACGATGCAGAAGTGCATCCTCGCGGGTGACGTCGCGAAGGCCGTGAAGATGTGCTCGGCCGCCAACGCCCCGCTCGCCCGCATCGTCCAGGCCGGCCTCGTGAAGGTGAACCGCCCCGACGAAGAGGTCCAGGCCGCGATGGACGAGGCCGCTCTCCGCGAGATCCCGAAGATCGCGAAGCGCACGGGCTTCCTCGCCCTCCTCGCGAACCTCGCGATGCTCTCGGGCCTCCTCGGCACCGTCACCGGTCTCATCACCTCCTTCGGCGCCGTCTCGGGTGAGAGCGTCGACCCGGCCCAGAAGGCGCGCATCCTCGCGGAAGGTATCTCCGAGGCCATGCACTGCACCTGGTTCGGTCTCTTCGTCGCCATCATCGGCCTCATCGGCTTCGCCGTCCTCAACGGCAAGACGCAGGCGCTCGAGGACGACATCAACGAGGCGAGCGTCCAGGTGCTCAACCTCGTCGTCACCAACCGCCAGAAGGTCAACCTGTCGGCGGTCGCTGCCTGATTTTTCAGGCACGCGTCTCTCGGTAACAGCCATGACGCGGGGACCGCGGAAAAGCCGCGGCCCCGCCCTGCTCGATTTGTGGAGTGACCCATGGGTGGCGTAGACGTAGGCGGTGGAGGCGGCGGTAAGCGGGAGATGAACTCGGAGATCAACATGATCCCGTTCATCGATCTGCTGATGGTCACGATCTCCTTCCTCCTCATCACGGCGGTCTGGTCGCAGATGGCCCGCATCAACGCGGACGCCCAGGTGCCCGGCCCGCCGCGCGAAGTGGAGCCGGACAAGATCGAGCCGGAGAAGCAGCTCCACGTGGAGATGCGTTCACCCGACAAGTTCGTCCTCATCTGGAAGCAGTCAGGGACGGTCATCAGCACCGTCGACGTGCCCCGCAAGGACAACATGGTCACGAAGGAGGGGAAGAAGTCGATCCGCTTCCCCGAGCTCGCCGCCAAGATCGAGGCCGAGTGGAAGTCGGTCGGCGGTCACCGCGACGCCACGGACAAGAAGTTCGATCAGGCGGTCCTGCACACGGACAACGAGACGCCCTACGTCTACTTGATCGGCGTGATCGACGCGATCTACCAGCCGCACCGGCCCTTCAACGTCGCCGGCAAGACCGAGCAGGTCCCCGCATTCAACGTCACCTTCGCGGTGAACTGAGGAACGCCAGCCATGACGATCCACCAGCCCGGCCGGCGTCTGATGCACGCCATCCCGCTCAAGTTCGTCCAGCGCAAGGTCGCTGGCGGCGGCGGTCGCGCCACGAACGCGAACCTGTCGCTGACGCCGATGATCGACTTCCTCATCGTCACCGTCGTCTTCCTCCTCATCACGTTCAGCGCGTCCGGCGAGACGGCGATGCCGAAGGGCATCAAGCTCCCCGACGCCGAGAACACGCTCGACATGATCGACGCGCCCATGGTGGCGATCACGGGCAGCCTCATCCTCGTCGACGGCAACGCCGCGGGAAACACCCGCGCGATCGAGGACAGCAAGCGTCTGCAGCGCATCGACGAGCTCTTCAACATGCTCAAGGCGAAGCGCGAGGTCTGGAAGCAGCTTCACCCGGGCCGCGAGTTCCCGGGCGTCGTCGTCCTCCAGATCGATCAGGACGTGCAGGCCATCGTCGTCAAGAGCGTCTTCCAGACGGCGGCGTTCGCGGGGTTCCCGAACGTCAGCTTCATGGTGAACAACATCCCAAAGGGCGGCTGAGTCGCTCGCCGACCGAGCCGGGCTCGCGTTCCTTCGACGGCACGCGAGCCCTTCGTCTTTAACCCCCACGCCTCGACAAGCCCCTCCGGAGATCCCTCGTGAGCGAACACGAAAGCGCCAGCGACAAGCCTCGTGACATCGGGCTCAAGGCGGTGCGCACCGCGCGGCTCGAGCGGGCGACGAACAAGCACGGTCGCATCTCGGGCAAGGCGTGGCTCGTGGCCCTCAGCGCCATCCTCACCGTCGCGATCGGCGCGTGGCTCTTCAACGACCGGACGCTCGCGAACCAGAAGGAGGACCTCCTGTCGAAGCAGCGCGCCGCGATCACCACCGTCGGCGCGGAGTGGTTCCCCCTCCGCGACAAGATGGAGGCGACGACGCTCGAGGCCGCGCGCGAGTTCAAGGGCGACTTCGTCGATCCCGAGGCCGCTTCGTGGGACTTCCGCTCCCTGCCCGGGATCTACCTGCGGCTGCGCGTCGAAGACGCGGCCGACGTCGGGCGGCTCCGGAAGAGCGCCGACGACTCGGCGCGCGACTCCTTCGTCGGCTGCCTCCTCCGCGAGAACAACCCGACGGCGGCGGCGATGGCGCGCGGCGAGGCCGACGCGGGCTCGGGGTGGAACGACCAGCCGTGGAACTTGCGCCTCGCCTACTTCGCCACGCGCGTCCTGACGGACGATTGGGCCAACGAGGTGAAGGAGGCCAGGGACGAGATCAACCTACGCGTCTTCGTCCAGCAGTACGACAAGGCGAAGGACAACGAGATCCCGCTGGCGATCGATATCATCAAGAAGGCGCAGTTCTTCCTCCTCGTGCTCGACGAAGACGTCCCCGAGGCGCGCGACCTGACGACGGACGCCGGCCGGAACGCCGGGCAGGTGACGTGGCGAGAGCTGCAGCAGGTCCCCCACCCTACCCGCGTGCACCTCGTCGACCTCCGGCGAAACAAGGAGATCGTGCGCCTCCGCCGCGAGTCCGAGGCCGACTTCCGCTTCGCCGGTGAGCGTACGGTGCGCGACCCGTCCGTGCTGGCCGCGATGAAGCGCCAGGTGAACAACTGCGCGCTCGCGCAGGACGTCTGGGCGGCGATCAAGCCGCCGGCCGCGGCCGCGAGTGACGCGGGCGCAGCCGACGCGGTCGCCCCGTAGGACGCGGCCCCGCCGGCCCCCCGACGGAGCGGCATCAGGCGCGCCGCTCCAACGCGCCCCTACGAAGCGGCATCAGGCGCGCCGGCCCCAACGCCCCCTACGAAGCGGCATCAGGCGTGCCGGCGCGCTGCGAGCGGCGCGCGTCACTCCGCGGCCTCGCCGGCGGGCCGGCGGCGCGCCCACCTCTTCACGACCCGAGCGGCGATCCCCAACGCGCGCCCGTCGAACGCGCGTACCACGCCGCGATACGCCGCGATCTCGGGCGCGATCTCGAGGTGCGCGCGGATCACGGACTCGTCATTCTCCCGCTCGAGCAGCGCCAGGAGCGCCGACTGGAACGCCGCGAGCGCCGACACGTCCCCCTCCTCGGCCAGCACGCGGGGCGCCGCGCCACCTCCGCCAGCGCTCGCGCCGGCGTCCGGCCCGCCCGCGCGCGCGTCCGCCGGACGCCGCGCCAGCGCCGCGAGCGCCTTTGTCTGCCGGAAATCGGCCCGCAACGCTTCGGCGTCCTCGACCGTCCGGATCGTCCCGCCGAGCCGCTCGAAGACGACGGCGCGGACGTTGGGGAAGCGCGCGAGCGCGCGCTCGAGCAGGTCGAACACGCGCGCGGGCACGGCGTCGTCGTGCGTATCGCAGCGGACCTCGTCGCGCCGGCCCGGCCAGGCGCGGAGGACGCTGCCCCCCGACACGTGCAGCTCGCCGACGCGCGCCGCCGGGAAGGTGGCGAGCAGCTCGTCGGGTGACAGCCCGAAGTTCTCTGCCTGGCAGTACAGGTTGTGGACGTCGAGGACGATGAAGTCGTCGTGGCCCGTGAGGACGTCGTCGAGGAACCCGCCGTGCGCGAGCGCCTCGTCGCGGCTCCACGCGAGCGCGAGGTTCTCGAGGCCGAGCGGACACGATCCCGCGCTCGCGAGCACGGCGCGCAGGCGATCGAGCCGCTCGCGACCGATCTGCAACGACGCGCGATCGCGCGGGACCGGCAGCGGCGCGCCGCGGACGTACGGCCCGGCCGTCATGAAGCCGTAGTGCTCCGAGACCCGCGCGTAGGGCCGGCGCGACAGCTCGCGTCCGAGCGCGTCGAGCCAGCTCTGCTGGCGCGCCTCCCAGCGCGCGGAGAACGGCGAGTAGTGGACGCCGTGACCGAAGAGGCGCCCCTCCCCCGCGTAGTGATCGAGCAGCGCCTCCGCCCACGCGGGCGCGGGCCGCCGCCCCGCGTCGAACGACCACTCGAGCATGTCGACCTCGCCGCCCGCGAAGAGCGGCGCCGCGGCGACTCGAAAGTCGTCCTCGGTCATCAGGGACAGCCCGACCCACG
Organism: Labilithrix sp.; assembly: GCA_019637195.1. Taxonomy (GTDB): domain Bacteria; phylum Myxococcota_A; class Polyangia; order Polyangiales; family Polyangiaceae; genus Labilithrix. The sequence goes on along the minus strand of JAHBWA010000049.1, from coordinate 2,773 downwards.
GTGACATCACGACCCGAGCTCCGACACGCGACACGGGCGCGGGGTTGGGTCACCCGAGGCCGCACGCTGGGCACGGCTCGGGCATCGACGCCGGGCCGGGCTGGACGCCGCCCAGCCCCGGGAGCTGCCCCGGCTCGGCCGCCGCGTCGCCGCGCGGCGGCTCGAGGACCGCCTCATCCGGCGGCGTTTCGCCGGCGGCGTCCAGGGACGGCTCGCCGCCGCCGCTCGGCGCGATCGCGCCTCCAGGCGTGTCCGACCCGCGATCGAGCGCTTCGACGCGATCGCTCGCGGGCTCGGCGAGGATGTTCTGGTCCGTCGTGGCCGGCGCGGGCTCGGCGTCACCGCCTCCGCAGCCGGCGACGATCGGGACGGTGACCACGAGCAATTGGAGGATATGCGAAGGGACCTTCATGAAAGCCTCGATGCTGCGCGCGACGAGCGCGTGATGAACCAGCGTCTCCGGGCGCGCGTTTCTTCCGGCGTCGCTCCATGCATCGGGCCGCGCGACGCCGCTGCGCGTGGCGCTCACGCCGCACGCGCGCGGACGCGGCCTCACGTCCGCGCGAGGATGTGGAGATCGGCGAGGTTCTCGCCGCTCGGACGGAGCGGCAGCGCCGTCTTCGCGGCGAGGTGAAGCGCCCCGGTGTCGTAGCGATCGATCGCGCGACGGATCGCGGCCTCCCCCACGCGCTGGACGAACGTAGCGTCGACGGCCGCGCCTCCGGTCCCGCTCGCGCCGTCGACGCCGTCGGTCGCCGCGGCGAGGAACAGCGCGCCGCTCGGGAGCTCGAGGCCGACCAGGGCGGCGAGATGGGTCGAGCGCCCGCCTCGTCCCGCGCGGGCGGGCACGAAGAGCGAGGGCTCCGCGGCGCGCACGAGCGCCATCCCCGGACGAAGCCGCCTCGCCGCCTCCACGTACTCGCGCGCCAGACGCGCGACCGAGGCCTGCGACGGCTCGAGCACGCGCACGCGAAATGCAGAGGTCGGCGCCGACCGCACCTCGCGCCCTGCCGAGCGGCCGACGGACGCCGCCGCCGACCGCCCGGCACGTGCTGCCACGCGGCCGTCGGACGCCGCTGCGGAGGCCCCGTCGCGCCCTGACGCGCGCAGCTCACGCGCGACGGCGCGCGCGAGCTCCTCGGGCGACGCCACGAGCCGGCCGATCGAGGCGTTGCGCGCGCGGCCCGTCGCGACGAGCGGCAGCGCGGCGTAGCGAGGCGCGAACCGCGCGAGGAGCCGACGCGCGCGCGCGACCGAGCTCCCGTCGGTCACGCTCGGACCGGATCCCACGTCGGCGAGCGCGCCGCCGATCACGTCGCTCGACGCGAGCGTGACCACCTTCGCCGGTGCCGCCGCGCGCAGAAGGCCCCCGCCCTTGACGCGCGACAGGTGCCTCCGCACGACGTTGATCTCCTGGATCGACGCGCCGCTCGCGAGCATCGCGCGCGTGACGCCGCGCTTGTCGCGCAAGGAGACACCTTCGCTCGGCGCGCATACCAGCGCCGACGCGCCGCCCGAGACCAGCACGAGCATGAGGTGATCCCGGTCGGCGCACGCGCGCGCGAGAGAGAGACAGCGCTCCGCCGCGTCGACGCTCCGCCGATCCGGCAGCGGGTGCGCCGCGAAGAGCACCTCGACGCGCGGATCGCGCGCGACCGCCGAGACGTCCGTCCCGTCGGTCGTGACGACGAGGACATCCGCGATCGCGTCGTCCCATCGCGCGAGCGCGCCGATCGCCATCGACGGAGCGGCCTTGCCGATCGCGACGACGGAGACCCGGCGCGGCGGACGCGCCGGCAGCGCCGCGGCGACGCGCGCCTCGGAAGCGAGCCCGGCGAGCGCTCTCCGCACCGCCCCCGCGACGACGCGCGCTCCGCGCGAGCGCGGGACGGCGTCTCCGCTCATCGACGCGCCGTTCTCCTGCGGTCCCCGAGATCGACGACGTGGCCGCCGAAGAGCTGCTGCCAGCCGAGCGCGATGGTCAGGTAAAGCGCGCGATCGCTGGGCCCGTCGAGCGGCCCTCCCGAGAGCGCGGCGTCGCTCCAGCGGACGCCGCCGTGGAGCGCGGCGAACGGTCCACTCGCGGTCGCGAAGAACGGGAGCTCCACGCCGAGCCCTGCCTGGAGCCCGGGGCGCGCCCCGAAGCGCGCGCCGGCGGGCTCGACGAAGACGGCGCCGAGCTCGAGCGCGAGCGAGTCGACGAGGAGGTCGAGGCGCGGGGCGCCGCTGTGTCGTCCCGTCGCCCAGCGCGCGAGGAACAGCGGACGGAGCTCGACGCCGAGCGCGAGCACCCGCCGCGGCTCCGCCTTCGAGCCGACGACCGGCCCGTCCTCGTACGCGGCGAACAGCCCGGCCGTGGAGAGGTAGCGGAACCGGAGGTCCCCGCCCACGCGAGGCCCGCGCGCCCCCACGGTGGTCCCGACGGCGCCCGCGATCCCGAGATCGCCGTCGAAGCGCCCGTGCGACGCGTCCCTACGGGGGCGAGCTCGCTCCTCGGCGCCCGCGACGGAGGGGCCGGCTCGCTCCTCGGCGCGCGCGCCGACGGGGGCTCCGAGCGCGCCCGTGAGCGCCGCGGCGGCGCCGAGCTTCCGCCACGTCGTCATCCGCCGTCGCCTTCCGGCGGAGCGGAAGCTTCTCCCGGTACGGCGAGCGCTTGCGCGATCTCGTCACGCAGCTCGGGAGCGACGATCAGACGGACGCGCGACATCACCTGCCCCGCGAGCCGCGCGAGGAGGAACGAGACGTCGCTGAGCGGCCGCGCCGGGCCCTTGGC
>JAHBWA010000048.1 GCA_019637195.1 Labilithrix sp. | reverse complement strand
GGATGTACTCGTCTCCGGGAAGGTCGGGGACGAACGAGAAGACGAGGCTCGCCGCGGTCTCTCCTTGGCCGCGGAGCAGGCCGAGCGAGGTCGCCACCCAGACGTCGGTCGGGCCGCTGCCCCAGACCGAGCGCGCTTCTCCCGCGACGGAGTGGTGGATCGTCCAGGCGCTGCCGTCCCAGCGGAGGATGTTGCCCTCGCGGCTGACCGTCCACACGGTGCCCTGGCCGTCGCCCCAGACGTCGACCAGGTGCTGTCCCTGCGGCAGGACGCTGTGGCAGAAGCCGTCCTTCGAGCAGATCGGGATCCCTCCGTCGGCGTCGGGACCGGCCTCCGGGGGCGCGGCGTCGACGTCCACGTCGACGCCGCCGCCGTCGCTCGGCGGCAGGGTGACGGTCCCGCCGTCGGGCGCGTCGTCTTCGCTGCCGAGGACGACCGAGTCCGCGCAGGCGACCAGCATCGACAGCGTGGCCGTGCCGATCACGCCGTACGGCGCGAGCCTGCGCATCGAGCGATGCTTTGCGAGGTGTTTCATGGGGCACCCTTGCCGCCCGCGCCCGCCTTGGGCCCGGTGTAGTGGAGCGCGACGCGGTCGCCGACGATCCAGACGTCGTTCGGCCCGCTCCCCCAGACGCCGCGGAGGTTCGGCCGCGGACCGAGCGGCAGCTGCGCGCTGACCGGCGTGAGCTTCGTCCCGTCGTAGTGGAGGATCGTCGCGTCATCGCCGACGATCCAGACGTCGCTCGGGCCGCTGCCCCAGACCGCTCGGAGCGTCGCGGTGACGGGCGAGTCGACCTTCCGCCAGCGATCGTCGTCCTTGCCGATGCGCCGGATGGTGCCGCGCTGGCCCACCGCCCAGACGTCGTCCGCGGACGTCCCGCCGACGGCCTCGAGCGTGTGCTCGGACTGCGCGTCGACCGCGCGCCAGGTGAGCGGGTCGCGGTGCTCGACCGGGACCGCGCCGCCCGCGTCGGCTTCGTCCGGCGTGCCGTGGAAGGTCAGCGCGCGCTCGTGCGGCACCGCCGCGCTGTTGTCGCCGAGCATCCAGACGTCCGAGGCCGACGAGCCCCAGATGCTCGTGACCGTCGGCGCGCCCGCCACCGTGCGCCACGTCACGCCGCCGTCGGCGAGCGGGGTCCGCAGCCACTGGTCGCCGCGCGTCCAGTACTGCCCCGTGACGCCTCGCGTGCGGATGTCGAACGGCACGCCGCCGAGGCGGACGTCGTCGGAGGAGCTCGTCCACACCGAGCGGACGAGGAGCTGCGTCGACGCGAGGAGCGCGGGGACCGGCGACGGCCGGTTCTCCCACGTGGCCGTGCCGTTCGCGAAGCCGCCCGTGTGGACGATGACGCCGGTGCTGGCGACCGCCCACACGTCGTTCGGCCCCGTGCCCCAGATCCCGCGGAACGTGTTGTAGAGGCCCGTCGGTGTGCGCGCCCACGCCTTGCCGTCGTAGTGCAGGATGGTCCCGCCGGAGCCGATCGCCCAGACGTCGCTCGTCGAGCTGCCCCAGACGCCGGTGAGCATGTCGCCGCTCTCCACGCCGGTCGGTGCGAGGCAGAGCGAGACCGTCTCGCACGGCACGACCTCGGTGGTGCACCCCGGATCGGTGGGCTCGCAGCCCGCCTCGGGCAGGCTCGCCTCGATCTCGGCGTCGGCGTCGGGGGCGGCGCCGGCCTCCGGGACCGTCACCGTCGGGTCCGGATCGGTCGTGTCTCCGTCGGAGTTCGTCGCGCAGCTCGCGAACGCGGTCACGAGCATTCCGAGGGCGGACGCGGAGCCGACCGCGATCCAGCGTGAGCTTGGCTTGCGCTTCATTTCGTCACCACTCCGCCGTCGCACGGCGCGACGAGACACTGGCCGTTGATGCAGGGTTGACCCTCGGCGAAGTTGCACGCGTTGCCGCACGCCCCGCAGTTCGCCGGGTGCGAGCCGAGGTCGACCTCGCAGCCGTCGATCGGATCGCCGTTGCAGTCGGCGAACCCGGGCTCGCAGACGCGCCCGCACACGCCCTTGTCGCAGGTGGCGACCTGGTTGATGCCGGCCGGGCAGACGATCCCGCACGCGCCGCAGTTCTTCGGATCGTTCCGGAAGTCGACGCAGGCGGTCGCGTCTCGCCCGGCCAGCGGATACGGGCACTCGCCGAGGCCGAGCGTTCCGCACGCGTCGCTGCACTCGGGGCCGTTGCCCTGGTCCCGGCAGACCTGACCGGGGGAGCACTTCACGCCGCACGCGCCGCAGTGCTCGGGGTTCGTGCGCAGGTTCGTCTCGCAGCCGTCGGACGCGCAGCCGAGGCCGAGGTCGCGGTTGCAGTCTCCGAAGCCGTAGTGGCACTTGAGGGCGCCGCACGCGCGGTCCCCGCAGCCGTAGAAGGTCTCTTCGGGGATCGGGTCGCAACCGTCGTCCGGGAAGGGCGGGCACTCGTTCATGCAGGCGCCGCAGTTCATGTCGTCGAAGCGCGTGTCGACGCAGGCGCCGCCGCAGTCGACGAGGCCGCTCGGGCAGCCGCACTGGCCGGAGATGCAGCGCACGCCGGGCGCGCACTTGATCCCGCACCCGCCGCAGTTCTCGTCGTCCTTGCCTACGTTCGTCTCGCAGCCGTCGTCGATGATGCCGTTGCAATCGTAGAAAGGGTCGTCGACGACGATGCACTCGAAGACGCACGCGCCTTCCACGCAGCGCGCGCCCATGTTCAGGCCACGCGCGAGCGCCGTGCACGACACGCCGCACGCGCCGCAGTTCTCCTTGTCGTTGCGCAGGTTCGTGGCGCAGAGAAACGACGCCGTCTTCGCGCACGTCGCGTAGGGCGCCGGGCACTCGGTCGCCATGCAGAGGGGGACGTCGGGCTCCTCCAGCGCGGTCGCGTCTCCGCCGTCGGCCGAGGGTGGCGGGGCGAAGTCGCCCGGCGGCGCTCCGGCGTCCTCGACCCCGACGTAGCTTCGCTCGGTGCTGCAGGCGCCGAGGACGAGCGCCGTCCCGGGGACGGCGATGAGAAGACCGCGCCAGATCGTCATGGTGTCTCCGTCGTGTCGAGCGCGCGCACCACGCCCCGGACGCGCCTCGCGTAGGGCGAGAGCGGGTAGCGCGCGAGGAACAGGGCCGCCTTCTCCTCGGCGGTCGCGCGCGCCCCGCCCGCTGCGAGCGCTTCGACCTCCAGCGCGTCGATCTCCTCGGTGAACCGTCCGCGCGTGAAGGTCGCGCGGTAGAGCGTGATGTCGCGCTGCGCGGCTCCCGGCTCGCCGTCGGCGAGCTGCTTTCGGACGCGCTCGATCGCCGCCAGCTCGTCGAACGCCGCGGGAGCGGCCGCGGGCTCGCTCGCCTTCGCGTCGTGGGGCGCCGTGCGCGGCGAGACGGCCGTCGGGATGGCGGCCGCGGGCAGGTCCGCCACGGAGACGGACGGGACGACCGGCGCAGGCGGCGCGGCGAGGACGACCTCGGCCGCGGGCGCGACCTCGGCCGCGGGCGCGACGGTGGCCGTGGGAGCGACGGTGGTCGCGGGCGCGACGGTGGCCGACGACGGCGCCGGGCCGCCTGACGAAACGGAGTGGAGCATGAGGCCGCCGACGAGGGCGACGCTGACGCCGGCGAGCGTCCAGCGCGACCAGCGTGGCGACGCCGGCTCTACGCGGGCGTGCGCGACGCTCGGCGACTCGAGCGCGGCGAGCGTCGCCGCGAGGCGACGCCTGGAGCCGACGGCGTCGCGCGGCCCGTCGGCTCTGCCGGCGCGAATGAGATCGCCGACGTCGCCGTCGGCGTACTCGCGGAGGCGCGGTAGATCATCCATGTTCTTCCTCGTCGCGGCGGGCGTGGGTCAAGAAGGACTTGCGAGCGCGTCTCAGGCGCGAGGCGACGGTGCCGAGCGGGATCGCGAGGAGGTGGGCGATCTCGTTCATCGTCAGCTCTTCGATCTCGTAGAGGACGAACACCGAGCGCAGGTCGTCGTCGAGCCGGTCGAGGACGCGATCGAGCCGCTCGAGCGTCTGCGCGCGACCGAGGGCGTGGTCCGGCGAGTCCTCGCGCGGAGCCTCGGGGGCCGCGGGTTCGACGTCGGTGCTCTCGCGCCGGCGCGCGAGCGTGCGCCGGGCGCGCATCGCGACGAACTCGCAGGCGCGGAAGAGGAAGCCTCGCTCGTTCCCGACCTCGACGTCGTCGGCGCGCCGATGGAGCGCCAGGAAGACCTCCTGGACGGCGTCCTCGACGTCGGCCTCGCGGACCCCGAGGCGTCGAAGGGTGCGCCAGACGAAGCCGTGCTCCGCGTCGACGACGGTGCGGAGGCGCTGCGCGGTGCTCGCCTCCGTGCGTGGCGCGGGCGTGGTCGGGTCGTCCGCCGCGGCGACGGCGGACGGAGAGAGCCCGACGGGATGTTCGGCCTTCATCATGAGGTCGCTGATGGAGGTTTCCGGTTCGCCGCGTTTTGATCACGCGTTCTCGCATTTTCTTGCCTCGCCCTGCGGTCGGGCGCGTTTTGCCTGGCGCCGTGGCTTCTCGGCGGCTCGAAGATCCGCGCGCTCTGCAGGGGGCGCTCCGTCAGAGCCGGCCGAGCTCGATCGCGAGGGCGGCGCCCAACGTGAGGACCACGGGAGGCGTATCGTGCAGGGGGCGCTCGCCCACGGAGCGCTCGAGCGCGTAGGTGCGCGGTGTGAGCGCGAGCGCGCCGCTCGCGTGCGCCTCGAAGCGGAGGATCCCGACGTCGATCGCGGCCCGCGCGACCGCGCCGACGTCCGCCCAGAACGCGCTCGTCTGCCGGGCCTCGGTGAAGCCCCGCCCGCGCGCGCTGAGCTCGCCCAGGGTGAGCGCCGGACCGCCCGACAGCGAGAGCGAGCGCCACGAGACCGTGGGGGTGAGCTCGGCGTGCCCCGCGACCAGGCGCGCGTCGAGCGTCCCGGGACGGGTGTCCCTGTCGCCGTAGCTCGCGTGCGCGCCGAGTCGCATCGCCAGCCCGCGGCTCGCCGTGAAGGGCTGGTGGAGCTCGCCGGCGACGAGGAAGACCGGCGCCGGTCCGGGCACGGGCCCGTTGGCGATCCCGGCGCCGGCGGCGAAGCGGACGGTCGCGGGCTGCCGCGCTCGGGGAGGCGCGACCGCGGGGGAGCGCTCGCGCGCGCGCGACGGAGCGACCGGAGGCGGCGGCGCGGCCGGCGCCTCGGCCGTCGCGTCGTCCTCGCGGGGGGACGCGGCGGAGCGCGGATCGAGCGCGATGGCGGTGAACACCACCAGCGCTTCGACCGCCGCCTCGCAGCTCTCTTCCTGGACGACGCGCTCGCTCTCGTCGTCGGAGACCGTGAGCCGACCGACGAACGCGCCCGCGTCACGCGACACCGTGATGATGAACCGCCGCGGATCGCGCTCGAGCGCGTCGGCCGGGACGCGGGCGCGGAGCTTCGCGTCGACCTCGGCCGGCGGCGGGCAGCCCGGCGGGGCGTCGTACGTCCATCGCTCCGGCGGCGCTTCACCGGCGCGCGCCGCTCCGGCAGGGAGCGCGAGCGCGCCGAGCGCGACCGTGAGCGCCAGGCGCCTCGTCGGCGTGCGGCGTCGGGTAGCTTCGAGTGATCCTCCGCGCGCCACGTGTCGTCCGTCGAGAGGTGGAGCTCGCCGCTCCGCGAGCGGCCGCGGGACCGTGAGTCGGCGGGCCACCTCGATCGCCCAACGTAGCATCCACCTCCGGCGCGCGGACAGCCTCGCTCGGGCCGCGCGTCGTGCGCCCTCGTGAGCCGGGCGTCGCGGCTCGGGCCCCCGCGTGAGCCGGCGCCGCGCGCGTCACGTCTCCGGGAGCCGCTCGATCGCGGCGCGCGCCCGGTTCGCGGCGTCGGTGCCCACGGGGGCGCGCGCGACGAGCGCCTCGAGGACCGAGCGCACGGCCGCGGGGCAGGTGGTGGCGTGGTTCACGATCGAGCCGACGAGCGCGCCGTCGGCCCCGGCGTTCGTGCCGTTCTGTTTCACGAGCGCGGCGAACGACTCCAGCTCCGGAGCCGAGAGCGTCCGGCCGAGGTGTGACTCGATCGCGGCGCGCGCCACGTTCGCGTCGCCGTCCTTCATCATCTCGAGGAGCACCGCGGCCGCGCCGCGATCGTGCTCGTGACGGAGCGCCCGCGCGACGGCCGTCCGGACGCGCGCGTCGGCCTCCTTCGCCCGCGGCGCGAGCGCGGCGCTCGCGCTCGGATGCGCGAGGTTCCCGATGGCCTCGACGAGCGCGACCCGATCCTCGACCGGCTCCTCCGAGAGGTCGCGCTCGACGCGGCCGAGGAGCGCGCGCGCCTCTCCGTCGGCCTCCGGATCGGTCGTCATGCGCCGGCCGAGGATCGCCCCGCGCGTGACGAGAGCGCTCCGCGAGGTGGGCGCGTCGCCGTTCAGCTCTGCGGTCCGCTCGACGGAGCGCACGTAGCCGAGTGACTCCTCGGTCGGGGCCGGCACGAGCGCGAAACGCTCGAGGAGCTCGCGGTAGACCGCGGGATCGTGCCTGGCCGCCGGCGTCTCGAGGATGCGCGTCATCGAGAGCTGCGCTTCCCTCGAGCCGGTGGAGGCGAGGACATCGACGATGATGCTCCGGCCGCGGGCCGACTGATCGCGCGCGAACATCGCCTCGAGCACGCTGCACTCCTCCGGGTGGAGGCGCAAGAACGCCGTGGCCTCGGCCAGCGTCCCGCGCGGTGACGTGCCGCTCGCCGCGTACGCCGCGATCAGCGCCGCGAGGTCCTGGCGCGCGAACCCGCCGGCGACGGCGCGATCGTGCGCCGTCGCGTCGATCCCGTCGTGGCCGTACCGGTCGCCAGCCGGTTCGGGGCCGCTCGTGTGCGCGGCCTGGCTCGAGCGGAGGGCCGCGGACGTGCCGATGCCTCCACACGCCAGGATCAGCGTCGCGAGCAGGACCCATCGCCTGCGGTTCATCACGGGCTCCTCATGGCGAACGTCGTCTCGGTGTCCGGAGCGGAAGGCGCGTGTCCTCGGCCACGCGCGGTGTGCGCGGGTCACACATCGTGCTGCAGCAAGTCCGAGGCCACGCCGCTCGCCGAGCCCGGCCGCTCGCTCGCGGGATGGATCGCGCCTCGGACGGTCGGCAGAGCAGCGCGCGGGGCGGCACGCGTGCCGGCACTGTGCCGGTGACGGCGACCGCGGCTCCCGCAGCCGGGTGCGCGGGACGTCGTCGCGACGCGCGAGGAGACTCACGAGCCCCCGTCGGATCGTGAGCTATAGTGCGCGCCCATGGCACGCGATGTACCGACGCAGCTCGACACGGAAGACGGCCGCGCGGAAGTCGCCGTCGCGCTCGCGCGTCCCGGGCTCGTCCTCGTCGCGGTCGGGGGGCACCCCGAGCACCTCGTCGTCCACGTGCCGGAGGCCGGCCTGGAGATCGAGCGACGTCCGGAGGGGCCGCTCGCGCACGCGTCCATCTCGCGCCGCCACGCGACGGTCGCGCGCAGAGGCGACGCGTGGCGAGTCGTCGACCACGACAGCCGCAACGGCACGTTCGTCGACGGCGTCCGCGTCGAGGGCGAGGTCTTCACGCGCGGCCGCATCCTCCGCCTGGGGTCGGCGATCTTCCTGCTCGAGAACGACGTCGCGCCGTTCGCCGCGGGCGTGAAGCACGAGGACGGCGTCGTCGTCGGCGCCACGCTCCGCGGTGTCCTCGAGCGCATCGCCAAGCTCGCGCCGCTCGGAGGCGCGGTCCATTTCACCGGCGGCACCGGCAGCGGAAAGGAGGTCGCGGCGCGCGCGTTTCACGCCGCGAGCCCGCGCGCGCACGGGCCCTTCGTCGCGATCAACTGCGCGACGATCCCGCCGAACCTCGCCGAGCGGCTGCTCTTCGGCGCGCGGCGCGGCGCGTTCTCCGGCGCCGACGCCGACGTCGAGGGCTACGTCCAGGCGGCCGACGGCGGCACGCTCTTCCTCGACGAGGTCGCGGAGCTCGAGCTCACCGTGCAGGCGAAGCTCTTGCGCGTGCTCGAGACCCAGCAGGTGCTCGCCCTCGGCGCGGTGAAGCCGCGCCCGGTGAAGCTGCAGCTCTGCTCGGCGACGATGAAGAGCCTGCCCGCCGAGGTCGAGGCGAAGCGCTTTCGCGAAGACCTTTACTACCGCATCGGGCGCCCGGCGATCGCGGTCCCGGACCTCGGCGCGCGCCTCGAGGAGCTCCCGCACCTCGTCGAGCTCGAGCTCGGGCGCCTGCCGGGCGACGTGAAGTCGTCGTCGGCGTTCCTCGAGGCCTGCATGCTGCGCCCGTGGCGCGGCAACGTGCGCGAGTTGTTCCAGTGCGTGCGCGAGGCCGCGAGCCTCGTCATCGGCACCGACGCGCCGGCGCTCCGCGCGCAGCACCTGCCGCCGCCCGTCGCGGTCGTCGGCGAGCCTGCTCCGGGAGCGGCCGGCGAGAAGGACGAGCCGGGCACGCCCGAGCATCGCTCCAAGGTCGTCGCGGCGCTCGAGGCCGAGGGCCAGAACGTCTCCGCCGCCGCCCGCCGCCTCGGCGTCCACCGCACGCAGCTCCGGCGCTGGATGGCTCGCTACGAGCTGTCCCGCGGCGCGGACGCCGGCCTCACCGACGCCTCCGCCGACGACGAACCGTCCGAGCCCGCCGGCTCGGACGATCCCGCCTGACGCGTCAGCCCTCGACGGTGAGGTGCGTGAGCGTGCGCGCGATGCTCTTCATCGCGACGAAGTTCACGCGCTGCCAGCCGACGCTGGGGTCCAAGAGGAGCTTGGTCGGGACCTTCTTGCCGTCGAGCAGACGGGCGAAGACGATCAGGGCCGAGACCGTCGCCGAGTTCATGTACTCGAGCGAGCGGAGGTCGACGGTGACCGTCCGCCCTTCGAGCGTCTCGACGAGCTCGGAGAAGAAGGGGTTGAGCAGCGCGGCGGGATCGCGCGCGTCGCTCGTGCCGCTCCACACGACGCTCGTGACGCCGTCGTCGCCCGCGGTGACGGCGATCCGGAGATCGCCGCTCTCGAAGCCGGTCATTTGCGCGCCCTCGTCGCGGTCACCGTGACGATCGGCGCCTCGAAGCTGCAGGCGAGATCGAAGCCGCCCTCGCACGCGATCCGGTAGAGGCCGAGGCGGCCCCCGGCGGCGGGGTTCTCGAGGATCTCCTGCAGCCGCTCGATGTAGAGCGCCTCCTTGTCCTCCGCCGCCGCCATCGCGTCGACGCGGGCGCGGAGCTGCTCGAGCGGCTCCGTCGCGCCGATGCCGTTCTTCACGTCGATGCGGATCTCCTGGTCGCTCACGGTCAGCGTGTAGCTCGCGCCGGGCAACGTCGGCACGCTCTCGCCGTATTTCATCGCGTTTTCGAGGAGCTCCGAGATCGCCATCGCGGTGGCGTCGCGGAGGTCCGCGCTCGCGTCGGCGAGCGCCTCGACGACGAGCGTCCGCGCGTCGCGGATGTGATGCCACGCCATCGGGATGTCGCGCGCGTAGGTCTTCATGGAAGGACCGTCCTCTCTCTTCCTGCTCTCATGCCGGCTCTGCTTTGGTCCGTTTGATCACCACCAGGGTCGCGTCGTCGGCGAACGTCTCGATGCCGAGTCGACCGAAGACCTCCGCGACGATCTCGGGCGCATGCATGGTCCGGGCCGCCGTCGAGAAGGCGCGGCTGAGCCCCTCGAGCTCGACGCGCCGGTCGCCGACCTTCGCTTCGGTGACGCCGTCCGTGTGGAGGACGAGGGCGTCGCCCGGCGCGAGGGAGAACGCCGCGTCCTCGAGCAGCGGCGCGACGTCGTCCACCAGGCCGAGCCAGAGGCCCGACGTCGGGAGCACGTCGACCGCGTCCTCGTCCGCGCGGTAGACGAGGATGTCCTGGTGGAGCCCGGCGTAGCGGACCTCGGCCCCGTCGATCCGCATCGCGGTGATGGTCATGTACTGACCTTTCCCGATGCGCTCGAGGTTCCCGCGGATCGCGCGGTTCATGGCCGCGAGCACCGTCGACGGAGCGGGCGGCGAGCCGGGCGGCGCCCCGATGACCGCGGTGCGCGCCGCGGTCTGCGCCATCATCATGATGAGGCCCGCCGTGACGCCGTGGCCGGAGACGTCGCCGACGAACGCCCACGTGCTCCCGCCGTGCTCGAAGAAGTCGTAGTAGTCGCCGCCGACCGCCGACGCCGGCACCATCCGCGCCGCGATCTCGTAGCGCCCGAGCGTCGTGTCTTCCGGCAGCAGCACGGTCTGGATCTTCTGGGCGAGGTCCATCTCGCTCCAGAGGTCCGCCAGCGTGCGGTTCAGCTCCTCGGTGCGCTCCTTGACGCTCTGCTCGAGGTGCTCGGTGTGCGCGCGGATCTTCGTCGCCATCGCGCCGAACGCGGTCGCGAGCTCGCCGACCTCGTCGTTCGTGTCGGGGACGTCGACCTCGTAGCGGCGCTCCTCGAGCGAGCGCGCGGCCTCGGTCAGCGCGGTCAGCGGCGCGGTCATTCGCCGGGCGACGTAGGCGAGACCGAGGACGACGGCGACGAGCGTGGCCAGCGTGATGCCGCCCTGGAGCGCGAGGATGGACGCCGAGGTGTCGGCGATGACGCGGCGTGAGGAGGCGAGCGTCGCGAAGATCTCGTCCTTCGGGACCACGAGGCCGATCGTCCAATGCCGCTCGCGGAAGCCCTTCTCTCCGACCCACGTGTCGAGCGACGCGTACCGTCGCAGGACGACCACGTGGTCGCTCCCGGCGATCGCGATGACGGACGAATGGACGACGTCGTCCGCGGGGAGCGTCCGCTTGAGCGCCGCAACCGACGGCACCGTGCTCTCCTCGAGCTTGCGGCTCACGAGCTTCACGCCCTGCGTCTCTTCGTTCCCGCCGCTCTTCAACCCGAGCACCGCCGCGCCCGCCTCGTTGATCGCGAGGACGTCGCCCTCCGAGTCGACGAGGAACGCGAAGCCGCTCTTCGACGTCCGGACGCCCTGGATCGTGCGGATGATCTCGGAGAGCGCGACGTCGATCCCTATCGCGCCGCGGAGCGCGCGGCGATCCTTGCTCCAGAGCGGGCGGAACATCGAGACGACGACGCCCCCTCCGCCGGCGTCCTCGTACGGCGCGGTGAAGACGGGGCGCCGCGTTCGCGCGACGAGGTCGCCCGGCGCGTTCACCATCGCCTCCCAGGTGTCGACCATGCCGGGGAAGAAGAACTCCCAGAAGTTGCTCGACGTGGATCCCGGGTACAGGCGCTCCATCGTCGCGTTCAGCGGGTAGTCGGGGGCCATCCGGAGGAACGGCATCGCGCGCGGCCCCACCTGGTAGGCCTGCAGCACGCTCGTGCCGTTCGCGCGGAGCGGCGGGACCACGAGCTCGAGCAGCGCGGTGCGGGAGAGATCGTCGGCGACCTCCGGCTTGAGCGTGCCGTTCGCGTCGAGCAGGTAGCTCCACGCGCCGATGCTCGTCGAGCTGCCGTCGCCGGCGACGCGGCGCCGCCCGACGGCGTCGACCTCGAGGAGCGAGCCGGGTGGGGTCTTCGAGAAGACCACGTCGTGGTCGATGATCGTCTGCCCGGTGTCGGTCATCGCGGAGAGCGTGCTCCCCGCCGGGTCGATCAGGCGCTCGATGTCCCCGCGCACGACCTCGATCTGCGTGACGAGCTGGGCGTGGCTCGACTCGTCGAGGCCGCGCTCGACCTCGGCCGACGAACGCTCGCGCAGCCGCGCCCCGCCGCCGACGGCCACCGCCGCGCTGAGGGCGAGCCCAGCCAGTACGCCGATCGATGCCGCGACGATGAACTTGGAGCGGAGGGTCCTACGGGGTCGCGGCATCGGATCCGTCGATCCCCTGCCCGTTACCGGACGGCGTCCACGGGCGCAAGGGACCTCGTCACGCGGCCTCGCAGGCCCGGCTCCGATGGTATACGGATCGTACCGTGCGCCCGGGAGACGTCTTCGCCGAACGATTCGTGATCGAGAGCGCGGCGGGCGCGGGGGGCATGGGCATCGTCTACCGGGCCCGGGATCGGCAGTCGGAGCGGCCGGTCGCGCTGAAGGTGCTGGCGTTCAACGATCCGGCGCACGTGAGCCGGTTCCAGCGCGAGGCCTCCGTCCTGCGCGAGCTGAGCCACCCGGCGATCCCTGCCTACATCGACCACGGCATTCACGGTGAGGGCGTCGCCTACCTCGCGATGGAGTGGGTCGCCGGCGAGACGCTCGCGCAGCTCCTCCGGCGGGGGCCGCTCGGCGTCGAGGACACGCTGAGGCTCGGCTACGGGGTCGCCACGGCCCTCGCCGCCGCGCATCGGCGCGGGGTCGTCCACCGCGACGTGAAGCCGGCGAACGTCATGCTCGGCGGAGGCGACCTCGGAGCGGCGCGCGTCGTCGACTTCGGGATCGCGCGCTACGGCATCGACGTCACCTTGACCCGCCCCGGGGTTCTCATCGGCACGCCGGGGTACATGTCGCCCGAGCAAGCGCGCGGCGGGCGCGACGTCGACGCGCGCGCGGACGTGTTCTCCCTCGGCTGCGTGCTCTTCGAGTGCCTCACCGGGCGGCCCGCGTTCGCGGCGGACGACATCCTCGCGCTGCTCGCGAAGCTCGTCATCGAGGACCCGCCGCCGCCGAGCAGCCTCGTCCCGAACGTCCCCGCGGTCGTCGACGCGCTCGTACGGAAGCTCCTCGCCAAGGACGTCGAGGCTCGCTTCGCCGACGCGTCCGAGGTCGCGCGCAGCATCGAGGACATCCTCGCGTACTCGGCGTTTGCGCCCGTCTCGAGCTCCCCGTCGGCGCGCCTCTTGACGCAGCGCGAGCTCAAGCTCGTGAGCGTGGTCGTCGCCTCGGGCGCGAGCCACGACGAGACGCGCAACGAATCGGAGCTCGAGTCCGCGGCCGGCGCGATCGACGAGGAGGTCGCGGCGCTCGCCAAGCTCAACGTGCGGCGCGAGATCCTCGCCGACGGCACGCTGCTCTGCGCGATCGTCGGGAGCGGCCTCGCGACCGATCAGGTCGCGACGGCCGCGCAGTGCGCGCTCGTCCTCCGCGCGCGGCGGGCGAAGGCGGAGATCGCGATCGCGACGGGCCGCGGCTTGATGGCCGGGAGCATCCCGGTCGGGGAGGTCATCGACCGCGCCGTCGCCAAGCTCCGCGCGCTCGAGCGCGGAGACGCGCGCGCGCCGGCGCCCTCGTGGGTCGCGCTCGACGAGCTCACCGCGGGCCTCCTCGACACCGCGTTCGATCTCCGTGGGCACGGCGACGCCCTCTTCCTTGCGGGTCGCCGCGATCCGCTCGGCGTGCCGCGCACGCTCCTCGGCCGGCAGGCGCCGTTCGTGGGGCGCGAGCGCGAGCTCGAGTTCATCCAGGCTACCGGTCGTGACAGCTTCGAGCAGAAGGTCACGTCCGCGGCGCTCATCACGGCGCCGCCGGGCGCGGGCAAGTCGCGCCTCGTGAGCGAGGCCCTCGCGCGGCTCCGCGAAGCGCACGCGGGCCTGGGCGTCTGGGCGGCGCGCGCCGACGCGGTCGGCGCGGGGTCGCCGTTCGCGCTCGTCGGGCAGCTCATCCGGCGCGCCGCGGGCATCCGCGACGACGAGCCTCTCGACGTACGCCGGAAGAAGCTCGAGGCCCGCGCGCAGCGTCACGTCCCGGAGGCGAGCAGCGAGCGCGTCGTCTCCTTCCTCGGCGAGATCGCGGGGACGCGGTTCGAGCCGGACGGGCGTCCCGAGCTCCGCGGCGCGCGCGAGGACGCCACGCTGATGCGCGAGGAGATCGAGCGCGCGTGGATCGACTTCGTCGCCGCCGAGTGCGGGGCGCGCTCGCTCGTCGTGCTCGCCGACGACCTCCACTGGGCCGACCTGCCCTCGGTGAAGCTGATCGGCGCCGTGCTCCGGAAGCTTCCGCACGCGCCGCTCTTCGTCATCGGCGCCGGCCGCCCGAGCCTCCACGAGGTGTTCCCCAACCTGTGGTCGGACGCCGAGCTGTCGGAGATGCGCCTGTCGCGGCTGAACCCGGTGGCGAGCCGGAAGATGATCCGCGAGGTGCTGGGGGACGGGATCGACGAGGCGACGACGGACGCCATCGTCACGCGCGCCGCCGGCAACGCGTTCTACCTCGAGGAGCTCATCCGCGCCGTGTCCCAGGGGCGCGGCGCGGCGCTCCCGGAGACGTTGATCGCGACGATGAACACGCGCCTCGACGCGCTCGACCCCGACGCCCGCCGCGTGCTCCGCGCCGCGAGCGTCTTCGGCGACGCCTTCTGGCGCGGCGGGCTCGACGCGATGCTCCGCGACCTCTCCAAGGCGAGCGTCGATCACTGGCTCGACGTCCTGGTCGGTCAAGAGCTCGTCGAGGTCCGCCGCGAGAGCCGGTTCCAGGGCGACACGGAGTACGCGTTCCGGCACGCCCTCTTCCGCGAGGCCGCGTACGCGACGCTGATCCCACGCGATCTCGAGACCGCGCACCACGCGGCCGGGGTCTGGCTCGAGGCAGCCGGCGAGAGCGACGCGATGGTGCAGGCCGTCCACTTCGAGCGGGGCGGCGAGCCCGCGCGCGCGGTGACGCTCTACCGGAGGGCCGCCGAGCAGGCGCTCGACGGCAGCGACCTCGACGCCGCCGCGTCGCGCGCCGAGCGCGGGATCGCGTGCGGCGCGACCGGCGACGACTTCGCCGCGCTCCGGTTCGTCAGCGGGGAGGTCCACGCGTTTCGGGGAGAGAACGTCGAGGCCGAGCGATGCGGCACCGACGTCCTCGCGCTCACGCCGCCAGGGTCGGCGTCGTGGTGCTGGGCGGCGAGCACGACGTTCGCGCTCAGGCTCCAGCTCGGCGAGCCCGCCGGGGCGAGCGCGATCGTGCGCGAGCTCGCGCGGGTCGATCCCGAGCCGGGCGCCGTCCACGCGTACGTTCGCGCGTGCGCGCAGAGCACGGCGCTGCTCTCTTACGCGGGGTTGCACGACGTCGCCCGCGAGATGCTCACGCGGCTGGACCTCCTCGCCGTCGCCGCGGCGCCCGCGGCGAAGGGGTGGACCTGCTTCGCGCGCTGCAACGTGGCGGCGGCGGAGGGGGACGCGCCGGCGCAGCTCCGCGCCGCCGAGGAGGGGGCGCGGTTCTTCGAGGAGGCGCGCAGCGAGCTCGGGCGCGCGATCGTCGGTATCCAGCGCGGCGCGGCGCTCGCGTCGCTCGGGGAGCTCGATCAGGCGAGCGCAGCGCTCGCCGACGCCCGTCGCGCGACCGAGCGGCTCGGCGCCGGACACCACGCGACCCTCGCGAAGCTCTGTCAGGGCATCGTCGCGACGCGCCGCGGGGACCTCGCGGGCGCGCGCCTGCTGCTCGAGGAGGCCGCCGCGGCGTTCTACGACCAGGGCAGCCCGGTGCACTTCGGCTGGGCGCGCGTCGTCCTCGGGCTCGCGCTGCTCGCGTCCGGTGACGTCGAGGTCGCCGAACGCGAGGTGAGCGAGGCCGCGCTGGTGCTCGAGTCGGTGCCCGCGCTGCGCGCGGCCTGCGTCGGGGTGCTCGGGGTGCTGCTCGTCGAGACTGGACGCGGAGAGGAGGCGCTGCCGATGCTGCGTGAGGCGCACGCCACGCTCCTCGCTGCGACCGGAATGAACGACCTCGATCCGGTCGTCACGCTCGCGTACGCGTCGGCGCTCCGTCAGGCCTCCCTCGACGATGACGCGGCGGCGGTGCTCGCGGCCGCGCGCGCGCGGCTCGCGGCGCGCGCCGAGCTCGTCGGCGACGCGGCGGCGCGGGCGGCGTTCCTCGCGCACGCCCCGAACGCGCTCCTGCTCGAGGCCTGACGGGTCGGCCCGCTTCCGCCGATCGTCGCGCCCGCCGGCTCTCGGGCCGTCGCCCGGGCGATGGGTGCGCGCGGCGGCTCTCGCGCTACGATACGCCGAATGACCAGGCTCGCCTTGGGGTGGCTCGCGGTCGCCCTCGCCGCATCGATCGCCCTCGCGGGGGGATGCTCGACCGCCGACGTCGGCGATCCGCTCCCGGAGGAGGACGGCGCGGACGCGGCTCCCCCGCCGGTGCGCTGCACCAAGAACGACGACTGCCCCTCGAAGCTCTGTGAGGTCGCGGTCGGTACCTGTCGCGAGGCTTCGTGCTCGGACGGCACGATGAACGGAGGCGAGTCCGACATCGACTGCGGCGGCCTCACGTGCGGCAAGTGCGACGTCCTCAAGCGCTGCGGCGCCGCGTCCGACTGCGCGTCGGCGGTCTGCGCGGACGCCGGCGAGGTCAAGCGGTGCCAGCCGGCCACGTGCACCGACGCGGTGAAGAACGGCGAAGAGACCGACGTCGACTGCGGCGGGAGCTGCGGCCAGTGCGACGACGGCAAGGCGTGCGAGGTGCGCGGCGACTGCGCGAGCGACGTCTGCAAAGGCGGCAAGTGCATCACGCCCGTCTGCGACGACGAGGCGAAGAACGGCAGCGAGACGGACGTCGACTGCGGCGGCCCCGACTGCCCCCGCTGCGCCGATCTCCTCGCCTGCGCGACGGCCGACGACTGCAAGAGCGGCGTCTGCACGGGCGGCGTGTGCCAGGTGCCGACCTGCGACGACACGGTGATGAACGGCGACGAGACGGACGTCGACTGCGGCGGCGGCACCTGCGCCGCGTGCGGCGTCGGCAAGCTCTGCAAGGTCGGCGCCGACTGCGCGAGCCGCGGTTGCAACTACGCCAACCGTTGCGCGGCGGGACGAAGCTGCACGCAGCGCTACGGCGGCGACACGTGCGGCCTCGGGGGAGCGGGGGGCGTCGGCGCGGCGGCGTGGGAGGACTGCTGCGTCAAGGCGCCGGTCAGCCCGACGTCCGGCCCGACGAGCGGGCAGACCATCTTGCTCGACAAGTACCAGGTCACCGCCGGGCGGATCCGCGTGTTCCTCGAGAGCATCAACTACAACGTCCGCGCGTTCGTCCAGCAGGCCCGCGCGGAGGGCAAGATCCCGCTCATCCCGGACCAGGCGGGAAACAACGCCGGTCGCCGGCTGCTCGAGGCGGACTGGGACATGTACCTGCCGGTGAGCTTCGCCGGGAGCACCGCGGCGACGGAGCTCGAGGATCGCGACCAGGGGAGCGCGGTGGTCGAGCGGGGGATCTACAGCTCGATCCGCAGTCACCTCGGAGGGCGCATCTTCAGGAACAACGCGCAGGGCTCGACGGGCTGCTACGTCGGCTCGCCCGGCACGCACGCGTTCCGCTTCCCCGACGGGCAGCAGGACGGCGGGAACCCCGCGCAGGATCAGAGCGTCTACGACACCAAGTCGATGCAGTGCATCGACTACCTGGTGGCCCAGGCGTTCTGCATCTGGGACGGCGGCCGCCTGCACCTCGGGCCCGAGTGGACCGCCGCCTGGGGCGCCGGGACGGTGGCGAGCCCGTGGCTGCCCCAGGGCGAGTCGCGCGCGCCGCGGCGCATCGGCGACGGTACCTACTTCGGCTGTCGCTTCCCGACGGTGACGGACGCCACGTTCCCGGGCTTCTGCACCGCGCAGTCGCAGTTCCCCGAGGACATCCCGGGACGGACGATCGAGTTCGCCAACTACCGCTACAGCTACGAGTGGCCGAACCTGGGGACGACCGGCGACTACATCGTCTTCATCTCGGCGCCCGGGCGCGTCCGCGGGCGCGGGCCGAACGGCCACGCGGACATCGTCGGCGACAACTACGGCCTGACGAGCGACGTCCTCATCGGTCACGATGGCGGCGGCGCGGTGGCGTACGCGCAGACACCGTTCACCGCGTCGCACGGCTGGAACGCCGGCGGCTCGTGGGAGGTGCACGACTTCTCGAAGCCGGCGAACGGCCTCAGCCGGCGGTCGATGCTGCTCAACAAGTACGGCAAGCTCGGCCTGCGCTGCGCCTATCCCCCCTGAGCCGTCGAGCGCTCGGGGTCGCGTCGCGCGGGCGCGTTCGCCCGTCGCCGCTCGGTCCGCGCGCGTCCGGCGTGGCGACGCGCGCCGCGACGCTCAGCCGATGATCATCGACTCGCTGAGGAGCTTGCCCTCCTTGAAGCGGCGGAGGTTCCAGCGCTCGAACATCGGCAGCTCCGGGGCCTCTTCGTCCTTGGCGATGTGCTCGGCGATGAGCTTGCCGACGACCGGGGCCATCATGAAGCCGTGCCCCATGAAGCCGGACGCCTGGTAAAAGTGCTCGATCTCGTCGACGCCGCCGACGATCGGGTTCGCGTCCGGGGTGAGGTCGTAGCAGCCCGACCACTGGCGGAGGACCTTGACCTCGCCCAGCACGGGGCAGGTCTTCACGAGCGCGCGCGCGTACAGGCCGAGGAACGCGAACGAGCTGTCGTGGTTCACGCCGGGCGGCACGCGCTCCTGCCCGATGCCGCCGACGATCTCGCCGCGCGTCGACTGGCTGAAGTAGAGGCCGTTCGTGAGGTCGGCGACGAGCGGCTTGAGCCAGGGCTTCAGCGGCTCGGTCGAGCAGATCTCGTGGCGGTGCGGCTTGTTCGGGAGGTCCACGCCGACGAGCCGCGCGATCTCCGGAGACCACGCCCCGCAGGCGTTCACGACCTTGCGCGTCGCGATGCGATGGATCGGCGCGTCGGGCGCGCCCGCCTTCCGGACGCGCACGGCTTCGATCCGCGAGCCGCTCGTCTCGATGCCGACCACCTCGGTGAACGTCGCGACCTCGACGCCGAGCTTCGTCGCGGCCTGCGCGAAGCCCCAGACGAACGGCCAGGGGAAGACCACGCCGTCGTCGGGGTTGTAGCTCGCCGCCACGACGCCGTCGGTCGACAGCTCGGGGACGAGCTTCTGCGCCTCGCGCGGGGAGAGCATCCGCGTCGTCAGCCCGCAGTCGCGCTGCAGCTTGCAGCTCTCCTCGAGCGCCTTTTTCCGCGCCTCGGTGCGCGCGAGGAAGAGGTAGCCGCCCTGGCGGAGCCAGACGTTGATCTTGAACTCGCTCGCGAAGTCCTGGCACATCCGGATGCTCTCCTGCATCAAGCGGACGTTCGCTTCGCTCGACCACTGCGCCCGGATCCCGCCGCCGTTGCGCCCGCTGGCGCCGCCGCACAGGTAGCTCTTGTCGACGACGACGACGTCGGTGACGCCGAGCCGCGCGAGGTGGTACGCGATCGACAGGCCCATGATGCCCGCACCGACGATGACGACCTCGGCGCGGTCCCTCATGACGCCGGCCGTGCCTTGGCGAAGCGCCGGAGGGCCTCGGCGTGGAGCGTCGGGTTCGCCGCGAGCGTGCCCTCGTTCTGGGCGACGGGGCCGCGGTAGTCGAAGGCGCGCCCGCTCGCGTCCGTGTAGAAGCCGCCCGCCGCGCGGACGATCGCCTCGGGCGCGCACGCGTCCCAGAGCTTCACGAGCCCCTGCGACGGGTGCGCGTAGATCTCGAGCGCGCCGGAGGCGACGCGCACGCCCTTGATGCCGGCGCTGCCCGTCGGCACGAGCTCCTTCACGCCGAGGGCGGCGAGCTTCGCGTCGACCGACTTGCTGCGGTGGAAGCGGGAGACCGCGCAGCGGCACGCGCCGAGGTCGGTCTCCGCCGCGACGTGGATCGGCGCGCGGCCGTCCTTGGTGACGACGAAGGCGCCGCTCCCCAGCGCGCCGCCGTAGACCTCACCGAGCGCCGGGCAGTCGACGACCCCCACGGTCGCGACGCCCGCCTCGGCGAAGCCGAGCATCACGGCGAACTCGCCGTTCTTCGCGATGAAGTCGCGCGTCCCGTCGACCGGATCGACGAAGAGCGCGGCGGGGGCCGAGCCGAAGCCCGCGAAGGTGGCCGGATCGCTCTCCTCGGCGACGATCGGCACGCCGGGGAAGTCCGCGGCGAGCCGCTCGAGCAGGAGCGCGTTCGCCTCCTTGTCCGCGCGGGTCACCGGATCGTTCGGACCCTTCAGCTCGACGCCTACGTCGGACTCGGCGTAGACGCGCATGACGACCTCGGCGGCGGCCGCGGCGGCGGAGAGGAGCTTCGCGAGGACGTCTTGTCGGTCGATCATCGGGGCTCCCGTCAGCTGTGGATGCCGACCTTGTCGAGCGCGCGCGGGAGCTGCCGGAGATCGTCGTCGGCGAGGTAGCGCGGGCCGCCGCCGGTCTCGCGGACGAGCTGCTCGAGCTGCTCCTTCGTGCGCGGGCCGAGGACCGCGGCCGACACGAGGTGGTTCGAGAGCGCGAAGCGCACGGCCGCGCCGCGCAGCGTATGGACGTCCCCCTTCACGAGGAAGCGGACGGCGTCGAGCTGGTCGACGCGCAGCTCGAGCTCCATCCGCGTCCAGCGCTCGGCGCGGTGGTCGCCCTCGTCGAAGCTCCGGTCCTTCGCCCACATGCCGGCGAGCAGGCCGTGGCCGAGCACGCTGCGCGCGAGGATGCCGGTGCCGGCGACCATCACGTCGCCCGAGATGCGGTGCAGATCGATCGGGTGCGTGAGGTTGTACGCGAGCTCGAGCACCTCGGCGCCCTTGTCGATCGCCGCCCGCGCCACGTCCTCGTCGCCGGCGGCGACGCCCCAGTGCTCGATCTTGCCCTCCTTCTTGAGCGCTTCCATCGCTTCGACCGCCTCACCGGTGTGGAGCGTCTCGGGCGTGGGGTTGTGGAGGAGGTAGACCTGAAGGGCTTCTCGCCCGAGCCGCTTCGCCGAGCGCTCGACGGCGCTGCGGAGATAGTCCGCAGCGAAGCACTTGCGCGGCGGATCGGTCATGCGATCGACTCCGCCCTTGGTCACGAGGACGACCTCGGGGTGATCCTTGGCCAGCCTTCCGCAGAGGCGCTCCATGCGCCCCGCGCCGTAGGCGTCGGCGGTGTCGATCAGCGAAAACCCCATGTCGATCGCCCGCCGCAGCACGGCCTCGGCGTCGGCCTCGTCGACCTCGCCGTAGGCGTCGCCGGAGAGGCCCCAGGTGCCGAGGGCGAGCTCCGAGACGACGAGCCCGGTCTTTCCGAGGGGGCGCTTTCGCATGGGACGCTGCTTCTAGCACGGACCCCTCGGCTTGACGTGGGGCCGGGAAGGGGCGTACGGAAGGCGGCCTCGGCACAAGGTCGAGCTAGCGGGCCTACGTCCTCGAAGGCGCTGGTTGCCGGTACCAGGCGGGGCCTCGCTCTCAGGAGGAGTCATATGCGAAACGTGTCGTTTGCTCTTGCGATCGGGTTCGCGCTCGTCGCGTGCGGTGGGGACGAGAACCCGGCACCGAAGGCGCCCGAGACGCCGGCCGTAGCCGCCACGACGCCGCCGACGACGCCGCCGGTCGAGGCCCCGAAGGAGGAGCCCAAGGCGTCGCTCGCCGAGCTCCAGCAGAAGACGATGAGGGGCATGGTCGCCGCGACCAACGCGCGCGACGCGAAGGCGCTGTCCGGCTTCTACGCCGAGGGTGGCGTCGTGAAGATCGCGGGCGCGCCCGCCGACGCGAGCGGCCGCGAGGCGATCGCGCAGAGCTACGGCAAGCTCTTCGAGGCCTTCAAGGACTACACGGTCGCGCCGAGCCGCGTCTTCGTGAAGGGCGACGTCGCGGTCGTCGAGTGGGCGTTCAACGCGACGCACACGGGCGATCTCTGGGGCATCAAGGCCACGGAGAAGAAGGTCGGGGCAGCGGGCGTCGACGTCCTCTGGTTCACGCCCGAGGGCGAGATCAAGGAGCACCACGTCTACTACGACGGCGGCACCATCCTCTCGCAGATCGGTCTGTCGAAGCAGAAGGCCCGCCCGATCCCGGCGCTCGCGGCGAACGCCGAGGTCGTGACGTCGACCGGCGCGCCCGAGGAGACGAAGAACGTCGAGGCCCTCACCGCGATGGGCGCCGCGATGGAAGCCAAGAAGGAGGCGGACTGGCTCGGCGCGATGACGGACACCGTCGAGTGGGACGACATGACCCAGCCGCAGACGTCGAAGGGCAAGGCGGAGGCGAAGAAGTTCTTCAAGGCGATGACGACCGGCTTCCCGGACGCGAAGACGACGGTCGTGAACGCGTGGGGCATCGGCGACTTCGTGATCCACGAGACCACGTGGACCGGCACCCACAAGGCCGCGTTCTTCGGGATCCCGGCGACCAAGAAGTCGGTCACCGTGAAGAGCGTCGACATCATCCAGTACAAGGACGCGAAGCTCGCGAAGGGCGCCAGCTACTCCAACGGCGCGGACTTCATGCAGCAGCTCGGCCTGATGCCGAAGCCGGGTGACGCGAAGCCGGCGGACGCGAAGGCCGCCGACAAGAAGCCGGCGGACGCGAAGGCCGCCGACAAGAAGCCGGCGGACGCGAAGGCCGCCGAGCCGAAGGCCGCGCCGAAGAAGTGAGCGCGCGCGGGCCGGCGACGGCCCGCGGATCGGCCGGCGTCGAAGGGGCCGTGAGGTCCCTTCGGCCCGCGCCGCGCGTCGAGCCGGCCGACTCGGAGATCCTCCGGGCGCGTCGAGGCTCGAAGGAGGCGGCGTTCAGCGCGCGCCGAACCAGTAGTGGTACGAGGTGAACGGCGCGCCGTCGGCGCTCACCTCGATGGCCGTGCGCGCGCCGCGCGTGTCAGGCGGGATCGCGAAGGAGACCTCGACCCACGGACCGTCGGGGATCTCGACCCGGGCGATCTCCCTGTCCGCGACGCGCACGCGGAGAGCGGTCGGCGTCGCGCTCTCGACCCGCGCGACGCCGACGAGCTCGCCACCGCGCGGGAGGTCCGCGACGAAGGCGTCGCGGCTGCGGTGGGTGCGTCCGCCGTCGAGGACGATCGCCCCGTCCGGGGCGTTGCCTTCGCTCGCGGTCTGCTCTCCCTCGCGGGCGCCGAACAGCTCGTAGCCGTGCGCGGCCTCGCTCTCGAGGTCGGCGACGTCCAGCGCGTCGTGGATCGTCGCCAGCGCCGTCCACGGCCGCTCGCCGGTGCCGAGGTGATCCCAGCGCGCCTCGCTCGCGCGCATGGTCTGACCGCCGAGGATCGTGGAGTCGGTCACCGTGGCCTCGTGGAGCGGCCGGCCGAGCACAGGCTCGAGGCCCATCCACTCCGGGTAGACGATGAAGTGGGTCGGCAGCGCGCCCGGGTTCGCCGCGCGCAGGCGCTCGTAGTGCTCGAGCCGCGACGCCGCGCCGGCGACCCAGTAGCGTCCCTCGGTCGGCGTCGTGAGGCCGACGACGTCGAACGTCTTCCGGTCGCCGAAGTACGCGATCGCGCCCGTGTCGTTGACGCCGATGCGCGCGCCCTGCGGGAGGTTCTCCTTCGCCCAGTGCCCGAGCGCCACCTGCTGGCGCCCGATCCCGCTCGCCGACTGCGCCACGTCCTCGAGCACCCACTCGAGCCGGACGGCGAACATCCCGGCGAACGCGCCCGTGACGAGCGCCGCGGTAAGGCCGCGCGCGCGTCGATCGACGAACGACAGGAGGACGGCCGCGCGATCGGCGAGGCACGCCAGCCCGACGATCCACCCGGTGGCGAACGGCCAGAGGTACCTCAGGCGGTTCCACAGGAACGTGACGTAGAAGCACGGCACGAACATCGAGAGCGCGAGCACGACGACGAGCGCCGCGCGGACGCCGAGCCTCCGCCGAACGCCGCACCACACGACCGCCGCCAGCCCGAGGCAGGCGATCGGAGCGCCGCCCCGCGGGAGGAACTCGGCGCTCCACACCTGGCCGTCGAGGATGGTCCCGACGAGCAGCCGCGCGTTCGCGAGCGCCGCCTCGTGCAGGACGTAGTAGGGGTTGCCCGGGAGGAGCTTCACCTGGGCGGTGCTCGACGTGAGGTGCCCGGTGAGCGCGAGGAGGAGGAGCTGCGGCACGAGCGCGGCCGCGACGAACGCGAGCGCTTCGGCGCGCGACGCGTCGCGACCCCGGACGACGAGCGCCCGGTCGCGGGGGAACGCGGCGACGACCGCGCCGAGCGCGACCGACGTGATCGCGCCCTCGGGGCGCATGAGCGGCGCGAGCGCGGCGAGCGCGATCAGGCCGGAGAGCCGCCGCGCCGACCTCGACTCCGCGCGCTCGGCCCAGTCGCACGCGCGCCGCGTCGCGAACGCGATGAGCCACGCGAAGGGGACGACCTCCATCCCGCTGGCGGCGCACCAGGCGAAGCCGCCGAACGCGAGGACCATGGCCCCGGCGCCGATCGCGGCGGCGCGCCCGGCGAGCGGCCGCGCGAGGGCGAAGGCCTCGTGCGCGAGGCCGCCCAGCGCGACGAACGACAAGAGCCACGCGGGCCAGAGGATCGCCTCACCGCGGAAGCCGAGCGCGTAGAACGGCGCGAGGACGACGGGCCAGAGGAAGCTCGTCGCGCCGGTGGAGATCGCCTCGCCGGCCTGGAAGCGGAGCGGGTGTCCCTCGGCGATGGCGCGGGCGTACTGGTAGTGGATGTAAGCGTCGTCGAGCGCCGCGCCCGGGTGTCCGAGCTTGGCGAGGACGCCGCCGACGGTACGCCAGCCGACGAGGAACGTCCCGAGCACGAGCGGCGCCCAGCGCGCGGCGCGCTTCACGCGAGACGACGCGGGTCGGCCGCTCCCGAGCGGGCGACCCTCAGACGCGGTCGGCGCGGCCCTCATGCGGGCTGGACGCTAACAGACCTCGACGGCTCGGCCGAGAAGTCGCCTTGACCGTGCTCGTGGCCGCGTCTAATCGGCGGGCGTGGAAAGCGAGCCCTCTCCCGAGCACAAGCGCCGACTCGGGCCCTACGCGCATGCGCCGCGGCTCCCCGAGGGGGACACGGTCGATCTCCGCGAGCTCGGCGCGGGCGAGTGGATCGAGCTCGAGATCGGGCCCGGACCGAAGGCGGGCTTCCTCCTCGAGCGCGCCTCCTCCGCGCCCGAGGCGCTGCTCGTCGGCCTCGAGATCCGCCGGAAGTGGGCCACCGTCGGCGACGAGCGTCTGGCGAAGCACGGCTTCGGCGCGCGCGCGCGTGTCTTCTGCGAGGACGCGCGCGACGCGCTCCCGCGCCTCCGGCCCGACGCGGGCGTCAGGAGGGTGTTCCTCCATTTCCCCGATCCCTGGTGGAAGAAGCGTCACCAGAAGCGCCTGGTGATGGGCGACGTCTTCCTGACCGAGGTCGCGCGCCTGCTCGCGCCGGGGGGCGAGCTCTTCATCCAGACCGACGTCGAGGAGCGGGCGGAGCTCTACGCCGACGCCGTCGCCCGGTGCGACGCCTTCGTGCCCGCGGGCGACGCCCCCGGCTCCCCGGTCGTCGCCGAGAACGTGTTCGGCGCGCGGAGCCCGCGCGAGCACCGCGCGATCGCCGACGGCCTACCGGTCCACCGGATGTCCTGGCGCCGCCGCTGAGGTCGCTCGTCAGCGGAGCGGCGCGTCGCCCGGACCGCCGGGATCGAGGGAGCGTCGGTCCACCGCCGCCCCCTCCTCGGCGAGGACGAGCTCGATGACACCCTTGGTCGGTTGCGACGGTGGAGCGACGGCGTCGGGACGGAACATCCGCTCCTCGAGCGACCTGCGGAGCGACTCGACCGCGTCCTTCGCGGTCTTGCCTTCGCCGGCGGCCTCCGACTCGACGCACTCGGCGACGAAGCCGTCCTTGTCGCGGATGAGGCGATACGAGAACTTCATGGGGATCAGGCGCCGTCGTCCGCGGCGACGGCGCTGGGCGGCGTCACCGGCGTCTTCGGATCGGTCCCCTCGTGAATGGGCTGAACCGGGATCGGTGGATGGATCGGGTGGGACTTCGGGTCGGGGTTGACCGGCGAAGCGGGCTGCTTCTCCGGCGGCGTCTTGGTGGGCTCGCCCGGCTCGGGCGCTGTCTGTGTCGGTCGAGTGGACATGCGATGCCACGTGCATGTCGGGTGCCGCTCGTGGAGGCCGCAGGCTGGAGCGCGAGCAACGAAGATCGCGTCGCGGTGACGTGCCCATCTGCCTCGGATCGGCCACGTTGCCTCGGAGCTGCGGCGTCCGAGTGCGTGTAACGGCCCCGATCGCGGCTCTCGCCGCAGGCACGCTCCTCGCTACTCCCCGGTCCAACTCACGAAAGGAACATCGTCATGCTCTACTGGGCCGCCGTCTTCTTCGTCATCGCTCTCGTCGCCGCCGTGCTCGGCTTTGGCGGCATGGCCGCGGGCGCCGCGGGAATCGCGAAGATCCTCTTCTTCGTCTTCCTGGTCCTCGGCGCACTCTCGCTGATCTTCGGCCGCCGCGTTCCGGTGTGACCGCGGCACCTGCGTCACCGCGCTGAAGATGCTCCTCACCGCTAGCGTATCGAAGGCCGAGGTCGTAGCGCTCGTCGACGCGCTCACGCCGATGCGTATCTTCATCGACGAGCGCCGCCGCCGGGCCGTGACCTTGAACCGAGCCGAGGTGACGTTCGTCGCGGGGAGGGGCATCCGCCTGCGCGGTGACGCTCGCGCCGCGTGGGACGTCGCAGGCGTCGAGCTCCCCGTGACGGTTCAAGCGTGGCAGGTCCTGCTCGTGCCGCACGTCGTCGCCCGGGGTCGAGCGCGGCTCCTCGCGCTCGAGCCTGTCATCGAGGAGCTCGAGCTCGGGCTCGTCCCGGGGTTCGTCGACGACAAGATCGCCCGCGCGGTCCGGGAGGGGGTCGCGCAGAAGCGAGAGCGGCTGGCGTGGGACTTCGCGCGGGCGCTCTCGAAGCGCCTCTCGCTGTCGGCGCGGATCGCGCCGCCGAGAGCGCTCGAGATCGTCGCCGCCGACGGAGAGGTCGACGTGGGCGAGGACGAGCTCCGTCTCGGCGTCCGCTTCGAGGCGCGCGTCGTCGAGCGACGCGCCGACGTCCAGGTCGAGGGCGCGCCGTCCGAGCGCGAGCCCGCCATGCCGCTCGTCCCGGCGCCTGCCGGGCGCTGACGCCGCGTGAAGCGCGCCGCACGGGCGCGAGCGAGTCCCGGGGGGGAACGGCCGCGCGCGCCGTCCGAAGAGGGTGGGGCACGGCCGATCCCTTTACGGTGTAAAATCGTGATCCAGTGGGAGCGAAGTCGTACGGCGGCAAAGGACGCAAGTACGGACAAAAGCTACCTTTGGTCGCCAATGTAGGACATGGTCCGCTCCTCGCATTCCGGGCGGCATGACCCTCGTTCGTCACCTCGTTCTGTCGCTCGTCCCGCTCGCCTTCCTCGCCTGCGCCGCGCCCGACGACGATCCGGCGTCGACGGACGACGCGGACTTCACGTCGTCCGCGGGCCCCTCCGCGGACTGCTCCGCGAGGTGCTCCGGCGAGAAGGGAGGGCTCGTCGAGGGAGGCGAGTTCTCCGGAGATCGCTGGGCGTCGGTCGCCTACGAGCAAGGCGAGACGTGCGCGACCCCGCCCAAGGAGCCGAGCGGTCGCTTCTACCGAGTGCGCGCGGGCGAGCCGTGCGCGATCGAGGACACGGCGAAGGCCGCGGGCGGCGGCTACGGCTGCGAGTCGTTCGTCTGCGGTACCACCGGCACGTTCGTCGCGTCGGCGTGCGTGGGGACCCGACCCGCCGGCGGCGGCCGCATGGTGCGCAAGTGCGCCGACAAGGCGACCGCCTGCGCGCTCGCGGCAGAGGCGGTCGGCGGCCTCTGCCGCTGACCGGCGGTCAAGCGTCGGCCGTCGTCTTCGCGTCGGCCGTCGTCTTCGCGTCGGCCGTCGTCTTCGCGTCGGCCGTCGTCTTCGCGTCGGCGGTCTTCTTCGTGGCGCCGGCGCGGTAGGTGAGGTCGCACGGCTCCGCGGCGCCGACCTTCTCCGCGTGGATCCGCGTCAGCTGCGCGCCGAAGAGGATGACCATGCTCGAGACGTAGATCCAGGTCGTCAGCGCGAGCACGCCTCCGGCGACGCCGTAGGCCGAGTAGCTCGTGAGGTGCGAGAGGTACGACGCGAAGAGCTCCTTCAGCGCGCTCAGCAGGATCGCCGTGAGGAGCGCGCCTCTGGCGACGATGCGGATCGGCGGGCGCGAGCGCGGGATCAGGTGGAAGGCCGCCGTGAAGACCGCCGCGAGGAGCGTCATCGAGAGCGCGAGGTCGAGGGTGCGCGCCACGGCCGGCCAGATCGCCGTCGAGACCTCTTGCTCCGCGCGTCCGACGACGAACGACAGCAAGGAGCTCGTGATGAGCGAGACGAGCAGCGTCAGCCCGAGGCCGAGGACGATCGCGAACCCGGACAGCCGCTCGAGCGCGAACACGCGGATGGATCCGACGAGGCCCTTGGACTCGCGAGGCGGCACGCACCAGATCCGGTTGAGCGACGCGTCGAGCTCGACGAACGCGCCGCTCGCGCCGAAGAGGAGCGCGACGATACCGATGACCGCCGAGATCCCGCGGGCGCTCCGGCTCTCCTGCATCGCCGTGATCGTTCGGTCGAGGATGTCGCGCACGGGGGAGCCAGGCGCGGCGATCGCCTCGAGCAGCCGCTCGCGCGCGGAGGCGCTGTCGCCCACCACGAACCCGACGATGGTGATCGAGAGGAGCAAGAGCGGGAAGATCGAGAAGGTCGCGTAATACGAGAACGCCGCGCCGAGGCGGGAGCCCTCGTTGTCCGAGAACCTCTCGGCGGTGTCCGAGAAGAGGTCGACGAGGAAGCGGACGCGGTTCCGAAGGCCGGGTGTGTTCGGGTCTGCCCGCTTGGCCAGGGTCGTCTTCGACGAGCTCGACGAGGTCGCGCTCACGTCCCCGAGGTCTCCGTGCGTTCGTCCCATCGCGTGTCCTTCGTCGATCCGTTCGCCATCACGTCCTCCTTGGATGAGGCCGTTCGCTGCAACGCGCGTTCCTCCCTCGACGCGTCGAGGCCGAGCGCTTAGGGTTGCCTTCGTGCCGCGCCTGCGCGTCATGACGTACAACGTCCATCGCTGCGTCGGTCGCGGTGGCTACGACTCGGTCGACGACATCACGCGCGTCTGCGCCGAGGCTCGCCCGGATCTCGTCGCGCTCCAGGAGCTCGACGCGCCGGAGACGGACGACGCCGAGGGCGCGCACCACGCGCGCGACCTCGCGAGCGGCCTCGGGATGACGCTGCTCTTCTGCCGCACCTTCCGGCGCGGCGTCGGCTTCTACGGGCACGCGCTGCTCAGCCGCTTCCCGCTCGAGCTCGTCCAGGTCACGACGTTCCCCTCGATCGGAAAGGGGGCCGAGCCGCGCGGCGCCATCTGGGCGCGCGCTCGGATCGGGGACCGAACCCTGGAGATCGTGAGCACGCACCTCGGCGTGGGCCGCCGCGAGCGCCAGCTGCAGTCGAGCGAGCTCGTCGGCGCCGAGTGGCTCGGGAGCACCGAGATGGGCCCGCTGCGCGTGTTCTGCGGCGACCTCAACGCCGTCCCGAACGCGACCACCTACCGGCGCTTCGCCGGGCGGATGCATGACGCGCAGCGGGGGCTACGCGGCCATCGGCCGAAGCCGACGTTCCCGAGCGTCCTGCCGTTCTTGCGCCTCGACCATGTCTTCGTCTCGGACGGTGTCCGCGTCCTCGGCGTCGAGGTCCCGCACGACGCGCGGGCGCGCCGCGCGTCCGACCACCTGCCGCTCATCGTCGACCTCTCGCTCGACCTCGCCTGAGGAGGCCGCGCTCGGCCGGGTCAGGTGACCGAGGGTTCCCCCTCCTCGAGATCGTCGTCGGCCTCGAGATCGGCGCCGAGGTCCTTGATGAAGTCGCGCGAGATCTTCGCCACCTGAGTACGGACGGACTCGCTGAGGAGCGCGCCGGCGGCGGTGAAGAGCATGACGCGCGAGAGCTTCGAACCGATGAGGACGCCCACGCCGAGACCGAGCACGCCGGTCGCTACGGGCAACAGGTACGGACGCTCGTGGAGGGCGATCTCCGCGCGGTCGCGCAGGTCTTCGACGATGTCCCGCGCGTGCTCGACGCGCTCGCGCAGAGCGACCTCGGCGTTCTCGACGCGCGCTTCGACCTTGGCGGTGCTCGCCCGCGGGATCCCGTTCTTCGCCTGAGTCGGTTGCATCTCTTCTCGTGCTCCTCTCGCGCGGCAAGAAAGCGCGTGGACCGAAACGGTCAGCGGCGGCCGCGTCGTGCGTTTCGTGCAATCGCCGCGCCGACCAGCGCGAGCATGGCCACAGCAGGCGCGACGGGCGGCGTCCGCGTAGATGCGGCGCAAGAGACGCTGCCTTCTGCCTCACCGGTGCATTGATTCCCCGAGCACTGGGCGCTCGCGCTCCCCTGCACCTGGATGTCGTACGTCGCGCGGAGCGCGTCGATGCATTCCTGGAGCCGGTTGCCGGTGTCGACGTACTGCCCGTCGCAGAAGAGCGCGCCTTCGGGCTGCTCGCAGCGGGCCTTGCAGCCGCCTTCGAGCTCGGCCTTGCAGCTCCCCTCGAGCTTCGCCTGGCAATCGATCTGGCACCGGGCGCTCGCCTTGCCGCGGCACGAGCCTTCGCACGAGGCCCGACACTTCCCCTCGCACGTCGCCGACGGCGGCGTCCCGGTGCACTGGGCGTCGCACTTCGCGCCGCAGTTCGCCTCGCACGTCGCCTTGCACGACCCCTGGGCGCTGCTGCCTCCGGCGCTCCCCGAGCACTGGGCGTCGCAGTCGGCCCCGCAGGAGGCGGTGCAGGTGCCGCGGCAATCGAAGCTCCCCGGGCTCGCCTCGCACTGGCCCTGGCAGGTCCCTTCGCACGATCCCGTGCAGTCGACGTCGGCGCTCGCGCTGCACTCGCCATCGCACTGGCTCGTGAGCTTGCCCGCGCACGCGGCCTCGAAGCGGGTCGGCTCGCACATCGCGGTGCACCCGCCGGAAGTCTCCAGCTTGCACTCCGCGCTCGCGCTGACATGGATGTTGTTGCACGCCTCGAGGCCCGCGTGGGCGAGTCGTGGCGCGAGGACGAGGACCGGAACGACGGCGAGGCTGGCGAGGGTGAAGCGACGGATCATCGGGTGGTCTCCTGGGGACGTGCGAAACGCGTGGAGGGGCGATCGCGGATAGTTGGAGCGCGCGCCGGGCTATGGCCTGACGCTGGGCGCGAGCTCGCGGCTGGAAGGAAGGATCGTCGGGGCCCGCGTGGCGGACGTGACGGTTTGACGGTCCGGCGGCCATGATGATGGTCGCGGCACCTCGACGACGAACATGGCGACTTCGAGAGCATCGAACGTGCCCGCCGTTCGCAGCGGCACGACGAGCCCGGAGGCACGCGTCGGCGTGGCGCTTCGCCCCAGCCGCGACGCCCTGGACGCGGTAGAGTCGCCGCCGTGACCTCTCGGCTTGGTCCGGCGCGCGAGCTGGCGCTCTCCGTGCTCTTCGCGCTCGCGGCGGTGGCGGTGGCCCCACGCGCGCACGCCGACCCGCCCGACGCGCCCTCGGAGGGGCAGATCGTCCCGCCGAGGCTCCTTTCCTCCGTCGCCGCGCCGTATCCGGCGGACGCCGAGGGGGACGCCGTCGTGACCTTGGCCGTGAGCGTCGGTGTGTCGGGGGACGTGGAGGACGTCCGCGTCCTCGAGGGCTTCGAGCCGTTCGCCTCGGTCGCGGTCGAGAGCGTTCGCGGCGCGCGCTTCGTCCCGGCGGCGCGCGACGGCAGGCCGATCGCCGCCACGGTGCGCTTTCGCGTCGACTTCACCAAGCCCCCGCCGGCACCCGAGCCCGAGCCCGAGCCCGAGCCCGAGCCCGAGCCCGAGCCACCCGCCGGCGCGGTGCCGACCGGTGCGTCGCAGGCGCCCGCGCCGCGCCCTCCGCCCACCGACGTGGTGGTGCGTGGCGGGCGCGCCGCGGTCGGCGCGGGGGTGGCCGAGTCGCTGGCGCGCGCGGAGGTGCGTCAGCTCCCCGGCGCGTTCGGCGATCCGTTCCGCGCGATCGAGGCGATGCCGGGGCTGACCCCGGTGCTCACCGGCCTGCCGTACTTCTACGTGCGCGGGGCGCCGCCGGGGAACGTCGGCTACTTCTTCGAAGGCGTACGCGTCCCGTACCTCTTCCACTTCGGGCTCGGGCCGGCGGTCGTGCATCCGGCGCTGATCGCGAAGACCGATCTCCACCGCGGCGGGTACCCGGCGGCGCTCGGGCGCTACGCCGGCGGGATCGTCGACTCCCAGGCGATGCCTCCCGGCGATCGGCTCCACGGCGAGGGACAGCTCCGTCTCATCGACGCGGGCGCGCTCGTCGAGGCGCCGTTCGCGAACGGCAAGGGAGCCGCGCTGGCCGCGGCGCGCTACTCGTACACGGCGGCGCTGTTCACCCTGCTCTCGTCGGACACGACGCTCGACTACCGCGACTACCAGGCGCGGGTCTCCTATGCGCTGAGCGATCGCGACACGGTGTCGGTCCTGGGCTTCGGCGCCTACGACTTCGCCGCCCAGCGCCAGACGGTCGATCCGAACCAGCGCCCGATCTTCGTCGATCCCGGCGCGAGCCGGGAGTCGCGCGACGTGACCCGCGTGCTCTTCGCCTCCGAGTTCCACCGCGCCGACGTGCGCTGGGACCGGACGCTGCCCCGCGGCGGGCATCTCCGCGCGGCGGCGACGCTCGGCTTCGATCGGACGCGCGTGGAGTCCCACCGAGCGGCGACCGACACGATGACGGGAGCGCGCGTCGAGCTCACGCAGCCGCTCGCGCCCACGGTCCTCTTGCGCACCGGCGCGGACCTCGTGGTCGATCGCTACACGGCCGACTCGCTGCCCGCGTTCTCCGACGACGACGACGTCGTCGTGCGTCAGCGCAACATCTTCGTCGAGCGCGTCGACTTCGCGACGGGGGCGCGGGTCGACGCCGTCGTGACGGCGATCCCGAACACCGAGATCGTCCCCGGGGTGCGGTTCGACGTCTACGGCTCCGGTCCGGCGCGCGCGCTCGCGGTCGACCCGCGGCTGACGACGCGGTTCTTCGTCACCGATCGCCTCCGGCTGATCCACGCTTACGGCCTCGCCAGCCAGGCGCCGTCGACGCCGATCACGCTGCCCGGCATCACGATCGCCCGCCTGCGCGGCGGTCTCCAGCGCGCGGTCCAGACGAGCGCCGGCGTGGAGGTGGACCTCCCCAGCGATTTCACCGCCACCGGCGCGGTGTTCCACAACGCGTTCTACGATCTCAACGACGCGCTCGGCACCGCGCAGGTCGAGCTGATCGACCTCGAGCGGAGCGAGGCGCTGCTCGCGAAGAGCCGCGGCTCGGCCTACGGGCTCGAGCTCGGAGTCCGGCGCAAGCTCTCGCGACGCGTCGCGGGGCTCGCGTCGTACACGCTCTCGCGCTCGATGCGGACGATCGACGGGCAGCGGATCCTCTCGGCCTACGATCGCCCGCACGTGTTGACGGCGGCGCTGTCGGTCGACCTCGGCAGATCGTGGCGAGCCGGGACGCGCCTGGCGACGTACAGTGGCATCCCGATGAGACCCGGCGTCCCCGCCTTCGCCGAGCAGCGCGTCGGCGTGCCCCCGGAGCGCACGCCGGCGTTCGTGCGGGTCGATCTCCGCATCGAGAAGCGCTGGCGGATCGGCGAGACCGGGTGGATCTCGGGCGTGCTCGAGGCGCTCAACGCCACGTTGTCGCGCGAGGTGACCGGCTACGCGTGTCAGACGGCGCTCGCGCTCCCGGGGATCGACTCCGCGGCGCCGCGCTGCTTCGAGCGCGTCATCGGTCCCGTCACCGTGCCGAGCCTCGGCGTCGAGGGAGGCTTCTGATGCGCCCGGCGCTCCTCGGCGCCGCGCTCGGGCTCGGCGCGCTCGCGGCGTGCGTCCCGGCCGACGAGGCGCTGCGGCTCGGATCGGTGCAGTTCACGTTCAAGGTGAGCGAGCGGACGCAGGAGGGCATCGAGTCCTCGGAGACGCTCGACGGATGGTCGGTTCGCTTCGACCGCGTCGTCCTCGGCTTCAAGACGATGACGATCGGGCAGGTCGGCGTGGCCGACGTCTGTTCGTACCGCGGTCGCGGCGCCGAGAGCGACGTGGTCTTCGATCCTCGGTTCGGCGTCGTGCAGACCTTCAACGGGCTGAAGCCCGTGCTGTGCCCCGACGTCGGCATCATCTTCGGGCCGCCGGGGCCGGAGACGACCCTGGGGGCGGGGGTCACGTCGAAGGACCTGGTCGACCTCGCGACCGGAGCGCCGGCGCACGCGATCATCGAGGCCTCCGCCTCGCGCGAGCGGCGGCCGCCGGACCCTCCGCAGGTGCTGCGCATCGCGCTCCGCTTCGACACCGCGCGCACCTCTTCGCGTTTCGGCGGCTGTCGCGCGGCGGCGAGGGGAGTTCGCATCCTCGAAGGCGAGCGCGACGAGGTGTCGGTGCGGCTCGCGGCCGAGCACCTGTTCCGCGACGCCATCTCGCCGGGCGCGGGCCTCCGCGTCGAAGCGTTCGCGCTGGCCGACGCGCTCGGCGACGGCGACGGCATGGTCACGATGGAGGAGCTCGATCGGATCCGGCTGAACCGGATGCCCTCGGTCGGCGACTATTCGCTCCCGAACGGCCTCAGCACCGACACGCTGGGCGACTACGTTCGCGTGCTCTACCGGTTCTCGTTCATGTTCCGGACCGAGGACGGCCTGTGCGTCGGCAACGAGCCCGGCAGCGAGTCGAGCGAGGCGTCGCTCCCCGACGATTGACGCTTACGGCCGCTTCGCGGCGCCGCTCGGCGCGGGCTTGGGGGCCGGCTTGGCTCCTCCGCCGCTGGCGATGTGGAGCTCGACGCGCCGGTTGTTCTGCCGGCCCTCTTCCGTCGCGTTGCTGTCGACGGGTCGCGTGACGCCGAAGCCCTTCGCCTCGAACCGCCGCTTGTCGAGCCCGTAGCTCGTCAGCCACGTCACGACGGCCTCGGCGCGCTTCTGGCTGAGCCGCATGTTCGCGCGGGCCTGCCCGGTGTCGTCGGTGTGGCCCTCCACCCGGACCTTCGCGATCTCGGGGTGGTCCTTGAGCGTCGTCGCGATCGCGAGCAGCGTCGGATCGCTGTCGCGGAGGATCTCCGCGCTCCCGAGCTTGAACTTCACCTGCTCGACGACCTTGATCTGGCCGTCCTCGACCCGCGCGAGCGGGCAGCCGTTCTTCTTCGGGTCGGGATCCGCCGCGCCGGGCGCGTCGGGGCAGGCGTCCTCGTCGTCGGAGACGCCGTCGCCGTCGCGGTCGGGCGGGCAGCCGTGGCTCAGAGGATCGTCGCTCGCGACGCCGGCGGCGTCGGGGCACGCGTCCTTGTCGTCGAGGACGCCGTCGCCGTCGCGATCGAGCGGGCAGCCGGTCTTCGCGAGATCGTCGCTCTTCGGGCCAGGGACGTCCGGACAGGCGTCGACGAGATCGCTCACGCCGTCGCCGTCGCGGTCGGGGGGGCAGCCGTTCTTCGCCGGATCGTCGCTCTTGACGCCGGCGGCGTCGGGGCACGCGTCGAGCCGGTCGGCGATCCCGTCGCCGTCGCGGTCGCCCGGATCGTGAGCCGACGGGCGCGGCGGGCAGCCGTTCGTCCCGGCGTCGCCCGTGCGCACCCCCGCGATCGTCGGGCACGCGTCCTCCGTGTTCGGGACGCCGTCGCCGTCGTCGTCCTCCTTGAAGCCCGGCGTCCACTCCGCGCTCAGGAAGGCGCGGAGGGCCGGAGTCCCCCAGCCGCGCGTCAGCCCCGTGGCGACGCCGCCTCCGAAGCGGAGGTCGGAGACCGTGTAGTGCGCGCCGAGCAGCGCCTCGATCGGCGTGCCGCGCCGCTTCAGGAAGGAGCGCGAGTCGAGGATCGAGCTGCCGTAGAGCTCGGGGCCGACCACCAGCTTGCGGTCGGCGACGCGGACGCCCGCGGCGCCTCCGAAGGTGAGCTCGCTGCCGAGGGGGTTCTGCTCGAAGTCTTCGGTGAGGGCGCGGTAGTGCCAGCCGACGCGCGCCGAATAGGTGAAGAGCGAGACGTCGCCGGCGACGGTCGCGCGCGGCGTGACGCGGACGTAGCCGTCGCTCGTGTAGTCGTCGCGCGAGCCGGTGGGGAGGTAGACGGCGGCGCCGAGCGCGCCGGTGACGAGGCCGCCGTGCTTGCCGAAGAGGCGCACGTCGGCCGCGAGGCGGAGATCGCCGGCGGCGGTGCTCGGCGGCGAGTACGTCTTCGTGCCGATGACGACCGGCTCGCCTGTCTGCACGAGCGCGATCGGCATGCTGATCGCGGCGCGGGCGCGGTTCCAGAGGACGACCGACGCGCCAGGGTGAACGAAGAGTTGATGCTCGACGAGCGACGAGACGTAGTTGCCGTCGCGGTCGTAGACGACGAGCGGCTTGTACGCCCACGCGCCGACGACGCCGCCCGCCGACGGGCGGAGGTGACCTCGCAGGTCGAGCGAGTCGAGGACGAACCACTCGCTCCCTCGCTCGGACGGATCGAACCGATCGAGGACGAAGCCCCTCTGCGCCTGCGCCGACGCGTCACCGCCGAGCAGGATCAGTCCAAGAGCGAACGTCGCGGGGACGAGCTTTTTGTGCGACATCGGCAACAGGAGCGTATCCGGCCCGCGCGCGCATGGCCCAGCGGGCCGCGAAGACGACGGCTACTTCGATAACCGCCGCGCTCGCGCGGCGTCGCGCGGCCGCCGGTGCGCCTGCTCGCAGAGCGCGCCGGCGTGGACGCGCCGGTCAGAGCGTGAACTTGTAGCGGGCGGTGTCGCCGGCCTGGACGGTGACGGTCGCGTCGCGGACCTTGCCGTCGGGCGTGGTGCACGTGACCTTGTGCGCGCCGGCGGAGAGCTCGAGGCCCGCGACCGGCGTGGCGCCGCGCGCCGCGCCGTCGACGGTGACGTTGCACCAGCCACCGGACGCGCCGACGTTGAGCTTCCCGCTGCCGACGGGCTGCGCCGCGGGGGTGGGTCGGGCCGCGCCGCCGCCGTGGCGGGGCTCGGGCAGCTTCTCGAGCGTGACCTCGAGGTGCTTGGTCTCGAGCGGCGCGCCGGTGAACGTGACCGTCCCTTCGGCGTAGCCCGGGGCGAGGACGGTGAGCTTGTGCGAGACGCCGGACGTGAGGCCGTCGATGCGCGGGCCCGTGACGGGCTTGCCGTCGACGGCGAACGTGGTGGCGAGCCCCTCGGGCGTGACCTTCACGTCGACGACGACCGAGCCCTTCCGGAGCTCGACCTTCACGTCGCCCGTCTGCCCGTCTTCGAGCGTGAGCTTCTGCTTCGCGTGCTCGAAGCCGTCCATCGTGAGCTTCACGTCGAGCGGGACGCCGGTCGGGAGCTCCTTGATGGTCGCGGGCGTGACCTCCGGGCGAAGGTCGCCGTTGATCCAGATGGACGCGCCGACCGGCTCGCTCACGACCGCGAGCGAGCCCCTGGCTACCGGCGTCGACGCGGCGGCGGGCTCAGGATCCGAAGCTTCGCTCTTGTTCTTGGCGAGGACGTAGCCCGCGCCGCCGAGCGCGCCGGCGACCACGAGGACCGTCGCGACGACGCCGGCGACGAGCGCGCCGTTCGTCTTGGGCGGACGGTTCGCGCTGACGTCGGTGACCGTGCGCGCGGCGGCGGGCATGCTGAGCGTGCTCGCCACGCGCTGGCCGCTGGCGTCGACGTCGAAGCCGCCGGAGACGTCCGGGTTCGAGCCGTGCTGGGCGTGCTGCAGCTCGATGATGTCCGCGAGGTGCTTGCCTTGCAGAAGGGCTTCCTTCTGCATCGCGAGCTTCTCCTCGAACAGCGACTGCATGAACTGGTTGAGCGCGAGGCTCGAGACCGCGATCTGGTGCTGGCGGACGAAGCCCTCGAGGTCGGCCTGCATCTCTCGCGCGCTCTGGTAGCGGTCGGCCGGATCCTTCGCGAGCGCGCGCAGCACGATCGCCTCGAGGTCCGGCGGGTAGTCGGGGTGGATCGCGCTCGGGCGCGGGTACTCGCGCTCGCAGATCAGCTTGAGCGTCTCGTACTCGCTCTGCCCCTTGAAGAGGCGCTTGCCGGTGGTGAGCTCGAAGAGCATCGTCCCGGTCGCGAAGAGATCGCTGCGCGCGTCGATGGCGTCGCCGCGCGCCTGCTCCGGCGACATGTACGGGACCTTGCCCTTCAGCTTGCCGCTCTTCGTCTGCTCGCCGACGCGCGAGTCGCTCTTCGCGATGCCGAAGTCGACGATCTTCACGTCGCCCGTGAAGGTCACGACGATGTTCTGCGGGGAGAT
The DNA here is from genome assembly GCA_019637195.1 of Labilithrix sp. Lineage (GTDB taxonomy): Bacteria > Myxococcota_A > Polyangia > Polyangiales > Polyangiaceae > Labilithrix. Next base: position 19,426 of record JAHBWA010000048.1, on the reverse strand, counting down.
GTCTCGGTGGACGATCGACAGGTGAGAGCCGTCGAGATCGCGCTTGTCGTGCGCGTAGGCGAGGCCGTTGCACATGCCGAGGACGATCGCGAGCGCGTGCTCCAGCGGGAACTCGAGCACGCCCTTCTTCTTCATCTGCCGGACGATCGAGCGCAGGTCCTCGCCGTGGACGTGCTCCATCGCGATGAAGTACTGGCCGTCGGCCTGCCCGACGTCGAAGATCTGGACGATGTTCGGATGCGAGAGCGTCGCCGCGATGCGCGCCTCGTGGAGGAGCATCTCGATGAACGCCTTGTCCTGGTTCATCGCGGGCAGGATGCGCTTGATGACGAGCAGCTTCTCGAAGCCGGCGACGCTCTTCTGGATGGCCAGAAAGAGCTCGGCCATGCCGCCCATCGCCAGCTTGCGGATGAGGGTGTACTTGCCGAATCGCATCGGCATCCCCTCCATCCCAAGATCACGATCCGCGCCGGGCCCGTCGGGCTGGGCCGCCCGAGGCGGCAACGGCACGGGCTGCTGTGACATCCTGGAAAAACCCTAGTCTGCAAGAGGTGACCGGTCAACGCGACGGGGACCAAACCGCGAGCGCGGCGCACCGGCTGGGGCACCGAGCGCTCGGACCGCGCGGACGCCTCCGCCGGGCGCACCGCGCCCACCTCCCCGCGGTGCGGGGTAAGGTAGTGGATTCGTTCGGGTCCGCGAGCGAAACCGTCCGGATCGAGGCGGCTTCGGGTTCGGGCGGGTCGCGCGATCGATCGCACGGGGGCTCCCGTGCGCGAGGCGGTCGATGCTCGACCCACGGTCCTCGCGCGCCGGGGGCTCCCGTGCGCGAGGCGGTCGATGCTCAACCCGCGGTCCTCGCGCGACGGGGGCTCCCGTGCGCGAGGCGGTCGATGCTCGACCCACGGTCCTCGCGCGCCGGGGGCCTCGCAGCACACGTCGCGGGGCGCGCTGCGCGACGCGCGAGCTGTCGGCGCTACTTCGAGCTCTCCATCTGGTCCTTCAGCGTGAGGCGCATCTTCTTGAGCTCGACCGAGAGCTGGCGCTCCGGAGGTGTCGGCCTCGGACGATGATCGAGCTTCTTGATCTGGTGCTCGACGTCGCGGGCTTGAGCTTCGAGATCACGGGCGCTGAGACGTGACAGGTTCATGAGTCCTCCGTAACGGCACGGTCGTGTCGACGACGTTGCTCGAAGACACCTGGTTGTGCAGGCAGCGGCTCGGATTCACCCGAACGAGAGCCTCGCTTGCTTCGCGCTCTCCCCCTGCCGCATCCACCACGAAGCGCCTACGTCGTAACACCGTGCTTCATTCCCGCCAGAGTCGCAGCCGTCTCTTCGCCGTCGCGGCGCTGACGTCGATCGCCTCGAATTCGCCTATCTCCACGGGCCAAATCGCGTGCCAGCACACGCGTGGAGAGACGTGCAAAGAGAACGGAACGTTCGGCCTCGAGCGACGTCCTATGCTTTCGAAAATGACGCATCGACGCCGCACGCTCTGCTCAACCCAGGTCGTCGCTCTGCTCGGGCTCGTCGCCGCGGTCACCGCATGTGGAGGTGCATCGCACGAGGTCGGCAAGACACCGCAGGCGCCACAGCGCATCGACGCGTCGAACGTGATCATCGGCACACGCGTCGAGGGCACCTCGAAGGAGCTCAAGGCGCGCGGCGAGCGCGCGCTCCTCGCGCAGAGCTGGCAGGAGGCCGTCGACGCGTTCGAGGCGCTCGTCGCGGGCGATCCCGAGGCGGCGAACGATCCGCAGGTGATCTACGACCTCGCCCTCGCGTATGAGGGGCTCGGCGATCGTGAGAAGGCGCGCGCGCGCTACCGCGACGTCGTGCGTCGCTTCCCGAACGATCCCAACGCGCGCGCCGCGCTCGCGCGCGAGGTCTCGCTCGACGCCTACGTCGAAGACTGGGCGGCGCTCGGTGAGGTCGGCGAGCAGATCCTCGCGCGCAAGGACATCGAGGTCGCCGACAGGATGCTCGGCCTCGGCGCGCGCGCGCTCGCGCGCATCACGGCGGGCGACGAGGTCGGCGCGTCGCGCGACGTGAACCTCGGGCTCGATCTCGTCGAGGAGACGCGCTTCGGCGCGACGGGGCGGCTGCCCGTCGCCGTCGCGATGCTCAAGTACGCGCAGGGTGAGATCCGCAAGGCGCGCTCCGAGAAGATCGTCCTCGTCCCGCCGCCGCCCGACTTCGTGCACCAGCTCGAGATGCGCTGTCAGCTCCTGCTCGACGCGCAGTCGTCGTACGCCGACGCGATCCGCTCCGTCGATCTCCACTGGGCAGCGATGAGCGGCTACCGCGTGGGTGAGATGTACCGCACGCTGCACCAGCACCTCATGATGATCCCGCCGACGGACAAGGCGAAGACGGAGAGCGACAAGCAGCTCTTCTACGGGATCATGCACGTGCGCTACCGCGCGCTCCTCGAGAAGGGGATCGAGATGATGAAGAGGACGCTCGCGCTCGGCGAGCGGACCGGCATAGCGTCCGACTGGATGAAGCGCGCGGAGAGCGCGAAGGCCGAGATGGACCGCGCGCTCGAGGAAGAGAAGGCGACCATCAAGCGCTTCCCGTTCACGGAAGAGACGCTCGAGAAGACGCTCGAGATCATGAAGCGGAAGGCCGCGGACGACGCCGCGAAGGCGACCGGCGGCGACTCCACGAAGAAGCGGTAGAAGAAGCGGCAGGCGAGGCGTTGTCGCGCGCCGCGCCGCCGGCGCGAGGCGCGCGCGTTGCTGCGGCACGACGAAGCGCGACCGCGAGCCGGTCGCGCGCGGGTCGCGCGCGGCCTCGCGCGACCGCGAGAACCACGGGCCCGGAGCCCTGCCGCCGGTGTGCGCTTGACACCCGGCGCCGTCAGTGCGAACCACGGCGCGCTTCGCGCTCCTCTCGACCGGCGCTAGACCGCGTCGTGGAGGAATGTGTTGTCTTCCTTGGCGCTTGTCTTGCTTGCGCGGCTGTCGGCCATACGCTAACGTCCGCGCCCCCGTCGCTTCTGGGTGAAGTCGTTTCTCCACCCCGAACGCGTCAGGGTCGCGCTGGCGTAGCTCAATCGGTAGAGCACCTGTTTTGTAAACAGGCGGTTAGGGGTTCAAGTCCCCTCGCTAGCTCGAAGATCGAGGCCTCAAAATCAACGCGTTCGGTCTTTTTATCGATAGTTTCCGGAGGGTTGCCCGAGTGGCCAAAGGGAGCAGACTGTAAATCTGCCGGCTATGCCTTCGTTGGTTCGAATCCAACACCCTCCACTCCTCATCGATACGGTTCGGCTCGCTTCACTTCATCCGTCACGTCATCCGCATCGTTCACGAGGTCCACGAGACGCATCCGCGGGAGTAGCTCAGTTGGTAGAGCGTCAGCCTTCCAAGCTGAACGTCGCCGGTTCGAACCCGGTCTCCCGCTCGAAGACCCAGAAAGAGGCAGAACGCAGGGAGAGCGACAAACCGTCGCCGGTTCGAACCGTCGGTTCGACCGGAACTGTACGAAGTCCACGGAGTGGACGCAGTACAGTGACGGCGACGAAGGCGCGAAGCGCCGGAGTCAACCCGGTCTCCCGCTCGAAGACTTACTCAGAGACACTCGCTTCGCTTCAAGATCCCCCCCTTATCTCAACGCCCACCTAGCTCAGTGGTAGAGCACTTCCTTGGTAAGGAAGAGGTCACGGGTTCAAGCCCCGTGGTGGGCTCAGTCGTCGCCGCTACGCCCGAAGCCGTCACCGTGACGGTAGGAGACTCGAAATGGCCAAGGAAAAGTTCCAGCGTACGAAGCCCCACGTGAACGTCGGCACGATCGGTCACATCGACCACGGCAAGACGACGCTCACGGCCTCGCTCGTGAAGGTCCAGTCGAAGAAGAACCTCGCGAAGGTCATCAGCTACGCGGACATCGCGAAGGGCGGCACGGTCCGCGACGCGACGAAGACGGTGACGATCGCCGTGTCGCACGTGGAGTACGAGAGCGAGAAGCGCCACTACGCGCACGTCGACTGCCCGGGCCACGCGGACTACATCAAGAACATGATCACGGGCGCGGCGCAGATGGACGGGGCGATCCTCGTCGTCAGCGCGCTCGACTCGGTCATGCCGCAGACGCGCGAGCACGTCCTTTTGGCGCGCCAGGTCGGCCTGCAGCACATCGTCGTCGCGCTGAACAAGTGCGACGCGGTGGAGGACGCGGAGATGCTCGACCTGGTCGAGATGGAAGTCCGCGAGCTCCTCTCGAAGTACAAGTTCCCGGGCGACACGGCGAAGGTCGTGAAGGTCGCCGCCTTCCCGGCGCTCAACGGCGAGGAGAAGTGGGAGAACTCGATCACCGAGCTCATCGCCGCCCTCGACAGCGAGATCCCGGACCCGGTCCGTGACATCGACAAGCCGTTCCTGATGGCGATCGAGGACGTGTTCTCGATCAAGGGCCGCGGCACGGTCGTGACGGGTCGCGTGGAGCGTGGCGTCGTGAAGACGGGCGAAGAGGTCGAGATCATCGGCTTCCGCGACACGCGCAAGACGACGGTGACGGGCGTGGAGATGTTCCGCAAGCTTCTCGACGAGGGCCGCGCGGGCGACAACATCGGCGTTCTTCTCCGCGGCATCGAGAAGGACGACGTGGAGCGCGGGCAGATCCTCTGCAAGCCGGGCTCGGTGACTCCGCACAAGAAGTTCATGGGCGAGGTCTACGTCCTGAAGAAGGAAGAGGGCGGCCGCCACACGCCGTTCTTCACGAACTACCGCCCGCAGTTCTACATGCGGACGACGGACGTGACCGGGACCTGCGAGCTGCCCGAGGGCACGAAGATGGTCATGCCGGGCGACAACATCACGATGACGATCTCGCTCATCACCCCCGTCGGTCTCGAGGAGCAGATGCGCTTCGCGATCCGCGAGGGCGGCCGCACCGTCGGCGCCGGCATCGTCACGAAGATCCTCGAGTAGCGCGCGATGTCCGAACGGGTCGAGATCAGCCTCGCCTGTACGGAGTGCGAGAAGCGCAACTACAAGACGACCCGTAAGCCGGGGCAGGAGGGGCAGCTCACGCTGAAGAAGCACTGCCCCAGCTGCAACCGACACACGGTGCACAAAGAGACGAAGTAACTCGGGCCCTCTACGTTCGAAGCACGGACGAGCGGAGGGCCTGAGGAATAGGGGTTTAGCTCAGTTGGTAGAGCAGCGGATTCCAAATCCGCAGGTCGTGGGTTCGAGTCCCTCAGCCCCTGCTCAGAGCATCTGAAGAAGCGCGAGCGATCGATGGCGACGGAAGACGATCTCAAGAAAGCCGAAGCCGAGGACGACGCTGGAGAGCCAGAGGAGTCCGACACGCCCGACCAGCCCGCCGAGGCTGAAGGGACCGACGTCCGCGCGAAGGCCGACTCCGGGGCCGAGGCCAAGGAGACCGAGGCCAGGGACGCCGAGGAGGAGGGCTCGCCCATCCAGCTCGGCTACCAGCGGTACGTCTACGCGGCGTACATGGCGGGCGCGCTGCTCTCGGCGTTCCTCGTCGCCAAGATCGGCCACACTGTCTGGTACCGCCTCGGGCAGTGGAAGCCGGAGCTCGGCGAGCCGCAGGACGAGCTCTTGTTCCCGGCGGCGGGCCTCATCGGCGTCGCCATCGCCGTCTACTACTGGCGCAAGGTCGAGGCGCGGCAGTACGTGAACGAGGTCGCGGAGGAGCTGTCGAAGGTCACGTGGCCCAGCCGCAAGGAGGTCACGAACTCCACGACGGTCGTGGTCCTCACCACGATCTTCGCGACGGTGTTCTTCGCCCTCATGGATCGGTTCTGGGGCTTCATCACCGACAAGATCTATACGTTCTGACCGGCTTCAGTCCGGCGTCACGGGGGAGATCCCCAACCACCCTCAGCGGAGATCGACCCCGAGTCGATTCACCCTATATGGTTTCGGCGGAGCGCGTCATGGCGAAGAAGTGGTACGTCATCCAGACCTACTCGGGCTACGAGAACAAGGTCAAAGAGGCTCTTCTCCAGCGCATCAAAGAGCACAACAAGGAAGCCTTCTTCGGGGAAGTGCTCATCCCGACCGAGACCGTTCAGGAGACCCGCGGCGGCGGCAAGCAGCGCATCCGGCAGAAGACGAGCCTCCCCGGGTACATCTTCGTCGAGATGGACATGAGCGAGGAGGCCTGGCACCTCGTCAAGGACACGCCGAAGGTCACCGGCTTCATCGGCAACCAGCGCCCGCAGGAAGTCCGCCCGCAGGAGATCGAGGATCAGCGCCGCCGCACGGTCGAGGGCGCGGTCAAGCCGAAGCCCCGCGTGAACTTCGAGGTGGGCGACGAGATCCGCGTCATCGACGGCGCGTTCGCGAACTTCTCCGGCACGGTCGAGGAAGTGAAGCCCGACAAGCAGAAGCTCAAGGTCAAGGTGTCGATCTTCGGCCGCGCGACCCCGGTCGAGCTCGACTTCTCGCAGGTCGAGAAGCGCGCCTGAGCATCGCCGCGCCGGGACGGAGCTCGCGTGGTCAGCTCGTCGTGGCGCGCGGGGTGGCGCGCGGGGTGGCGCGCGGGCGTGTCGTAGCGCGCGGACCTCGTGTCCGCGTCGCGCGCGGGGGCCAGGTCTGCAAGCCCGCCGCGCGAGCGCGGGGCCCGGCTCTGCACGAGCGCGGCGCGCGGTCGCGCGCTACGTTCCTCGCGTCATGGGCGATCCGGCCGTCGACGCAGCGCTGAAGCAGGCGAGCGAGGAGCTCGGCCTCGAGGAGTGGTACCGCGACTGCGTCCGCCCGCTGATGCGGAGCGGCCCCGACGGCTACCCGAGCTGCTGCGGCGGCGGCTGCGAGCCGTGCAGCCAGATCCTCATCCAGGTCGCCGAGCGCGCGCTCGAGCTCCTGGGACGCGACCGCGTCGAGGACCCGGCCGACGCCCCCGCCTCGGGCTGACGACGCCCCGCGCGCCCTCGACGGCCGGCGGGCGGAGGCGCGGGAAGCGCCTGAAATTCCCGCACTTGATGGCTGAGATCGAGCCTTGGGCAAAAAACGTGCGTCCGGAGTGGCGTTGTCACGAAATTTGTCCTAATAAGCCGCCCCCCGGTCCCGGCTCAGGGCTTTCCGTGCCCGAGCCGCCCGTCGAGTCCCCCAAGCGACATCACTACGGCCCGCCGAAGCGCTGGCGGCACCTGTAGGAGCGAGCGAGACGAGTCATGGCAAAGAAGATCACCGGTTACATCAAGCTGCAGCTCCCCGCTGGCAAGGCGAACCCCGCGCCGCCGGTCGGTCCCGCGCTCGGTCAGCACGGCGTCAACATCATGGGCTTCTGCAAGGAGTTCAACGCCAAGACCCAGGGCGGCGACATGATCATCCCCGTGGTGATCACGGTCTATTCGGACCGCTCGTTCACGTTCATCCTCAAGACCCCGCCGGTCAGCGTCCTCCTGAAGAAGGCGGCCGGCCTGGCGACGGGCAAGAAGCCGGGCTCGGGCTCGAAGGAGCCGAACAAGGTCAAGGTCGGTCAGGTCACGGAGAAGCAGGTGCGCGAGCTCGCGGGCCAGAAGATCCAGGACATGAACTGCACCGACATCGAGGCCGCGATCCGCATCGTCCGCGGCACCGCGCGCTCGATGGGCATCGACATCGTCGCCTGAGCGATAGAACCGAGTTTTCGACGGGGCGAAATGGTTCGCACCGTCGAGCGTGAGCCGCGCGTGACGACGAAGTCCCGCGAGGTCCACGGAGGTCGGCGAAGCCGGCCGGAGTGAACAACCTCTCGAACCACCGCCCGCGGTCGACGCGGTTCCCGGTGGGAGGCTCCAGAGAGAGCCGACAAGGAGGCCCATTGCCGAAGCTGTCCAAGAACCGCGAGAAGGTCGACAAAGCCGTCGACCGCACTCGCAAATACACGGTCGAAGAGGCGTGCGCGCTCGTCAAGAGCGCGAAGTTCGCCAAGTTCGACGAGACGGTGGACCTCGCCGTCCGCTTGGGAGTCAATCCCAAGCACGCAGACCAGATGGTCCGCGGCGCGCTGGTCCTCCCGCACGGTACCGGTCAGACGGTGCGCGTGCTCGTGTTCGCCAAGGGCGACAAGGAGCGCGAGGCCCGTGAGGCCGGCGCCGATTTCGCCGGGAGCGACGACATGGTCGCGAAGGTGAGCGAAGGATTCATGGACTTCGATCGCGTGATCGCGACGCCCGACATGATGGGCGCCGTCGGTAAGCTCGGTCGTGTCCTTGGTCCTCGCGGCCTCATGCCGAACCCCAAGGTCGGCACGGTCACCTTCGACATCGGCAACGCCGTTCGCGAGGCGAAGGGCGGCAAGATCGAGTACCGCGTCGAGAAGGCTGGCATCGTCCACGCCCGCATCGGCAAGGTCTCGTTCGCCGACAACGCGCTCTCGGACAACGCGAAGGCGCTCATCGCCGCGCTCGTCCGTGCGAAGCCTTCCACCGCGAAGGGCACGTACGTCCGCAGCATCACCATCAGCTCCACGATGGGCCCCGGCGTCAAGATTGACCCGGCGCAGTTCATCGGCGGCGCAGAGGAGGGCTGATCATGGCCGCAGCAGCTTCGACCCGCGAGGGTAAGAACACGCTCATCGGCGAGGTCAAAGGCAAGTTCGACAAAGCGACCTCGGCGGTCCTCCTCGACTACAAGGGGTTGAACGTCGAGAACGTGACCAAGCTTCGCGCCGAGTTCCGCAAGGCCGGCGTCGAGTACAAGGTCGTCAAGAACACGCTGGTCAAGCAGGCCCTCAAGGAGTCGGCGTACGGCGGCAAGCTGGACACGGCCCTCATCGGCATGACCGGCATCGCCTGGAGCTACGAAGATCCCTCGGCGGCCGCCAAGGTCGTCAAGGCCTTCAAGAAGGACGCGCCCGAGGCGGGCGACAAGCTCAAGGTCAAGGCCGGTCTGATCGACGGCACGGTGCTCGACGCGAACGCGGTCGAGAACCAGCTGGCGACCATGCCCGGCAAGGACGAGCTCCGCGCCCAGCTGCTCGCGACGCTCCAGGCGCCGCTCTCGCAGTTCGTCATGCTCCTCAACGCCCCTGCGCAGAACTTCGTCTACCTCCTCTCCGCCAAGGAGCGCGAGGGAGACAAGGGCTGAGCAACTCAACGGCGAACCGTCGCCCGCATCGATAACCGGCAGAGGCGCGAGCCTCGGCCCTCAAAAATTCACTCGAAGAAACTGGAGATTACGAAAATGGCAGATCTCACCAAGGACCAGGTCGTCGACTACCTCTCGAACCTCCCGGTCATCCAGATCGCAGAGCTCATCAAGACCCTCGAGGACAAGTGGGGCGTCAAGGCCGCTCCGGTCGCCGTCGCCGCCGCCGCGGGCCCCGCCGCTGCCGCCGCTCCGGCCGCCGAGGCGCAGACCGAGTTCACGCTCGTCCTCAAGGAGGCCGGCGCGAACAAGATCAACGTCATCAAGGTCGTCCGCGAGATCACGGGCCTCGGCCTCAAGGAGGCGAAGGACCTCGTCGAGGGCGCGCCCAAGGACCTCAAGGAAGGCGTTGCCAAGGCGGAGGCCGAGGACTTCAAGAAGAAGCTCGAAGAGGCCGGCGCCAAGGTCGAGCTCAAGTAAAGCGTCGACCGAAGGGAGATGTCCGGGCGGGGGGCTCGGACGTCTTCCCCGAGGTCGCTCGCCGCCTGCCGACGCAGGCCCCGTCACGCGGCGGGTTGCGGACATTCCCTCGCAACCCGCCTTCTTTTCTCTTTCTTGTTGCTGTGCTTGCCCCAGCGGCGTCCGGCGCCTAAACGAGCGGACCCCACGGGCACCTTGCCCCCCGAACCCGAGGCTCCGAGCGGAGCGAGGCCGCGTGGGGAACCCCGATTCCCCCGCAGTTTTCCGGGTCGAACCAAGAGTGACTGAATTCGCAAGGTTTTGATTGACGCCGCGGGCCGGCGAAGGGAGAGGTCCCTTCGCTCGGCCCATACGGCATTTCTCGTACCAACTTTCTTCACGCTTTAGCGCCGCAGTAACAGCGCCACTTTTCTTCATCTCATCCCGAGCTCGGAGACGCGCACGAACCGGACCTGCCGAGAGTCCGGAAGAGGCAGCAGCACGAGGGACGTCGCGACCCTTCAAGACTGCGCCAAAGGCCCCAAGGAGCAACGATGGCGACCGCTATCCAGTCCAACTTCCGCATCCGCAAGAACCTGGGACGGATCTCCCGTGTCATCGAGGTGCCCAACCTCATCGACATCCAGAAGTCGTCGTACGACAAGTTCCTGCAGTCCAACGTCCCGCAGAACGATCGCGTGGAGACGGGGCTTCAGGCGGTCTTCCGTAGCGTCTTCCCGATCAAGGACTTCAACGGGACGAGCGAGCTCGTCTTCGTCTCGTACAACCTCGAGAAGCCGAAGTACGACGTCGACGAGTGCCGCCAGCGCGGCATGACGTTCGCTGCGCCGATCAAGGTGACGACCCAGCTGATGATCTACGACACCCGCGACGGCGGGGAGCGGATCGTCCGCGACATCAAGGAGCAGGAGGTCTACTTCGGCGAGATCCCGCTCATGACGGACACCGGTACGTTCATCATCAACGGGACCGAGCGCGTCGTCGTCAGCCAGCTCCACCGTAGCCCGGGCGTCTTCTTCGATCACGACAAGGGCAAGACCCACTCGAGCGGCAAGCTTCTCTACAGCGCGCGCGTCATCCCCTACCGCGGCTCGTGGCTCGACTTCGAGTTCGACCCGAAGGACATCATCTACGTCCGCATCGACCGCCGCCGGAAGATGCACGCGACGGTCCTCCTCCGCGCGCTCGGCTACAGCACGCAGGACCTGCTCAACTACTTCTACAACACCGAGACGGTGTACCTCGAGAAGGGCGGCAAGTACGCCAAGTCCGTCGAGTACGACCTGCTCGCGGGTCAGCGCTCGACGCGCGACATCAAGGTCGGCTCTGAGACCATCGTCAAGAAGAACACCAAGTTCACCAAGGCCGCGATGAAGAAGCTGAGGGAGGCGAAGGTCGATCGCCTCCCGGCCGACGTCGAGGACCTCGCGGGCAAGGTGGCGGCGCACGACGTCGTCGACAAGGAGACCGGCGAGGTCATCATCGAGGTCAACGAGGAGGTGACCGCCGACAAGCTCGAGAAGCTCCGCGAGGCGGGCATCGAGCAGTTCAAGATCCTCTTCATCGACGGCCTCAACGTCGGCAGCTACCTCCGCGACACGCTGCTCGCCGAGAAGGTCAAGACGACCGAAGACGCGATCATGGAGATCTACCGGCGCCTCCGCCCGGGGGATCCGCCGACGCTCGAGACGGCGAAGACGCTCTTCCACAACCTGTTCTTCAACCCCGAGCGCTACGACCTCTCGAAGGTCGGTCGCCTCAAGCTGAACTACAAGTTCTACAAGGACCTCCCGGAGGAGCAGCGCCCCGCGCTCGACACGCAGGTCCTCACGGCGCAGGACATCCTCGAGACCGTCCGCCACCTCATCGAGCTCAAGAACGGCCGCGGCTCGGTCGACGACATCGACCACCTCGGCAACCGCCGCGTGCGCGCGGTCGGCGAGCTGATGGAGAACCAGTACCGCATCGGTCTGGTCCGCATGGAGCGCGCCATCAAGGAGCGCATGAGCATGTCGCAAGAGATCGACACGCTCATGCCGCACGACCTCATCAACGCGAAGCCCGTCTCCGCGGTCGTGAAGGAGTACTTCGGCAGCTCGCAGCTCTCGCAGTTCATGGACCAGACGAACCCGCTCTCGGAGGTCACGCACAAGCGTCGTCTCTCCGCTCTCGGGCCGGGCGGTCTCACGCGCGAGCGCGCGGGCTTCGAGGTCCGCGACGTCCACCCGACGCACTACGGCCGCATCTGCCCGATCGAGACCCCTGAAGGTCCGAACATCGGCCTCATCGCGTCGCTCTCCACCTTCGCGCGCGTCAACGAGTACGGCTTCGTCGAGACGCCGTACCGCCGCGCGGGCGACGGCAAGGCGCAGGACGAAGTGAGCTGGTTCTCGGCGCTCGAGGAGGAGGCGAAGTTCATCGCCCAGGCCTCGGCCGACGTCGACGACAAGGGCAAGTTCAAGGAGTCGCTCGTCTCCGTTCGTCTGAACGGCGACTTCCAGATGGTCCCGCCCGACATGGTCCAGCTGATGGACGTCGCGCCGAACCAGATGGTGTCCGTCGCGGCGGCCCTCGTCCCGTTCCTCGAGCACGACGACGCGAACCGCGCGCTCATGGGCGCGAACATGCAGCGTCAGGCCGTGCCGCTCGTCCGCAGCTGGGCGCCGCTCGTCGGCACCGGCATGGAGGGCAAGCTCGCCCGTGACTCCGGCGTGTGCGTCGTCGCCAAGCGCGACGGCATCATCGAGAGCGTCGACGCCTCGCGCATCGTCGTCCGCCCCGAGTCCGACAGGGCCGAGATCCCGGACATCTACCAGCTCTACAAGTTCCAGCGCTCGAACCAGTCGACCTGCTTCAACCAGAAGCCGATCGTCCGCGCCGGCGAGCGCGTGAAGGCCGGCGACGTCCTCGCGGACGGCCCGTCGACCGACATGGGCGAGCTCGCGCTCGGCCAGAACGTGCTCGTCGCGTTCATGCCGTGGCAGGGCTACAACTTCGAGGACTCGATCCTCGTCTCCGAGCGCATCGCCAAGGACGACGTCTTCACCTCGATCCACATCGAGGAGTTCGAGTGCGTCGCCCGCGACACGAAGCTCGGCAAGGAAGAGGTCACCCGCGACATCCCGAACGTCGGCGAGGAGGCCCTCAAGGACCTCGACGAGAGCGGCATCGTCCGCATCGGCGCCGAGGTGAAGCCGGGCGACATCCTCGTCGGCAAGATCACGCCGAAGGGCGAGACCCAGCTCTCCCCCGAAGAGAAGCTCCTCCGGGCGATCTTCGGCGAGAAGGCGGGCGACGTCCGCGACAGCTCGCTGCGCGTCCCGCCGGGCGTCAGCGGCATCGTCATCAACGCGCGCATCTTCGCCCGCAAGGGGACGGAGAAGGACGAGCGCGCGGTGTCGATCGAGACGTCCGAGAAGGACCGCCTCGAGCGTCAGCGCGACGAGGAGGTCAAGATCCTCCGCGAGTCGTTCTTCCGCGGCCTCAAGAAGAAGCTGGTCGGCCAGACGACGACGGGCAAGCTCGTCGACGACAAGGGCAAGGTGCTCCTCCAGAAGGGGCAGGCCATCGAGGAGGCCGCGCTCGACGAGGTCCCGCACAAGTACTGGGCGGAGCTTCCGGTCGAGGACGCCGAGGACATCGCCGCGAAGCTCGGTGAGCTCGAGGAGATCATCCGCGTCCGCGAGGAGCACTTCCGCGACAAGATCGACCGCCTCTCCAAGGGCGACGAGCTGCCGCCGGGCGTGATCAAGATGGTGAAGGTCTACATCGCCATCAAGCGCAAGCTCCAGGTCGGCGACAAGATGGCCGGGCGCCACGGCAACAAGGGTGTCGTCTCTCGGATCATGGCCGAAGAGGACATGCCGTACACGCAGGACGGCCGGCCGGTCGACATCGTGCTGAACCCGCTCGGCGTCCCGAGCCGCATGAACGTCGGTCAGATCCTCGAGACCCACCTCGGTTGGGGTGGCCTCGCGCTCGGCTGGCAGCTCCAGTACATGCTGGACCACAAGTTCAGCGACGCGCAGCTCAAGGAGCACATCCTCAAGATCTTCGACGGTGACAAGGACATCGCGAAGATGCTGAGCAAGCTCACGCAGGACGAGGCTCGCCAGGTCGCGCAGAAGCTGAAGAAGGGCGTCCACTTCGCGTCGCCCGTCTTCGACGGCGCGCCCGAAGAGGCGATCAAGAGCTCGCTCGCCCTCGCCGGTCTCCCCGAGTCCGGCCAGGCGGTGCTCTTCGACGGCCGCAGCGGTGAAGCGTTCGATCAGGAGGTCACGGTGGGCGTCATGTACGTCCTCAAGCTGCACCACCTCGTCGACGACAAGATCCACGCGCGGTCGATCGGTCCGTACTCGCTCGTCACCCAGCAGCCGCTCGGTGGCAAGGCGCAGTTCGGCGGTCAGCGTCTCGGCGAAATGGAAGTCTGGGCGATGGAGGCCTACGGAACGGCCTACGCGCTCCAGGAGTTCCTCACCGTCAAGAGCGACGACGTCATGGGCCGCACGCGCATGTACGAAGCCATCGTGAAGGGCGAGTACACGCTCGAGCCGGGCCTCCCGGAGTCGTTCAACGTCCTCATCAAGGAGCTCCAGGCGCTCTGCCTGAACGTCGAGCTCCTCGAGCCGGGGCAGGTCCGCGCGACCGACGCCGCCGCAGAGGAGTGAACGTGAGCTTCTTCGGAAGGGCGCTGGTGTTCATGGTGGTCGCTGCAGGCGCGTTGGCCTGCAGCACCTTCCAGCCCGTAGACACCCTACGGCCGCGAGCCGCGCACGACCTCCAGTGCCCCGACGAGAAGCTGACGTTCACGCCGCTGTCGGGAGACTGCGAGGGGACCAAGGTCGGCCACACCTACGACTGCACGTACGGAGTTCGCTGCGGTGAGCAGCAGGCGACGTACGTGCACGTGAAGGGCAGCAACACGTGGGTGATGGACGCGGCCGCGACCCCCAAGGCGAGCAACTAACGAGCCCGTAGAGGCGAAGTCCTCCGGCTCTCAACGAGATTTCCTTCAAGCAATTCGAGAGAGAAAGGCAAACCGATGCGCGACATCTTCAGCTTCTTCGAGAAGCCCAAGGATCCGCTGTCCTTCAGCGCGATCCGTATTTCGCTCGCGAGCCCCGAGAAGATCCGCGAGTGGTCGCACGGTGAGGTCAAGAAGCCCGAGACGATCAACTACCGGACCTTCAAGCCGGAGCGCGACGGCCTGTTCTGCGCGAAGATCTTCGGACCGGTAAAGGACTACGAGTGCAACTGCGGCAAGTACAAGCGCATGAAGCACCGCGGGATCGTCTGCGAGAAGTGCGGCGTCGAGGTCATCCAGAGCAAGGTGCGTCGTGAGCGCCTCGGCCACATCAACCTGGCCACGCCGGTCGCGCACATCTGGTTCCTCAAGAGCCTGCCGAGCCGCATCGGCAACATCCTCGACATCTCGCTGAAGGACCTCGAGAAGGTCCTCTACTGCGAGGCGTACATCGTCATCGACCCGAAAGAGACCGCGCTGTCGCGTGGCGAGCTCCTCTCCGAGGACCGCTACATGCAGCTGCAGGACGAGTACGGCGACGACAAGTTCCAGGCGGGCATGGGCGGCGAAGCCGTCCTCGAGATGCTCAAGAGCGTCGACGTCCACCAGATGTGCGAGACGCTCCGCCAGGAGATGCGCACGGCCACCAGCGAGGCCAAGCGCAAGAAGATCGTCAAGCGCCTCAAGGTCACCGAGGCGTTCCGCGAGTCCGGCAACCGCCCCGAGTGGATGATGCTCACGGTCATCCCGGTGCTCCCGCCGGATCTCCGTCCGCTCGTCCCGCTCGACGGCGGCCGCTTCGCCACGAGCGACCTCAACGACCTCTACCGCCGCGTCATCAACCGCAACAACCGCCTGAAGCGCCTGCTCGAGCTCAACGCTCCGGAGATCATCATCCGGAACGAGCGCCGCATGCTCCAGGAGGCCGTCGACGCCCTGTTCGACAACGGCCGCCGCGGCAAGACGATCACCGGCCCGAACAAGCGCCCGCTCAAGTCGCTCAGCGACATGCTCAAGGGCAAGCAGGGCCGCTTCCGCCAGAACCTCCTCGGCAAGCGCGTCGACTACTCGGGCCGCTCGGTCATCGTCGTCGGCCCCGCGCTCAAGCTGCACCAGTGCGGTCTGCCGACCAAGATGGCGCTCGAGCTCTTCAAGCCGTTCATCTACAACAAGCTCGAAGAGCGCGGCTACGTCAACACCATCAAGTCTGCGAAGAAGATGGTGGAGAAGGAGCGCCCCGAGGTCTTCGACATCCTCGAGGAGGTCGTCAGCGAGCACCCGGTCCTCCTGAACCGCGCGCCGACGCTCCACCGCCTCGGCATCCAGGCGTTCGAGCCGGTCCTCATCGAGGGCAAGGCGATCCAGCTCCACCCGCTCGTCTGCGCGGCGTTCAACGCCGACTTCGACGGCGACCAGATGGCGGTCCACGTGCCGCTCTCGGTCGAGGCGCAGATGGAAGCGCGCGTGCTCATGATGAGCACGAACAACATCCTGTCGCCGGCGAACGGCAAGCCGATCATCAACCCGACGCAGGACATCGTCCTCGGGCTCTACTACGCGACCCGCGAGAAGAAGTTCGCCAAGGGTTGCTACCGCGCGGGCACCCTCCAGGTGTCGAAGCAGGGCAACGCCCTCGGCGGCTACCTGAAGGGCGTCTACTCGAACCCCGAAGAAGTCCGCATGGCCTACGACAACGGCGAGGTCACGATCCACACGGGCATCCGTGTGCGCGTGATCGACCCGGAGACGGGCGAGCGGATGACGGTCGACACGACGGTCGGCCGCTGCCTCATTTCGGAGATCGTCCCGCAGGGCCTGCCGTTCAAGCTGGTCAACAAGACGCTCGACAAGAAGGCGCTCTCGACGCTGATCGACGCCTGCTACCGCAAGCACCGCAACAAGGCGACGGTCCTCCTCGCCGACCGCCTGCGCTCGCTCGGCTACGAGCACGCGACCAAGGCCGGCGTGTCGATCTGCATGGACCACATGGTCATCCCGGACGCGAAGGCCGTCCTCCTCGGCGAGGCTCAGGACGAGGTCCAGCGCGTCATCGATCAGTACCAGGAAGGTCTGATCACGGACGGCGAGCGGTACAACAAGATCGTCGACATCTGGGCGGGCGTCGCCGACAAGGTCACCGCCGAGATGATGCTCGTCATCGGCAAGGAGACCGTCACCGATCCCGAGACCAGCAAGGATCAGGTCGAGCCGAGCTTCAACCCGATCTACATCATGGCGGACTCTGGAGCGCGCGGTAGCACGCAGCAGATCCGTCAGCTCGCCGCCATGCGCGGGCTCATGGCCAAGCCCTCGGGCGAGATCATCGAGAACCCGATCAAGGCGAACTTCCGCGAGGGTCTGTCCGTCCTCGAGTACTTCATCTCGACGCACGGCGCGCGTAAGGGCCTCGCGGACACCGCGCTCAAGACGGCGAACTCCGGTTACCTCACGCGTCGACTCGTCGACGTCGCGCAGGACGCCGTCATCTCCGAGTTCGACTGCGGGACGCTCGACGGCATCCGCGTGACGAAGCTCGAGGACGCCGGCGAGGTCATCCAGCCGCTCGGCGACCGCATCCTCGGCCGCGTCGCGCTGGAGGACGTCGTCGACCCGCTCACGGGCGAGGTCATCGTCCCGGCGAACACCGAGCTCGAAGAGGACCTCGTCTTCAAGATCGAGGAGGCGGGCATCGAGGAGATCGTCATCCGCTCCGTGCTCACGTGCCAGACCCGCCGCGGCGTCTGCGCGAAGTGCTACGGGCGCGACCTGGCGCGCGGCTACAAGGTCAACATCGGCGAGGCGATCGGCATCATCGCCAGCCAGTCGATCGGCGAGCCGGGCACCCAGCTCACGATGCGCACGTTCCACATCGGTGGAGCGGCGGCGCGCGGCAAGATCGAGCAGTCCTCGATCGAGGCGCGCACCGAGGGCTTCGTCCGCATCCGCGGCGCGAACCTCGCCACCCGTCGCGACGGCACCGTCACGGTCATGAACCGCCACGGCGAGCTCGTGATCGTCGACGACACCGGCCGCGAGCGCGAGCACCACCGCCTCGTCTACGGCGCGGTGCTCAAGTGCACCGAGGGCGACAAGGTGAAGCCGGCCCAGCTCCTCGCGGAGTGGGACGCCTTCGCGAACGTCATCCTCACCGAGGTCGGCGGCATCGCGAAGTTCGGCGACATCGTCGAGGGCGTCACGATGATCGAGAAGCTCGACGAGGTCACCGGCCTCTCGCGCAAGGTCGTCATCGAGTCGCGCGCCGCGGACCTCCGCCCGCGCGTCAGCCTCAAGCACCCGGAGACGGGCGACACCCTCAAGCTGCCGAACAGCACGCTCGAGGCGCGTTACCTCCTCCCGGTCGGCGCGAACATCGTCGTCCAGGACGGCGATCTCCTCGAGCCGGGCGACGTCATCTCGAAGATCCCGCGCGAGAGCACGAAGACCCAGGACATCACCGGCGGTCTCCCGCGCGTCGCCGAGCTCTTCGAGGCGCGCAAGCCGAAGGACCACGCGATCATCGCCGAGATCGACGGCGAGGTCTCGTTCGGCAAGGACACCAAGGGCAAGCGCAAGGTCGTCATCACGCCGTTCAGCCACGACGGCCAGCCGCTGAACGACCAGTCGCGCGAGTACCTGATCCCGAAGGGCAAGCACATCCACGTCCAGCCGGGCGACCGCGTCCGCGCGGGCGAGCCGCTGCAGGACGGGCCGGCGAACCCGCACGACATCCTCCGCGTCAAGGGCGAGAAGGAGCTCGCGGCGTACCTCGTCAACGAGATCCAGCAGGTCTACCGCCTGCAGGGCGTCGCCATCAACGACAAGCACATCGAGGTCATCGTTCGTCAGATGCTGCGCCGCGTGCGCATCAAGGACGTCGGCGACACGAACTTCCTGATCGACGAGAACGTCGAGAAGCACATCTTCGAGCGCGAGAACTCGCGCGTGATCGAGCGCGGCGGCAAGCCGGGCATCGCGGAGCCGCTGCTCCTCGGCATCACGAAGGCGTCGCTCTCGACGGAGTCGTTCATCTCGGCGTCGTCGTTCCAGGAGACCACGAAGGTCCTCACGGAAGCGGCGATCAACGGGAAGACCGACACGCTCCGCGGCCTGAAGGAGAACGTCATCATGGGACGTCTCATCCCGGCCGGCACGGGTCTGGCGGCGTACAAGTCGCTGAACCTCGTGGTCGAGGGCGACGTGATCGAGCAGGAGGGGGCGCGCTACGCCCCGGCCCCGCCGATCCCGCAGCCGCCTCCGTCGCTCGCGGCGGTCAACGAGGAGTAGACCTCCACGCAGAGCTCGCCGTTCGGCTTGCCTGAGCGGTGAGCGACCAGAGGCGCCGCGGTCCTTCGGGATCGCGGCGTTTCTCTTTGGATCGTCGATCACCCCGGCGTCCGCGGGGAGCGGCGTCCTCGCGCCTGCGTCGCGGCCTTGGTGGCTTCGGAGGTCGTGCAGCGCCCGTCGACGCGCACTGTCGTTGTGCCGATCTGCGGAGGGGGCTCCGGCGCGTCGCCGTCGCCTGCGGAGGTCGATTCGACGTGGGGCGGTGATTCTCGCTCCTTGTGCAGGCGCGAGGACGCCGCTCCCCGCTCCCGCCCCGCCGGTTGAGGAGCGACGTCTCGTCGCTCAGGGCCGAGGACCCGCGGCAGCGGCGGCGGTGATGCGGGCGACGACGGCGTCGAGGTCTTGGAAGACGTGCTCGTCCTGGATGCGGAGGACGGACCAGCCGAGCTCTGCGAGGCGGCGGTCCCGCTGGACGTCCGGACGCACGCGGTCCTGGTGGTAGAGGCCGTCAACCTCGACGACGAGGCGGACCTTGGTGCAGGCGAAGTCGACGATGAAGGGCCCGATGACGAGCTGCCTGCGGAAGGCGAA
>JAHBWA010000047.1 GCA_019637195.1 Labilithrix sp. | reverse complement strand
CGGCGACGTCGATCACGCGTCGTTCACGCTGAACACGGGGGGCTTCCGCAGCGAGTTCGCGTACTCCAGCTCGCCGGTGACCATCACGGCGACGGTCGAGGGCGAGACCTTCAACCTGAGCGGGAGCGGCTACATCTTCAAGCAGGGAAAGCAGTACGTCCTCAGGATCTCGGCGGCCGCGCCGACCGACTACCGCATCCGGCTGTTGCCGCCCTGATCGACGCGCGCAGCCCGCTCAGTCGCCGACGGCGCCGTGGAGGGCGGGATAGGTGCCGTCGTCGAGCGGACGAAACTCGAAGCGGAGGAGCCGATCGGCGCCGGCGCAGTCGTAGAAGCGCCCGTACGTGGCCTGACGGTCCGGAGGGAGCTCCGCCCAGTAGCGCTCGGGGGACTCGAACGCCGTCAGCACGGCGTCGATCTTGTCGCGGGTGATCTCGTTGGTGTCGTGGAAGAGCATCACGCCGCCGCCGCTCCTCCGCGCGACGAACTGAGTCCACCCGAGCATGTCGTCGGCGAAGGGGTTCGGCGCGCCGCCGCACGAGGCGTCCAGCCCCGTGGCGACGGCGACGCTTCGCTCGGCGTCCGGATAGCCCTTGTCGTACTCGAAGTCGTGGCTGTCGACGTGCCAGCCGACGGGACGGTACCGGTGACCGTCGATGTCGAGCTCCGAGAGCCAGCGGAGCTG
Source organism: Labilithrix sp. (assembly GCA_019637195.1). Classification (GTDB taxonomy): domain Bacteria; phylum Myxococcota_A; class Polyangia; order Polyangiales; family Polyangiaceae; genus Labilithrix. Next base: position 56,692 of record JAHBWA010000047.1, on the reverse strand, counting down.
AGCCTCGTCGGCGGCGCCGTACGGGAAGCGGAAGAAGAGTCGCCCGTTGTCCCGCCCATCGATGTTCGCGCTCACCGCGAGGACTCCGTGCTTGAAGCTCTTCTCGCTCAGCAGCGTCTGAGCGTCGTGGTTGAAAGAGTGATTCGCGAGCTGATGACCACCACGCCGGATGTACTCGAGCACGTCGCGCCGCCCGGCGATGTTGCGACCGACCACGAAGAACGTCCCGTGGACGCGATGGCGACCGAGCACGTCGACGATGTCCTTCGTGTAGACGCTCGGTCCGTCGTCGAAGGTGATCGTCAGGACGCCGCGGACCACCGGGTCGATCGCGGTTCGTCCTCTGTCCGGCGTGCGAGCGAGGACGGACTCGAGATCGTCGCCGGGCGCGTTCGAGCCGAGGCAGCTCGCCGTCGCGAGCGCGAGGACGGCGATCCGCCGGGTCACAGGAACACCGTGACCGAAGCGGTCGTCGTCGCCCACCAGTAGGACGCAGGGCTGCTCGCCCGCGGCGCGCCCCCCTCGGGAGCCTGCACGAGCGCGCCGCCAACCGACCGTGGGATCTCGCGGATCGTGTTCGAGTATTGCGTCGCGACCCGCAAGACGAAGCGCGGCGCCGGCGAATAGACGAGCGCCGCGCTGCCCCCGTACGACAACCCGAAGCCCGCCTCCGGCGCGCGCGCGATGCGCTCCCCGGCGACGCCCGTGAGCGCCTGGACCTCGTAGCCGACCTTCCCGCGGGAGAACGTCTGCGCCACCTTGACCGCGCCGAGATGGGCCGCGAAGGCCTGCGGGCTCCAGTACGACGGATCGTAGTAGCGCCACGTGAGGTAGGTGCCGTCGTAGCCGACGGACAGCGGACCGACGACGCGGACGAACACCCTCCCGACCGCGTCGAACGAGCGATTGTCCGAGAGCAGGATGCGCGATCCGACACGGCCCGTGACCCGCACGCGAATCGGTAGCTCGGCGTCCGCGCCGACGTGGACCGCGTGCCCGCGGATGCCTGCGGCGATCGACGCGGGCTGGAACGAATCGATGTAGAGGTCGTCGAACTGATACTCGACGCCGGCCTTCACCGGACGCGCCTGCACGCGGACGGACGCCCGCGCTCCGAACGCGGGCTCGAAGTGCTCGTACACCCGCGGGCCTCCAGCCGCCTCGAGCTCGAGCGCGCCGGCGCGCAGGAGCGCCCCCGCGTTCGCCCTCCCGGCGCGGAGCGTCTCCAGCGACGAGCCGAGGCTCCACGCGCCGACGTCCGCGACGAGCGACACTCGACGAGCGACCGGCACGCTCCCCTCGAGCGTCGACGCCGCGACGACGTAGCGCGCCTCGTCCGCGTAGAAGAAGAAGCGCGGTTGCACGCGCGGACCGAGGACCGCCACGAGGCGCGAGCGCTCGGCCTCCATGGCGCGATCCTTCGGTGCCCGTACGAGCGCAGCCTCGACGAGATCCAGCGCCGCTTCGCGCCGCTCGGTCTGCGCGTAGAGGCGAGCGAGCTCGAGATCGACGGCGCTCTTCACCTCGTCGGTGCGGGCGCGGACGCGGAGCACGTCGAGCTCCTTCTCCGCCGCCGCGAAGTCGCCGGCCCACAGCCGCGCGCGCGCACGGCGCGTCCGGGCGAGCGCGTCGTCCGGGCGGCGCGCCAGATAGGCGTCGTAGAGCGGGACGGCCGCCGCGGGCTCGCTACCGCCGGCGACCACGTCCGCGAGCTCGAGCGCGGCGCCTTGATCGCGGGGGACGGCTCGCGCGTATGCGCGCAGATCTTCCGCCGCGGCGTCCGCCCTCCCGGCCCACGCCCGCACGCGGCCGCGGAGCCGCAGTACCGCGAGCGCCTCCGGATGCCTGGCGAGGTACCTGTCGCAGACCTCGAGCGCGCGTACGAGGCTCGCCCGCCCAGGGAGCGAGCCCAGCGTCTGCGCGAGCGCGAGGGTGAGGCCCAGATCGTCGCGACGCCGCGCGAGGCTGCGTTCGAAGAGCGGAACCGCCTCGCGCCGGTGTGCGACGTCCTTGCTCCACGAGAGCGCGCGGGCGAGCTCGAGCTCCACGCCGTCCGCGGCGGCGTCGGCTCGGAGGTAGGCGCGATAGTCGGCTCGCGCGGCCGCGACGTCGCCGGCCCACGAGCGCACGCGGGCGCGCTTCAAACGCAGCGACAGGTCGTCCGGGCTCCGCGCGAGGTGCGCGTCGTAGATCGCGATCGCCTCTGCCTGGGACTCTCTCCTCGACGCGAGCGCCGTCGCGAGCTCGAGCTCTGCGGCGTGGTCGTCCGGGTGCGCGGCGAGATACGCGCGGAAGTCACTCACGGCGAGCGGGACCTGCCCGATCCACGATCTCACGCGCGCGCGCTGGAGGAGCCCGACACCGTCCGCAGGGTTGCGCTCGACGTACTCGGAGAGGAGCACCACGGCCTCCTCGAGGTGGCGCCGCTCCTTGCTCCAGGAGAGCGTCATCGCCATCGCGAGCCGCGCCGGCTCGTCGCTCCGCGCGCTCTCGAGGTGCTCGCGATACCGCGCGACCGACTCCTCGGTCTTCCCCTCGGCCGCGAGAACCCGTGCCTCGTCGCACAGGGTGGAGCCACGGTCGCGGTCGTCCGCCGCCGCGACCGCGGCGAGCGGAGCTTGCAAGAGCAAGAGCGACATCGCTCGGCGGCACACCAGTCGCCACCAGCGAGCCGGCGAGCCACGTCGCGTAGCGAGTTCAACCATGACCCCGCCGACCAGATAAGGCGCGCGCGGTGCTCTGCAACTCCGAATTTTGCCGCGGTGAGCCGCGGCGATGGGTGCAGCTGGCGCGCGACGAACGCCGACTCACAGTCTCGACCATGACACCGACCTCGACCATGCCGTGGGCGACCGAGAGGCGCGGCGGCCACGCAAACGATCTCTCGTTCCAGGTCGAGGCCGTCGACGGCTCCCTCGCCGGGGATTCGACCCGCACCTTCCGCGACGCCGTACGTCTCCGGCCGGGCTATGCGCTGCTGCTGGTCCTCGACTTCGCCGACCTCGCGCTCGCCGCGAGCGAGCGGGCGCGCTGGAAGCACGTCGTCCGGTCGGCCGGCGCACGCTCCGACGAACCCGACACGATCCTCCGCGTCCTCAACGGCGCGCTGTTCGACGCGGGGCTGAAGGCGACGGCGTCATGCGCGGTGCTCGACGCCCGCGACAACCTGCTCTCCGTCGCGTGCGCCGGCGCTTCTCCGCCGTGGGTCCTCCGCGCGCGCGAGCGTGTCGTGCGCGTGCAGACCTCCGCCAGCATCGAGCTCGGGAGCCTGAGGGGCGCCGCCTTCGCCACCCGGCGCCTCCACTTCGCCCCACGCGACGCGTTGCTCCTCCCCTCCGCGGCATGGGTCGCTCACCTCGACGCGACGCTCGCCGAAGCGCGCCCGGCCAGCGGCTCTCCCGCCGACTGGCTACGCGCCCGTCCTGCTCCTCCTCCGGACGGCTGCGTCCTGTGCATGACCCTCCGCTGACGAGCGATCGCAGCGGCATCAGCACAACGCGCACGTGCAACTCGGTCGCGTCGCGCCGGCGGATTGCTCTGCGAGGAGCGGTAGCTATCGTGGCCACCATGCGCGCCTGGATCCCCACGACGCTGCTCGCGCTCTCGTGCTGCCTTGGCGGGAGGACCGCGCCGGTCCCCACGCTCGCGGCCACTCCGGACGTCCTCGCGTGGGTGCTCCCCTACGAGGACAGCCTCGGCAGCCTCGCGCGCAACGCGCGCTGGATCAGCGTGGCGAGCCCGACCTACTTTCGCGTCGCCGTCTCCGCGAATCGGGCCCGGCTCGAGGACTGGGACCCCGCCGTTCCGTTTCCACGCGCGCGGCTCGCCGAGGCGGGACGGAGCGGGCGTTTCGAGGTCCTCCCGCTCGTCGGGTGCGTGGACGACTGCGGGCCGCTCATCTCGAGGGTCCTCGACGACGAGGAGGCGCGCGCTCACCACGTCGGCGACCTCGCGCGCGTCGTGCACGAGGAGGAGCTCGCGGGCCTCGTCATCGACTACGAGCAGCTCGACGCGCGCGAGGAGAGCGTATCGCGCTTCGTGACCGACCTCTCGACGCGGCTCCACGGAGCCGGCAAGCGACTCGGGCTGGTCGTGCAGGAGCCCTGCGGGATCGACCCCGCGTGCCGGCGGTCGCCGTTCCCCTTCGACCTCCGAACGATCGCGCGGCGCGTCGATCTGCTCGTGGTCATGGAGTACGACTACTCCGTCGACGGCTCGAGCCCCCCGGCGCCGCGCACCTGGGTCCAGAGCGGGCTCACCAAGATGGTGTCGGAGATCGACGCACGCGATCGCACGAAGCTCCTCTGCGGCCTGCCGCTCTACGGGCGCATCTCTGCCGATCTCGCCGGCGGAGAGACGGCTGTGCTCTTTCGCGACGTCGGCCCGGCGAACGTCAGGAGCGCCCGCGTGACGGTCGGCCCGCTGACGCTCGACCCCGCGGCGCTCTCGAAGGTCGCGACCGTGACGGACGGCGCGCGCTCGGGCACGCTCTATCTGGAGGACCACGAGACGCTCGCGGCGAGGCTCGCGCTCCTCTCGCCCTACGCCATCGGCGGCGTCGCGCTCTGGCGGCTCGGCGGCGAGGACCCGTGCACCTCGCGCGAGCTCGCTCGTCTGCGACGCATGCCGCTGCCTCCGTGCGAGTGACCCGCGACGGCCGGGCGCGAACGTGGCGCGTCACAGCCGCTCGCCGAGCAGGCGCTCGAGGAGGCGAGGCATCGCCTCGTAGCGGATCGCCTGTCCGCCGCGGACGAGGCGAGCCACGACGTCGAGCATCGCCTCGAGCGTCCTCCGCTCGCACCTTCGGTCGGCGGTGTAGTTCTGCGCGTGCAGACCGAGCTGGAAGGGCGCGCGGTTGCCACGGTAGTGCGCGTCGAGGTTCTGCTCGAACGCCGTCACGACCGCGGCGTTCACGGCGTCACCGCTGCACCGGTAGAGGTCGTAGAGGTTCACGTCGAGCGGGGGGACCCAGGAGAGCTGCTCGCGCTCGTCACGAACGGCCCACGAGTAGGCCGGGACCTCCAGGATCGGGTGCTTCCCGATCTTCACCCGACGACCACGCGCCGACGAGAACGGCAGCTCGACGTCGTCGGGGAGCGCGAGGTCGAGGGAGAAGGGCCACGACTGATCGCGTGGGACCAGTCGATCGCCGCGAAAGGAGCTCGGCGACGAAGGGTGGACGATCATGGAGGCGTCGTAGGCGACCCGCGGGCTCACGTCGTCGAGGGCCGCGAAGTAGGCGTCGTCGAACGTCAGGAACGGCGCACGCGAGCCCCAGGGGTACGAGGCCCACGACCAGCCGGGAGGCGGCTCGACCGTCGTGACGACCGCGCTCAGCGTCGCCGAGTGCTCCTCCAACCAGCGCTCGCGCGACCACTCCGTGCCGCGCTCGTGGGTCAGCCCGTGGATCCCGAGGAAGCCGCTGCGCGCGAGGGTGCTCCACCACGCCGTCACCGGCCCGCCGAGGTAGCTCGGACGGCCCTCGAGATAGTTGCCCGTGAGGAAGAACGTCACTCGCCCCGAGAGCTCGTAGCGATCGAGCGTCTCGCGGAGCCACGCGAGCCCCTGCGCGTGCCCGCCATCGTCGATGGTGACGAGCACCGACAAGGGCACCGCGGCGTGCAGCGCGCGGCGCTCCTCCTCCTGGATGACGCCGTCGCCGTTGGTGTCGAAGCGCGCGCTCGGGAAGAGCGACGCCGGACGGGGCGCGCGCGCCACGCGCACGCCCGTCGAGCCCACGGCGGCCGCCACGACGGGCGGCGGCGCAGGGAACTCGACGGTCGCCCCCGTCTCGTCCCACGCGCCCTGGAGGACGAGACGGAGGCCGGTGCGGCCGTAGTGGAAGGTCGCCGCGACCATCCCGAGGAGCGCAGCCATCGAGAACGCATAGAGCGGCCAGGATCGTCGCGGACGCCGGCGCGTCGCGCGCTCGTCATCGAAGGTCACCGCCACCCCCGACGCCGGCGCGAACTCGACGAAGTACTCGAGGGAGCTCCGAGCGGCCGGCCGCTCGCGTCGCCCCTCGCGAGCCCGATAGATGCCGTACGCGAAGAGGCCACCGAAGACCGTCAGCACGGTCACGGCGAAGATGAGCGTCGCGAGCGGGCCGGCGATGTTCACACACGCCCCTTTCGTTCGAGCTTGCCCCACGACATCTCGACCCCGAAGACCTCCTCGACGCTCGCCAGGCCGCGGCAGACGTCGAGGACGATCGTGAACATCATGCGCTCGACCGGCGCGAGGAAGGCGTAGAGGACGTTCTTGCCGTCGATCGCCAGGCAGTAGAGCGTCGTGGCCGTGTCGAGCACGACGAGCATGACCCAGAAGTAGAGCGCTGCCGGGCGGATCGCCGAGTCGAGCCCCGCGGCGAGCAAGAAGGCCACGACGATGCTCGTCATCACCGGCCAGAGCAGCGCCTCGAACACCATGTACCAGAGCATGATCTTCGGGACGATCGCGGGGGTGCCCCCGAGGAGCGCGCGGCGATGCTTCTTGAGCGCCTGCAGGATCCCGCGCGTCCACCGGTAACGCTGCTTGATGAGCGAGATCAGCTCCTCCGGCGCCTCCGTGCGAGCGACGGCGCGCGGTTCGTAGCAGATCTTCCAACCGTCCATCAGGAGGCGGAGCGTGAGGTCGCAGTCCTCCGCGAAGGTGTCGTGGGAGTAGCTGCCGATGTCGGTGAGCGCGCTCTTGCGGAAGAGGCCGAGCGGCCCCGGCACGATGCTGACGCCGTGGACGAAGCCCTGCGCCCGGCGGACGAGGTTCAGCCCTTTGACGTACTCGAGGAACTGCAGCTTGCTCCACAAGCTGTGCCGATTGACCACCTCGACCGCGCCGGCGACCGCACCGACGTCCGGATCCTCGAAGTGCCGGATCGCCTCGGAGAGCGACGAGCGCGCCAAGGTGGAGTCGCTGTCCATGCAGAGCACGAACTCGCCGGCGGCCCTCTCGATCGCGAAGTTCAGCGCCGCGGCCTTTCCGCCGTTCGGCTTCCAGAGCACCTCGACCCGAGCGTTGGGGTACTCGCCCTCGAGCGCTCTGGCGCGCTCCAGCGTGTCGTCCGTCGATCCATCGTCGACGACGAGCACTTCGTACCGCGGGTAGTCGAGCGAGAGCAGCGATCGAATCGAGCCCTCGATCACCTTCCCCTCGTTGAACGCCGGCGCGATGATCGTGACGAGCGGCTCGAACGTCGGCCCGCGCGCGCTCCTGCGCCTGCGCTCGGCCCGGGCGCGGACGAGTTGATCGAGCACGGAGAAGATCATGAGGAGCACTTGCCGCGCCATCAGGACGAGGAAGAAGGCGAGGAAGACGAAGCTCACCACCGTGCGAACGGCGAGGTAGGGGGTATCGAAGAAGATCGGCAGCGCGACGCTCGCGTGCTCGGCGCCGCGCGCCCCCGCCCAGCTCACGTAGAGCAACCCGAAGCTCATGACGACGAAGAGCGGGCCGTTCAGGCGCTCCCGCCGTCGCGCGTTCGACGCGTCACTCATCTCCCCCCTCCATGTGCATCAGTCGACCTGGCGTGCCCCACCCGTCTCGGCGTCCTCTCCCTCTCGCGCTCCGAGGTCGGGGACGATCTCGTCCCTCGTCGCGTCGGCCGCGGCCCCCGGCGCACCTCCGTCCGAGCTGGCGTCGGTCACGGATCCCGGGGCGGCGATGTCGTCCCAGAGGGCTTGCCACTCCTCTTGGTTCATTCGAAGCGCGCCCATCGAGTCGGTGATGAGCGACGAGCACGGCTCATCGCCTTCGCGCTCGGCGTCGAGGTCGCCCCGCTCCGAGGGGCGGACGACCAGGCCGCGCCCTTGCACGAGCTGCACCGGCGCTCCCTTGCCCTGAACGTTGCACCACCCGGCGTGGTGCACGAACAGCTCCCCTTGCGCGAGCTGGAGGCACCCCGCCGAGAGGCGCGCGAACTCGCTGAGCGGCGAGGCGGCGCCGCCCATCGTGCACAGCACCGCGACCCCCCAGCGCTGCAGCGTCCCCATGATGGACCGCGCGGTCGCGGTCGCGCTCGCGGGGTCGACCCATCGGAACATCGGGTCGAACGTGTCGAAGACGACGTGCCGGACCTGTCGCTCGACGACGAGGCGCTCGAGCTCTGCGAGGGGACCGTCGACCGACGCGAGGCTCCGCACCTTGTTGCCGAAGTACGGCGCAAACTCGAGGATCGAGAGCCTCCCGCTCGTCAGGTGCGGGCGGAGGTCGTGCTCGAACAGACGGCTGCTGATCTCGAGCACGGCTTCGGGGGAGTCGTTCGTGAGAAAGCACGTTGGTCCCCGCGCCAGCGACGTGAGGGCGAAGCCGAGCGCGAGGCTGGTCTTGCCGGCCCCGACCTCGCCGACGACAGCGACGACGCCCGCCGACGGGAAGCCGCCGATCTCGGCGTCGATCCAGCTCAGACCCGACGGGATGAGGACGACCCGCACGCCCCGAGATTTAGCAGCGCGAGGCATCACCCGCGTGTGACAACGGCTGCGTCGCGCGAGGCGCACTCGATCGCGCTGGGCCGATCGCGGAAATCCACGCGATGACGCCTCCCGGGCACGCGCTGCTGGCGTCGCGCGGGCGGGCGAACTACGAGGAGCGCATGCGCTCTGGGGCCCTCGGTTGCTGGTCGCTCGCCGCATCCCTCGCGCTCGCCGCGTGCTCACCCGCGGCTCCCGCGCACGAGCCCGTCGGCGAGAGCACCGCGCGGCCGCGCGTCGCGAAGGCGGCGACGGCGGCGCTCGCGGGCGGAGAATCCGACGCGACTCCCCTGGAGCAGCGGGCCGCGCGGCTGCACGAGCGAGCGATCGTCATCGACGGGCACGACGACGTGCCGACCTTGATGCTCGCCGGCGGGACCGGCATCGAGCTCGACAGCCCCTGGGCGCACACGAGCCTCGCGAAGATGAAGCGCGGCGGGATCACCGGCTCCTTCTTCTCCATCTACGTCGAGGGCGATCTCGCCGAGAAGCCCACGGTCACCGGCGGAGGCCCGCTGCGCCGCGCGATCGACCTGGTCGACCTCACCTATCGGCAGGTCGAGCGGCACCCCGACGCGCTCGTGCTCGCGACGTCGGCCGACGACGTTCGACGCGCGAAACGCGAGGGCAAGGTCGCGGTCCTCATGGGCGTCGAGGGCGGCCACGCGATCGAGAGCTCGCTCGCGGCGCTCCGCGTCCTCTATCGGCTGGGCTGCCGCTACATGACGCTCACCCACACGAACACGAACGAGTGGGCGGACTCGGCCGGCTTCTCCGGCCCGCCGCCCGTCCGTCACCACGGCCTCACGCCGTTCGGCGAGGAGGTCGTCCGCGAGATGCAGCGGATCGGGATGCTCGTCGACGTCTCGCACGTCTCCGACGAGACGTTCGCCGCGGTGATGCGCGTGGCCGAGGCGCCGGTCATCGCCTCCCACTCGTCGGCGCGCGCGGTCGCCGACCACCGGCGGAACCTCAGCGACGACATGCTCCGCGCGATCGCCAAGAACGGCGGCGTGGCGATGGTGAACTTCTGGTCGGTCTTCCTCTCGAACGAGTTCGGCGCGGCGTCGCGCGCCTGGTTCGACAAGCACGGCGCGGCCCACGCCGAGCTCCGCGCGCGCCACAAGCAGAGCCCCCTCGCCTTCCGCGAGGCGCTCGCGAAGCTGCGCGCGGAGACCGAGCCCTTGCCGAAGGTCCCGCTCTCGAAGCTCGTCGACCACATCGAGCACATGATCGCGGTGGCCGGCGTCGACCACGTCGGCCTCGGCTCCGACTTCGACGGCGTCGACGCGCTCCCGGAGGGCATCACCGGCGTGGACGCGCTGCCGAAGATCACGCTCGAGCTCCTGCGCCGCGGTCACAGCGAGGAGGACGTGCTCAAGATCCTCGGCGAGAACTTCCTCCGCGTCCTCGCCCGCGCCGAGGCGTTCGCGCAGTCCAAGGGCACGCGGCTCTCCGGTGACGGGAGCCTGCGGCGCATCGATCGCTGATCCCCTCACCGCTCGTCGAGCAACCAACCCGAATGCGCTACGAAGGCCGCCTCTATCGCCCACCGTCGGAAGCCGACGCCTTGATCGTCCAGGCGACCATCGGCTGCTCGTGGAACCACTGCACGTACTGCGACATGTACCGGGACAAGACGTTCCGCGTACGCCCGCTCGCGGAGACGCTCGAGGATCTCGATCGCGCCGGCGCGGCGGTGGGCGACGAGGTCGAGAAGCTCTTCGTCGCCGACGGCGACGCGCTCGTGCTCCCGACCGATCACTGGCTCGCGATCCTCGAGCGCGCCAGGCGCACCTTCCCGAGCCTGCGCCGCGTCTCGTGCTACGCGATGGCGCGGAACGTCCTCGCGAAGAGCGCAGGCGAGCTCCGCGCGCTCCGGGAGGCCGGCCTCACGCTCCTCTACATCGGCCCCGAGTCGGGCGACGACGTGACGCTCAAGAAGATCGCCAAGGGCGACGACGCCGCTGCGCACGTCGAGGCCGCGCTGCGCGCGCACGACGCCGGGATGGAGCTCAGCGTGATCGCCCTGCTCGGCATCGCGATGGATCGCAGCGAAGAACACGCGCGGAAGACCGCCGAGCTCGTGACGAAGATGAACCCGGAATATTTCTCGGCGCTCACCGTCACCGTCGTCCCGGACACGCCGCTCGACAAGCTCGCCAAGAAGGGCCGCTTCGAGGTCCCGCCCGTCCCCGCGCTGCTCGGCGAGCTCCGCACCATGGTCGAAGAGGCGCGGCCGACCAACGCGCTCTTCCGCACCAACCACGCGTCGAACTACCTGCCGCTCGGCGGCCTTCTCCCGCGCGACCGAGAGCGGATCGTCGGGGTGATCGACGCGGCCCTCGCCGGGCGGATCCCGCTGCGCCGCGAGTCGACGCGCGGGCTCTGACGCGCCCCATCGGGAACGGCACTTGGCCATCCGCCGCGCACGAGCCGCATGGAGCATCGCGCTGGTCGCCGCGCTCGGCGCCTCCGAGGCGCGCGCCGACGACGGGCCCGATTCGAGCGCCAAGCTTCGCCTCGTCTCGGCCGCGCCCCGCGAGTGCCACGAGGCCGCCGGGATGCGCGATCGGATCCTCTCGCTCGTGCGGACGCCGCCCGCGACATGGAAGAGCGCCGTCGAGGTCCGTGTCACGATCGCGCGCGCCCCGCGGGGCTTCGTCGGGCGCCTGGGCGTCGTGCAGCTCGACGCGCCGGAGCACGCGCCCGCCGAGCGGGAGCTCCGCGGGAGCACGTGCCGCTCCGTCGTCGAGGCCCTCGCGGTCTCCGCCGCGCTCGCCGTCGACGACGCGCTCGAGGAGGCTGCGGCCGCGACCACGACGGACGACCTCGAGGAGCCCTCGCCGGAGGACGGCGGGCCCGAGGCGTCGCTGCCCACGCGGCGCCCGCCTCGGCGCGCGCGCCGGACGACGACCCGCCCGGCGCGAGCGCCGCGGCGACCGCTCGAGCTTCGGGTCGGAAACGTGATCGGCCTTCGGCAGGGCATCGTGCGCGAGCCGCTCTGGATCCAGACCGCGTTCCTCTCCGCCGCGAGACGAAACTCGTACTGGCCGGCCCTGCGCGCGGAGCTCACCTTCGGAGCGAGCGACGTCGCGCGCACCGCGGTCGGCGCCTACCGCGCGCGCGTGTTCGAGGGCGCCGCCGCGGCCTGCTCCCCCCGGAGAGACGGCTGGCTCGACCTGGTCGGGCTGTGCGCCGGCGTGAGCGGCGGGGCGCTGGTCACGACGTCGTTCGAGGTCATCCGCTCCGCCGACCGAGGGCGACCGTGGTTCGCGGCGTTCGCCTCCGCGCGCGCGTCGTTCCCGGTCGTCTCGGGCCTCTCCGTCGTCGCCGACGCGCGCGTCGCAATCCCGTTCTTCCGCGAGCGCTTGTCGTTCTATCCTGGAATCACCGTCTACGAGGCCCCGGCCTTCGTGCTCCAAGGTGCGCTCGGGCTCGAGGTGACGTTGCCGGGCGCTCTTCGGTAAATCGAGCGATCCTTTCGCGCCCCTCCCGACATTGTTCGTTCGGTCCGGAACGAGCGGGATGCGCGCAGTAGCAAGCAATGCCAACGGGTTGTCATGTCTGTCCCAGGGGGGTCAGCGGGCGCTCTCGTACGATCACGCCCAAACGGCGCTCGCGCCACCTCTCGGCCTGCGCGCGATGAGCCGGCCCGACGAAGCCGCCCTCGAGCGCCTCGCCGAGGTCTTTCGGCGCGACGCGCGCTGGGTCTTCGCGCTGCTCCGTCGCTTCGGCGTCGAGGCCGCCGACGCCGAGGACGTCACCCAGGAGGTCTTCCTCGTCCTCCGCGCGCGCCTCGGCGAGGTGGCCCTGGGCGAAGAGCGCAAGTTTCTCTTTCGCACCGCCACCTACCAGGCGGCGAACGCGCGCCGCCGGGCGCGCCGGCGCCCCCTGTCCGCTCCGAGCGATGCGGATGAGCTCACGTCGCGCAGCGACGCAGAGCGCGAGCTCTCGGAGCGCGACGAGCTCGAGCTGCTCCAGCAGATCCTGAACGCCATGCCGGAGGACCTGCGCGTGGCCTTCGTCCTCTACGAGATCGAAGAGATGACCGTACCGGAGATCGCCGCGATCCTCACCGTCCCGCTCGGGACAGCCAAGTCGCGACTGCTCCGCGCGCGACACTCGTTCGAGCGCGAAGCGAAGAGGCGCGGCGTCAAGCAAGACGCCGCCGGCGGCGCCGCGAGGAGCTCGTCATGACGCTACCCCGATTGACCGACGATCCGGCGAAGGCGCGCTTCGCGTCGATGCTCCGGAAGGCGCGAGAGGAGTCCCTCTCGCCCGCGGCCGAGCGACGGATCGCGGCCGCCGTCCTCGCGCCGTCGGAGGCGATCGCGACGGCGCGCCCGACGTCGCGACGCGCGCTCGTGACGAAGGGCGCGCTCGGGCTCTCCGCGCTCGCGCTCGTCACGGCGTTCGCCGTGTCGCGCAGCGAGGCGCCGCGGAGCGAGGCTCCGACCGCCGATCCCCCCGGCGTTCGCCGCGACGAGGTCGGCGCCGTCGCGGCTCCGGAGCCCGCGCCGTCGGGCGACGTCGCCGCGCTGTCGGTGCACGATCTCCCGACGGCCGCGCCGCCCGCGAGCGCGGGGAGGCCCGCGTCCGCCGACGCGCCGGCGCCGGAGGCCGACGACCTCGGCGCGGAGGCCGCCTTCCTCCGGTCCGTGCGCGAGGACATCGCGGCGGGGCGCGGACAGGAGGCCCTGCGGAAGCTCGCCCGGTACGACGAGCGCTTCCGCGGGCGAGGCGCGATGGGCGAGGAGGCGGCCGTCGAGCGCGTCGAGGCGCTCCTCCAGGTAGGCCGAGCGCGCGAGGCGGACGCGCTCGCGACGCGTCTCCTCGCCGAGCGGCCCAACGGCCCGTTCGCGCGGAAGCTTCGCTCGCTCCTGTCCCGACCGGAGCCGCTCGGCGCGCCGAGCCCCGCGGCCGAACGAGATTCGCAGCCGTGATCGACGATCGACCGATCCAGCTCGCCGCCCGAGAACATAGCTCCGTACCCACGATGAGCCTCCTTCGACGCACGTCGGGCCGAGCGCTGGCCCTCCTGACGCTCACGCTCGCGCTGCCTCACTGCACGCGCGACGTGGTCCTCGACGCCCAACCGACCGACACCGGAGGCGACGGCGGCGCCGGGGCGCTGCTCCCCGCGAGCGACGCCGGGGCGAACCCCGACGCCGAGGCCGGACCGCCCGAGCTCATCGCGATGTGCCCGAGCGACAAGTGCACCGGCTCGCTCGCGACGTGTTCGACCTCGCGATTCCTTTGCGACATCGACGTCGCGAGCGACTCGAACCACTGCGGGAGCTGCGGGAACAAGTGCCCGACCGATCCGTGGCGAGAGGAGGTCCTCCACGCGAAGTGGGTGTGCGTCGACGGTGGCTGCAAGATGGCGTGCTCGACGTTCCTCTGGGCCGACTGCAACGGCCGGCTCGAGGACGGCTGCGAGACGCCGGTGGGGACCACGCAGGACTGCGGCGGCTGCGGCGACGTCTGTCCGGCGGGGGCCTCGTGCGCGAACGGCAAGTGCACGACGTGCGGGCCGGGGGAGGTCATCTGCAACGGCATCTGCGCCGACCTCACGCGCAACGACTATCACTGCGGCGCGTGCAGCGCCGCGTGCGTCCGGCAGCCCCCGGGGTTCCCGCCCGCCGGGCGGAACGCGTACTACGGCTGCGAGGCCAGCACGTGCGATAGCTACAAGTGCACGAGCCCGTGGGCTGACTGCAACAAGGACCGGACCGACGGCTGCGAGGTCAACATCGGCAACGACACGCAGAACTGCGGGGCGTGCGGCACGAAGTGCGCCGCGGGCGAGATCTGCGTGAGCGGGACGTGCCAGTGCAACCCCGGCCCGCGCGGGTGCGACTGCCTCAAGGACTTCGAAGACATCTCGAACTGCGGAGCGTGCGGCAACAGGTGCCCCGAGCGCCCGAGCTCGACGCCGACCTGCAAGTTCGGCCGGTGCGGGAACGAGTGCAAGGCGGGCTACGGAGACTGCAACCGCGAGTCGGCGGATGGCTGCGAGGTCAACCTCATGAAGGATCCCCAGCACTGCGGGGCGTGCGACGTGACGTGCGCGACGGGACAGGCTTGCATCGACGGCGTCTGCGCGACGGAGCCCTGTCCTCCGGGAGAGATCCGATGAGCGGCGGTCGCACGGCCCGTCTTCGGCCCACGAACGCCGCGCTGCTCTCGCTCGCCGTCGCGATGGGCGCTCGTGCGGTCGGATGCGCGTCGGCCGAGCCGTCGCTCGACGAGGTGCCCGGCCCGGAGGGCGACGCTGACAGCGGGAGCGTCGTCGACGCAGGCGCCACGGACGGCGAAGAGGCCGCGGACGGCGAGGCCGCCGCGCCCTCCCCGCGCTGCAGCGCAGACGGCTGGTGCCGCGTGGACATGCCGAGCGACAAGGTCTCGTTGTTCGGGATCTGGGGGAGCTCCGCCGGCGACGTGTGGATGGTCGGCTCGAGCGGCGCGGTGTTCCACTGGAACGGGAGCGCGTGGGACGAGCAGCGCTTGCTCACGGACGCCGGACAGCAGAAGCCGCTCTTCGGCGTCTGGGGGAGCGGGCCGAACGACGTCTGGTTGTTCGGCGCCGACGAGATCCGCCACTCCGACGGTTGGAACGACGCCGGGACGGGCTGGTCCACCTTCGAGCTCGCCGGCAAGACGGACAAGACGCTCGTCTCCGATTTTCGCGCGGTCTGGGGCAGCGGCGCTACGGACGTCTGGACGGTCGTCGGCTCGACGGGCCTGATCAGCGCGGGCACCCTCCACAAGTGTCTGCGCTCCGAAGGATGGAACGGCGACACGACGGCGCTCGTGCCGGCCTTCGACTACTTCAAGCTGCACACCCCGGGGACCAACTTCCACGCCGTCTGGGGCAGCGGGCCGAACGACATCTGGCTCGCCGGCGATAGCGGGCGGATCTTCCACACCGACGGCTACTGGGGAAACATGGCCGAGTGGCGCACGCACAACAGCAACACACGCGCGCGCCTGCTCCGCCTCTGGGGCACCGCGCCCGACGACGCGTGGGCGATCGGCGAGATCGGCACCATCCGCCACTGGACGTACAACGAGGGCGGTGAGCTCTACTGGGCGCCGTCCGAGTCGACGACGACGAGCACGCTCCGCGCGATCTGGGGCTCGAGCGCCACCGACGTGTGGGTCGTCGGGGACGACAGCACGATCCTTCACGGCGACGGCGCGACCTGGTCTCGCGCGGAGGTGCCGGTGCCGGAAGGTAGGCCGCTCTACGGGGTCTGGGGGAGCGGCCCCGACGACGTCTGGGTCGTCGGCGAACGCGTCATCCTTCATCGCGGCGCGCCCGGAGCAGCGAAATGATCGTCGGCCATCGAACAGGCGTGAGCGCGGCGGCCGCGCTCGCGATCCTCGCAGGGTTCGCCGCGTGCGCGGGCGTCGAGCCTGAGCTCCCGCTCGCAGAGGAGGGCCACGAGGACGCCTCCGCCGAGGCCGCAGCGCCGTCGGTGGAGGAGCTCGACGGGGGCGCGGTCGACGGCGAGCCCGCCGACGCCGACGCCGACGCGAGCGAGCCCGATGACGCGGGCGTCCCCGTCTGCACCACCGACTGGTGCGACACGCCCCTGCCGATCCCCGACGGCGGCAAGCTCACCCTGATGGACGTGTGGGTGTCCTCCGGCGCGGACGTATGGGCCGTGAGCGAGGAGGGCCTCGTGCTCCGATGGAACGGCAAGAGCTGGTCCGTCGCCTGGGACGCCGGCGTGGCGCTCTACGGCGTGCTCGGCGATCACCAAGGCGCCATCTGGCTCGTCGGCGGCGGCGGGGCGATCTTCCGCGGCCCGGGCGGCGCGGGCTGGGCGCCGGTCCCGAGCGGAGTCACGACCGACCTGGTGGACATCTGCGAAGGCACGCGCGACGCCACGCGCGTACGAAACCTCTCGATCGTCGGCTCCGGCGGCAAGGTGCTCCGGTGGACCGGCGACGTCGACGAGGACGGCGCGCCCGTGTGGAGCACGTCGGACTTCGGCGCGATGGAGCAGCTCTACTCCGTCGCGTGCGCGGGCGTCGACGTGTGGGTCTCCGGCACCTCGACGGACTGGGCGGCCCCCGGCGGCCGCCTCTACTTGAACGCCGGCGGCGACGGCCCCTGGACGGCTCGGAGCGTCCGCGGCACCGCCGCGATCGACAACTTCAGCCAGTCCGAGACGTTCACCTCCGTGTGGGCGCACGACCAGGACAACGTCTGGCTGCGCGGAGGGATCGGCGTCCTCCGCTCGACGCCGGCGCCCGACGGCGGCGCTCCGATCTGGTCGCGGGTGCGCGCGTTCCTCACGACCAACGTGAAGCGCCCGTCGGACGCGTGGGGCGCGAGCGCGAACGACGTCTGGATCGCCTCGTCGACCGGGCGCATCCACCACTGGGACGGCTCGAAGCTCGAGATCACGCTCACGTCGAAGGGTTGGGACGTGATCGAGAACGATTTTCACGCCGTCCACGGGTCCGGCCCCGAGAACGTCTGGGTGGTCGGCAACGACATCGCGCTCCGGCGCAACGTCTTCGGCGCAGGGAAGTAGTGATGACGAGGTTCGATTTGTCCTCCGGTGCGCGGCGCGTCGTCGTCGGTGTCGTCGCCGCCTCCGCGCTCTCGTGGGCCTGTTCGGATGGGACGATCGACGAGAGCGCGGCGCCGCCCGTCGCGAGCGACGGAGGCGTCGACGCCGACGACCTCGTCGACGCCGGCGCCGACGTCGATCTCGAGAGCCCGGACGCGCCGGTGTTCTCCGGACGCGTCACGTGCGGAGACGCGGGCCCCTGCGTGACCGCGCTGGCGGCGAACGGCGGGGGCCACGTCTGCGCGCTCCTCGCCGACGAGTCCGTGCGCTGCTGGGGCGACAACGAACGCGGCCAGCTCGGCGCCGCGACGCCGGTCGACGCCGGCGCCGAGGGGCCGCACGCGGCCGCGCCGGTGCAGGTCGCCGGCGTCGCGAACGCGACGCAGATCAGCGTCACCGGCAACGGCGGCGGGACGAGCTGCGCGCGCATCGGCGACGGCTCCGTCATGTGCTGGGGCTCGAACACGACGGGCCAGCTCGGCCTGAGCGCCGACGCGGTGGTGACGGACACGGACGCGCACCCGAGCGCCTCCGCGGTCCAGGGCCTTCCGTTCGCGAGCCGCGTCGACGTCGCCGGCTCCTTCGCGTGCGCCACCTCCGCGCTGGGCGACGACGACGAAGGCGGGAGCATGTCCTGCTGGGGGAACAACTCCGTCCTCCAGCTCGGACGCGGCCCCCTGCCGAAGCGCGTCGGGGTCGCCGGCCCGGTCGATCTCCGCTTCCGCCGCGTGCTCGCCGGCGCCGGCACGTCGCGCGTCGCGTTCGCCGTGCGCGACAGCGGCGAGCTCCTGTCGTGGGGAGGCGGCGAGTGGCAGACGCCGCAGAACCCGAACGTCGCGCCCGTGAGAGACGCGCTGGGGAGACAGAGCTCGCTCTCGCCCGCCGGCGACCCGCTCGAGATCCCCGGGCTCCAAGGCGTCACCGGCGTCGCGGCGGCCGCGGAGCACGCCTGCGCGGTGGCGGGGGGCAGCGTCTACTGCTGGGGCGTGAACAAGACCGGAGCGGTCGGGAACAGCTCGCGGCAGGACGTCCTCGAGCCCTACCTCGTGACCATCCCCGGCTCGGGCCTCCTGCGAGACGTCTCGGTGAGCAACACGACCACCTGCGCAGTGACCCTCGGAGGCGGCGCCTATTGCTGGGGCGACAACACGTACGGTCAGCTCGGACGAGCCGACGACGAGTTCACGTTCAACCCGACCGCCGTCGCGGGGCTGAAGGCTCGCGTCGTGCAGCTCGCGACGATGGATCGAGCGACCTGCGCCCTCCTCGAGGACGGCGCCGTCGTGTGCTGGGGGAGCAACGCCAAGGGTGAGCTCGGGATCGGCGCGCGCGACGAGCTCCCGCACTTCAAGCCGGAGAACGTGGCGTTTTGAGCTCGGAGACGCGCCTCTTCGGCCGGCCTCGACGCTGGACGCGGCTCACCGTGCTCTCGGCGCTCGTCGCGCTCGAGGCGGTGGCCGCCTGCGGCAGCGGCGATCGCACGCCCTACGATCGGCATCAGAGCACCGACGACGGCGTCCTCGGCGACACCGACGCGTCGAGCGCAGCCTGCGAGTCGGCGGTCTGTTCGCGCGACCTGCACTCGGTCCTGAACGCCTGCTCGAACGAGGTGGTCAAAGAGTGCCCCGCCGGCATGGGATGCGCAGAGGGCGCCTGCGTCTCGGCGTGCGAGAGCGCCGAGAAGAACCAAGGCACGATCGGCTGCTCCTTCTGGACGACCCCCTCGGTCGCGACGGCTGGCGGACCGCCGTCGACGGTGAGGCTGATGGATCGCCGCAGCTCGTGCTTCGCGGCGTTCGTGGCGAACACCTGGGACAGCCCGGTCGAGATCAAGGTCGAGTACGAGGGAGCGCCGCTCGATCTCTCCCGGAGCATGGCCATCCCGCGGACGAACGGGGTCGAGATGGAGTACGAGCCGCTGACCGGCCCGCTCCCTCCCGGCGAGATCGCGATCCTCTTCTTGCACCAGAGCGTAACCCCTCCGACCTTGCCCGAGGACCACATCCGCTGCCCGATCCCCGCGGCGATCGAGTCGGACGAGGGCATCGTGCCCGTCGAGTCGGGGACGGCCTCGGCGTTCCACATCGCGACGGACCTGCCGGTCAGCGCCTACTCGATCTACCCGTACGGCGGAGCGCTCAGCTACATCCCCTCGGCCACGGTCCTGCTCCCGACGTCGGCGTGGGACACGAAGTACCTCGTCGTCAACGCGTGGGACGCGCGCGACAACCGGTACACCGGGATGAAGCCCACGCTCCAGATCGTCGCCGCGCACGACGACACCGAGGTGCGGATCCTCCCGAACGACGACCTGATCGAGCTCCCCGGCGGGAGGACGGCCTCGGACGGCCGTACCAAGATCTACGACCTCGCGAAGGGCGAGCTGCTCCAGATCACGCAGACCGGTGAGATCGTCGGCAGCCCCATCGAGTCGAACAAGCCCGTCGGAGTCTTCGGCGGCTCGACCTGCCTGAAGTTCCCGACGACGTGGGAGTCGTGCTGCTGCGACGTGGCCCAGCAGCAGATCCCGCCCGTCCGCGCCTGGGGCAGCCGCTACGTCGCGGCCGGCTACGAGAGCCGCTGGGCCCTGCGCCACGGCAAAGGCACGGCGACCTCGGTGAAGCCCGAGTCGGTGCCCTGGCGCCTGATCGGCACCGCCTCGGGGACGACGCTGCGCTACCTGCCGAAGCGCCCTCCGGGAGCGCCCGAGGCGCTGTCGCAGGGCGAGGCGGTGACGTTCTGGACCGATCAGTCGTTCGTCGTCGAGAGTCAGGACCAGGACCACCCCTTTTACCTGGCCGGCTACATGACGAGCCAGAGCTACGGCACCACCGACAGCTCGGACTACATGAAGGTGATCGGCGATCCGGAGTTCGTCAACGTCGTCCCGGTGCAGCAGTACCTCGACTCGTACGTGTTCTTCACGGACATGACGTACCGGTACACGACGCTGGTCGTCGTCCGCCACGATCAGGGCAGCGGCTTCCAGGACGTCGTCCTCGACTGCGCCGGCCCGATCGCCGACTGGAAGCCCGTCGATCTCGAGGGTCGCTACCAGTACGCGCACGTGACGATGGTGCGCGGCGGCGTCCCAGAGGAGTTTCCGGGCGGCAAGTGCGCGAACGGAAGACACGAAATTCGCAGCGAGGCGCCCTTCGCGCTCACCGTGTGGGGCCTCGACAACGCCGCGAGCTACGGCTACCCGGGGGGCGCCGGGCTTCGCGAGATCTCTTCGGTCCCGATCAACGTACCGCGCTAGTCGCAGCGGAGCAGAGCGAGCTCGAGCATGAACACGGCATCTCTCAAGACACTGTCGGTCGCGTGTGTCGCCCTCCGGCTCGTCACCCTGGTCGGATGCGGCGGAGACTCCGACGCGCCCGCGCCCTCCGACGCGACGACGCCCGACGCGGAGCGAGACTCCGGCGGCGGCGCGAGCGCGCCCACGGACGCAGACGCAGACGCCGAACCGGCCGACGCCTCCGTGGCCGACGTCGTCGGCGACCGCCGCATCGCCTGGGACAGCGGCGCCGACGCCGGCGCCCCGGTCGTCCTCGCCATGTGGACGCGAGGCAACGTCTACTGCGCCCGCGTGCAGCGGCCTACCCGGACGACCGTGGAGTGCTGGGGGAGCAACCGTAACGGCGAGCTCGGGCGAGGAGAGATCTCCGACCTCGGGACCACGTTCGAGCCGCACCCGATCCAGTCGCCCGACGCGCCTCACTTCACGGCGGTGCGCAACGACGGGTTTCTGCGCGGCGTCGTCTGCGGCGTCACCGACACGAAGCTGCTCAAGTGCTGGGGAACGAGCTTCGGCACCGGCGTCCCCGTCAAGACGAGCGTCCCCGACGCGCCGCTCCTCGAGGACGTCGAGGACGTCGACGTCTCGCAGAACCACGCGTGCTCGAGGCTGAGCGACGGGCGCGTCGCGTGCTGGGGCGGCAACTCGAACGGCCAGCTGGGGCTCGGCGTGACGGACTTCGTCAACCGCCCGTCGCCGACGGCGATCCCGTCGTTCACGGCGGATCAGGTGTCGTGCGGCCCGACCAGCACGTGCGCCGTGAAGGACGGCGAGGTGTGGTGCTGGGGAGCGCGAAACCTCCTGGGCAACGGCACCGGCGCAGGCTCGGTCCCGACGCCGACGCGCGTGAACGGCCTCACCGGCATCAAGAAGGTGGTGGCGGGGCCCGTCACCTTCGCGGTGGCGGAGGACAAGACGCTCTGGTTCTGGGGCGTGCTCGGGAGCACCATCTCGTACACGCCGACGAGGATCCTCGATCCGAAGCCCGACGATCCGACCCACGTCCTCGCGGACGTCGAGGAGTTCTCCGCCGACTGCGTCCGGCTGACCAGCGGCAAGGTCCGGTGCCTGCCGAGCCCCGTCTCCGGCCTCTACCGCTTCAACGAGGTCCCGCGCGTCGAGGACGCGGTGCGCCTCGACGGCTCGTGTGCGCTGAGCTCGCAAGGAGCGCTGCGTTGCTGGGGCGCGAACAACTCCGGGCAACTGGGGGTCTCCCCCTTCATGCTGCCCAGCACGACGACCTCGCTCGGCATCCAGTTCTGACCGCCCACACGCCGGGTCCGCCAGGTTCTGCGCGCCGGCTCCGCCGGGTTCTGCGCGCGCCGGCTCCGATGCCGAGGGAGCGCGTCGGATCGCGGGACGCGATCGGATCGAAGCGCGCCCTCCAACTGACCAAGCGAAAGGCCAGTGCGCAAAGGTAGGCAATGCGCACACTGCCTCGAATTTTCGGCATTTTCTGACCATCGGGTCGGGCCACATTCATCCAATGTGCAATTTTCCAGTAGGCCCACCCTTTGCGAGGTGCCCTCGCGAACGCTCTGAAGGCAGAGCGAACGGAGGCTCGATGCGAACGAATCTGATGGCTCTCGTGCTCGCGACGACGGCCGTGGCCTGCGCGACGATCGACGTCCCGGACACGAGCTGGCGCAGAGGCCAGGCGCCGGCGAGCGCAGGCACCGAGGGCGACGCGTGCGCGCCCGGCAACGCGGCGCGCTTCGAGGACGATCCCGACGCCGTCTGCGCGCTCCGAACCGATCCGCACGTCCCCGACCTCACGACGAGCTCGCGCGCGCCGCGCGGCGACGACGGCTCGGGCACCGGAACGCGAACGCTCCGGCCGCTCGCGGGACCGAACGACGGGGCGCCGAGCTGCAACGGACGCGTCGGCCCGGGGCAGACGACGTGCGGCGCGAACGGCGACGACTCGTGCTGCCGGACGGCCACCGTCCCGCCCGGCGCCGCCGGCGCGCAGATCACGGTCGCGAACGCGTTCGACCTCGGCGTCTACCAGGTCACCGCCGCGCGCCTGCACGCGTTCGTCGACGCCTTCGACGGCGATCTCCGCGGCGCCGCCGCCGGCGGCGCGCTCCCCGGCTACCCGGCCGCGGACGCCGACAAGCTGCCCGCGTCCCGCGGCGCGGCCGACATCGAGCTCGGACCGGCCTGCGAGTTCCGCGGCGATCCGCGCGACTACGGGTCGCGCACGTGGTGGTCGCAGGACGTCGAGGACGCAGTCGCGAGCATCATGAGCGACGACAACGCGCGCGCCGCCGACATCCGCGCCGACGCGACCAAGCCGCGCCTCGACGCGAAGCCGGCCAACTGCGTCTCGTACTGGATGGCCGCCGCGTTCTGCGCGTGGGACGGCGGGCGCCTCCCATCGAACGACGAGTGGACCTACGCGGCCCTCGGCGGCGACGAGCTCCGGGCGTATCCGTGGGGTAACGGGCGGACCGCCGAGCGGCTCGTCACGGACATCAACCAGACGCAGAACGGCGGCGCGGGCGATCCCGCGTTCACCTGGCCGAGCGACTTCCCCTTCTTCGCGAACGGCATGAACGCCTACCACCTCTCGCCGCCCGGCAGGAAGCCCGCGGGCGTCGCGCGCTGGGGTCACCACGACATGGCCGGCAACGTCCTCGAGTGGATGAGCGACGTCATCGGCCCCAACGCCGGCATCGTGCGCGGCGGCTCCTGGGAGGGGCACTCCGACGCGAACACCGAGAGCTACGTCGGCTACCCGCTGACGCGCACGTACGGCTCGGTCGGCTTCCGCTGCGCCTACGGTGCGGCGCAGCCCGCGGCGGTCGAGGAGCCGCCCGCAGCGCCGGGGACCGTCCCGGTGTACCTCGCGCACAACCCGCAGGCGCGCGATCACCTGCTCACGCTGACGCCCGAGGAGGGAGCGCCCGCGTGGATCACGATCGGCGTGCAGTTCGTCGCCTTCGCCGGCGCGCCCGCCGACATGGCGACGCAGGCGCCGCTCTACCGCTGCCGCAAGCCGACGGGGCACCACTTCGTTTCGAACCACGACGACTGCGAGGGCGCGGGCGTGAGCGAGGGCCTCCTCGGCACGTCCCACCGCGGCCAGCTCCCGGGCACGCTGCCGATCTACCGCTGCTACAAGGGCTACGATCACCTCTCGACGCTGCACCCCGCGGAGTGCGACGCCGCCGGGATGACGATCGAGGGGACGCAGGGGTTCGTCTTCCCGCCCGCGCCGTGACCCCCGCTCGGCGCCCCGCCGCGGCCTGATCGCCGCGGCGGGCGCCGCCCCCTCTCCTTCGCGTCGAACCTCGCAGGACACACGGACCCCACGTTGCTCTCGTATCGCCGCTCCTTCGAAATGCCGCGGATCGGCGTCGCCTTCGTCGTCGCCGACTACGCCCACCCCGACTTCCGGCTCCGGATCGAGCAGGGTCGCGGCTTCACCGTCGACGAGCAGCTCTCGTTCCCGGCGATCACCTGGTCCGGCTACGGCGACCGGCCCCGGCTCGACGTCGTCCTCCGCGGCGACGTCCGCGACCGCGAGAACGGGGTCACGCGGCGGCTCGGCGCGGGCTCCTTCGCGATCGGCCGAGCGCTCGACTCGCTCTACATGCGCGCCAGCGCCCGCGAGCAGGAGCTCCTCTGCCTGTCGATCGAGTGGAACCTCGGCTCGCTGGGGACGAGCGCGCCGGTGGGGCTACCGGACGGGACGCTGAGCGCGTCGAGCCTCGAGGAGCTCACGCGCGCGAGCCAGGCGCTGCTCGCTCCCGCTCCGCGCGCGGAGGCGGTCGGGATCCTCGCGCGGATCCTCGCGCGACTCCGCGCCGACGGGCTCCCGTTCGACACGTGGAGGGCGCGCGATCTCGCCTCACCGGCGGCGCCGGCTCACCAGCGCGTCGCCGACGCCGTCGGGCGCGCGCTCTCCCGCCTCGACGCGAAGCCGAGCCTGGCCGATCTGCAGGCCGAGCTCGGGCTCTCGCGCCGGCGCGTCGGCGATCTCGTAGGCGAGGTCTCGACGCGCTACGGGCTGAACGGCAGCGACTGGCGCTCCCTGCGCGACCGCTGGCGCCTCTCGAGCGCGGTCCTCGCGATGAGCAACGCCGAGGCGCGCACCGAGGACGTCGCGGCCGCCGTGGGATACGGCTCGGCGAACGCGCTCTGCCAGGCGTTCAACGACGCGAGCCTGCCGTCGCCGCGCCTCGTGCGCGGCGCGCTCGATCGCCTCGAGTGACGAGGCTCCTCGGGGACACGCGCCGCGTGCTCGATCGCTCCGTGTGAGCCGCGCGCAGGCCCGTGTTTGCGCGCCAGACGCGCGCTGCTATGCCTCGCGGGATGCGCTGGCTCCGCTCGCTGTTCGTCGTCTCGTCGCTGGCGGCCTGCACCTCGCCGCTGGCCTGCACGTCGTCGTCCGTCGAGCCGGCGCCGGCGTCGCCCGACGGCGGAGCGGCGCCGGCGGCCGATGACGGCGGCGCCGCCGCGATCGATCCGGTCTGCGAGGCCCAGGCGGTCGCGATCCAGAAGGGCATCGACCGGGAGCGCAAGGAGCAAAAGCTGCAACACGCAGCCGTCGCGGTGGCGACGGCGCGCTGCAAGTCGCGCGTCTTTCGCTCGGACGATCCCAAGAGCGAGGACGCCGTGTCGGACGATTCGCTGTGGCGGATGGGCAGCGTCACGAAGACGTTCGTGTCGGCCGCGATCCTGAACCTCGCGGCCGCGGGCAAGCTCGGCCTCGACGACACGCTCGACGCCTACGTCCCGAGCTTCCCGAACGCGAGCGGCATCACCGTGCGGCAGCTCCTGAACCACACGAGCGGCGTCTTCAACTACACGGAGAGCGACGATTTCGCCGCCGCCCTGACCGCGGAGCCGAAGCGCAAGTACACCCCCGCCGAGCTCCTCGCGTTCGCCACGAGCGAGTCGCCGAAGTTCGAGCCCGGCGCGGACTGGTACTACTCGAACACGAACTACGTCCTTCTCGGCCTCGTCGCCGAGAAGGCCGCGGGCGGCAGCATCGGCGAGATCGTGCGAGAGCACGCGATCGACAAGGCCGGCCTCACGCGCACGTTCTTCGACGGCGAGGAGCCGCTCGGCGGGGCGCTCACGCCCGGCTACCAGGCGAAGACGGACGTCACGAACCTGTACGACCCCTCCGTCGCGTGGGCCGCCGGCGCGATGGTCGCCACGCCCGGTGACCTCCTCGCGTGGGTCACGACGCTCTACGGCACCGACGAGGTGCTCTCGCCGGCCTCGAAGAAGGAGCTCTTCACGTTCGTACCGAAGGGCAGCTACGGCCTCGGGGTGACGCGGCTGCCGGCGAGCGTGACGCTCGGGAACGGCCCGGGGGTCGGACACGGCGGGTCGATCTTCGGCTACCAGACGCAGGCGTTCTGGTTCGACGAGGCCAAGGTCGGCCTCGTCAGCGTCGTCAGCGACACGGGCGGCGACCCCAACGCGCTCAGCGTCGTGGTGCTCGAAGCGCTCGCCGAGTAGCGCCGCGCGGGTTTCGCGCGCGCTCGCGGCAGAACGTCGTGACCCGTAGGTCGCCGGGTCAGAGCGTCTTCAGGTACTCGATCACCGCCGCGCGATCGTCCGGGGAGAGCGCGTCGCCGAAGAGGTGGCCGCCGTTGCCGTAGCCCGGGAGCGTCGTGTCGTAGAGCGCCTTCTTGGCGGAGAGGTCCGTCTCGCCGCTCTTGCCGCGGGCGAGCACGCGGTGGTGCCAGCCGAGCGCGGCCTGATCGTAGTCCCGCGAATCGAACGAGCGCGTCCAGTAGGTCGGGCGCTTCGAGCTGTCGAGGAGCGCCTCGACGGTCGGGACCGAGCCGTTGTGGAGGTAGGGCGCCGTCGCCCAGATGCCGTCGAGCGGCGGCGCGACGTAGCCCTCCCTCGGCTCGAGCCGCGCGATCTCTCCGAAGAACGAGTCGCCGAACCACGCCACGAAGGGCGGGCCGAACTGCGCCGTCCCGGACGCGAGCACCGGATCGGTCCCGATCTCCGGGAGCGTCACGAGGCGGTTCGGGTAGGTCGGCGCCGCGCCGTACGTGCCGTGGCAACGCGAGCACGCCGACTCGAAGACGGTGCGGCCGAGGCTCGCCCGCGCCTCGTCGATCGGCCACGGGTACTTCGGCGGCTCGATGCTCGCGATGTACGCGCGGATGTCGGGGAAGTACGCGTCGA
The DNA here is from genome assembly GCA_019637195.1 of Labilithrix sp. Classification (GTDB taxonomy): domain Bacteria; phylum Myxococcota_A; class Polyangia; order Polyangiales; family Polyangiaceae; genus Labilithrix. The sequence goes on along the minus strand of JAHBWA010000047.1, from coordinate 30,173 downwards.
TCGCCTTCGACTCCTCGACGGAGCTCGTGCAGAGGACCGACGCCGTCATCATGATGCGCGCGTGGTCGCCGCGGCCGCCGCCGACGTAGAACATCGAGGTCTTCTTCTTCATCCGCCACCACGGCGGGACGTCGACCGGCGTGTCGTGCGGCGGCGGCACGGCCATGAGCGGCGTGTCGCTCCACGCGAGCGTCTTCGGGTCGTGGTGGGCGAAGAGGACGGCCGTGAAGTTGTCCGCCGGGTTCGGGCCGCGCGTGCTGAGGACCGAGTACGGCGCGACGGTGTCGATGCGGGCGCGCCACTTCTGCCACTCGGCCTGCTCCTTCTCGTCCGACAAGAGCAGCCCGACGTTCGCGGCAAGGTTCTTCTGGTCGTCCGCCGAGCGCGTGAAGTCGGCGTCCGCGGCGCCGAGGCCGACGACCAGGTTTCCGTCGATCCGACCCGCGTGGCACAAGAGGCAATTGGACGTGACGAGCTCGACGCCGTCCTTCGTCGTCATCGCCGTGTAGTCGTACGAGAGCGTCGCGTTGCGGCCCTCGCGCCCGGGGATGCGCTGGCTCTCCGGAGCCTCGGTGAACACCTTCGAGTACGCCGACCACGGGATGCCGCACGGCACGTAGGGCTCGTTGACGAGCGCGCGGTAGCCCTCGGCCGGATCGCCCGGACGCTGCGGCTCGGCGGGGAGCGTGACGGCGGGGAAGTCGACCGCCGCGTCTCCTTCGTCGCCGGCGTCCGCCGCCGACGCGGGAGACGGGCTCACGGGGCTGCCGGTCCCGCACGCGAACGCCGCGAGGAGAGCCGAGGCGAGGAGGAGATGGCGGCGCATGCCGCCGACGCTCGTAGCAGATGCGGCCGCCTCGAGCCAGGTCGCGCCGGCAGACGGCGCGTCGCCCACGCCGCATCGGGCCACGCAGCCCACGGCTCCCGAGGGCGCGCCGCCGCGTCTCGTCGGCCGGCGCCGCCGGTACTCCCGATGCAGGTCGTCGAGCACACCACCCGACCTGAGAGAGTCGTCAGGAGACCGAGGCATGCAGCCGACGATGTCCTTTCTCGAGCCGCCCACCGAATCGCGTTGTCGCCGGCTTCCGCACGGCTGGCGCGTCCACGAGCAGGCGGACGCCTGCCGGAGCGCGGCGTTCGGCTTCGTGTGGAGCGCGCGGGCCCCGTGGGGCAAGCGTGAGCTCGCCCGCTGGCTCGCCGGCCCCTACGCGTCGGCGATCGCGGCGACGCGCGATCGGGTCACGGCGCGGGCGAGCGCGCGAGCGGCGATCCGCCTCCGCCCGGTCTCGGACGACGCGGTCCACGAGTTCGTCGCGCAGTCGTACGCGCGCGTGCTCGCGACGCTCCGCTCCCTAGGCAGGTGGCGAGACGACCCACGCTTCGCGCGGGTCATGATCGACGGCGGGATCGTCGTGGGCGTGATCGACGAGACGTCGGAGATCGGATACGCGCCGGTCGCGGCGCGGGAGATGCGCCTCGCCGATCGCGTGACCTCCCTCTTCGTCGCGGACTTCCTGACGCGCCCGAGGGACTACGCGCGCTTCCAGGTGTGCGGAGACTGCCAGAGCGCCACGTTCGAGTCTCGCGCGGAGCACGCGCGGTCGTGCGCGAGCCCGAGGCCGCGGCCCGCGATGACGACGCGCGCCGCGCGGCGCATCACGCTCCTCGGCCTCGGTGACCGCGTCGCGTGACGAAGGACTCCGGCGCGACGTCGTCAGCCAGGTCGAACGTCGCGCGTCCGTTCGGGACGGCGCGCCCCCGATCCGAGGCGGGTCCTCAGAAAGCGAGGCGCGGCTCGGTGATCGTCGCCGAGCCGCGGTAGTGCTTCCGGATGACGAGGAACCCGCCGCGCGCGTCGAACGTGATGCTCGACGGTGCGCGGCCGAGCGGCGTCGCGAGATCGAAGCGCAGGGTCACGTCGACGTGATCGACGAACGTCGGGTTCTTGGTCGGCGAGAGGCCCATCGTGAGGACCTCTCCGGCGGCCTCGTCGACCCACGCCGATCCCTTGAACGCGTTCTCCGCGGCGACGAGCGGCTCGAACGCCACGCGCACGCGCGACGCGTCGTTCGGATCACGCTCGGCGAAAGAGAACCGGTACCGCGGCTGCTCCGACGCGAGGAACGGCAGGTGGAGATCCCGCGCCTTCTCCGCCTTGCCGGATCTCCGGTCGGCCCGACGTTTCTCCGCCTTCTTCCGCGCCTCCGCGGTCTTGTCCGCGCCGTCCTCGAGGTAGCGGACCACCTCGGTCACGCGCTCGGCGGGGGTGGCGGTGACGCGGACGACCATCTCCTTCGTCCCGTCGACGTGACCGCTCCGATCGAGCTCCTCCATCTTGCCGCTCAAGGTGAACGAGCCGCGTCGCTTCATCTCCTCGAACTGCTGCGCGTGGCGCGCGAGGCGCGAGAGGAGCGGCCCGAGCGGCGGCGCGGGCGCGGCGGACGGCGGTGAGGCGTCGTCCGCGCGGACCATGTCCGGGACCGCGACGAGCGAGACCGCGAGGGCGACCGGCACGAAGGCGAGACGGGACCGGCGCATCCCTCGAGCTTGACCGGTGTTCGAGCGCCGATCAAGGCGGACGTGCCGCGACGCGCCCGAGCGCCGATCGAGGCGCACGTGCCGCGACGCCCCGCGCGGCGCGTCAATCGTCCGCGAAGGCCGACCGCCGCGGCGCCGCCGCCGCGAACGACGCCGGGTCCTGCTGGTAGAAGTCCGCGAGCGTCGCGTAGAGCTCCGGATGACGCGCGCGGAGCGCCACGGCCTTCTCGAAGAACATCTCCGTCACGACCGCGAAGAACTCCGGCGGGCTCGTCGCGCCGTACGGATCGATGTCGGCCGCGCGCCCCGCGTGGACCCGATCGACGAGGTCCGCGAACTCGTCACCGAGCACGCGAGCCCAGGTCGCGTAGCGCCCGCGCTTTCCGAGGGCGGGCGCGCCGTCCATCACGCCGTCCTCTTGATCGAGCTGGTGCGCGAACTCGTGGAGGACGACGTTGTGGCCGTCGCCGACGTCCGCCGTCCCGCGCTGTACGGCGTCCCACGCGAGGACCACGAGGCCACGCTCCCAGGACTCGCCGAGCCGCGGCACGTCCCCCTCGATCACGACGGGGCCGTCGTACGTCCTCGTCTTCGCGACGTAGGCGCTGGGGTAGACGAGCACGGTGTCGAGCTCGGGGTAGATCTCCGTGTCGCGGTGGAGGAGGAGCACGCACGCCTGCGCCGCGATCGTGACGCGGACCTCGTCGTCCACCTCGAACCCGCCCGCGCCCTCGAAGGTCTTCTCGTCGACGAACGCGAGGATGAGCCGCTCGAGCTCGCGCTGGTCCTGCTCCGGCAGAGCCCGCGCGAGCGGGACGTTCTGGTCGAGGATCTCCGCCCACTCTCGCGGAAACGGGCGATCCTGCGGCGCGCGCCCGAGCCAGCGCTTGAACATGCCGAACACCGCGTGAGCCTACCTCGTGACGGCGGGTCCTCGCGAGGCCGGCCTCGCGAGGGTCACTCCTCCGTACGCTCCGGCGGAGGTGTGGCGAGCGGACGCGGCGCTCTACCGGGATCGTGCAGAGCTTCGGCGTCCGCGCGCGAGATGATGCGATCGGCGTCCGTGTCGATCGCGCCGATCAGGATGTCCGCGAGCACCCTCGACGGCGCCTCGTGCGGGTGGCGCCGCGCCATCGCCGCGGCGATCTCCGACGGCGTGACCTGATCGTCGCCGTCGGCGTCCATCGCTTCGAAGCCGCCGAGGTCGCGCCAGATGCCGAGCGCGAACGACTGCACGAGGACCATCTTCGGCTCGCGTCCGCTGTCGGCCGGCGGCACGAGGGACGGGTTCGCCTCGGCCCAGCGGACCAGCGGCTCCACGCGATCGAGCCCCAGGAGGAGCTGGCGCACGGTCGCCACGTGGTAGACACGATCGAGCTCGAGCGGCGCGCCGTCGACGGCGACGACGGCGTGCTCGGGGCCGTCCGTGACGACCATGCGATCGTCGACCTGGAGGAACGCGCCCGACTCGATCGGCGCCCGCGCGCGCGACGCCGCGACGGCGTCGCGGATGACGCGGCCCGGGAGCGGCACGACGACGATCGCGTTGTCGAACGGCACCTCGGTCTCGAGGTCGCCGTAGGTGAAGCGCTCGGCGTAGTCGCGGTCCGCGCGGATGCCGCCACCGTTGAAGAGGCACGCCTCCGCGCCGAGGCAGTCGCGGAGACGCGAGCAGACCAGCGAGCCGATGCTGGTCTGACGCGACCGCGTCCCCTTCGACGAGAGCGTCTCGTTCGGGCCGAGGTGGAGCAAGGTCGCCGACGAGAGCTCGCGCACCGCCGCCATGTGCTTGTCGACGCGCGCCCGCAGGGCGGCGTCCTCGGGGTACCCGGAGACGTCCTCGAGCCGCGTCGTCACCCTGGGCGCGGCGACGTCGTCCGGTGACCAGACGACGTCGGTGATCGCGGCGTGCACCGCCTCGGATCCGGCCTTCACGATCCAGGTCCCCTCGACGTCGACGAGCATCGGCGTGTGGTCGTGGCCGCCGATGATCGCGAGGAAGCGCGGGCTCCGCTGCGCGACGGCGAGCGCGCGGTCGTCGGCGATCGCCTGGTGCGTGATCGCCACGACCCCCGCGACGCCTTCGTCGAAGAGCCGCGCGGCCTCCGCGATCGCGGCGTCGTTCGCGCGCGCGAGCTCGACGTCGCCGAACGGGACGCCGCGGTACACCGACGGATCGGCCATCACCACGCCGACCAGCCCGACCTTCACGGGCCCCACCGCGATCACGTCGCGTCGCGGCAGGTCGAGCCCCGAGAGGACGTTCGTGCCGATGCACGTGGACGTGAGCTCCTCGAGCCGGTGGCGCAGCTCGCCGGGAGGGAGATCGTCCTCGTGGTTGCCGAGGATGACGTGCGTGAGACCGACGGCGTTGAGGCAGTCGACCATGCCGCGCCCCGCGTCCATGCTCGAGAGGAGGCTCGGGGCGAGGAAGTCCCCGGCGAGGACGACGAGGAGCGCGTCGCTGTCCGTGCGCGCGCGATAGTGGTCGACGAGGCTCTTCAGCCGCGGGAGGTTCTCGAGCGAGTAGACGTCGTTGACCGAGACGATGCGGAGGCTGGGCATTTGCTGCCGGTCGATTGTCGCCTACTCGGAGCCCGTTCGTCACGCGCGCCGGCCCCGCGCGCGTGATCGGGAACGCCGCGAGCCCGCGCCGCGCGGTCAGTTGCACGTCGTCTGCCCGAGGCACCCGGCGTACTGGCCGCTGGCGAGACAGAGCCAGCCGTTTTCGCACTGCCCGGGCGCGTAGCCGTAGTCCGTGCAGCGGTAGACGCACGAGGCCGCGCCCCCTCCGCCGCCGCACGTCTGCTGCTGGAGGCACCCCGTGGCCGCGTTGCAGGACCAGCCCTCGAAGCACTCGCCGGGCGCGTAGCCATACTCCGCGCAGGTGTACGCGCACCCCGCCTGCGCGCCCGTGACGGTGAACGTCTGCGCGCCGGAGGCGCCGCCGCCGGGCGTCGCCGTCTGCACGCGGAGCGAGAGCGAGCCGGCCGCGGCGAGGAGAGACGCGGGGAGCGTCGCGCGGAGGCGCTCGGCGCTCACGAAGGTCGTCGCGAGCGGCGTCTGGCCGGCGAGGACCTCGGACACGCGCGTGAAGCCGGTGCCGTCGAGCGTGACCACCAACGCCGCGGAGCCGGCGGCGACGCTCCTCGGCGTGAGCGCGGAGAGCGCCGGCGGCGGGTTCGTGACCTCGAAGGGCGACGGCAGGCTGAGGACGTCCGCGCCGTTCGCGACCGTGACGCCGAAGCGCCCCGGGTCGGCCAGCGCGGCCGCGGGGATCGTCGCGCCGAGCTCGGTCGCGGAGCGGAACGTCGTCGGGAGCGCGGCGCCGTTGAAGCGCACGGTCGACGTCGCGATGAAGCCGGCGCCGGTGAGGGTCAGCGCGACCGTGCTCGAGCCGACGAGCGCCGTGGCGGGCGCGAGGGCCGCGATCGAGACGCTGGTCGGGTTGGCGACGGTGAACGTGAGCGCGTTCGACGGCCCCGCCGACGGCGACACGACCGAGAGCTGGAGCACGCCGGCCGTCGCGAGCTGGGCTCCGGGGACCTCGACCGTGAGCGAGGTCGGGCTGGTGAGCGTGGCCGGGAGCGAGGTGCCGGCGAGGTCGACGGTCGCGCCCGCGACGAAGCGCGTCCCCGTCAGCGTCAGCGCGACTCCGGCCGGAGCTTCACCGACGGTCACCGAGTCGGGCGTGACCGCCGTGAGCGTGGGCGCCTCGATGACCGGCTCGCTCGGCGGCGGCTCCGTCGCCTCGCCGCCCTGCGGCCCCGCGTCCGCCTCGGTGGTCGGCGCGCGCTTCTTCTTCGGCCCGGCAGGAGGCTCGAAGTCCGGCACCGGCGGCACCGAGCACGCGAGCACGAGCAGCCCGCACGCGTAGGCGAGCGCCGCGAGACCGAGGAGACGAGTGAGGTGCGACGGCATCGAGCGCCCTCTTTCAACGAACGTTCCAGCGCGCAGAGCCTGGATCGCGCGCGCCCATCCGCGTCGTTTCACGAGATTCGTGGCGGCTCGGGGCGCACCCCGCGGCCGGCTGTGGGGTTTCCGGCCACCAGCGTGGTACACCCATGTTTTATTGGACGTCGTGGGCGCGCGGAGCGCGAGCCGTCGCGAGGCGGTGGCGAACGGTCGGCACACGACGCTCGGAGACTCGTCATTTCCGGTAGTTCGTCGTCCAATGAGGGATGGCCGAGGAGGCAGCGCACAAGCCAGGCTCGACGAGGGCGCTCGTCGCGCTCCTCGCGTTCGTGCTCGGCTTCGCGACCGTCCCGCACCGCGTGATGGAGCGGGACGCCGCCAAGTGGTTCGAAGGGGACGCGGCCCAGACCGACCTGCTCGCGGCGGGCGTCGCGCGCTGGACGGAGTCGCCCGACGCGCTCGCGCCGGCGACGTTCGCGACGGGCTCGTCGCGATTCGACGGCGAGTGGCTGTTCGCCACCTTCATGATGTCGGCGATGGGGTTCGGACAGGTCGCGACCGCGCGGACCGGCGCCGCCCGCGACGAGAGCGTCGCGCGGATGGAGCGGTGCCTCGACGCGTTGCTCGAGCCGCGGGTGCGCACGTTCGAGGACCAGGCCTGGGGCAACGACGCGCTCGCCTCGCTCGACGCGACGCCGGGCTCCGCCGAGGACCGCGGTCACGTCGCCTACCTCGGGTACGCCGGGCTCGCGCTCTCGCTCCACCGCACGCTCCGCCCCGCGTCGCGGTTCGTCGCGCGCGAGGAGGCGATCGCGCGCGCGATCGCGCGGCGGATCGAGGCCTCGCCCACGGGCTTCGTCGAGACGTACCCGGGCGAGGTCTACCCGGTCGACAACACCGCCGCCCTCGCCGCGCTCGCGCTGCACGCGCGGGCGACCGGGGAGCCGCCGCCGCCCGCGCTCGAGCGCGGCCTCGCGGCCGTCTCGCGGAGCGGCGTGGATCCCGCGACCGGCCTGCTCGTCCAGGCGGTGACCGTCGTCGACGCCTCGCCGCGAGACGCTCCACGAGCGTCGGGCACGGCGCTCGCCGCGTACTTCCTCTCCTTCGCCGACGACGCGACCTCGCGGGCGCTGTTCCACGCGCTCGAGAAGCACCAGTATCGCACCGTGCTCGGCTTCGGCGGGATGATGGAGTATCCGCCCGGCAAGCGAGCCGCCCGCGGGGACGTCGACTCGGGGCCGGTGTTCCTCGGCTTCGGAGTGTCGGCGAGCGGCTTCGCCCTCGGCGCGAGCCGCGTCCACGGCGACCGCGAGACGTTCACCGCGCTCTACGCGACCGCGCAGCTCTTCGGCGCGCCGCTCGAGCAGGACGGGACGCTCACCTACGCGACCGGCGGTCCCATCGGCGACGCCATCCTGTTCGCGATGCTCACGGCGCCGCGGCGGAGGCCGTCGTGATCGCGCTGCTCCGCGCCAACCGGCGCCCGGTCGTGCTCACGGCGCTCTCCTTCGGCGTCCTCGTGCTCCACCACGTGCTCTTGCGCGCGATGGCGCACGGCCACGTCGCGCACGTGCTGCTCGGCGCGGGCAACGGACCACCGCCCGCAGGCGCTGCGGCGCTCGCGATCGCGCTCGTCGTCGCGCGCTTCGTCCTCGTGATGCTGGTGCCCGGCTTCCTGCTCGCGGCGGCCGCGGAGATCGCGGCCTACCTCCTCGTCGGGCCCAGGCGCGCGGGCGACCCCGACGACGAGGCCGACGACCTCGCATGAGGCTTTCGGGCCCGTCGCCGCTCGACGACCTCGAGCGCCCGCGACGACGCGCCGCTCACTCCGCGGTGTCGATCTCGATCTCCGACGCCGCCGGCGCCGGCGCGACCGGCACGACCATCGGCATCCGCGGGACCGTGTACTGTCGCCAGATCGCCCAAACCGCCGCGAGCACGGCGACCGAGCCCAGCACGAACATCCGCACGAGCACCGCGACCGGATACCTGATCCGCTGCGGCGCGCGCGCGTCCGTCACCTTGCGCTTCTTCTTTCGGGCCACGCTGCTCCGCTCACCATAGCGCGCCCGCCGGCGCGGCGCTGGCGGGCTCCCGCCGGCGGACACCGCGCGCCGCTCCGTCCACTCGAGCTCGACGCGCCGCGATCGGCCGACCTGGGGTAGAAGGGGCGCCACATGCTCCCCACCGCCTCCGAGCGCCCCGACTTCCTCGAGCTTCACGACGCCGTCGTCGCGTCGTTCACCGTGCTGGAGGACTCGTCGGCGGTCCTCCGCTTCTCGCACCTCTGCGCGTACCGCGCCGAGTCACCGGGATCGTTCGGTGTCTGGTCGCACGGGGCGACGCTCACGCTGAGCGGCGTCGAAGCGCTGGCGTTCGAGGGGCCCTGGCGGCTCGCGGCGCAGGGTGACGCCGTCGACTACGCCTTCGTGTCCCCGGCCTCGGCGGAGATCGAGGGTGAGGGCGTCTCCGAGGGCGTGGAGATCCCGCCTGCCGCGCTGCTCGACGGCGGCAACGACGTGCGCCTGTACATGCGCTGGGGCTCGGGCGCTCGTCTCGAGATCGCCGCCGCGCGCGCCATCCTCGAGCTTAGCGGCGGCGAGCGGTTCGAGACGTTCATCGACGGCGGCGACGGCGACGGCGACGGCGGACGCGACGACTGACGACGCCGACGCGACGACTGACGACGCCGACGCGACGACGATTGACGGCCGGGTCGCCCGCGCGGCGCCTCGGCCGAAGGCGCGGCGAATGGATGGCAAACGGCCGCCGGACGGAAGTACTCTGCCGACCATCGTGGGAGGGAAAGTCGATGCGTCCCCGGCCGGCTCGCACAGCCGCGCGCTCCGTTCGGGCCGCTGGGCGGCCGCGGCGGCCGCGCTCGCGTTGTCGTGCGCGACGCCTCCGCCAGCGCGCGCCCCTGGGGCCGCGACGCCGCCGGGAGCGTCACCGCGACCGCCGGAGCCGAAAGCGCGCGCGCGGCGAGCGCCCCCGCGGCCGGACTGGTACTGGGAGCCCGTCGGCGTCGAGGTCCGGACGCCGGTGCGCGCGGAGATCGCCCTGCCGAGGGCGGACGGCGAAATCGCGAAGCTCGAGGGCGCCGCGCGGCTGTGGGACGAGCTCGACCTCGAGGCGCGGGCGAGCCTCCGCCGCGACGGTGTCCTCTCGATCGGCTCCGGGACGGTGCTCGCGAAGCGAATGGCCGACCACGCCGGGCCGGGCCGCTCGATAGGTGCCTTCTACACACATCTCCGCGAGCAGCGGATCCCTCACGTCGTGACCATCGACGCGCTCTTCGCGCTCGTGCACCTCGGGCTCGTCCGCGCGCTCGGCCACGTCGAGGAGGTCGCGCTCGCGCCGGCCCTCGACACGTTCTTGCAGCGGATCGAGGCGCGCCTCGGCGCCGAGAAGACCGGCGCCAAAACCGAGCTCGCGGACGCCTACCGCGTCGCCCGCGGCGTGATCGGCGTCGCGCGCGCCCTCTCCGCGACGGCGCCCTACGCGGCGCCTGCCGATCTCGCGAAGGTGATCGCCGAGGAGCGGGCCCTCGTCGAAGCGCACGGCGGCTCCGCTCGGAGCCCGCTGCTCGGCGTCACGCTCGACTACGCGCGCTTCGCGGCGCCGAGCACGGCCGCTCGCCCCGGCGCGTTCCGCGCGCTCGCGTGGCTGGCGGCGGCGCCGCTCACGCTCGTCGCCCGGAGCGAGGCCCCTGGCGGGACCGCCAGCCTCCACGGCGCGCGGACCAACGCGCGCGCGGCCATGTTGCTCGCGCGCCTCTGCAGTCGCGACGTCGATCCGGCGATCCACGACGCGTACACCCGCGCGACGCGCCTGCTCGCGTTCGTCTGGGGCGGGGCCGACGACCTCGGTCTCGGCGAGATCGACGAGATCGCCGGCGCGGCGGGGGTCGATCTCCGGACGATCGCGGACGTCTCGAACGTGGTCCGCGTCGACCGGGTCCGCGCGCGCGCCGTCGCGGGCCGCGCGCCGCTTCTCTTCGACGGCACGGGACTCGTGGGGCGCCACCCCGGCAGCGCGGACGGCGTGCCGGTCGGCCCCGTGAACGTCCGCGTCTTCGGCGGCCACGCGGCGGCCGACTCGCTCGTGCTCCAGGCGCTCGTCGGCGCGCCTGTGGGCCTCGCTCGCGACGCGGCCGCGGCGTCCGAGGTCGACCGCCTGCGCGGCGGCTACCGCGTCTTACCGTCCACGCTCGACTTGGCCGCGTGGCTCGGCGCGCCCGAGGCCCGCTCGCTCCTCCGCGAGACGAACGCCGACGCGTTCGACGCCTACGACGCCACGCTCTCGAGCCTCCGCCGCAGCCGGCTCGCGCTCGAGGAGAGCGCCGCGCTCCACGCGTCCGTGCACGGCTCGCTCGTCGACGCGCTGATCGCCTGGGCCAACGCCGAGCCGGAGGCCGGCGTCGCCCGGACGGCGGCGGCCGACCGGATGCGCGTCGAGTCGCTGCTCGCGTCCTGGACGCTCGTGCGGCACGTCGGTCAGGCGATGGCCCGCGCTCGGCCCGCTCCGCCGTCGCCCGCCGCGGTGCTCCGCGTGACCGGCGCGGCGCTGCCGACGTTCGTCGAGCCGCTCCCCGACGTCGTGAGCCGGCTCGTCTCGGTCGTGCGGCAAGCGCGCCGCGGGCTCGAGGCGCTGGGCGGCGCGGCGCCGCCGTCGAGCGCCGCGGCGACGCTCACGGAGATCGAAGACATCCTCCGCGGGGCCCTCAAGGGCGCCGAGCGGCACGCGGGCGACGAACCGCTCTCGGCCGAGGAGGCCGCGACGCTCGCGTCGCTCCCGGCGCGCATCGCCAAGCTCGAAGACGACTCACCCGAGCCGGTCGGGCCGGCGATCGCCGTCGTGTACTCCGACGCGCCGAGCCGGCGCCTCCTCGCGACCGCCACAGGACCGATCGAGCCCGCGCTGATGCTCGCGCGCGATCCGGCGCGCGACGAGCCCGTCCTGGTCGTAGGTGCGCACCTCACCCACCACGAGGTCGTCGCCGGACTCGAAGCGCCGCCTGGGGTGCTCCACGCGGTGCGCCCCAACCTCACCGACGCCGCTTGGCAGGCCCGCTGGTCGCCGCCCGCGCGGACGGCCCCGGCGGGATCCGCCGCTTCTGCCGGCGTTCCAGAGGCTGGCGCCCCGAGGCGTCCTGCCTGGACCGCGTCGTTTCGCTGGACGCGCTGACCTCCCCCGAAGAGGTCGTTTCGCTGGACGCGCTGACCTCCCCCGAAGAGGTCGTTTCGCTGGACGCGCTGACCTCCCCCGAAGAGGTCGTTTCGCTGGACGCGCTGACCGCCGCTGGAGAGACTGAGGTATTGTCCTGCGGAGGGCGACGATCATGAGGCTCGTGTTTCCGACGGTGGCGCTCGTGATGGTCATGGCGGCCTGCGCCTCGGATCCTGCCGACGGCGGCGGCGCGGACGGCGGCGGCGTGGACGCGGACGCCACCAAACCCGACGCGGGCGCCGACGCGGGAGTACGGCTCGACGCCGGCGGTGACGCAGACGGCGGCTCGCCGGACGCGGCCTGCGGGCGGCTCACCACGCCGTGCGCCGTCGGTGCGCCGTGCGAAGGCGCGCCCGACTGCCAGACCGGGCTCTGTCGCGAGGGGACGTGCCGGGACGTCTCCCCCGACGACGGGATCAAGAACGGCGATGAGACCGACATCGACTGCGGCGGCACCAAGGCGCCCGCCTGCGCCGACGGCAAGGGCTGCGCGGCGGGGACCGACTGCACGAGCCTCGTCTGCGCGGGCGGCGTGTGCCAGGCGCCCTCGCCGACCGACGAGGTAAAGAACGGCGACGAGACCGACGTCGACTGCGGCGGAGCCAACGCCCCAGCCTGCGCCGACGGCAAGGGCTGCGCGGCGGGGACCGACTGCGCGAGCCTCGTCTGCGACGACGGCTCGAAGAAGTGCCTTGCGCCGACCGACAGCGACGGCGTCAAGAACGGAGACGAGACCGGCACGGACTGCGGTGGCCCGACGACGGCGAAGAAGTGTCCGCCCGGCCAGGGGTGCAGCCAAGACAGCGACTGCAACAACGTCCGCTGCAGCGCGGTGGCGCCGAAGACCTGCGACGCACCGTCGAGCTCCGACGGCCTCAAGAACGGCACGGAGACGGACATCGACTGCGGAGGCGGCGCTCCGACGAACGCGCCCCGCTGCGCTCCCGGCCGGCTCTGTGGGCTCGACGGCGACTGCGCGGCTCCGGGCGCGACCTGCGGCTACGCGAACCGGTGCGTGCCGGCCCGCTCGTGCCGCGTCCACGAGGGCGGCGACACCTGCGGCGCGCGCGAGGTCGGCCAAGCCACGGCGAGCCACGAGTCGTGCTGCGCGTCGGTGGAGCTCCCGGGCTCGGCGATCAAGGTCGACAAGTACGAGATCACCGCGGGCCGAATGCGCGAGTTCATCCGGGCGGTGGGCAACGACGTCGCCGGCTGGGTGAGCGCGAACCGCGCGATCACCCAGCAGATCCCGGACAACATGGTGCAGTACCTGCCGTCGGGCCTCTCGACGCCGCAGCGGACGATCACCCGCTGCGACGCCGACGGCAGCGGCTGCTCGAGCCGCACGCAGCGGTTCGGCGTCTACGAGCACCTCGGCAACACGGTGTTCATGCCCGACCGGCCCTGCGTCAACTGCGGGCAGGGCTGCTGGCTCAACAGCGGCAACGGCCAGAACGGGCACCCGACGTACTGGTGGCCGCCCGCGACGCAGTCGAGCCAGTTCGGCGCGATGGCTCGGGCGTTCACGCAGCAGGAGCTCGACGTGAAGAGCCTCAACTGCGTGACGCAGCCGCTCCTCGCCGCCTTCTGCGCGTGGGACGGCGGGCGCCTCCCGACCCAGGCCGAGCTCGGCGGCTCCGCCGGAGCCTGGGGCCCGGCGAGTCACCCGTGGGGAGGCTCGCCGTCGTACCTCGACACGGTCGCGGGCGCGGCGAACCGGCAGGCGTACAGCTTCCAGACGAACGAGTTCCTCGTCCCGATGCGCACCTCGGCCGGCGGCTACAACCTGAACGCGTACGACCAGAACACGACCAACTACAACCCGTTCCCGAGCTCGCCGTCGATCTTCCAGGCGCGGTACGTCTTCCCGATGCCCGGGAACCCGAACACGAACGACCAGGCGTACGCGGTGGCGGCGCCCGGCCGGATGCGCAACGACTTCCGCGCCATCGGGCCCGGCGCGAACGACGGCTACTTCGACGTGCTCGGAAACGTGATGGAGGTCGTGGGCGACGGCTGGCCCTGCACCGCGCTCAATCAGACGACGAGCCAGTGCGCGTCGTCTTCGGGCGGCACGGGCTTCTGCGGCGCCGACGGTCGCTGCTACGACGACGACAACCACAACGGCTGGGCCCGCGTCGCGTGGATCGGCGCGTCGTTCGAGGGGCACGGGGCATCGCGCCAGGGCCACAACCTCAGCGTGATGACCAAGTACGGCAAGCAGGGCGGCCGCTGCGTCCGGCCGTGAGATCGTAGCCCCGCCCCGCGGGGACACGCCTTCAGTCCGGGAAAACCGCACGAATCACGGCCCGGCCGCGCCGTAGGAGCGTCCCGGCGTGATTCGCGCTAAGTAGCCGCCCACGATGGCTGTGTCTTCCTCGCCTCATCCTTACGCGGAGTTCGTTCACCGCGTCGAGAAGCCCGCGCGCTACCTCGGCGGCGAGTACGGCGCCGTCAAGAAGGACTGGGACGCCGCGCAGGCGCGCGTCTGCCTCGCGTTCCCCGACGTCTACGACATCGGGATGAGCCACCTCGGGTTCAAGATCCTCTACAAGATCCTCAACGACGATCCGCGCACGGTCGGCGAGCGCTGCTACGCGCCGTGGGTCGACATGGAGAAGGAGCTCCGCGCGCGCGGCCTCCCGCTCGTCTCGCTCGAGAGCGGCAGGCCCCTCGTCGACTTCGACGTCGTCGGCTTCTCGCTCCAGTTCGAGCTCACGTACACGAACATCCTGACGATGCTCGATCTCGGCGGCGTGCCGCTCCGGTCGGAAGACCGCGGCGAGGACCATCCGCTCGTCATCGCCGGCGGCCCGACGGCGACGCACCCCGAGCCGCTCGCGACGGTCATCGACGCCGTGGTCATCGGCGACGGCGAGGAGCGGACGACCGATCTCGCGCTCCTCTGGACCGACCTCAAGAAGAAGGGCGTCTCGCGGCGCGACCGCCTCGTCGCGATCGCGCGGCTCTCCGGCGTCTACGTCCCCTCGCTCTACGCGGTGGCGATCGATCCCGACACCGGGCTCGAGGTCGTCGATCGTCCGGAGGTGCCCGGCCTCGCGCTCCCCGTCCGGCGCAACATGGTCGACGATCTGAACCGCTTCCCCTTCCCGCACGACGGCCCCGTCGGCGGACCGGAGGCGATCTTCGACCGCATGTCGATCGAGATCGCGCGCGGCTGCACCGAGGGCTGCCGCTTCTGCCAGGCAGGGATGATCTACCGGCCCGTGCGCGAGCGCGATCCCGAGCAGATCGTCGACACGCTCGTGAAGGCGGTGAAGGAGTCCGGCTACGACGGCGTCAGCCTGACCGCGCTGTCGACGGCCGACTACTCGTGCATCGCGCCGTTGATCCAGAAGGTCACGGACAAGCTCGCGCCGGAGAAGGTGTCGCTCGGCGTCTCGTCGCTCCGCGCCTACGGCCTCGGCGAGGACGTCCTCGACGACATGCGCAAGGTCCGCGCGAGCGGCGTCACGTTCGCGCCCGAGGCGGGCAGCCAGCGCATGCGCGACGTGGTGAACAAGAACGTCACCGAAGAGCAGCTGATGACCACCGCCGAGCGGATCTTCTCGCGCGGCTGGGACGGCATGAAGCTCTACTTCATGATCGGCCTGCCGACGGAGGAGGAGAGCGACGTCCGCGAGATCGTGAAGGTCGGTAAGCGCGCGCGCGAGGTCGGCAAGCGCGTCCGCAAGGAGAAGAGCAACGCCGGTCCCCCGAAGGTCACGGTGAGCGTGTCGACGCACGTGCCGAAGCCGCACACGCCCTTCCAGTGGTGCGCGATGGAC
The DNA here is from genome assembly GCA_019637195.1 of Labilithrix sp. Classification (GTDB taxonomy): domain Bacteria; phylum Myxococcota_A; class Polyangia; order Polyangiales; family Polyangiaceae; genus Labilithrix. The sequence goes on along the minus strand of JAHBWA010000047.1, from coordinate 14,703 downwards.
ACGGAGGACAAGGTCGTCGAGAAGCAGCGCTGGCTGAGCGAGGAGGCGAGGACGGCGAAGGGCGTCGATCTCCGCATGCACGACAGCCGCACGAGCTGGCTCGAGGGCGTCTTCGCGCGCGGCGACCGCAAGCTCGGGCGTGTCCTCCTGCGCGCCTACGCGAACGGCGCGCGCTTCGACTCGTGGGAGGACCAGCTGAAGATCGACGTCTGGGAGGAGGCGTTCCGCGCGGAGGGCATCGTCCCCGCCGACTACCTCGGGACGCTCCCGGTGAGCGCGCGACTGCCGTGGAGCCACATCGACGTCGGCCTCGAGGAGGGCTTCCTCGTCCGCGAGTACAGGAAGGCGCTGAAGAGCCGCCTGAGCCCGCCGTGCGGCAAGGCCGCAGGCGCCTTCGTGCACCACACGAACCTCGAAGACGCGACGAAGGATACGCGGAAGCTCGTCTGCTACGACTGCGGCGTCGCCTGCGATCTGTCCGCGATGCGCGGCGAGCGGCTGGTGTACCTCACGCGGCTCGGCGCCAAGTCGCCGCGCGTGAAGGAGGCGCCCAGCGTGAAGGAGGCGCCGGCGAGCCCGAGCGACGACGCGAGGAACGCCAACGCGACCCCGACCGACGACGCGAAGAGCGCCAACGCGACCCCGACCGACGACGCGAGGAACGCCAACGCGCCCCCGATCGACGACGCGAAGAGCGCCAACGCGACCCCGACCGACGACGCGAGGAACGCCAACGCGCCCCCGATCGACGACGCGAAGAGCGCCAACGCGATCTCCGTCGACGCGAGCGCGCCGCCGAAGGCCCCCGCGCCCGCGAAGAAGAAGGGACCCGCGGCGCCGCCGCGCATCGTGCAAGGCGAGGCGAGGCGGACGCGCTTCGTCTACGCGAAGGTCGGGCCGATGGCCTACCTCTCGCACCTCGATCTGATCCGCGCGCTCCCGCGATCGTTCCGCAGGATCGACGTGCCGCTCTATTACACGTCCGGCTTCCACCCGAAGCCCGACATGACGTTCTCCCCCGCCCTCTCGCTGGGCGTCGCGAGCCTCGCCGAGATCCTCGACGTGAAGCTCACCGTCGACGCCGATCCCGCCGATCTCGCGGCGCGGCTCACCCGCTCGTCGCCCGCGGGCCTCGTCTGGAAGGCGGGGACGTCGCTCGGCGCGGCCGATCGCGGCCTCGCGAAGGCGATCGACGGCGCCCGCTACGCGGTCGGCATCCCGCGGCGCGCGCTCGACGCGATCGGCGGAGAGGCGCGGCTCCTCGCCGAGGTCGAGCGGGTGCTCGCGACGCCGGAGATCCGGCTGGTGCGCCGCTTCGAGCGTGGTCTCGCGAAGGCGATCGACGCGAAGCGCTTCCTCCGCGCCCTCGCGCCGCTCGACGCGCGCGCGGCGGCGTACCTCGACGACGCGCGCGTCGCCGGCGACCTCGTCCCGCTGCTCGTCGACGTGTCGATCACCGGCGAGGGCGGCGTGAAGATCGCCGAGGTGATGGAGGCCCTCTTCGGCAAGAACGCGGACGGCGACGTCGCCGTCCCGTACCACCCGGTCCGCGCCGAGCTCGGACTCTGGCACGACGGCGCGCTCGTCTCGCCGCTCGACCTCACGAAGCTGCGCGAGCTCGCGCCCCCGCCGCCGCCGAAATCCGCCGCCGTCACGACCGTGGCCGCGACGGCCGACGCCTGACGGTCCGGAGCGGCATCGTGAAGCCGGCGATGACAGGCGTGAAGTCGAGCTCCGATTCCTCGCAACGCGTCCCCTCCGCTCCCCAGGATCTCACCAGCGTCACCGCGGTCGATCGCGTCCGCGCGACGCGACGCGGCGGGTAGCGAAGGGCGCCGCGCATGCCCCCGCTCGAGCCGTGGATGATCGCGCTCCTGGCGCTGGCCGCGTTCGGCGCCGGGCTCGTCGACGCGATCGCCGGCGGCGGCGGCCTCGTCACGGTTCCGATCCTGCTCGCCGCGGGGCTGCCCGTCCCCGTCGCGCTCGCGACGAACAAGGGCCAGGCGTCGTTCGGCGCGATCTCGTCATTCCTCTCGTTCTGGAGCCGCGGCGGGATCGACCGCGCGCGCGCGCCGCTCGCGTTCGTTTGCGGCTTCGTCGGATCCCTCGCGGGGGCGCGCGTCCTCTTGCTCGTGGAGCCGGAGCCGCTCAAGCCGATCGTCCTCGTGCTCCTCCTCGCCGCCGCGGGCGTGGTCGCCTATCCGCGGAAGCCGAAGACGGGGCAGGCGCGCTCGTGGGCGATGCTGGCGCTCGGCCCGATCGCGTTCGCGCTCGGCTTCTACGACGGCTTCTTCGGTCCCGGCGTCGGGTCGATGCTGATCGTCGCGTTCGTCATGGTGTTCGGCGACAGCGTCACGCGGGCGTCGGGCAACGCCAAGGTGGTGAACCTCGCCTCGAACCTCGCGGCGCTCCTGCTGTTCGCGCTCAAGGGCGCCGTCGTGTGGCGGCTCGTCGCGCCGATGGCGGTGGCGAACGCGACGGGTGCGTTCGTCGGAGCCCGCCTCGCGCTGAAGCGCGGGGACAACTTCGTCCGCACCGTGGTGCTCGGCGTCGTGACCGTGCTCGTGCTGAAGATGGCGTACGATCTCGTGATGGGGTGAGCCGGCTTCGGCGGAGCACGGCAGCGGTGCGCGCCGCGAAGGGCGTCGAGACGCCGGGAGGTCTGGAGGCCACCGGCCGTAGTACGATGGCGAGTCGCCTCCACCATGACCTCTTCAACCCCCACCAAGATCGTCTTCGGTCTCGTCGTCCCGGCCGCCGGCAGCGACCTCGGCGAGCGCGTCGACCGGCTCGCAGGCTGGATGAGCGAGCGCATCGGGATCCCCATCGAGCGCCGCGAGGCCGCGTCCTACGAGGCGCTCGCCGACGACGTCCGCGCGGGGCGGGCCGACGTAGCCTGGCTCCCGCCGATCGTCTACCTCCGGCTCGGCGACACCGTCACGCCGCTCGGCAGCATCCTCCGCGGCGGCGCCGCGGCCTACGAGGCCGCGCTCATCGTGCGCGCGAGCGGGACGATCCGATCCATCGCCGCGCTGCGCGGGACGCGCGCCGGGTGGGTGGACCGCTGGAGCGCCGCGGGGTTCGTCGTCCCGCGCGTCAAGCTCGCACACCTCGGGGAGGATCCCCGCACGCTCTTCCGCACGGAGACCTTCCACGGCTCGCACCGGAGCGCGATCCAGGCCTTGCTCGAGGGCGCCTGCGACGTCGCCGGGACCTACGCTCAGGCCGACGAGAAGGGGAACGTGAGCGCAGGCGCGTGGTCCGAGATCGACGGCGCCGACGTCCGCGTGCTCGCCACGTTCGGCGCGATCCCGCCGGACGTCATCGCGGTACGGAGCGCCCTCTCGGGAGACATTCGCGACGAGGCCTTCAGCGCCTTCAAGAGCGCGTGCGCGGACGCGAGCAAGCGTCACCTCGTCCGCGACGTATTCAGCGGCGACGACCTCACCGAAGGCCTCGCGCCCGGCTACGACACGCTCCAGCAGGCGCTCGACACGGCGACGGCGCGCGGCATCTTCGACTGACGCGGCGCGCGGCGCGAGGCCGCCGGCTGGACGCAGTCTCCCGCGAGAGCGCGCCCGCTCAGTGCTTCGCGATCGGCGCGCGACGCGTCCCGCCGAGCAAGCGCAGCGCCCGGCACGTCTCGATGTCCTGGCAAGGCCCGACGTTGCCGCCGTGCGCGGGCCAGCCGGCCTCCTCGCGCGCGCCCGCGACCGACGACGGATCGCGGACGTCGGGGCCGCGCCAGGGCGGCGCGGAGTGGGCGAGCTTCGCCTCGCGCTCCTCGGTCGCGCCGGGCTCGGCCGTGGACGCGAACGGGAAGCGGATCTGCGGGACGAGGCCGACGCGCTGCACCGGCGTCCCGTCCGGGAGCGCGTAGACGAGCGTGGTGAGCCGGATGACGCCCGCGTGCGCGTCGTCGTCGACGTACTCCTGCGCGCAGCCCTTGCCGAACGTCGTGGAGCCTACGCTCGGAGCGCGCCGGTACGCGGCGAGCGCGCCCGCGATCATCTCGGCGGCGCTCGCCGTCGTGCCGTCGACGAACGTCGCGACCGCGCCGGTCCAGCGATCGCGATCTCGCGGGACCGGCGCGCGATCGATCTCGACCGTCCCGTCGCGACGCCGCATCGCGAAGAGCGGCGCTCCCGGCATGAAGAGCGCGACCGAGCGCACCGAGCGCCGTCGGTCGAGCCGCCGCCGTTGCCTCGGAGATCGAGCACGACGCCGGTGAGCTTCCGCGGGCCGCGCTCGCGCTCGTCGCCGGGGATCGCGGCGAGGTCGTCGCCGGATCATCGCGGACGTCCTTCACCAGGGACGACCAGCGCGTCACCCTCGCCGAAGGCGACGCGCTCGAACGGCAGATCCCCGGCGGCGCGGGCCGGCGGCTCCATGTCCTCTCCGTGCCCGACCTCCAGCGTCACGATCCTCCCGCCGCGGAGGACGACCGCCGCGAGCGGCGACCGGGCGTCGCCTGTGGCGAAGCCGAGCTGGTCGACCTGCTCGAGCGGCAGCCCGGCGGTCGCGACGTTCGCCACCGACAGCACGACGTCGTCGATCGCGAGCGGCGGCGTCGCCGACTCCGTGACCCGAACGCCGATCGCCGTGAGGAGCGCGCGGCCCCAGAGCCGCGACGGCGGTCGCGACGCGAGATCGACCTCGTAGATCCTCGACTCCTCGTCGAAGGGCGCCCACTCGCCGTGCGGATCGACGAGCGGGACGTACGCGCGCACGGCAGACGCGAGGACGACCCGCGACCACCCGGCCTTGTCGAGCGGCGGGAAGAAGCGCCGCCGCGCCTCGTCGGCGAAGCGCGCGCCCTCCGCGCCGTACGCCGCCTCGAAGGCGCCGGCGCGGCGACCGAGCTCCTCCGCCGTCTCGCGCGCGCTGCCCGTCGGCGGCAGCGGCTCGAGCGCAGAGGCGTTCGCCACGGTCGTCCCCGGCGCGCGGCGTCCCTCGTCGAAGGCTTCGCGGAGCTCGCCGACCCACGACTCGAGGACGGCGCCGGGCGTCATCGCGGAGGCGCAGTCACGCCGCCTCTTGCCCTCGACGTCCGCCAGGAGGTCCGGCGCGACCTTCTGGAGCGACGGCGCAGAAGGTGCGTCCTTCGCGAGGGTCAAGAGCCCGTGAGGATCGAGCCAGTCGGCCGCGGACGCCGCGAACGCCGACGCCTTCACCGGCTCCGGCGCGTAGGCGAGCCCGGCCCGCACCTGCTCGATGATCGTCCGCGCCTCCTCGCACGACAGCGACGTCGGCTCGCCCGAGGGGATGCGAAAGACGTACGAGCGTTCGTCGTCGTGATTGTCGTCCATCGACGACGACGCGACGGGAGGCACCGGAGCGATCACGGCCGGCGGCGTCCCCACCTCGATCACGGGTACCGGCGGGGGCGCGTGCAAGACCGCCCAGCCCACCACGCAGGCCGGCACGAGCGCCGCGACGACGAAACCGCCCTTCCGCATGATCCGGAGATCGAAGGGTAGCAGGCCACCCGCACACCCGCGAAGAAACGCGGGTCAGGCCACGAGATCGGCCAGCTCCGCCAGCTCGCCGCGGAGCTTCGAGCGGGCGCGCTCTTCGAGCTGGCGCACGCGCTCCTTGCTGACGCCGAGGCGCGTCCCGAGCTCCTGGAGCGTCGGCGGCTCCTCGTTCATCAAGCGCTCCTCGACGATCATCCGCTCGCGCTCGTCGAGGCGGTCGACGGCGCGGTGAACGGCGTGGCCCGCGTGTACCCTCGCCTCCGAGCGCGCCGCCTCGTCCTCCGGCGTGGGCCCCGGGCCCGCGAGGCGCTCGGTCGCAGGGCCCGACTCGGTGGTGCTCGCGTCGAGGCTCGCCTCACGCGACGCGAGGAGCGGGAGCAAGAGGCGCACGCGCTCCTCCGACAGCCCCGAGAGCTCGGCCAGCTCCGCCGGATCGGTGACCTTCGTCTTGCGGTACGCGCGAAGCGCGCGGCGCTCCCCCTTGGTGGTGCCGAGGCGCACGACGCGGAACGCGCGGACGACGTACTCGCGGATCTCCGCGCGGATCCAGTACGCCGCGTAGGTCGCGAGCCGGCAGTCGCGGCAGGGGTCGAACTTCTGGGCAGCGCGGAGTAGCCCGATGTTGCCCTGCTGGACGATGTCCTCGAGCGGGACGCCCCAGCGGCGGTACTCGAGCGCGATCGACACGACGAACGGGAGACAGGCCTCGACGATCTTCTGGCCGGCGCGCCGGTCACCCGCGATCCACCGGAGCGCGAGCGCGCGCTCCGTCTCGCGGTCGAGCACCTGGACGCGTGCCAGGCTCCGCCGATAAGCGTGCAGAGATCCTCCGTCGAGCTCGCGAGCCGTGCCGCTGCCCATGCCGTCCTCCTCGTGGTCGGGGAGCGCGCCCGCGCAGCGCAGTCGCTAGCTCCACCGCTCGACAATGCATGCGCGATGCCACCCACGTCCCTCACCGGTCACGCGAATTCGCCTCGTTTTTGCGTCGCGCTCGGGCGCCCGGCGCAAACGGCGCGCAACGTCGGCCGGAAGAGCGGCAACGATGCGCAATGCTTTCGCGATCCACCGACGAGCGCGACGTCGCATCGCGACACAGTCGCGACGCCGCGAAGCTCAGAGCTCGATGACGAGCCCTTCGCGCGCAGCCTCTGCGTTCGGGAAGAGCGCGCGCGCCCTCTTCTCCTTCTCCGCCACGGCGGCGTCGCTCTGCATCGGGTCGTGGTGGTAGAGGATGAGCCGCTTGGCGTTCGACACCTTCGCGAGCTTCACCGCTTCCTCGAAGGTGCTGTGGCCCCAGCCGAGCTTCGGCCCGCCGCCCGTCTGCCCCGCGTACTCCTCGGGCGTGTACTGCGAGTCGTAGATGAGCACGTCGGCGCCCTGCGCGAGCTTCGTGAGCTTGGGGTCGACGACCGCGTAGTGCTCGGTGTCGGTCGCGTGAACGCAACGCTGCACGCCGCATGGTCGGCGATGACCTACGCCGTTCGGGTGGTTGCCGGGCGCCGCGCGGGATCACGGCGCCTTCGCCCGTCGCCGGCGTCGACCTCTGGCGATCGGTCGCGCTCACGCCGTGGAAGACCATCTGCGCGCCCATCTCGGTCGAGGTGGACGGGGAAGCTCAGGTGGATCATCTGCCCCGCGAGCGTCTCCTCGAGCGTGCGCAAGACGTTGTTGCCGCCGTAGAGGTGAATGACGTTGCCGGCGACGAGCAGGATCGAAGAACGGGAAGCCTTGGATGTGGTCCCAGTGGACGTGGCTGAAGAAGAGGTGCGCCGTGAAGGGCATCTCCGCGAGCAGCCGCTTGCCGAGCAGGCGGAGGCCCGTGCCGCCGTCGAAGACGAGCAACGCCTTGCCGGCCCGGACCTCGACGCAGCTCGTGTTGCCCCCGACGCCGACGGTGTCCGGTCCCGGGCACGGGATGCTCCCGCGAACCCCCCAAAAGGTGATGCGCATCTCCCTCCGTCTCGAAGATCAAGGGATACGAGGAGCCCGAAGGACGGTCAAGGGCTCGCTGGGCGGTCGCATTGCCCGTCTCCGTCGGGTATGAAGACGCGACGTCGTCGGTCCGCCGGGCGGCGTCGTTCCACGATGAATCGTCGACTGCTCCGCCCATGAACGCCGTCGTCTGCGTGCTCGGGTGCCGGCCAGGGAGCGCGGCGCTCGCCCGTCGCGCTCGGGTCGCCCGCGACGTCTTCGTCGCGCGGGGCGCGCGCTGGGTCATGGCGTGCGGCGGCGGGAGCTTCGCCGGGCGGGTCGAGGCGGACGAGCTCGCGCGAATGCTCGAGGACGGCGGCGTCCCGGCCGACGCGATCCTCCGCGAGCGCGCGTCGCGCGACACGTACGAGAACGCGACCGAGGCGGCGCGGCTCCTCGCGGAGCGAGACCTCGGCGACGTGGTCGTCGTGACCTGCTCGTGGCACCTCCCGCGGGCGACGACGCTCTTCGAGCGCGCGGGGCTGCGCGTGACCGGGGCCGTCGGCGCCCCGCCGCCGGGCCCGACGCTGCTCGCGCGCGCGTGGTGGAGCGCGCGCGAGCGCGTGTCGCTCTGGAAGGACTCGCTGCGATGACCCCGCGAACGCGCGACGCTGCGCGGCCCGGCGCCAGCGCGGCATGCCCGACGCGGCTCACCGCGCTCGCGCTCGCGCTCGCGCTCGCCGGCGCGTGCTCGCGCTCCAGCAGCGCGCCGGCGGACGCCGGGGGCGACGCCGCCGTCGCCGCCTCCTTCGACGAGGGCGCGATCGCGCGCGCCGAGGACACGCGCCGCGCGAAGGACGTGCCTCCCGAGGTCCGGACGAGCCACGACGCCGCCGCGCGCCGCCGGAGCGCGCGCGCGCTCGCGCGCATCGCCGACGCCGAGAGCGTCGACGGGCTCTCCGCTCACCTCGCCGACGACGATCCGGAGACCGTCGCGTGGGCCGCCTACGGGCTCGGCTACGCGTGCAAGGGGCGCGAGGACGCCACCGTCCGGTCGCTCTCGGCGCGCGCCGTCAGCCTGCCCGTCGCGCGCGCCGCGCCCCCGGCCGGCGCGCGCGGCGCGCTCGAGCTCGACCCGCGCGCCGCGATCGCGCGGGCGATCGGCCGCTGCGCCGGACCGCTCTCGGAGCAGGTGCTGATCGCGCTCCTGCGCGCGCCGCTCGCGCCCGCGGGCGAAGCGGCGAAGAGCTCCGGCTGGATCGATCCGTCGCTGCTCGGCCTCGGCGACCTCGCGACGCGCCGCAAGCAGCTCGGCGCCGACGCGATGACCGCGCTGCTCGACGCGGCCGGAGATCGCGCGGCGCCGCGCGATCTCGCGTTCTATGCGCTCGGGCGCGCCGAGCCCGGCGACGCGTTCTCGCCGCGGGTCGCCGAGGTCGCGCGGCGCGCGCTCGAGCGTCCCGGACCCGCGCGGATCCACGCGATCCGCGCGCTCGGACGCGCGGGCACGGCGATCCCGAAGGAGGTCGCCCCCGATCTGGCGGGCGTCGTGACCGACGCCAAGGGCTTCGACGAGGGCGAGCGCGCCGAGGCCGCTCGGGCGCTCGGCACGCTCGGCGACGCCGGCCAGGCGGCGATCGCCGGCGCGGTCAGCGAGCTCACGCCCGACGCCAAGGATCCGATCGCGATCGCGAGCCTGGCCGGCGCGCCGTTCAATGTACTCTACACGCTACTCGGTCAGCTCGGCGAGGAGGCGCCGAAGCGAGCCGAAGCGTCGCTCGGGGTGCTCGCTTCGCTGAAGCCTCCGGCCGAACCGAAGCCTGGCTTCGCGCGGCGCCTCGCGGAGATCCGCTGCTCCGCCGCGCTGGCGCTCGCGCGCGGCGCCTACGACGCCGACATCCTGCGAAAGTGCGACGCGGAGTCGAGCGAGGCTTCGCAGCGCGCGCGCCTGACGTCGCTCCTCCGCCGTCCGCTCACGCGCGATCGCCTGACCGCGTTCCGCGCGTTCGCGAAGAGCGACCATCTCCGCGTCCGCGAGGACGCCGTCGACGCGCTCGCGTCGCACCCCGAGGTCGGCGACGCCGCCGCGGGCCTCATCGCCGACGCCCTGACGTCGAAGCGCGCCGGGCTCGTCGCGACGGCGGCCGAGATGCTGCACGCGCACCCCGAGCGCGCGATGGTGCTCGCCGAGAGCGAGAGGCGCGCGGCGCTCGATCCGAAGGCGCCGCCTCCGACCTCGACCCCGGCGCAGGAGCTCGCCCCCGCGGTGGCGAAGGCGCTGTCGGCGGCCATCGCCGAGCCCTGGCCGGAGGATCGCTTCGAGACGCGGATCGCGCTCGTCGAGGCCGCCGCGAGCGTGCGCCACCCGCAGGCGAAGGAGATCGCGACGCTCGCCTGCGGCGATCCGAACCCCGTCCTGCGGGAGCGCGCGCAGAAGGCGCTCCGCACGCTCGGTGCCCCGGTGACCGCGTGCGAGGCGCCCGGCCGCGACGTGAAGCCGGCCGCCGAGCTCGGCGCCACGCTGGCGAAGCCCACGAAGGTCGTCTTCACGACCGACAGCGGCGAGCTCACGCTCGTGCTCGAGCCCGAGCTCTCACCCGTCACGGCGACCCGCCTGACCTCGCTCGTACGGTCGGGCTTTTACAAGGGCGTGGTCGTGCACCGCGTGGTGCCGGGCTTCGTAGTCCAGCTCGGAGATCCGGAGGGCGACGGCTTCGGCGGCTCGGGCACGTCGCTCCGCTGCGAGACCTCGCCGGTCGCGTTCGACCGGCTCGACGTCGGGATGGCGCTCGCCGGCCGCGACACCGGCTCGAGCCAGCTCTTCGTCACGCTGTCGCGGGTCCCGCACCTCGACGGCGAGTACGCGCGGGTCGGACGCGCCGAGGGCGACTGGGCGAGCGTGGCGCAAGGCGACGTCGTCACGGACGCCCGCGTGTTCGAGTGAACGGCCCGAGTCGAGTGCGATAAGCTGCCGCCGCCATGCTCCTCGTCATCGACGTCGGCAACACGAACATCGTCTACGGGCTGTTCGACGGCCCGCGCCTCGTCCACCAGTTCCGCGTCGAGACGAGCCGCGGGCGCACCGCCGACGAGTACGCCGTCGTCGTGAGGCAGCTCCTCTCGATGCACGACGTCGCGCCCTCCGACGTCACGTCGGCGATCATCGCGAGCGTCGTCCCCGCCCTCACCGAGCCGATGATCGAGCTCGTACGCCGCGCCTTCGGCTTCCAGCCGCTGGTGGTGGGCCCCGGGATCAAGACCGGGATGTCGATCCTCTACGAGAACCCGCGCGAGGTCGGCGCCGATCGCATCGTCAACGCGGTCGCGGCCTACGAGCGCTTCCGCGGCGGCCTCATCGTCGTCGACTTCGGCACGGCCACGACCTTCGACTGCGTCACGCCGAAGGGCGAGTACATGGGCGGCGTCATCGCGCCCGGCATCCAGATCAGCGCCGACGCGCTCTTCGCCCGCGCGGCCAAGCTGCCGCGCGTCGAGATCCAGCGCCCGCCGAAGGTCGTGGGCCGCAACACGCAGCACTCGATGCAGTCCGGGATCGTCTTCGGCTACGTCGGGCTCGTCGACGGCCTGGTCGACCGCCTCGTCGAGGAGATGGCGTTCCCGACCTGCAACGTCGTGGCGACCGGCGGGCTCGCGCGGCTGATCGCGCCGCTCTCGCGCACGATCCAGGAGGTCGACGACGACCTCACGCTGAGCGGCCTCTACATCCTCCACGGGCGGAACGTCTGACGAGGCGATGACGCGGACGTACGGCGTCGTCGCCCTCTCGATCGTCGCGCTCGCCACCGCGATCGTGCTCGGGGTGTCTTTCGGCACCGAGCCCGTCTCGCTGGCGCGCGCGCTCACCGACGCCGACTCGCTCGATCGCGACATCGTCGTCGACGTCCGTCTCCCGCGGGTGCTCCTCGGCGCGGTCGCCGGTGCGGGCCTGTCGATCGTCGGCGTGGCGCTCCAGGCGCTGCTCCGCAACCCGCTCGCGGAGCCGTACGTCCTCGGCGTCTCCGGGGGCTCCGCGGTGGGCGCGACCTTCGCGATCCTGGCCGGCGTGTCGAGCGCGACGGCGCTGGGCGCCTCGGTGGTCCCGCTCTTCGCGCTCGCGGGCGGCCTCGGCGCGACGGCGCTCGTGCACACGCTCGCCGCCGCGGCGCCCGACTCGCGCGGCGCGAGCGTCCTGCTCGCGGGCATCGTCGTCAACGCGATCGCGTCGGCCGCGATCACGTTCGTGAAGACGCTCGTGACGCAGTCGAAGGCGCAGGAGCTCCTGTTCTGGCTCACCGGCTTCCTCGACGTGCCGTCGCGCGCGTCGCTCGTCGCGATGACGGCGTACGTCGCGCTCGGCGCGGCCGTCCTCCTGCGCGACGCCGCGCGCCTCAACCTGCTCTCGCTCGGCGACTCCGCCGCCGAGCACCTCGGCGTCTCCGTCCGCGGCGTCGAGCGGCGCACCTACCTCGCGAGCTCGCTCGTCGTCGGCGCGATCGTGAGCGTCACCGGCCTCATCGGCTTCGTCGGGCTGCTCGTCCCGCACGCGCTCCGCCGGCTCGTCGGACCGGACGCGCGGCGGCTGATGCCGGCGTCGCTCGGCTTCGGCGGCGCGGCGCTCGTGGTGTGCGACCTCGTGAGCCGGGCGGCCTTCCGCTTCCTCCACACGGAGCCGCCCGTCGGCGCCGTGACCGCGCTCATCGGCGGGACGCTCTTCTTGCTCCTCCTCCGCCGGCGCTCGCACCACGCGTAGCGGCTCTCGAGCGAGCGGCCTCATTTCTCGAGCAACCTCTCCGGCCGGCGGCCGACAGGGCCGCACCATGCGCTCCTCACCTCCCCGCGCCGTCCTCGTCGCCTTCACGCTCTCGCTCGCCGCGCTCGCCGGTTGCGCCTCGGAGGGCGAGGCCGACCCCCTCTCGGACCCGACGTCCCGGGAGTCGCTCCGGAAGGCGGAGCCGCTCGCGACGGGCTGCACCTACGTCAAGCGCTACAAGTCGTCGTACGGCACCGTCACGGACGTCGAGGTCACGCCGGGCTGCATGATGGGCACCTGCTCGCTCCCGCGCCCCGAGAGCGACGCGATGTCCGACGGCGCCGGCGGCGTGTTCACCTCGTTCACAGAGTACACGGACGCGGTGGAGTTCATCGGGACCTGCGAGGATCACGAGCCGATCACGTGCGAGGGGCGCACCGGCGTCGACGCCTGCGAGTCCTGCGTCCTCGAGTCTGCCTGCTCGGCGCTGATCCTCTGCGAGAAGGATCCGAACTGCCTCGCCATCGCGGACTGCCTCCAGGGTTGCGCGGACGACGGGGCGTGCGGCGCGCGCTGCCTCGAGAACGGCGACGAGCTCGCGAGCGCGAACCTCGTTTCCCTCGCGAGCGTCGTCACGGGTGTGTGCGAAGGGCGCTGCCGCTGAGGCGGCCGCCGCGCGCGGTCCGCGTCGCTCCTCTCAGAAGCGACCGCCGAGCGCGGCGCCGGAGCTCTGCCCCGTCGTCCAGGGCGAGAAGCGAACGCGCGACGACGACTTCTCGTCGCCGGTCGGCTCGAGGAAGTGCCAGAGCAGGCCACCGGCCACGAGCGCCGCGCCCGCGCCCGCCACGACCCAGCCGAGGACCGGCTGCGAGTCGGCCGTCCCCGCGGTCTCCTGATCCTTCAGGAAGTCGGCGGCGCTCTGACCGGGGAGCCGCGTGCACGTCTGCGTGTCCGCGTTGCAGTTGGCGGGGCGCTCGGGGGACGTCAGCGCGATCACCACGCCGGCGGTGACGCCGGCCGCGCCCAGACCGACGACGATCCACGGGTACGGCGTGTGCCCTCCCCCGCCGTTCGCCCCGTCGGGCGGCGCCGCGCGGTCGCCGCCGAGCGTGACGTCGATCGCGCGGGCGCGCTCGCCCTCCTTGATCAACGCGGTCTCCGAGGCGGGCTCGAAGCCGTCGGCCTCGAAGCGGAACGTGTGCTTCCCCGGATCGACCGTGATCGACTTCCCGTCGAGCTTGGTCACGAGCGGCTCGCCGTCCATCGTGACCGTGACGTCGAAGAGGTCGCGCCCTTCGCGGTCGCGCGCGCCGAACACCACCGTCGGGAGCGTCTGCGCGAGCTCCGAGTTCCACTGCGCGCAGTCGCGACGGACGATCGCCGGGCACCCGTCGCCGCCGCAGACGACGAACTGCTCGCGCGCCTCGCGGAGCTTGCCCGCCGCCCGCGCGCGCTGGCCGTTCTCCGACGCCGAGAGGCACGACTGAACGTCGGCCGACGCAGGCGTCACGAAGAGCAGCGCGCCGAGGCCGACGAGAGCGGCGACCCCACACCGGCTCGCGACGCCGGCGGGCGCGCGCGGGCTCGCGACGGCGGCGACCCCACACCGGCTCGCGACGCCGGCGGGCGCGCGCGGGCTCGCGACCGAGCGCCAGCGGGGCGCGAGCGTCGCATTCATCAGAAGTGGAACCCTGCGCCGGCGGCGACGCCGCGTGCGAGCGGGGCGACCGTGGGCACGAAGCGCGACGCGCTCGCCTTCGCGCCGCGGTCGTGCGTGAGAAAGAGCACGACCGCCGTGGCGAGCGCGGCGGCGCCGAGCCCGGCGACGACGCCCGCGATGACGTAGCGGCTCTCGACGTCGTCGACGTCGCCCTGCGCGCAGTTCGGCGCGCAGGTCGCCCGGAGGTCGCGCGCGTCGGCGCTCGCGCCGAGGCCGACGAAGAGCGCGGCGCCGAGCGCGAGGACGCCGGCGCCGCCCGTGACGTAGGCGGCGATCGGAGGCGCCGCTGCTCCGTCCTTCGGCCGCGCGCCGCCCCACGGCTCGCGAGGCTCGGCCGGAGGCGCGAACGTCACGGCGACGATCCGGTTCTTCTCGCCCTGCCGGACGACGACCTTCTCCTCGACCGCCTCGGCGCCCTCGGCCTCGAAGCGGAACGTGTGGACGCCCGGATCGACGCCGATCGCCTTTCCGTCGAGCGCCTCGGTCACGACCTTGCCGTCGATCGACACGCGGACGTCGACGAGGTCGCGCCCCTTGGCGTCCTTCGCGCCGGGCACGACGCTCGGCAGGATGGCGAGGACCTCGCGCATCCACTCGGCGCAGTCGTGCTGCACGAGCTTCGGGCACTCGTTGCGGCCGCAGACGGCCAGCTGCTCGCGCGCCTCCGAGAGCTTCCCGGCGTTGCGGAGCTGCTGGGCCTGCTCCGACGCGGTCACGCAGACCTGCTTCTCGTTCGCTCGTGCCGCACGCGGAGTCACGCCGAAGAGCGCGGCGACGAGGATGAACGGCAGGACGCCACGCCGGCGCGGCATGACCCCATGCTAGGTCATTTGCCGCCGAGACAC
>JAHBWA010000046.1 GCA_019637195.1 Labilithrix sp. | reverse complement strand
TCCAGGCGCCGCCTTCGCAGGCGCGCGTGGCGCCCGGGGCGGACGGCTCGGTGCGCGTCGACGCGCGCGAGCCGCTCGACGACGATCTCGCGGAAGCGGAGCCCGCTCGAGCGAAAGCGCGCTGACGGGCGGAACCGAACGCGGCGCGGGTGGTCTGTCGCACGATGAGCTCTCAGCAGGCCCTCCGCGCGGCGCTCCTCTCCAGTCTGGTCGTAGCTTGCTCGTCGCAGCGGCCGGCGGACACGAGCGCGGCGACGGCAGAGGCGGCCGTCCCGTCGCGTTCGACGAGCGACGGGACGCCGGCCGCGTCCAGCGCAGGCTCGCCGGGGGGCGCAGGCTCGGCGCTGGGCGGGAGTGCGGCGCCCGGCGCGGGCTCTTCGGCGGCGTCGGGCGCGGGCTCGCCGGTCGTGCCGGCCGCAGGCTCCCTGGCGGCGTCCGGGGCCGAGCCGCGGACCGCGCTCGCCGAGCCGACGTTCGACGCGATCGCCGGCGTGCTCTTCGCCGATCGCGCGAGCCCGTCGGCCGCCGCCGCGTCGTGTCCGCCGAGCACGCCGCCCGACGCCCGCGTGCGTTGCCTCTTCGATCTGCGCTACCGCGGCGACGCGAAGGCGGCCGGGCTCGCGCACGAGCTGTTCGTGAAGTGGCGCGTCGTCGCGGGAGTGGAGGTCGCCCACACGATGAACGGCGGCTACCGCGGGATGATCCGGCTCGAGCCGGCGGTCCCGACCGGCGCGGAGCGAAAGCACCTCGAGTGGATCGTGACCGCGATGCGCGACTTCGACGACTCCTTCGCGGCCCTCGATCGGCGCGCGGCCGGCGCGGAGGTCTCGCGGTCGAAGCGCTTCCGCTTCGAGCCGATCACGCTCCGCTTCATGCGGTCGGTGGCGGCGCGGACGCCGAGCGCCTACGCGCACGACTGGACGGTCGCGTGGAACCTCGCCGGCTCGCTCCACCGGTCGGCCGACGCCGTGCGCGAGACGCTCTTCCACGAGATCTTCCACCTGAACGACTACGCGCACCCGCCGCCGGGGGGCGAGGCCTGGTCGCCGAGCGCGCTCGGCGCGACGTTCGACGCCGTCGTGAAGAAGTGCGGGACGTCGATCGCGTGCCTCGGTCCGTACTCGCCGAACGACACCATCGTGCGCGGCGGGACCTACTACTCGTTCCAGCCCGGGAACGGCGTCCGCGAGTACGCCGCCGAGCTCGCGGTCCGCTACTACCGCGAGCAGCGGGCCGAGCTCCGCGGGTCGAAGGCCGAGTCGCCGACGGGGCGTCCGCCCGCCGGCGCCGCGCGCTTCAAGTGCGGCCCGCCGGAGAACGCCCGCGCGTGGGCGCTCATGCGCGACGAGTTCTTCGGCGGCGTCGACGTCGTGCCCGCGTGCGGCTCGTGACGGCGCTCACTCGGTGAGCTTGTCGACCTTGCGGAGCTCCGGGAAGAGCGCCGCCCAGCCCAGGACGACGAGGCAAGTGCCGACGCCTCCGACGAGCACGGCGAGCTCCGGCCCGAGCCACGCCGCGGTGGCGCCGGACTCGAACTCGCCGAGCTCGTTCGACGCGCCGATGAAGACCATGTTCACCGCGCCGACGCGCCCGCGCATCTCGTCCGGCGTGCGGATCTGGATCAAGGTCGAGCGCACGACGACGCTGAACATGTCGAACGCGCCGAGGCAGAGCAGCGCCGCGAGCGAGAGCGCGAAGGTGCGCGACAACCCGAAGACGATCGTGGCGACCCCGAAGAGGAACACCGCCGCGAGCATCGTCGCGCCGGCGCGGCGGCGGAGGGGGAACCACGCGAGCGCGAGCGCGGTCGAGGCGGCGCCGATCGCGGGCGCGCTCCGGAGCAGCCCGAGGCCCCAGGGGCCGATATGGAGCAGGTCCCGCGCGAAGATCGGCAAGAGCGCGACGGCGCCCCCGAGCAGCACCGCGAAGAGATCGAGCGAGATCGCGCCGAGGATCGGCTTGTTCGCCCAGACGTAGCGGATCCCCGCGACGAGCTCGCCCCAGCTGGCGCGCCTCGTCGGTCTCGGCGATGCGTTCTTCGGATCGTGGCCGATCGCGATCATCGCGAAGAACGCGACGGACGCCATCGCCGCGCAGACCGTGTAGACCACGCTCGCCCTGCCGGTCGCCGCGTAGACCACGCCGCCGAGCGACGGCCCGGCGATCATCGCGAGCTGCCAGCACGACGAGCCGAGGGCGACGGCGCGCTCGAGCTCGGTCTTCTCGACGAGGCTCGGCATCAGCGCCTGACCCGCGGCGCCGCTGAACGCGCGGATGGCCCCGAGGACGACGAGCACGGCGTAGATCGGCAGGAGGCTCTTGTTCTGGAGGTGCGAGATGATCGCGAGCGTCGCGGCGGACGTGGTGACGCCGAAGTGGCACGCGATCAGGATGCGCCGCCGGTCCCGGCGATCGGCCAGGTGTCCGCCGGGGAGCGCGAGGAGGAAGCCGGGGAGGAAGATCGCGAGGCCGGAGAGCCCGAGCGCGAGCGCGTCTCCCGTGATCTCGTAGACCTGCCACCCCACGGCGACGCTCAGCATCTGCGTGGCGACGATGAGCGAGACGCGCGAGAGCAGGTAGAGCGCGTAGCGGCGGTTCGTCAGGAGCGCGCGCACGCCCGTCGCCCTCGAGGCGCCCGTCGCAGACACACCCGCCCTTTTAGGGGAACGGCGCGTCGATGACGAGCGCCGAGGTGCCTGGATCGCGGCCTCCGCAGCACGGGCTGGGCGGGCGCGGGCCTTCGCGCTGAGCTTCTTGTGGCGGTCTCATGACCGTTTCCTGACGAAGTCCTTTGTAAGGTAAGTGCATGAAGAAGCGTCACTATGGCTGGGTCGTCAGCGCACCGTTCTTCGCGGTGCACGTCGCGGCGATCGCCGGGGTGGCCGTCCTCGGCTGGTCCTGGAAGGGCTTCGCCCTCGCCATGGCGCTCTACTTCATCCGGATGTTCGGCGTCACCGGCGCCTACCACCGCTACTTCTCGCATCGGACCTACCGCACGAGCCGGTGGTTCCAGTTCGTGCTCGCGTGGCTCGCGCAGACGAGCTTCCAGAAGGGCGCGCTCTGGTGGGCGGCGCATCACCGCGACCACCACAAGTACTCCGACACGAAGCTCGATCCGCATTCGTGGCGCGAGGAGGGCTTCTGGTGGTCGCACGTCGGCTGGATCCTCTCGCGCAACACGGAAGAGACCGACTTCAAGAAGATCGGCGATCTTGCGCGGTACCCCGAGCTCCGATGGCTCAACACGTACCACCTGGTCCCCGGCGTCCTGCTCGGCGTCGGCCTTTGGCTGGCCGGCGGCTGGCATGCGCTCGTCTGGGGCCTCTTCGTCTCGACGTCGCTGCTCTGGCACGGGACGTTCGCGATCAACTCGCTCGCGCACTGGTGGGGCCGCCGCCGCTACCCGACGACGGACGACAGCAAGAACAGCCTCGCGCTCGCGCTCGTCACGATGGGCGAGGGCTGGCACAATAACCACCACTACTACCCGCGCTCGGTCCGGCAGGGCTTCTTCTGGTGGGAGATCGACTGCACCTACTACATCCTCCGCGCGCTCTCGGTCGTCGGGCTCGTCTGGGATCTCCATGTCCCGCCGAAGGCCGTGCTCGAGGGCAACATCGACGCGGGCCGTCCGCGGGCTGTCCGCGCGCCCATCGGCGCTGCGCTCCCCGCGCTGAACGCGCTCCCCGAGCCCGAGCGCACGGCCGAAGCCGCGGCGGAGTAATCAGGCGCGGGCGGCGCTTCGAAAGCCCGAGCGGGGGCGGCCACGCCCGGCGCGAGCATCGAGACGAGCGTCGGAGACAGCGGCGTCCGGTCCGACGATCGCCGCGCCCCCCGAGCGCGGTGAGGTGAAGGACGCGGGGCGAGTCGATCGCCACGGCGTCTCGGCCTCAGTCGTCTCGGCTCGGCTTCTTGCGGGTCGCCTTCTTGGCGCTGACCTTCTTCTTGTTCGTGACGCGCTTGGCCTTCTGCGCCTTGCTGACCTTCGTGGGCTTGCGCGTCTTCGGCACGGCCATCGCCGAGAGGATGAGGTCCTTCAGCTTCTGGCGCGCGTCGGCGAGGTTCTTCACCTGGTCGCGCGTCTTCTCGCTCTTGATGAAGACGCGGCCCTCCGCGTCGAGCTGCTTCTTGGCGAGGACGCGCAGGCGCGCCTTGACCGGATCGGCCAGCGCGACCGTGTTCTCGAAGTCGAACGAGAGCTCGACCTTGGACGCGACCTTGTTGACGTTCTGTCCTCCGGGACCCGAGGACCTGACCGCCGTCCATTCGAGATCGCTTCCGGGGAGAGTGACCTTGTCGTTGATGACCAGCGGGCTGCTCATGAGACCTTCGTCGTCGCACGTCTGACGGGAGGTTCGCAAGGGCTTGCGAGGGGGATTTCAGGACAGCGGGCTCGCGGTCTCTTCACGGCGTTTGGAGCGCGGTCCGGACCGCGGGCTCACGGCGCCTGGTCCGTCGCGACGACCAGACGCGCCGCCCCCGCGACGCCGAACGGGAGGAGGACGAGGCCGACCCCCGGGACGAGGAGCAAGAGGGCGGCGGCGACGCCGAAGCCGAGGACGGCGGCGGCGTGGTCGCGGATGAAGCCGAGGCGCGCCCGGACGCCGACGCCGCGGAGACCGAGCGGGTAGTCGAGGAAGTCGTAGGCCACGGCGAGCCCCGTGACGAGGAACTTCAGCGGCACGGTCACGACGCTCGCCGGCGGCGCGAGCAGCGTGATCAGGGTCAAGAGCGCGAGCAGCGGCAGGCTGACCGCCAGCGCCGTGAGCGTGACCCGGAGCGAGCGGAGCGCTGCGCCGACGAAGGGTTGATCGGGCCACGTCCGCCCGCCGAGCGCGAGCTCCTGCCGCCGCGCGATGGCGTCGAGCGCGAAGCCGGACAGCGGCTGGGCCAGCGAGATCGCGACGAGGAACGAGAGGACGACGCCGACGAGCCAGAAGACGACGCGGAGGAGCCAGACGCCCGCGGTGGTGAAGGCCCCGCTCGGCTCCGCGATCAGCGTGTCGGCGAGCGCGGCGCCGCCCCAGACCGCGAGCGCCCCCAGGCCGAAGAAGAGCAGCGTCGCCGCGAGCGCGGGGATCGCCGCCCACCCCCAGAGGGACGGCCGTGACACGACGAAGCCGAAACCCCCGAAGAACGCGGAGGCCCCGTCGAAGAAGCCGAGCCGCCCGCGCGCGGCGCCCTGCGGTGACGGTGCGAGCATCAGCCTGACGTTAACCACCGTTCGGCGGCTGTTAAGCTCCGAGGCGCGGGCTCGAGCCCACGAGCGCTTCGCGCTCGACCAGCCCCTTGAGGTTGTTGAGCGCGAGCCGCCAGCCGCCCTCGGCGTGCGCGCGCGCCGCCTCGGAGAGGTTCGCGTCCTGCGTGACGGAGACGCGTGTCTTGCCTGCGTCGTCCGCGAGCGCGATCACCACGCGGTGTACGTTGTCGACGCCCAGCACGTCGCGCGAGTGCGGATCGCCGAAGTCGTACTCGAGCAGCTCGCCGTCTTCGACGCGGTGGACGTACCCCTCCACGCGCGACCCCTTGCCACCGAGCGTGAACGTCCAGACGAAGCGCTCGCCGAGCGCCCACGGCGCGATCACGGTCGAGACGAGCATGATCCGCGGGATGGTCTCGGGCGCCATCAACGCGCCCCACACCGTGCGACGTGGCGCTCCGATGACGACGGCCGCCCGCGCGACGAGATCCATGCCGTTGTTATCGCCGTCCGGCGCGAGGCGCGCAACGGCGCCGCGTCGGCGATGGGCCGCCAAGCCGATGGTGCGGCCGCGCAGGGCGACGGGGCGCTGGAACGATAGAAAATGAGTGTGTGGCCAAGCGCGCGGATTGACATGGCAATGGCGGCCGTCGGCCGTGCCGGCGCGCGCGGGTCCCTCGAGATGGGGACGGCGTCCGAGGGCGGCCGCGAGCAGCGACCGTGCGCGGTCGAGCGCTTCCGTGGCCGCGGAGTCCGCGGGGGGGCGGTAGGCTTCGCGGACCTCCATGAAGCTCGACGCCGTCGATCTCTTCCTCGAGGTGGTTCGGACCGGCAGCCTCTCGGCGGCGGCTCGGGCCACGAGCGTCCCCGTCTCCACGGTGAGCCAACGCATCGCCGCCCTCGAGGCGCGCCTCGGCGTCGTCCTCCTCAGGCGGACCACGCGACGGCTCGTGCTCACCGACGCTGGCGCCGCCTACCACGCGGTGGCCGCGCGGGCGCTCGCGGAGCTCCGCGCCTGCGAGGCCGAGCTCGGCGACGCCGCCGCAGGGGTGAGCGGTACGATCAGGGTGGGAAGCACCGTGGCGCTGGACGAGGTGCTGGCGCCCGTGATCGCCGGATACCTGCGCGCCTACCCGAGGGTGGGCGTGGAGCTTCATCTCAGCACGCGGAAGGCGGATCTGATCGCCGAAGGCATCGACGTCACGATTCGGACCGGGAGGCTGCGGGACGACTCCGCGCTCGTCGCGCGTTCGCTGGGCACGGTCGTCTTGCAGGTGGTCGCTTCGACACGCTACCTGACGACGCACCCACCGATTCGCCACCCGCGGGATCTCGACGCTCACGGCGTCGTCTCGTTCGTCGGGACCCGCGGAGCCCGCCTCCTCCGCGCCGGCGGCAGCGAGAGCTATGACGTCGCGATCTCGAGTCGCTTCGCTGGGAATCAGGTGTCCTCGCTGTGTCACTACGTGACCGCAGACCTGGGGCTCGCGCTCGTGCCCGTCGCCTTCCTCTCGCGCGCGCTGGACGCCGGGCTCCTCTCCGTCGTCCTTCCGGAGTGGCGCGCCGAGGGGCAGCCCATCCACGTCGTGCATCACAAGCAGCGCGTCGTGTCGAAGCGGGTCCGCTCGTTCGTCGACTTCCTCCTCGAGCGCTTTCCGCGAGCCCGGTTCGTCGACTGACCTTCCGTCTCGACGGAAGGTCCTTTCCCGCGTGGCCCACTAATCGTCGGCGTCGCCTCGCCGTAGAGTCCCGGGACAGGTGCCGAATGCAAGACAGAGGCTTCTATTCCATCATCGACTACACCGTGGACGGACCGCGAACGCAGGAGGAGCTCATCGATGCGTTCGTCGAGATCCAGGAGCGGTGGGTCCGGTTTTACCCGGGCTACGACTCGGCGCGCCTCTTCGCGAGCATCGACGGCTTGCGCGTCTACAACATCGTGCGCTGGGAGAGCGAGGCAGCGTACCGAGACTTCGAGCGTGACTCGGACAACGTAGGTCGTCATGCCGCGATCCGACGCGCGCTCGACTCCCTCTCCGGGGAGGCGGAGGCGCGAATGAGCGGTCCGCCACGCTACGCGCTCGTCCGCGTAGTGCTCCCGGGGCCGCGTCGCGCCGATGTCTGACGTCCGCGAGCTCCGCGTCGACGTTCACGCCGACATCCTGTGCCCTTGGAGCTACATCGCCAAACGTCGGCTCGAGCGGGCGGCCTCGGGGATCGCAGGGGCGCGAGTCGTGCTCGTGTGGCGCAGCTTCGAGCTCGACCCAAATCTGGGGCGAGCTCCCACGCGCTCGGCCGCGCAGGCGATTCGCGCGTGGCGGCGCGAGGAGGCCGCCGCGCACATCGAGCGCATCGTTACCTCGGGCGCTCGTGAGGGCCTCGAGCTCGATCTCGAGCGCGCGGGGCCCGTGAGGACCTTCGACGCGCACCGCATCGTCCACCTGGCCGCCGAGGTGGGAAGGGCCGACGCCGCGATGGAGCGCCTGCTGCGGGCCTACTTCACCGAAGGTGAGAACGTCGCCGACCATGACGTGCTGAGCCGCCTCGCGGCGGAGATCGGGCTCGAGGTGGACGCTGTGTGTTCGCTCTTGGCGGGTGAGCGCCTCGCCGACGAGGTTCGCTCCGACGCGCGACTCGCGCGCGAGCGAGGGATCACGAGCGTGCCTACGTTGGTCGCTCGGGGGGCGGCCCCGGTGCCGGCCGTCCGACCCGTGACGGAGCTGCGCGAGTGGCTCGAGCTCGCGACGTAGGGTGTCGCCGCGGCGGCCGCCGATCGCGTCGCGGCGACGGCGTTCGCCGCACCTGGAGCGCGAGCGCCGGCCCCTGCGGGGGCGCCGCGACGCCGCCGTCCTCGCCACGGAGTGAGCTCGGGGCCGACCGGCATGACACCCGAATACGCTCGCGCGATGGCGCGCTACAACCGGTGGATGAACGACGAGCTCTACGCGGTACCGGAGCGGCTCACCGACGCGGAGCGCAAGGACGAGCGCGGCGCCTTCTTCGGCTCGATCCACCGCACGCTCAACCATACCTCTTGACCTCGCGACGGGGCACGCGGAGCGCGCCCCGCGTGCTGATACGAGCGGAGCTCGGAGACGCGCTCAGCGCGAGGCGAAGGTCTGCCGGACGTCCTCGGTGAGGCGCTCGTGAGCGTCGTCGAGCAGCGGCGCGCCGTGGGCGCTGACGAGGTGCCGGAACGGGAGCGCGAGGAGCCGCTCGAAGTCGCTCGCGTCGGGCGCGCACGCTTCGAGCCACGTGTTCGGGACGTGGGCCGGGCGGATCAAGCCCGCGGCTTCGAACGTCGCCCCCGTCGCGGCGGAGAAGAAGCGGTCGACCGAGGCCCAGCTCTGCACGGCGTCGCAGGTCACGAGCACGCCTCCCGCGCGCTCGAGGAGGAGCGCTGCCTCGGGGTGCCGCGCGCTCTGGAAGAGGATCGCCCTCGCGCCGGCGATCGGGAGCTCGCCACGCTCGACGAGCGCCTGGTCCTCGACGCTGCCGTCGACGTGAGCGCTCCCGGGCGCCGCCCAGAGGCGCGCGCCGTAGCGCTCGCGGTAGAAGGGATCGTCGCGCCCGTGGAAGGCGCCGAGCCGCACGACGTCGCGGACCGTGCCGAGCGCGTCGAGCGCGCGGAGCCCGTCGTCGTCGAGGCGCACGGTGTTCACCAGCGTGAGGCGCTCGCCGTCGCGGACCACGAGCATCGTGCGGCTCGTCTGGAGGTCGACGCCCGCGTGGTGGACGCGGTTCGTGCCCATCACGTACCAGAGCTCTTCGAGGAACGGAGTGAGCTCGCCGTGTGGCCACGCAGGGGAGTACGTGCCTGTGCCCATGGAGTGGGATGCACGCTACCATGCGGCGGTGACTCGACGCCCGCAGATGCCCGTCATGGCGCTCGCGCTCCTCGGCGCGCTCGCCCTCGTCCCGCTCGCAGAGGGGTGCCGCTCGAACAGCGGTCGACCGAGCGACGCCCACGTGACCTTGGGCGAGGGTGGCGCCGAGATCGCGCTCGGCGCGAAGAAGGCGCCGCTCCCGGCCGAGGACGTCGGCAAGGAGACGCCCGCGGTCTCGCAGGACGACGCGGGCAAGCGGCTCGCGTACCGGACGACCTCGGGGATGGCGCGCGTCCTCTACGTCATCGGTGACGGCCTCTTCGTAGGCCCGCTCGTCGCGTTCCCCGCCGACTTTCGCGCCGTCCCCGACACCGACCACGCGCTCGGTCCGCTGTTCGAGACGGCCGGCGCGCGGCGCGGGGAGCTCGTCCGCGAGGTGCGGCGCGAGAAGGGGGACGCCGGCGTCGTGCGCCTCCTCGTCGAGGCCGCGTACGTCGACGATCCGGCGTGGGAGGCGACGGCGAAGGAGGTCCCGGCGGCCGAGGCGGCCGCGCTTCGCGACGGGCTCGCGGGCGGCCTCGAGGTGGGCAAATCGGCGATCGCGCTCCGCCGCGCGGTGGCCGTCGTCGATCTGAAGGCGCCGGCGCGGGCGAAGCTGGTGGCGGCGCGGGCGAAGGAGCTCGCGGGGACGGCCGACGAGCCGAGGTCGGTCGCGGCGCTGCTCCGCGCGGTGCTCGCGAGCGACAAGGCCAAGGCGGCCGAGATCGGCTGCGAGGTGCTCGCGAAGAGCGCGGCGGCCTCGGACGACGCCCGCGCCCCGCTGATCGAGGCGGCGACGCTCGCGATCGCGGCGGCGGACGCGGCGTGCCCCGATCCGAAGCTCGTCGAGGCCGTCGTGGCCGACGCCTGCTTGCCGTACTACCGCTGCACCGAGGCCGGACCCGTCTCGTGGAGCGACACCTCGAAGCAGGACGAGCCCCTCTGCAGCAGGGCCGACCTCGCGAAGGCGATCGCGCGCGAGCTCGAGCGAACGACGCGCGACGTGCTCGAGAGCGGGACGACGCGCCCGGGGCTGTTCGCCTACGCGGCGCTCGTCGCGAAGGACCGCGTGCCGGCGGGCTTCGTCGCTGCGCAGGCGCGTAGACGCTACGCCCTCACGCAGCCCGCCGAACCGTCGTGCGACAGCGGGCTCGCGCCCGGGACGGCGTGCCACTGCGACGAGGCGACGGTGCGCCTCTTCGCGTGCAAGCAGCCGGAGGCGAGCAACGTCCACATCGGCGTCTGCCGCTTCGACGTCGACGACAAGCAGAAGAAGATCCAGAATGTCATCGCCGCCGCGCCGCCCTGATCGCGCGGGCCGGCGTCATCGTCGTCGCGCGCCGGCGCGCGCCCCGTCGGCCTTCGTGCTCGCGCGGGTGGCGTCGGCCTTCGTGCTCGCGCGCGACGCGTCGGTCTTCGGTGGCGCGGTGGCCGGGGGCGCGCCGGCGCTGGCCGGCGGCCGCGCGGGGATGAACGACGCGGCTCGGGCGGCGATGCTTCCGGCGGGGGCCGCGGCGGCGCGGCTCTGCGTCTTCTTCGCCTCGAGCTCCTCGAGTGTCTTTGGCCAGTCGCCGCGCATGAGGCGCGAGAGCGAGCGGTCCGCGAGGAGCTTGTCGTCCGTCTGGCACGTCGGGCAGTAGTTCGACTCGTTGGCGGCGTAGCGGATCCGCTGGACGGGTCTCCCGCAACGCGGGCACGGCTTGCCGTACTTGCCGTGGACGGCCATCTCGGGGCGGAAGGCGGTCACCTTCTCGGGGAACTCGCCGGCCTCCTTCCGCAGCCGGTCGGTCCACTCCTCGAGCACCACGTGGATCGAGGCATGGAGGCCCGCGATCTCCGCGTCGGTCAGCCGTGACGTGAGCTTCACCGGCGACATGCGTGCATGGTGCAATATTTCGTCGGAGTAGGCGTTGCCGATGCCGCTGAAGAGGTGCGGATCGGTGAGCGCGCGCTTCAGCGTGTGGTTCTCGCTGCGCAGGCGGGCGGCGAACGTGGCCACGTCCGAACCGAGCACCTCGATGCCGCCGGGGTCGAGCGCCGCGAGCCCGGCGGCGCGCACGAGGTGGATGCTCGCGCGCTTCTTGGTGCTCGCCTCCGTGAGCAGCAGCGTCCCGCTGTCGAAATCGAACGCGGCGAGCCCGAGCTTGCCCGGGATCGGCGCGCCCGCGGGCTTCCACCTGAAGCGCCCGGCCACCATCAGGTGGATGACGAGGTAGAGCTCGGCCGAGCCCGCCGCGCGCCCGCTCGCCGCGCTCTCGCC
This sequence comes from Labilithrix sp., assembly GCA_019637195.1. Classification (GTDB taxonomy): domain Bacteria; phylum Myxococcota_A; class Polyangia; order Polyangiales; family Polyangiaceae; genus Labilithrix. The sequence continues at coordinate 46,177 of JAHBWA010000046.1, read as the reverse complement.
CGCCGCGGCGAGCCCGACGACGATGCGCTTGCCGAGCCGTGTCACGCTCACGACCTCGCGCCCCGTCGCGGCCGCGAGCGGCGGATCCGCCGTCCTGAGCACGAAGGGGCTCGCCAGCCGGATGCGCTCGAGCGCGTGGCCGCGCGTCCGCGCCGCGATGTGCTCGATGTAGACGTCGACGTCGGGCAGCTCGGGCATCGCGGAGACACCTTATCATCGGCCGCCTTACCCCGCCGTCGAGGGCCTCCCGGGCGCTCCGCGAGACACGGGCCCGCACCGTGGCTATGGTCGCGTCGTGAGCGACCTCATCGTCCGAGACATGACGCTGGCGGATCTCCCGGCCGTCGGGATCCTCGCCGGCCGTCTGGTCCGCGCCCACCACGCCTACGACGCGCAGCGCTTCCTCGAGCCGGTCGATCCGGAGCGCGGCTACGAGCGGTGGTTCGCGACGCAGCTCGGCCTCGCGGACGCCATCCTCCTCGTCGCCGCGACGGGGGCGGAGGTGGCCGGGTACGTCTACGCGCGGATGGAGCCGCGGAGCTACAACGAGCTGCTCGACGCGTGCACCAAGCTCCACGACATCTACGTCGACGAGCGCGCGCGGGCGCGGCGTCGGAGAAGGCGCGCTGCTCCGCGAAAGGACGTTCACGCCGCGCGAAGGCGAAAGGGCGCGCCGCGCGTCGTCCTCCTCACGGCCTCGCAAACAGGGGTCGCCCAGCGCCTGTTCGCGCGGGTCGGCTTCCGGACGACGATGCTCGAGATGACCCGCGACAGTGAGTCTCCGGCTACTCAGGGGCTGATCCCAGTCCGTGCACGCCGCGCAGGCCGAAGCTCGCTTTCCGGTATGCTGCCCGCTCGTGGCCGGGGCCGTGCGTCTGGCGCGCCACGCGGTCCGCGCCTCTCGGTCCGTCGGCGCGCGGCCCGCGCCTCCCGGTCCGCCGGCGCACCGCCCGCGCCTCCGGTCCGCCGGCGCGCGGTCCGCGTGCCTCAGTCGGTCGCGAACGTCACGTCGAACGCCGTCCGCTCGACGAGCTTGCCGCCGCTCGAGACGCCGCGCTTTGCGTGCGCGACGGCGTCCATCACGGCGATGAGCTCGGAGTAGGGCATGTCGTTTGCGGCGTGGACGACCGCGCGATCGAAGTGGCGGTCGCTCGGGTCGCGGTGGCTCCCGCTCGCCTTCCACTCCTCGGAGACCTTCGCGGCGAGAGCGGGGTAGGAGCCCGCTCTCCGCCCTTCGCGCGGGATCTCCGCGCTGCGGAGGACCGTCCGGCCTTCCTTCCACGCGAGAACGAACTTGGTCGGGTCCGACGTCTCCACGTGGAGGCGCGCCTCCTCCTTGCAGTCGACGCCGCACGGAGGCGGAGCGGTCGGCGGCCCGGGCACCTGCGCGTCTGCCTCGAGCCGCTGGGCCTGGACCCAGACCGCCGTGATGAGGAGGAACGAGACCGTCACCATCAGGAGATCGATCATCGGGATCATGTTGATCTCCGAGTCCATCGCTCTCCGGCCACCCTTGCCACCTTCGACGTTCACACCGCCCATGAGGACACCTCCGCGACGCAGAGGCTCGACCGCGCCGCGCGCGCGAAGTTCCATGGCCCCCGATGTTCGAGAGTGAGCGGAATATTGCGGCGCGCCCGCGGGCGGCGACGCCGAGAGCGCCGCCGCGCGTCAGGTCGTCGAGGCTGTCACTCGGCCAGGCCCCGCGCCGCGGCCGCGCGTCAGGTCGTCGAGGCTGTCACTCGGCCAGGCCCCGCGCCGCGGCCGCCGGCCGGTCCCGCGCCGCCGCCGCGCGTCAGGTCGTCGAGGCTGTCACTCGGCCGGTCCCGCGCCGCGGCCGCGCGTCAGGTCGTCGGCTCCGTCAGCCGGTCGAGCCAGTGGAGCGCCTCGATCGTCCCGGCCTCGCGCAGCCATGGCTGATCGTGCGGTCCCGGCACGACGCGGAAGGTGTTCGCGATCTTCTTCCCGTCGAGCGCGGCGACGAGCTGTTCGCTCGACGACTTCCAGTGGTCGAGCGTGCTCGTGAGGACGAGCATCGGCTTGCCGGGCGAGCGCGCGAGCTTCTCCGCGTAGCGCGGGGCCGCCCAGGTGCCGATCGCGGTCTGGAGCCCCGCCCATCCGCCGAACACGTGCGGCAGGCGGACCAGCACCTCGAGCGAGACGTAGCCGCCGAGCGACACGCCGCAGAGGTACGTGCGCGCGGGATCGGCGAGCACGCGCGCCTCGGCGCGGCACCGCGGCAGGAGCGAGCGCTCGATCCACTCGGCGTAGGCGTCGTGGTCCGCGGCGCCCCGCGGCTTCGGCATGTACGGGCACGCCATCGCGAAGCCACGGAACGGGCGCGCGGCCAGCTCGGCGTTCACCTCGTCGAGCCGCGCGTCGGTCCACTCGCCGCGCTTGCTCGTACGCTCGATCGGCGCGCGCTTGAGGCGCTGCCACGCGCTGCCGAGCCCGTACCGCTCGAGCCACGCGTAGGCGCCGAGGCGCGGGTCCGAGGTCTCGCCGAGGCCGTGGAGGAAGACGACCAGCGGGACCGGGCTGTCCGGGTTCTGCCAGCGCGGCGTGAGGAGGACGAAGCGGCGTCCCCCCTCGGTCGCGTCGATGACCTTCAGGTTGCGAAGGTCGGCCTCGGGATCGAACGCGTTCGTCGTCGTCCCGCCGTCGGCCCGCGCGGCCCGGGGGCCCGCCGCCCCGACGACTCCGGACGCCAGCCCGAGGAGGAACCGGCGCCGGCTCGCCCGGTCGTACGCTTCGCGGTGGCCCATCGGGAGACCTTACCAAGGGCGGGCCGGATCTCCGGACGAGTGCCGGTGAAGCGCCGCAGAAGCGCGGCTTTCCGTGACAAATAGCCCCGTCGAGCGCAGGGAACCCGCGCACCTCTATCTCGAGCGGCTCGGTCCGCTCGCGTGATGCCCCAGGCGGGATGGCTCCAGCCTCACCCGATGCGCGAGCGCGCCGAGTGGCTGCCCGCGGGCTCGCCGCGCCGACGAGGGGCGCGACCCCCGAGAAGCGGCGGAAGAGACGTAGAAAAATGTTGCACGTGGGTCATGGAGGCATCAATACACGGAGCCCTCGTCGGGCGATGTAGGTCGGTCCGGCGGTTCCTTTCTTCCCCTGCTCTCGAAGTCCTGAAGGAGACAGCACCATGCGTAAGGGAGTCCTCGTCGTCGCTCCGATTGCCGTCACCGCTGCCATCATCGCCGCGTGCGGTGCGGAGCGGCGTAGCGCGTTCGATCCGACCGGCGGCAACGACGCCGGCTTCGAGGGCAGCCAGGGCTTCACGCCGGACCAGACGCCCTGCGAGGGCCTCGAGTGCAAGATCGTCGACTGCAAGGGGGGCGAGACGACGTCCCTCCGCGGCAAGGTCTACGATCCGGCCGGCTCGAACCCGCTCTACAACGTGATGGTCTACATCCCGGGCGGCAACGATCCCGAGAACCTCCCGCCGATGAAGGACTCGACGGTCGAGCCGGACGGCATCGCCTGCGAGACGTGCGAGAGCGTCATCGTGAACCCGCTCCGCAGCGCCCTCACCGACGGCAAGGGCGAGTTCGTCCTCGAGGACGTCCCGGTCGACAAGGACGTCCCGATCGTCATCCAGGTCGGCAAGTGGCGCCGCCTGCTTCACGTCGACGTGACGAAGCAGTGCGAGGAGAACAAGGTCGCCGACAAGACGCTCAAGCTCCCGAAGAACGGCGAGGAGGGGAACATGCCCCAGATCGCCGTGACCAGCGGCAGCTACGACGCGCTCGAGTGCCTCCTCCGCGGCATCGGCATCGACGACAAGGAGTTCGTCATGGGCCACGACGACGGCGGCCACGTCCACGTCTTCCGCGGCTCCGGCGGCGGCATGGGCACGCCGGCGCAGGACTTCTGGAACGACGGCGCGCAGCTCCGCAAGTACGACATGGTCCTCCTGTCGTGCGAGGCGAGCGAGCACCTCGAGAACAAGGGCGGCAGCACGCCCGGCGCGCGCGCGTCGATGCACGAGTACCTCAACGCCGGCGGCAAGGTCTTCGCGACGCACTACCACGACGTGTGGTTCAAGAACTCGCCCGCGCCCGAGTTCACGCAGCTCGCGACCTGGGCGTCCTCGGCGGCCGGCGGGTCCAGCTACGACGTGAACCAGAGCTTCCCGAAGGGCGAGAAGCTCGCCGAGTGGCTCTACGAGATCGGCGCCTCGTCGACCCTCGGCAAGATCAGCCTCGAGGACGAGGCGATCCGCGCCACGGGCGTGAACGAGCCCGCGGTCGCGTGGATCACCGCGCCGAACGGCAACCCCGTCTACTTCACCGTCAACACGCCCATCCTGCGCGACGACGGCAACGCCACCGAGCCCGAGGAGCAGTGCGGCCGCGCGGTCGTCACCGGCCTCCACGTCGTCGACCCGACGGACGCCGCGCCGAGCGCCATCAACCGCTGCGCCATCGGCTCGGGCGGTCTCAACGCCCAGCAGAAGGCCGTCGAGTTCCTCTTCTTCGACCTCTCTGCCTGCGTCACCGACGACAAGGTCGAGCCGCAGCCGCCGAAGTAAGCGCTCCCGCTTCGAGCGTCCCGCCGCGCCGCGCCTCGCACCGTCCGGGTCGAGCGCGGCGCCGGCGTTTTGTGGCGAGGGGAGCGGCAGGCGCCGTGCTCGGCGCTCGGCGCGCCACGCTCGGCCTCGGGCGCCACGCTCGGCCTCGGGCGCCACGCGGCCGCGGCGCGCCATGACGTGTCAGACGGCGAGCAGTCGCACGCCGGGGAAGTGCCTCTGCAGGACGCCGAGGTCATCGACGTCCGACGTGTAGACGACGTCGCCGCGAAGCGCCGCGGACGCCATCACGATGGCGTCGACGATGGTCGCGCGCTCGACGATCGCGAGCGCATGGCCCGCGTTCTTCGCGAGCTGGAGAGACGGTGCCTCGATGTCGATCGATCGCAGGATCGCGTCACGGCGCTCGGTCCGGCCGCGCCAGAACTCCGCCACGACGACCCACGGAGCCGTGACGCGGATGCCCTCCTCGCCCAGCCACTCGTGCACGGCCAGCGCGCGCTGCTTCCTGCGCTCGAGCGCGATGAGCATCCCCGTGTCGTACGTCGCGCCGCTCACGCCGCGCCCTTGCGGCGCGTCTTCGTTCCCTTGAACTCCGCCGCGAGCTCGGCCCTGAGCTCGTCCGTCAAGGCCGAGCCGCCAGCGTCGCGAACGAGCCAGTCCATGGCGTCGCGCCGCTCTGCCTCGCGGCCGAACGCGGAGATCAGCGCCGACATGTTCCCGCCGAAGACCCGTTCGGCGTGGGCCTTGAGGACGCGCTTGGTGTCCGCGTCGACGGACACGGAGAACGTCGCGACCTGACGCTTCTTTCGCTTCATTTGCTTGGAGGATTAGCAACCGGTGGGGGCCGGGTCAATCGGGCGCATGGGGCCGCCGCGGCGCCCGGGCAGCCTCGCGTGTCGACGACCGCGAGCGCACGGACGCGCGAGGACGTCGACACGCCAGCTCTGGAGCTCCCTGCGGCGGAAGACGCATGGTCCGCTCGGCGGGGGCGGGCTCAGTCCTTCGACGTCGTCGGGAGCGGGCGCAGCGTGATCTGCCGGTAGACGAGCATGCCGGCGGCGCAGACGAGGCCGAGGCCGGCGTAGATCGACCAGATGAGGAGCGGGTTCCGAGGGCCCTCCTTCGGGAGGTACTCCTTGATGAGCGGCCCCGACACCTGCCCGCCGATCCACGCGCCGATGGCGCTCGGGACGAACGCGAGGCCCATGTACATGCCGGCCTTCCCCTTCGGCGCGAAGCTCCCGATGAAGTCGTAGAAGCGCGGGCTGAAGGTCATCTCGGCGACGGCGAAGATCGCGCCGGAGAGGCACGCCCCCGCGATCGTCGGCCAGAGGCCCATCGTGAGCATCGAGAGCGAGCCGATGAGGACGCCGAGGATCATCGTGGTGACGGGCGAGAAGCGCTTCATGACGCCGGTGACGACGCCCTGGCCGAGCGCGATGGTCGCCGGGTTGATCAGCGTGATGATCTCGAGCGGCGCGTCCTTGTCGATGTGGCGCGTCATGTACTGCGGGAACGTCATGTAAAACTGCTCGATCATGAAGTAGTAGCCCGCGAAGATGAGCAGGAACGCGGTGAACCTCGGGTTCTTCAGCGCGTCCCAGTAGCCGCGGAGCACGGCGCCGAACGCGGGGCCCTTGTCCTTGTTCGCGTCGGCGTCCGTCTTCGCCGCCGTGTCGGTCGGCTCCTCGTAGAGGAAGGCCGCGATGCCGAGCGACGCGAGGCTCGCGACCACCGACGTCGTCGCGACGAAGCGGATGCCGACCAGCCAGCGGACGAAGTAGGCGATCGTCTTGCCGACGACGCTGCCGCCGTTCACCATCCGGTAGAAGACCGCGAAGCCCTCGGTCTGGCGCCCCGGCGGGCTCGTGCGGACGACGGTGCCGGTGATGACCGGCTTCATGAAGCCGCCGGAGATCGCGGCGAGCATGAGCGCGGCGATGACGAAGCCCTTCTGCGGCAAGAACAGGATCGTCGCGTAGGCCGTCGCGTAGCCGGCGAAGGCGATGATCAAGGAGCGCTTGAACGAGATCCGGTCGGCGATCGCCCCGCACGGGATCGGCGCGAGCGAGCCGACGAAGCGGAAGTTGCCGAGCGTCATCCCCACCTCGATGTCGCTCATCCCGACGACCGTGCTCAGGTAGAGCGCGAGGCCGATGTAGAAGCCGTAGTGCGCCATGCGCTCGAAGAGCTCGATCGCGTTGGCGTAGTAGAAGGTCGGCGGGAACTTCTCGAGCGGCGGCGGCCTCGCGTTGTCGCGGTAGCCGGCCTTCGGGTTGGTCGTGTCGTCGCTCATTTTTGGGGTCGTGGGGCTCGTCGCGCGCTCAGCGCGACTCGTAGGTCTTCAGCGCGGGCAGCTCGAGGATCGTCAAGAAGCCCCCCTTACCGCACCCCGTGTCGATGACGACGACGTTCTCGCCGACCCACATGTCGAGAGGATCCTCCGGCGTGAAGCTCGACAGCTCGGGCGGGAGGTTCTCGGTCGCGGTGTGCCCGCAGACGACGCGCTTGCCGCGGTAGCCCTCGAAGAAGCGCATCGTGCGCACCCAGAGCAGCTGCGTCGGGTTCCCGGTCTCGGACGGGTGGAGCCAGCGCCCGTCCTTCTCCACGAGCCCCGCGTGCACGTAGATCGCGTGCTCGTCCTCGTAGAAGAAGGGGAGGGCGTTCATCCAGTCGACGACGTCGTCCGGGAAGAACGCGCCTTGCTGCATCGTGAGGAGCTCCTCGCGCGTGGGCAGCTCGCTCTCCTTGATCGGCTGCCCCCGGAAGGAGCGGAGCGTGGCGAGGCAGCCGTTCGCGAGCGGGATGACGAACTCCGGCCATCCCCCGGACGCGACGCGGAGCCAGCCGTCCTCGTGGTTGCCGCGGAGGCAGACGATCTTCGCGGGCACGCGCCGCGGGAGCTCACGGCGGACGAGCTCGACGACCTTGGCGCTGTCGGCGCCGCGGTCGACGTAGTCGCCCATGAGCACCATCGTGTCCTCGGCGTCGAGCTCGGGCAGCTTCGCGAGCGCTTTCTCGAGGGCCGCGAGGTCGCCGTGGATGTCCCCGACCGCGAAGGTGCGGTTCGCCATGAGGACGGAGGATAGCCGCCGGTCCTCGGCGCCGAAAGCGGCATCACGCGCTCGCGCGCGGCGCGGGCGACGCCCGCTCGCCCGGGGAAATGCCTCGTGAGGTCGCCGAGCTCTTCCGCGTCCGCCGTGGCCGGGCCGCCGGATCGACCGGGCCTCACTCCGAATCGCGCGCGGTCATCTAGGATGGGACCGGATGACCCTCGAGGAGACGACCCTCGCCGACTGGCTGGCGCGCGCGCCCTTCGCGCTCACGATGTCCTCCGGCTTCTTCGCGTTCTATGCCCACACGGGGTTCCTGACGGCGCTCGAGGACGCGGGCCTCGTCCCGATGCGCGTCTCGGGCTCGAGCGCAGGCGCGCTCGTCGGCGCGGCGTGGGCCGCCGGCGTGGACGCCCCGCGCTTGGCCGACGAGCTCGAGCGCCTCGAGCGCCGTGACTTCTGGGACCCGGGGATCGGCGCGGGCCTCTTGCGCGGTCGGCTCTTCCGTGAGCGCGTCGGCGGTCTCGTCGCCGCGCGGACGTTCGATGCCTGCCGCGTCCCCGCGGCCGTTTCGGTGTTCGACGTCCGGACGCGACGGACGCGCGTGCTCGACGCGGGGGAGGTGGCCCCCGCGATCTGCGCGTCGTGCGCGGTGCCGGTGCTCTTCCACCCCGTCCGCATCGGCGGCCGGGCCTACCTCGACGGCGGTATCCTCGACCGACCCGGCCTCGCGGGGATGCCCGAGAGCGAGCCGCGCGTCCTCTACCATCACATCGCGTCGAAGTCGCCGTGGCGCATCAAGAACGAGCTGCCCTCGCGCGCCGGCATGCTCACCCTCGCGATCGACGGCCTCCCGCGCTCCGGTCCGTTTCGCCTGCACGAGGGCCGCCGCGCCTACCGCGCCGCGCGCGAGGCGACGCGCCGCGCGCTCGCGCGGCCCGTGACGGAGAGCGTCGTCGTGGTCCCGGCCTGACGCCGGGTCACAAGCTCGGGCCGGCGACCATCCGCGCGCTCGAGCCGGGGGCGTCGTCCGCCGGGGCCACGACCTCCGCGACGAGCGAGCTCCCGGGAGCGTCGGCCTCGACGTCGAGGAGCGCGCGCACGACGCCCGCGACGTCGCCGAGGCGGAGCGGCGACGCCGCGCAGGTCGGCCCCCGCCGGGCGATCCCGGCGCCGAACGCGGCGACGAAGACGCGCGCGGAGTCGGGGAAGCCGGCGCCGTGATGGCGCAGCGATCGCTCGCGTCCGTGATCCGTCGTGACGACGATCGCCGTGCGCCGCGCACCGTCGCCATCGATCGCGGAGACCGCGCGGTCGACGTCGGCGATGAACGCGTCGGCCTCGCCGATCGCGCGGCGGTAGCTCTTCGGATCGCCGCGGTGCCCGTAGTCGTCGGCGTCGCCGAGCCCGACGACGAGCAGCCGCGGGCGGACGGTCTCGAGGTAGCGGAGCGCGGCGCGCTTCGTGTGCTCGTCGGGCCGGTAGTCGCCCCAGCCGGGGAAGCCGGCGTGCGCGGCGCCCTCGTCGAGGTGCGCGCGGAGCACGGCGTCGTCGCCGAGGTGGCGGATGTTCGCCGTCCGCGCGCCGGCCGAGACGACGAACGAGTGTGGCGTCCGCGTGACGGCGCGGGCGTACTTGCTCCACGACGAGAAGACGGCGACGTCCTCCGCGCGGCTCGTGGCGCGGACCTCGTCGAGGACCGTCGCGGTCTTCGTCTGTCCGCACTTGTTGTTCCGGCACGTCGCTGGAGCGCGGCCGCCGAACAGCTCCATGTATCCGGGCAGCGAGACGTAGTTCGGGCCGCTCGCGCGGACGTCGTGCGCGCAACCCGGGCCGCCGAGGATGGTGCCGCTCTCGCCGACGAGGCGGTGGAGGTTCGGCATCAGCGGCGGCCCTTCGGCCGCGCCCTCGACGCCGCTGCCGGTGAAGACCTCCTGCCACCGGAGGCCGTCGAGCGTGATCAAGACGACGCGCTCGACGTTCGGCTGCGGGGCCGAGGACGCCTCCGCGGCGTTCGTCGCCGATGGGGCGGTCACCGGCGCGACGTCCGTGCGCGGCGCCTCGAGCCTCTCGGCGACGGCGAGCGCGGGAGGCTCGGTGGATTTGACGTTGCAAGCAAGCAGCGTGACGAGGATCAGCGCTGCGCGCCCGCCGACTGCTCGGGCTACGATCATGATTCACTCTGACTCGGCGCGCGCTGCGCGGCAAAATTTCCGGCGGACAATCCCAGCGAGCGTCATCGCTGCGCGTCGGGATTCTCCGACAGAGCGACCGAGCGTCGCGCGGACCACAAGTCCGGTGACGGCTCCGCGTTTCGAAGTAAAGCTAGGCGCGGAGGTGACGGCGATGACGCGAGCGATGACGACAACGGGAGCGCGCACGGTCGTGGCGCTCGTCGCGGCGACCTTGCTCGTCGCGAGCGCGGCCTGCGACTCGGACGACGACCCGGCGCCCGTCGGCGCCGGCGGGGACGGCGGCTCGAGCCCCACCCCCGACGGCGGCGGCGACGGCGACGGGAGCGTCCCCGGTCGCGACAGCGGCGGCGCCGACGACGCCGGGGGCGGAGACGGCGCGACGAACGACGACGCGAACGCGGGCGCGATGGCGCTGACGAGCTCGGCGTTCACGGCCGGCGGCGTCATCCCGGCGGCGCATTCGTGCGACGGCGTCGGGACGTCGATCCCGGTTGCGTGGAGCGGCGCGCCGGCCGGGACGCAGAGCTACGCCGTCGTCATGCGCGATCTGACGAACACGAACGGCGGAAACAACTACCACTGGGTCCTCTGGGACATCCCCGCGACGACGACGTCGCTCGCCGCCGGCGTCCCGAAGGTCGCGAGCCCGGACCCGCCGGGCGGGGGCGCGAAGCAGACCAACTGGAGCTTCGGCGGGGAGATCGGCTACGGGCACATGTGCCCGATCGCCGGGCCGCCGACGCACGAGTACGAGCTCGTGGTCTACGCCATCCCTTCGGCTACGCTCCCGCTCGCGGGAGCGACGGGGCCGAACGCGATTCACGCGCGGATCGTGGCCGAGGCGAGCGACAGCGGGAGCCTGAAGGGGAGCTACACGAAGCAGTGAGCGCGCGCACGCGGCGCGGGCTCCGTCGCCCCTCGCGCCGCGACGCGCTATCCCTTCAGCGCGGCGAGCGCGACCTTCGCGAAGCGGCCCCACGACGGGGCCGCTTCGAAGTCGACGAGCCGGCGGCCGAGCTCGAGCAGGTTCCGGTGATCGCCGAACCACGCCGGCGTCGGCCGGATGCGGAAGGGCGCGCTGACCACGGATTTCTCCGGGTGATCGAAGAGCCATGTGTTGTGCACGACGCCCGTGCCCGACTGGATGTCCTCCGGCGTGTGGCCCGGGTAGGCGCCCCATGTCGGCGACACGAGCCCGTAGATCACGCCTGGCCACACGTTGACGCCGACCGCGCCGTAGCGGAGCGCGTCGATCGCGCGGGCGAGCTCGGGCTCGTGCGCCTCCTCGGTGGCGGGGTGGACGAGCAGGCAGCACGAGAGCGTGCCCCAGCACGACTCGTTGGCGAGCTTGACCGCCTCCTCGAGGAAGCGGGCGGGGGAGGCGCCGGCGGCGTCGGCGGCGCCGAGCTCGTGCACGGCCACGATCCCGCAGAAGGCCTCGTTGCGGAGGGCGTAGTCGTCCGCGGAGACGTCCGGGATTACGGTCCACGGGACGACGTCGCCCTCGGCCTCGCCCGGCGTCCGGCCGACGACCTCCGCGCGCGGGTAGCGCTCGAGGAAGGCCGCGTAGCGCTCGCGCGCGCCCGGGTAGTAGGCCTTGCGCGGCGGCGTCCGGGCGAGCTCCTCGCGCAGCGCCTCGAGGAACGCGTCCTTCTGCAGCCACTGCTTCGCCACGACGACGACCTTGCCGGCGTTGCAGTTGAAGCTCGCGTTCTGCGTCACCATCGACGCCACGTGGCGCGCCTGGAAGCGGAGGTCCGCGTGCGACCACGGCCCGGGCACGACGAGGACGGGCGTGACGCACCCGAGCTCCGCGCTGAACGGCTTGTCGTTGGCGCGCTCGCGCCGGGCCTTCCGCGCCGCGCGCTCGTCGGGCGACGCGCCGCCCCAGACGATCGCGTCGTACGTCCGGTCCGAGCCGGTTACGTGGAGCGAGCCGATCTTCGGGTGCGCGGCGGCGTGCGCGCCGATCTCGGCGCCGCCGTAGACGATCGCGAGCCAGCCGGCGTCGATGAGCGGCGCGAGCGCGGCGGCGAGCACGGGGCCGAGCGCCTCGTTGACCGGGTTCATCTTGAGGAGCACGAGCTCGTCCTCGACGAAGAGCTTGTAGAACGCATCCATCGCAGGGATCGACGAGACGTTCCCCCCGCCGAGCACGAGGCATACGCGCGGCTCGGCGTGCTTGCCCTTGTCGCGGTAGATCGCGCCCTGCGACGCCGGCTTGCCCTTCTCGATCCACACGTCGGCGTGGATCCCGGCGAACATCAGGCGCTCCATGAGCGTCGACGGGAAGACCCGCGCGATCGTGCGGCCGTCGGGGCCGGTCCGCGTGGCCGCGGGGCGCGGTCGGCCCCCGCTGCGGAGGGCTCGCGCGAGGAGGCGCGCGTTGCGGATGGTCGGCATCACGCCGGCGAGCCACTCTTCGCCCGCGAGGACGTCGGCCGGATCGATCCCCTTGATGCACGCGCCGACGGCGGCCCATTTTTCGGCGACCGCGGCGGTCGCAGCGACGCAGCGCTCGAGCAGCAACGCCCGCTCCTCGAGCGAGACCGAGCGCCACGCGCGGCACTTGTCGTGGAGCGCGTCGATCGCCGCGTCGACGTCGGCGAGCGAGGTGGGCGGCATCGGTCCCGGCGGAGCAGCGAACGTCATGCGGGCAGACTACCGCGCTCCCGGGGCGGCGCCGCGAGCATCTCGGTCGCCCTCGCGAGACGCTTCGGCGCGAGCCGGCCCGCCCGATCGCGCGCGGCGCCGCTCAGATCACGCCGGCGGCCGCCTTGTCGAGCCACTCGTCGATCGCGCGCGTGACGAGCTCGTTGCCGTCCTGGTGGTAGCTCGCGAGCTTCTCCTCGCAGCCCGGGAGCGCGTCGAGAAAATCGGTGATGGTCTCGGGGGCGTCGAGGGTCGGCGCGTGACGGCCGTAGCCCTCGAGCTCGAGGTAGCGCGCGTTGAGCGACTGCTCGAACTGCCGCGCGAGCGGGACGGCCAGCATCGGCTTGTGCAGGTAGACGGCCTCGCCCATGAGGGTGAAGCCGCCGCCCGCGATGACCGCGCGCGACGACGCGAGATCGTCGATGAACTTGTCCTCGCTGAAGGGCTGGAAGCGGAGGTTGCCTTCGACGACCTCTGCGTCGAGCCCGCGGCGCATGCCGTAGATCCTGCACTCGACGCCGGTTCGCCGGAGCGTGTCGGCGAACGACGTGTTCCCTTCACCCGTCGTGTAGACGAGGAGGTGCTCGCCCCGCCGCCGCTTCGCCGCCAGGATCTCCGGCCGGAGGATCGGCGGGAAGAGGCGCGTGCGCTCTTTGCGGACCTCGGGGTGGAAGAAGGTCGTGATGAAGTACTCGTCGCAGAAGGGTAGCTTGCTCTTGATGAACGCCTTGGTCAGTCGAAATTCGGCGTGCTGCCCGGCGATGACCTCCGGCGGCATCGTGCACCGGTTGATGATCTGCATGTTGTCGACGGAGAGCACGGGGAGCCGGTGCGTCTTGCCGTAGAGGTACGTCCACGACTCGAAGTCGCTGATGACCGCCTCCGGGCGAAAGCTCGCGATCAGCTCGAAGTAGGCGGCGAGGTTCTTCGGCAGGCCGACGGCGCCGGTCGTGACGTTCGACAGGAGCGTCTTCATCGGCCGGACGCGGTTCTCCTCGTAGATCATGTGGAGGCCGTGGATGCGGTTCACTCCGGCGAAGCGCTTCGAGAGGAAGTCCACCGCGCGCCCCGACGCCATGATCTCGACCTCGTGATCCTGCGCGAGCAGGTGTTCGAGGATGACGCGCGAGCGCATCGCGTGGCCCATGCCTTCGCCGACGACCCCGTAGAGCACCTTCACAGTCGAGCTCCCTTCGACGTCCCGCAGACGTCCGAGGCGAGCATACGCCCCGGCGGCGCTATCATGTAGACGTACGTCGATGGAGACTCGCCGCGTCTACAGCGAGACGCTCCCCTACGCCGAGCTCGTCCGGCCGCGGACGATCGCGCTGCTCGCGCGCTACCGCCTCGAGCTGGTGCTCGCGGTGCGGCCGTGGGACGAGCCCGAGCTGCCGCGCGTCGCGCGCGCGCTCCGTGACGGCGGCGTGCCGCTCTCCGTGTGGCCGATGCTCTCCGACGACGACGGCCGGTGGGCCAGCGCCCACAACGCGCCGCGGTTCAGCCGCCTCGTCCTCTCGGTGTGCGACGCGCTCGACCGCGCGGGAGCGCCGCCGCGCGACGTCCTGTTCGACCTCGAGCCTCCGTTCGCCCACGCCCGCGCGCTGGCGTCGATGGGGAGCCGCGAGACGTCCACCCCCGCGGGCCTGGTCGGCCTCGCCTCGGGCCTCACGCGCGCGGCGAGCGGCGCGTTCGACGCCGCGTCGCGCGCGCTGGCCGGCGCCGTCGCCGAGGTCCACGCCCGCGGGATCGCGACGTCGACGGCCGTGTGGCCGCTCGTCGCGCTCGATCGACCCGGCGGGCAGGCGTGGCAGTCGCTCCTCGGTACGCCGGTCGACGCGCTCGGCGCCGGGCACGTCAGCGTGATGATGTACACGTCGATCCTCGAGGGTTGGTCGCGGCGCGCGCTCCGCCGTCGCGACGTGACCGCGCTGCTCTCCGCCGCGACGGCTCGCGCGGTCCGCCGCTGGGGCTCCGCGGCCGGGATCTCGCTCGGCTGCGTCGGTACGGGCGCGCTCGAGGACGAGCCGACGTACCGCGATCCGAGCGAGCTCGCCGAGGACGCGGCCGTCGCGCGCGCCGCGGGGTGCGACAAGCTCACGTTGTTCGATCTGGGCGGCGTGCTCGCGCGCGAGCCCGCGGAGGCGTGGCTCGACGCCTTCGCGGCCGGGGGCGAGGCGTCCGTCGGGGGGGCCAGCAAGCGCGTGCGCGTGGCGCGTACGGTCGCGCGCGCGGTGACCTGGGCGCTCGGACGCCGGCGCTGAGGCCGCGCGTCAGGGGCAGCGAGCGCTGCGGTACTCGACGCCGTCTTCGGTCCGGAGCGCGAGGACGATCGCGCCGTCGTCGCCGACCGAAAAATCGCGGAACGACTCCTCCGGGACCTCGCTCGTGGGGACGGCGATGCGCCCGATCGCGTGCCCGTCGCTCGGGTCGAGGCACGCGATCTGGACCATCTGCGGGTTGCCTCCGAGGACGCCCAGGTAAATCGTCCCGCGGAGGTCCGTGTCGAGCAGCATCACCTGCCTCGCCGGGCGCGGGAACTGAATGGCGCGCGCGAAGCGGAGCGAGCCGAGCTTGCGGTCGAACGCGTTGAGCGTCACGACGGCTTCGGGCGGCGAGAGCGTCGCCATGATCAGGAGCGAGCCGTCCTTGCTCGGCCGTCCGGTGAGGAGCGCGGGGTCCGCCGGGCTGCCGTCGACCGAGCCGATCCGCGCGAGCGCGCCGTGCTCCTTCTCGACGTAGACGTCCTTGCCGTCGACGAACACGCCGGTCACGAGCCCCGGATCTCCGACGCGGTCTTCGGGGAGCGGGAGCGCCCCGATCGCGCGGCCGTCCTTGTCGACGAGGCGCACGGTCTTGTCGACGAGGCGATCGAGCAAGGCGACGGTGCCGTCCTTCGCGACGGCGATGTCCTGCGTCGTCTCCGTCGCGTCGAAGCTCCCGCGGAGGTTTCCCTTCGCGTCGTAGCGGGCCACGCGGGCGTTGACCTGATCGAGGACGAGCAGATCGTCGCCGGCCCGGACGAAGCTCATCGGGCCTTCGGGGTTGCCTTCTTGCGGGCGCAGTCGACCGAGCTCGCCGCGCCGCGATCCCCAGCGCGCCGCGACGACGACGCCGGCGTCCTCCTCTTCGTGCGCGGTCGGAGGAGGGGCTTCGATAAGCGGCGGCGCGGACGCGGTCGCGCGAGGATCGACCGAAGGTGGGTCGCCAGCGACGGGGTCGGTCTCGCTCGGCGGAGGAGGCACAGGTGAGGAATCGCGCGAGATCGCTACCCACGCCACCGCCGCCAGCGCAGCAATGGCCACCATGATCGCGAGCTGCCTGGTACGCGTGCTCACCACGTCGCTCCTCGCGAGCGTAGCGCGAAGACGCGCGAGCGGGATCGTGACGCCGCGCGACCCGAGCTTCGCAGGGTGTGGGACGAGGGAGGTGGAAACAGCGCCGGCGAAGGCAAAGTTTCACCCAGCGTGCGCGCTCGCGGCGCGCGGAGAACGTGGCGCGATCTGGTTCGGGCCTTGCTCATGCGTCGGGTCATGCGTTCGCTCGTCGTCGCCATCGTCGCAGGTCTCGTGGTCGCCGTCGCTGCAGGCTGTGGGCCGACGTCGGACCCCATCGCAGAGGGCAGCACGGGGGAGACGATGGGCGCCGAGCTCGACGATCTCGACCTGGGTGAGGACTTCGAGGGGGATGTGGGAGATGTCTCCTTCGACGACGCCCCGCTCATCGGCGCGGACGACTCCGTCCCGGCGCTCCCCGACACCTCGACGCTCATGGCCGGGTACACCAAGGCGCGCGCGAGCGCGAACGTGAACCTGCGGAGGAGCGCGACGACCAGCTCGTCGATCCTGGCGGTCATCCCGTCGGGGACGACCGTTTCGCTCGTCTCCTCGACGCTCCAGAGCGGCTTCTACAACGTGACCTACAACGGGATCACCGGCTTCGCGCACGCGAACTACCTCAAGCCCGTGTCGGACGCCGGGAGCGGCGGCACGACCTCGCCGGTGAGCGTCGACGGCCCGGCGTCGCCCGCGAACACGATCGCGCGCGCCAAGGCGGCGGTCGGCTTCTCGTACTACTGGGGCGGCGGCGCGTGGCTCGCGTCCGGCCCCACGGCGAGCACCAAGGGCACGTGCCGCGGGAGCTGCCCGTCGTGCACGCACACGGGGCGCTACGGCGCGGACTGCTCGGGATTCGTCGCGAAGGCCTGGCAGTACGGCAACAAGACGCTCTCGGTCAACTCGCACCCGTACAGCACCGCCGACTTCAACGTGAGCCGCAAGGGCCTCTGGTCGATCGTCTCGCGCGGCTCGCTCCGCACCGGCGACGCGCTCGTGCAGCGCACGGGCAGCTCGGGTCACATCGTGATCTACGAGAAGGGCGACGGCTGGGGCGCCCCCACGGTCTACGAGTGCCGCGGCTGCGCCTACGGATGCGTGTATAACGCACGCACGTTCTCCGGCTACAAGGCCATCCGGCGCGCGGGCTTCTGAGGTCGACGGGCGCAGGCTCGACGCGTCGGCGCGGGCGGAGGCGCCCCGCGTCCACGCGGTGAACCGGTCCTCGAGGCGCCCGGCGCGTCCCACGATCGTACCGGGGCGCCGGAGGAGGATCTCTCCGCCCATCGAGACCGCGCGGGAGCGCGCCAAAAAACCTCGTTGTTTCGCGCCTGAGGGCGGGCAGCCTCGATCCTCGTGAGGCGCGTCCGCGTTCCGTCTCCGCGGGCAATCGTCCTTGCCGCCGGCCCGAACAAGCGGTTTGGTTCGCCGCTCCGTACGCGTCGGCCCCTCCGGTTCGCTGCGTCGGGCTCCGCTCCGCTCCACGAAAAGGACCGCATGATCGCGAACCGCGCGCTTCCCGCCCTCACGCTGTCACTCCTCTCCTGCGTCGTCGCGTGCTCGTCGACGAGCTCGGGGGAGCTCGACGAGCAGGTCGGGACGGCGGCGAGCGCGGTCATCAAGGGCAAAGCGTCGGACGCCTCGCAAGACGCGGTCGTCCTGCTCGTCCACTACGATCCGACGAGCGGCGGGTTCGGTCAGTGCACGGGGACGCTGCTCGCGCCGCGGCTCGTGCTGACCGCGCGTCACTGCGTCGGCGACACGGACCCCTACGCCGCGTGCACCGCGGAGGGCGAGCCCATCGTCGCGGGCGTCGTGCGGAGGAATCACAAGGCGAACACGATGTACGTGTTCACGGGCCGGGAGCGCCCGGAGTTCGGCCGCGGTCAGGTCACGCCCGCGGGGCGGGGCAAGCGCATCCTCGACGCCGGCGGGAAGAACCTCTGCAACCAGGACATCGCGCTCATCGTCCTCGAGAAGGACGTCGAGGGCGCGTCGATCGCGCCGATCCGCCTCGACGGCGACGTCGAGGTCGGCGAGCTCATCACCGCGGTGGGGTGGGGAGTCACCGACAAGACCCCCCAGCCGGATCGGCGGCAGCAGCGGAAGGACATCGCGATCACCAAGGTCGGGCCGAACGACGAACGCGGCGGTGTCCCGCCGAACGAGTTCGAGGTCGGCGAGTCGATCTGCTCGGGCGACAGCGGCGGGCCGGCGATCGCGCAGGAGACGAACGCCGTCGTCGGCGTCGTCTCGCGCGGCGGCAACGCCCAGGTCGGTCAGGACAGCCGCGACCCCGCGGCCGCGTGCATCGACGGCCGTAACCTCTACACGAAGATCGCGCCGTTCAAGGACATGCTCCTCCGGGGCTACGAGCTCGCCGAGGCCGAGCCCTGGC
Source organism: Labilithrix sp. (assembly GCA_019637195.1). Lineage (GTDB taxonomy): Bacteria > Myxococcota_A > Polyangia > Polyangiales > Polyangiaceae > Labilithrix. Next base: position 28,013 of record JAHBWA010000046.1, on the reverse strand, counting down.
TCGAGGGCGGCCCCGATCCGCGTAAGCTCAAGCCGAAGGCTGCGTGCGAGAGCGCCGACGAGTGCCGATCGGCGCTCTGCCTGGCCGATCCCGACGCGGAGGGCGCGGCGACGTGCGCCGAGGACTGCGGGGCCACCGAGACGTGCAGCGTCGAGGGCGAGGTCTGCACCCCCGAGGGCGACGCGATGGTGTGCCGCGCGCCCAAGGTGGAGCCTCCGCCGAGCGCCGGTGGCTGCGCGGCGGCGCCGAGCGGCGCGCGCGCCGGCGGCGCTTCGGTCGTCCTGGGGTTGCTCGCGCTCGCGAGCCTCCGGCGCAAGCGGCGCTGACGCGCGCCAGGCGTCGTCGCCGGGCTGGAGCGAGGTCACTCAGCGGCGGAAGCGGAGCGCCATCGTCTCGGCGGCGCCGCGGAGGACGTCGAAGAGCGACGGCTCCTTCTCGCGATCGTCGCCGATGGCGAGGTCGTAGGCGATCGTCCCCTCGCCGCACTCGGCGAGCACCTTCACCGCGCCCGCGCGCTCGAGGATCGCGCGCATGGTGTCGTTGTCGGCCAGGACCTCGGCGCGCAGCGCGCGAATACCGCGGACCTTCGCGGCGCGGAGCAGCTCGCGGAGCAGGACGGTGGCTACCCCGCGACGATGCATGTCGTCGGCGACGGTGATCGCCGCCTCGGCCGTGTGCGCGGAGCCCTCGAGGCGAACGAAGCGCGCGACGCCGACGCCGCGCTCGCTCTTCAGGTCCGGCGACTCGAGCGTCGCGCCGATCGCGACGTGGTCCCGCTGATCGACCGACGTGAGATACGAGAGGAGCTCGTCGCTGGGGATCGCCGCGACGCCGAGGAAGCGGAAGTAGCGCGACTCGGGCGACAGCGCGAGGAAGCCGCGCCGGAGCTCTTCGCGATCGTCCGGCGTGACCGGGCGCACCACCACGCGGGTCCCGTCGCGGAGCTCGCGCGTCACCCTCCAGGCGGGATCGCCGGCGAACGCCGGCTGGGCGGGCGGCGGAGAGGGAGGGGCGGCGGACACGGCGAGCTATCCTAGCAGCCGAGGCCGCGTCTATCCTGTCGCGGTCCGTCGGCACGGAGTCGCCATTGCAGGAGGAACGGAAACGATGACGAGCGGCTGGGACCTGTGCGTGCTCGGGGCCGGTCCGGCCGGGTATGCGGCGGCGATGCGCGCGCACGATCTCGGCAAGCGGGTGGCGCTCGTGGAGCGCGATCGGACGGGGGGCGCGGGCATCCACGCGGGCGCCCTGTCGTCGAAGACGATGTGGCACCTGTCGAACGACTACTCGATCGCCCGGCTGACCGATCGCGGCTACCGCGCGCCGGGTGGCATCGAGGTGAGCTACGCGTCGGTGATGGAGTCGGTCCGGACGGCGGTCGCGGAGCGGCGCTCGATCCTCGACCGCCAGCTCGAGGCGCTCTCGAGGCCCTCCGCGCGCGGCGGCGTCGTGACGCTCGTGCGGGGCGACGCTCGCTTCGTGTCGCCGAGCTCCGTCGAGGTGACGAAGAACGACGGGACGCGTGAGAGCGTCGAGGCGAAGAGCTTCCTCGTCGCGACCGGGTCGCGCCCGCGGGTCCCCGACGGGATCGCCCTCGACGGCGACACGGTCGTCACGAGCGACCACATCGAGTCGTGGTCGAGCTTCCCGGAGAGCTTGGTGATCGTCGGCGCGGGCGTCATCGGCTGCGAGTACGCGACGATGTTCGCCAACTTCGGGCGGACGAAGATCCACATCATCGATCGACAGCCGCGGATCCTCCCGTTCGAGGACGAGGACGTCGCCGACCAGGTCGCGGCGAGCTTCGAGGCCTCCGGGGTCACGATCCACCGGTCGTCGCGGCTCGAGAGCCTCCGGGTGGTCGACGGTCGCGTCGAGTACGTCATCACCAACGCGGACGGTCACCGCGAGACGATCCACGTCGCGAAGGCGCTCGTCTCCGTCGGCCGCGTGCCGAACATCCAGGAGCTCGGGCTCGAGGCGGCAGGCGTGAAGGTCGAGCGGGGGAGCATCGTCGCGAAGGAGACGCAGACGAACGTGCCGCACATCTGGGCGGCCGGCGACGTCACGATGGACATCGCGCTCGTCAACGTGGCGGAGCTCGAGGGGCGCTACGCGGTCGAGAAGATGTTCGGCCTGTCGCCGCACCCGATCCACTACGAGGCGCTCAGCGCGATCATGTTCCTCCGCCCGGAGGTCGCGAGCGTCGGCCTCAACGAGACGCGCGCGCGCGAGCTCGGGATCGGTTACCGCGTCGGCGTCGTCGGTAACCGCCTGGTGAGCCGGAACGTCGCGATGCGCTCGACGCGGGGCTTCGTGAAGCTCCTCGCGGCGAAGGACTCGGACGAGATCCTCGGCCTGCGCGTCGTCGGGCCGCAGGCCTCGAGCACGATCCAGGGCATCGCGTTCCTCATCCACATGGGGGCGACGCTCCGGGACATCGACGAGTGCGCGCACCCGCACCCGGCGATCCCGGAGGGCGTGCAGGAGTGCGCGCGCATGCTCCTCGGCCGGTCCGTCATGAAGGCTGACGTCTTCGGGCCCGAGGGGCTCCTCCGCTACGGCGAAGGTTGAGGTCGAGGCCGCGACCTCGCCGGCCTATAGGACATCTCATCCAGGAACGGCGGGCCGAACCGCTCCGTCGTCTGCTCCGCCCGTGCGCCCACCGCCTCCCAGCCCGCCCAGAGAGTCACCGAAGCCGCCGCTCGGCGTCGCGCTCCGCGAGAGCGGCCGCTTCATCCGCCGCGCGCTCGCGCTGGTGTGGAAGGCGTCGGCGCCGCTCACGGTGCTCTTCGGCGTGATCGCGCTCCTCGGCGCCTTGCTCGGTCCGGCGATCGCGCTCGCCGGCAAGCACATCGTCGACGCCGTCGTGGCGGGCTCGCGCGACGAGACGCTCGAGTGGGTCGCGGTCGAGCTCGGGCTCGTCGTCGCGCAGGCGAGCGTGAACCGTACGGGCGCGGTCGTCCGGAGCGTGCTCGGGTCGCGCCTCGGCAACGACATCAACATCGCGATCCTCGAGCGGGCGCAGCGCCTCGAGCTCCGGCACTTCGAAGACCCGGAGTTTTACGATCGGTTGACGCGCGCGCGGCGAGAGGCGTCGTCCCGGCCGCTCTCGCTGGTGTCGGAGACCTTCTCCCTCGTCCAGTCGGTGCTCACGCTGGCGGGATACGCCGCGCTGCTCGTCCGCTTCAACGCGTGGGTGGTGCTCGTCCTGATGGTGGCGACCGTGCCGGCGACCATCGCCGAGATGAAGTACTCGAAGCAGGGCTTCCGCATGCGCAACTGGCGCTCGCCCGACGCGCGGCGCTTGACCTACCTCGAGTACATCCTCGCGAACGACAAGCACGCCAAGGAGATGAAGCTCTTCGGTCTCGGCCCGCTCTTCCTCGGCCGGTACAAGGAGCTCGCCGAGCGGTTTCACCGCGAGGACTCGCGCCTCACGATCCGCCGCTCGATCGTCACGTACGCGCTGTCGCTCCTCGCGACGCTCGCGTTCTACGGCGCGTACGCGTCGATGGCGGTCCTCGCCGCGCTCGGGCGGCTCACGCTCGGCAACATGACGATGTACGTGCTCGCGTTCCGCAGCGGCCAGCAGTCGTTTCAATCGATCCTGGGCGGGATCGGGAACATCTACGAGCACAACCTCTACATGTCGAACCTGTTCGCCTACCTCGACGCGGACCTCGACGTCGCGCCCGATCTCGGGGCGGCCTCGGAGCCGGCGGGCGGGCTCGCGGTACCCGCCGCGGCGCTCGCGCCCGTCGCGGCCGTGGAGACGTCGCGCCGGGCCGCGAGCCGCGAGGGGGTGCTCCCTCCGCGATCGGACGCCGAGCGCGGGATCCGCCTGAGCGACGTGAGCTTCCGCTACCCGGGACAAGCGAGGTGGGTGCTCCGCCACGTGGACCTCTTCATCCCGGAGGGCCAGAGCGTCGCGATCGTCGGGCAGAACGGCGCGGGGAAGACGACGCTCATCAAGCTGGTGAGCCGCCTCTACGAGCCGACCGAAGGGCGCATCTACCTCGACGGCAAGGACCTCGGCGAGTGGGACCGCGACGCGCTCCTCGCGCGGTTCGGCGTCGTCTTCCAGGACTTCAACCAGTACCAGCTCAAGTTCCGCGAGAACGTCGGCGTCGGGGCGGTCGAGCACCTCTCCGACGAGCCGCGGATCGTCCGCGCCGCGAGCCAGGGCGGCGCCGAGCCGGTGCTCGCGGGGCTCTCCGCGGGCCTCGACACGCCGCTCGGTCGCTGGTTCCAGGACGGCGCGGAGCTGTCGGGCGGGCAATGGCAGAAGATCGCGCTCGCGCGCGGCTTCATGCGGGAAGAGGCGAACATCCTCGTGCTCGACGAGCCCACCGCCGCGCTCGACGCCGTGGCCGAGCACGCCGTCTTCGAGCGCTTCCAGGCGCTGACGAAGGACCGCACGACGATCATCATCTCGCACCGGTTCCCCACGGTGCGCATGGCGGACCGCATCCTCGTGATCGAGGACGGCGTCATCGCCGAGGACGGCACGCACGCCGAGCTCGTCGCGGCCGCCGGCACGTACGCCCGGCTCTACGCGCTGCAGGCGAGCGGCTACGTCTGACGCCCGCCGGCGCTCGCGCGAGCGCGCGGTCGACGCCGACGTTCACGCGGGCGAGCGGGCGACGCTGACGACGATCGACTTCGACGCGGGCGTGTTGCTGACGTCGGCGACGCTGTCGAGCGGGACGAGGACGTTGGCCTCCGGGAAGTAGGCGCCGGCGGAGCCGCGCGGGATCGCGTACGGCACGACCATGAAGCGCGCGGCGACGCGCTCGCCGTCGGGCGCGTGGCTCGTGATGTCGACGAGGTCGCCCTTGGCGAGGCCGCGCGCCGCGAGATCGTCGGCGTTCATGAACACGACGCGGCGCCCGTTCTTGATGCCGCGGTAGCGGTCGTCGAGCCCGTAGACCGTCGTGTTGTACTGATCGTGGCTGCGCATCGTCATCAAGAGGAGGCGCCCCGGCGCGAGATCGTGCTTCGGCAGCGGGTGCACGGCGAAGCGCGCCTTCTTGGTCGCCGTCCGGAAGATGCGCTCGCGGGCGGGGTTGCCGAGGTAGAAGCCGCCGGGCTCCCGGACGCGGGCGTTGTAGTCGGTGAAGCCAGGGACGACCCGCGCGATCACGTCGCGGATCGCGTCGTAGCTCGAGGCGAGCCCGCTCCAGTCGATGCCGGACGCGTCGCCGAGGGTCGCCCGAGCGACGCCCGCGACGATCGCGACCTCGCTCCGGAGCTCGCCGGACGCCGGCGGGAGCCGCCCGCGCGACATGCTGACGACGCTCATCGAGTTCTCGACGGTGACGAACTGCTCGCCGCTCGCCTGTACGTCGACCTCGGAGCGCGCGAGGCACGGCAGGATGAGCGAGGCGCGGCCGGTGACGAGGTGGCCGCGGTTCAGCTTCGTCGAGACGTTCACCGTGAGGCGGCAGCGGCGGAGCGCGTCGGCGGTGCGCTCGGTGTCCGGCGTGGCGGAGAGGAAGTTCCCGCCGAGCCCGAAGAAGACCTTCACGTCGCCGTCGAGCATCCCGCGGATCGTGTTGACCGTGTCGCGCCCGTGCGCGCGCGGCGGCTCGAACCCGAGCTCCGCGCCGAGGCGATCGAGGAACGCGTCGGGCGCCTTCTCCCAGACGCCCATCGTGCGGTCACCCTGGACGTTGCTGTGGCCGCGGACCGGGCAGGCGCCGGCGCCGGGCTTGCCGATGTTGCCGCGGAGGAGGAGGAAGTTGACGATCTCCTGGACGTTGGCGACGCCGTTCTTGTGCTGCGTGATGCCCATCGCCCAGCAGGCGATCGTGCGCTCCGCCTCGCACGCGACCCGCGCGGCGTGCTCGATCGCCTCGCGCGGGACGCCGCTCTCGCGGACGATCTCCTCCCAGGTCACGTCCTCGAGCGAGCGGGCGAGCGCCTCGAAGCCGTCGGTGTGCTCCTCGATGAACGCGCGATCGAGCACGCTCCCCGGCGCGTCGGCTTCGCGCGCGAGCATCGCCTTCATGATGCCCTTGAAGACCGCGGCGTCGCCGTTGATCTTCACCTGGAGCAGGAGGCTGCCGATCTCGGTGGAGCCCCCGAGCACGTCGACGGGATCCTGCGGGTGGGCGAAGCGCGTGGAGCCCGCCTCCGCGAGCGGGTTGACGACGACGATGGCGCAGCCGCGGCGGCGGGCGTCGCGCAGCGTCGAGAGCATCCGCGGGTGGTTCGTCCCGGGGTTCTGGCCGATGATGAAGATGGCGTCCGCGAGCTCGAAGTCCGCGAGCGTGACGGTGCCCTTGCCGACCCCGAGCGACGCGTCCATACCGGCGCCGCTCGACTCGTGGCACATGTTCGAGCAGTCCGGCAGGTTGTTCGTGCCGAAGCGCCGGACGAAGAGCTGGTAGAGGAAGGCGGCCTCGTTGCTGGTGCGTCCCGACGTGTAGAACGCGGCCTCGTCGGGCGAGCCGAGCGCGCGGAGCTCGCTCGCGACGAGCGCGAAGGCCTCGTCCCACGCGATCGGCTCGTAGTGCGTGCCGCCCGGGCGGAGCACCATCGGGTGGGTCAGGCGGCCCTGCTCGTTGAGCCAGAAGTCCGACTGCTTCGTCAGCTCCTCGACGCTGTGCTCGGCGAAGAACGCCGGCGTCACGCGCCGGATCGTCGCCTCCGAGGCGACGGCCTTGGCGCCGTTCTCGCAGAACTCGAAGGACGAGCGGTGCTCCTGGGGCTCCGGCCAGGCGCAGCCGGGGCAGTCGAAGCCCTCGACCTGGTTCGTGAGCAGGAGCGTCCGCGCGCCGCGCACCATCCCGAGGTGGTGCTTCACCTGGAGCGTCGTCTGGTACACCGCGCCGGCGCCGCCGGCGACCGTGGCCGGCTCGTGGACCTCCGGCGGCTGGGCTTCGGGCGGCGGCTGAGCTCCGGTGACGACGCGGTCCATCGGCGGCAGCGTACCACCCGCGCGCGCGTTCGAAGAGCCGGGGGCGCCGCGGCATCCGGGCGGGGGCGGCTCAACTCCGGGCGGGAGGTGCCGTTGAGTAGGAGAGGAGGATACGAACGGCGATGCGAACGGCGAAGAAGGCGATCTCGGTGGCGGACCTCGACTGGGACCTGGAGGAGGAGGAGACGTTCGAGCGGCCTCGCGCGCTGCTCGCACGATCGGCGTACACGACGCGCCAGACGCGGCGGATGGAGAAGATCGACGCGCGGCTCATCGCGATCGCGCGCGGCGAGCTCGATCCGGACGCCGCGGACGCCCCGCTCGCGCGCCGGGGGCGAGCGCCCGAGCATGCGCTCGACGTGCTGGAGCTCATCGAGGTCAACGAGGACTGGCTGTCGTCGGACGTGGAGCCCGAGCCGTTCGAGTGATCCGCGCGGGGGGGCGCGAGGCAACCGCGCGCGGCAGGCGACGGAGCTGCAGGAGAGGCAAGACGCTTCCTCCTCGGGGCGCGCGCGCCCGGCGCCGCGTTGCGCGAATGGGGCGAGGCGAGCGCCGGCCGACCCGCGACGGCGACGATCCAGGGCCGTCGCCGATCCATCGCGCGCCTGCGCGATCCCTGCGAATCGCGGGAGAATGGGCGGCGACGTCCGACGACAGTGTCGGTACATATCCTGCACTTCGCGCCGGCATGCCCTCCTGGCGCCGCCTCTCGCTCGCCCTCGCGCTCCCCGCCGCCCTCCTGACCGCCTGCGCGGTGGACGACGAGGTGACGGAGAGCGCCGACTCCGAGATCAACTACCGGAGCACCGCCGGTCAGGAGTTCGTCCTGTCGACGACCGTGACCTTCGACGCGCCCCGCAGCGCCGAGGGGCTGGAGGGCGAGGAGCGAGAGCGCGCCGTCCTCGACCGCGCCGCGGCGCTCCGCAACTCCGTCACCGCGGCGATCAGCGCCGAGCTCGATCGCATCTGGCCGCAGGCCGAGCGCCTCTCGCGCGCCGGCGTCGCGATCCAGTTCCGCCAGGCCAGCGCGAGCTACAGCGATCTCCGGCCCGCCGGCGATCGGTTCACGATGACCGTCAGCGGGGAGTTCGGCGCGGTCGAGGGGCTCGAGCGCAAGCTGCCGCTCGCGAGCACCGAGGACGGGCGCGCGTACCTGCCGGTCTCGGCCGATCTCGGGGCGGGCAGCGAGTCGCTCCAGGTGTTCCTCACGCCGGTCGAGCGGAGCCGCAACGCGTACCCGAAGTACCTCGAGCTCTTCGAGGACGGCCTCGACATCGGCGTCCACGTCGGCGGCGACCACCACGACCCGCCGATGGACATCAGCCACGCCCGCTCGATCTACGCCGATCTCGTGGCGTCGGGCTTCCGCTCGCCGGTGGCTCGCTTCGAGGAGCTGGCGATCGACTCACCGCCGTTCACCAGCAAGATCCGCGTGCGCGGCCAGGAGGTCGACGTGCGCGTGCGCATGTACCACGTCGACATGACCACGCCCGACGCGCGCCAGCCGCTCGTCGAGGCCTATCGCCGGAGCATGAAGGAGGACGACGTCGTCATCTACGACGGCCACGCCGGCAGGCGGCTCGACTACTCCGGCGTCGTCTTCGCCTACAAGCCCGCGCGCGTCGCGCTCGCGGCGAGCGAGTTCCCGAACATCGAGACGCCCGGCAAGCAGCAGGTCTACCTCTTCAACGGCTGCGAGACGTACACCGGCTACGCCGACAAGCTGTACGAGAACGCGGACCGGACGACCGAGAACACCGACGTCATCACCACCGTCAACTACTCGGCCATCCAGCGGCAGGCCAACCAGGTCATCGCGTTCATCCACGCCTTCATCGACGAGCGCGAGGGGCAGTGGATCCCGCGCTCCTGGGACAGCGTCCTCGAGAAGATGAACGCGGCCGGCGAGCGCTCGTGGGTCCACGTGTACGGCGTGCACGGACTCGACGACAACCCGCGATCGAGCCCGCTCGCCGACGTCTCGCGCGTCGGCGCGACCTGCCGGGTGGACGCGGACTGCGGCGCCGCGGACAGCCGCTGCCTCCAGGTCTCCGGGACGCGGCGCGTCTGCGGGATCGCGTGCGCCGACTCGTCCGGCTGCCCCGACGGCACCCGCTGCGCGCTGCCGCGCGGGCGAACGGGCACCGACGAGATGCAGTGCGCGCCGCTGTGAGTCCGCGAGGGCCTCGGCGATCGCGCGCGTGACACGGGGTGACGGCGCCCGTGCGACGCCGCCGTCGGTGACCGTGGCCGCGCGACGGCGCCGTCGGTGACCGTGGCTGCGCGACGCCGCCATCGCTCCGGCGTGTCCGTTCCGGGGCCGCGCTCACGTCGGCGCCGTGGCCCGCGGCCGGCCCGATCTGGCCCGGGCCAACCGACGAGCGCCTCGATCTCCGCGAGATCGCACGCCGCTGTCGCTGGCGCGTCGCGTGCTGAGGGGCGGGGCACGAGCGACGGGCTCGACCTGGAGAGTCCCGCGCTCGAGCCATCGAGGAGGCACGCATGTCGGACGGTCTGAATCTGGTGACTCTGTTTGGGAACCTCGGCGCCGAGCCTGAGCTGAAGACGAGCGCGGCGGGGCCGGTGCTGAAGATGCGCCTGGCCACCGACTACTCGTGGAAGAACAAGGAGAACAACGAGCGAGAGAAGCGGACGGAGTGGCACACGCTGACGATGTTCGGTCCGCGCGCGGAGGCGCTCGCGAAGCACCTGCACAAGGGCTCGCGCGTGATGGTCACGGGGCACCTCCGTACGAGCAGCTACGAGAAGGAGGGCCAGACCCACTACCGCACGGAGGTGATCGTCGATGAGCTCTGCTTCGGCAGCAGCCGCCCCCAGGCGAACGGCGCGTTCGTCACGGCGCCGCGCGAGGCGCCGCTCGCCGCGGCCGGGATCCCGTTCTGAACCGAAGCTCACGCTCCCCGCGCGCGATCGCAGCGTCGCGCGCGGGGGGCGTCGCGTTCGACGGCGGCTCGTGGTCGGCGGCTCGCGCGTCGGCGGCTCGCGCGTCGGCGGCTCGCGCGTCGGCGGCTCGCGCGAAGGCGGCTCGCGCGTCGGCGGGCCGCGCGTCGGCGGCTCAGAGCAAGCAGCCGCCGGAGACGCCGCGGCGGCCGCACTTGCAGCTGCCGCTACGGCAGCCGTAGCAGTCCGTCAGGCAATCGCCCGAGCAGTCGCTGTCGTTCTTGCATCCGTCCTTGCTGCCGCCGCCGCCGCCGCTGCTGCTGCTCGGCGGCGGGGGCGGCTTGAACGTGACCTCGGCGCACGACCTGGTCAGCGTCTCGCCGGCGCACTCCTTCGGCACGAGCTGCGAGGCCCGGCACGTCGTCACCGGGCGCGCGTCGACCCCGCCCTTGCAGTCGTCGGGATCGAGGTCCGCCGAGCACCAGCAGCCGGCGCCGGGCGACGCGCAGCAGCGCACGCCGGAGATGTCGTCGCAGCTCTTGACCTCCAGAGCGTCGCGCACGTCGAGGTTGAAGCCGGCGTTGTAGCCGTTCCCGCACGCGCACATGCCGATCGCGTCGTCGCGAAAGCAGCGTGGCTCGTAGCAGCTGCACGTGGTCGCCTCGCCGTTCGTGTCCACGTTCGAGCAGCAGAAGGCGCTCGGATCGTCGCACATCGCGACCTTGGTGAAGTCGGCCGCCGAGCGGCTCGACGCCTTGTTCTCGCAGTCGCAGGTAGCGGTCGCCCCCTGGACCTTCGTGGGCCGGTAGCAGGTCACGCTCGAGCTCGCGCTCGACGTGCTCGGGGGCGTGGCCGCGCAGGCGACGGTGAGGAGCAGAGCGCCCGCGACGAAGGAGACGGCCCGGCGCGTCATCGGCAGCACTCCGCGCTGCAGCTCTCCTTCACGCACTGGTAGACGTCGTAGATGGAGGCTTCCAGGTCCTCCTTGGTGCAGCGGAGCTGACAGTCGTTCGTCGTCGCCGCCTCGCACGAGTCCTTCCTGCACGTCTCGATGCAGGGGATCGCCCGGGCGCAGGTCTCGTTCCTGCAGCTGCACGTCTCTCGGAGGCACGTGGCGCACGCGGACTCCGGCGGAGCGCTGCTGCACGACGGCAGCGCGCACTCTCCGATTCCCGGCTTGGGGAGGCAGTCCGACTCGTAGACGCAACGAACGAGGTCCATCGCCGGCGGCTGCGACGCCAGGTCCTGCTGGCAGGCGAAGCGGTTCTCGTAGCAGACCCAGCTCGAGACGTTCGCGCCCGTCAGGCAGCCCGACGCGTAGTCGGCCGCCATCAGGTCGTCGGCGCAACGGAGACCCCGCGCGCACTCGGCGCCGTCGGCGCCGCACGCCTCGATCTCAGTCGAGCATTTCGACCGAATGCACTCTCTCCAGTCGTGGAAGAGGAAGCTGCAGGACGCGGCGTCCCCGCACCCCTCGTCCCACGGGACGCGCTTGGCGGCGGACCCCGCGCCGTCTGCGCCGCCGTCCGGAGCGCCGCCTGCGGTCTCGGTCGGGGTCGTGGAGCAACCGAGCGCCGTCCCGAGCAGAACGAGCAACCACGTGCAGGTCGTCTTCGCCATCGCCGCCATCCGTCTCAGATACGGGAGCGCGCGGGGGCCGGGCCATAGTCAATCATTCTCGGCGCGACCAAGTTGACACGACCAAAGGCGATTTCGGATGCTGTCGATCATGCGAGCGCGCCGGGTGGTGCTGAGCGGGAGGTCGCATCTTCTCCTCACGGTGCCGTTGCGCGCGGACCCCGCGACGGCGCGACTGACGCCCGCGGAGCGTGACATCGCGCGGGCGCTCGTGACCGGCGCGACCAACGCGCTCATGTCCGCCGCGCGCAACACGTCGGTCAACACCGTCGCGAATCAGGTGCGCGCGGTCTTCGAGAAGCTGTCGGTCGGATCGCGGACGGAGCTGATCGCCCGCTACGGCGACGTCGACTTCGGCGGGGGGAGGTAGCGATGGCGAGCGTCCTGCTCGTCGACGACGAACCGGCCGTCGTGCGCGAGCTCGCGGCGTTCCTCGAGCGTGCCGGCTACGAGGCGGTCGGCGTGGGCGATCTCGCCTCCGCGGAGCGCGCGCTCGCCGCCCGGGAGTTCGACGCGCTCGTCCTCGACGTGGCCCTCGGCCCGGACTCCGGCGTCGCCTGGCTGAGCGCGACCGGCTGGGCGCTGCGCATGCCCACGCTGCTCCTCTCCGGCATCGCGGATTTCGACGAGGTGCTCCGCGGCATCGTCGTCGGCGCGATCGACTTCGTCCACAAGACCGACCCGCTCGAGGCGCTCGCGCTCGCGATCGAGAGCACGATCGAGCGGGCGGACGCCCGCGGCGGCGACGCGACGATCGATCTCGCGGCGCTCGAGCTCGGACCGGAGGTGGGCGCCGACGCGCTGGAAGAGCTGCTCCGCGCGGGGAAGCTCCGCTACGTCGCGGAGCTCTCGAGCGGCGGAGCGCGGACGTTCCTCCTCGAGGAGCTCGCCGACGAGCTCCCGTTCTCGACGCGGGAGCGGCGGGTGCTCGAGCTCCTGGCGCTCGGGCAGACCACGAAGGAGATCGCGTTCGAGCTGGGGATCGCGCCCCCGCGGGTCTCGACTCTCCTCGATACGGTGCGCCGCACGATGGGGTTTCACGGCAACCGGCAGCTCCGTCGCCTCGTGGCGGCGATCGCCCGGACGTAGCGCTCGGCGATGCAGCGCCGGGGGGCGGTGGCGTGGATGATCGCGACGGAGGCGGCGCTCGCGTACGGCCTCGTGCGGGCGTCATGGCCGCTGGCCACGGCGGCGGCGATGGGGTGGGCAGCGCTCAGCAACCTGCGCGGCTACCGCGACGAGGTGTCGGCCGAGCGTCCGCGCGCCTTGCTCGTCACCTCGGCGGCTTGCGTCGCCGCGGCTCTCCTCGGCGTGCGTTCGGTGGGCGCGGCCGCCGTGCTGGTCCTCGCCTTTATCCCGATCGCCGGCGCCACGCGTCAGTGGGGCATCTACGCGCGGCATCGCCGGGTCGCCCGCGAGCAGCGCGAGCAGATCGAGGTCGCCGCGGAGCTGCGCCGGCAGGCCGAGCTGATCGAGGAGGCGAACGAGCTGCACGCGGCCGAGGCGCAGCTCCGCGAGCGTCTCGGCGCCGCCCGGGCGGCCGCTCGTGAGCTCGTCACGCTCGGGAGCGTGAGCCGCGAGGAGGTGCTGACGGCGCTCGACGCCCTCCGCGCCGAGCTGCGCGCGGTGAGCGCCGCCGGCCGCCGCGCCGTCACGAGCGAGATCGGCCTCGCGGTGGCGGAGAGCGCGCCGCGGCCGACGACGCTCGCGACGTGGGCGGGTGACGTGCGCGCGCAGATCGCCAGCCACCGTGAGAAGACCGTCACCGACCTCGCCACGGGCGCGTGCTTCTGGCTCGTGATGGCGGCCATCGGCGCCTGGCTCCCCGTCGTCCGCGAGACGATCGCGCTCGATCCGTGGCTCACGCTCGGCGTCGGCGTCGGCGGCGCGCCGCTGATGATCGCGATCGAGCGGCGGGCCCTCCGCGTGAGGAGCGACGCGGCGTGCGTCGCCCTTCACGGGGCGAGCATCGCGATGATGCAGGTCGCGTGCGCCGGCCTCGTGGCGCGCGCGAGCCCCTCCGGTGCGGTCGCGTACGTCGCCCAGTACGCCGCCGCGATCATCGGTCACGGGTTCCATCTGCGCTTCACGGCGCGGACCCCCTGGGCGCTCGGGGCCTACGCCGTCGGCCTCGGCGCGGCCCTGGGCGCCGCCCGCGGCGACGCGCAACGCGGTCTCGTCCTCGCGACGTTCGCCGCGTCGCTGCCGCTCGCGCTCGTGGCTGGTGCGAAGGGGCGCGAGCTCGACCGCCTGTGGACGGCGATGCGGGAGGCGCGCGCCGCATGGATGGTCGAGCGGGCGGCGAGCGAGCGCGGCCGCATCCGCCGCCTGACCGAGGGGCTCCGGGGCCTGATCGGCGGCGCGCACGACGCCTCGAGCCCGTTCTTCGTGGCGCGCCTCGCGGCGGAGCGGCTCGATGAGGGCGAGGGCGGCCACGCTGACGCCGCCGCGGGCGTGCACCGATCGATGCGAGCGGTCGTCGAGCGTCTCGAGAAGACGCTGGCGGTCCCCGCCGTCGCGCTGGCCGAGCCGGTCGCCGTCGCCGTCTCGCCGATCGTCGAGGCGCTCGCGCGCGGCGCTCATCGAGGGATCACCGTCGAGACGGCGCTGGAGCCCTGCGCCGCGGAGGTCTACGAGGGCGCGGACACGCTGAAGCGGATCGCCGCGAACGTCCTCTGCAACGCGGTGGAGGCCGCGCGTGGCCGCGTGCGGATCTCGTGCGGCCCGAGCGCGCCGGACCGGATCGAGCTCGTCGTCGAGGACGACGGGCCTGGCTTCGTCGACGGCTTCCGGGTGCGGGCGTTCGAGACCGGCAAGGCCGGCGGCGTCGGGCTCGGGCTCTTCGTCGTGGAGCGCCTCGCGTCGCTCTCGCGCGGCGAGCTCACGCTTGGGCGCTCGGAGCAGCTGGGCGGCGCTCGCGTCGCGGTTCGGCTTCCACGCGCCGCGGCGTCGAGCGCATCTCCGCGGTGAGGCGCGGGCCCGGGAGCGTCGCTCAGAACGAGGAGCCGGGCTGCTTCAAGAACTCGACCTCCTCGGGGGTCGAGGCGCGGCCGAGGATGTCGTTGCGGTGCGGGAAGCGCGCGAAGCGCTCGACGATCTCGGCGTGGCGCTTCGCGTAGTCGAGGCTGTTGGCGACGGACTTCGCGAGGTCCTCCGGGGCGTCCGCGTGGAGCCGCTCGAACGCCGCCACGCACTCGCGCTGCAGGGCGACGTCTTCGGCGTGCATCAGCGGCATGTAGAGGAACCAGCGCTCGACGATCGTGAGGGCGGCCTCGTCGCCGGCGGCGAGCCCCTCGCGCACGAGCTCGCACGCGCGCGCGTCCGCGGCGAACGCCCGCGGCGTGCCGCGAAAGACGTTGCGCGAGAACTGGTCGAGCACGATGACGAGGGCGAGCCGTCCGCGCGGCGTCGCCTTCCAGGCGTCGAGCGCGCCGCGCGACGCGAGGTCGAGCGTGGCGCCGAAGCGCGCCTCGATCTCGCGATCGAACCCGTCGTCCTTCGCGTACCACTTGCTCGCGTTGGCGAGCGGCGGCGTGCCGTCCGGCCCGAACCAGAAGCGGAGGACGTCGGCCGGCGTCGTCTCGCCGGCGCTGTCGTGACGGCTCTCGCGATCGCCTTCCATCCCGTACCTCTCTCGACTCGCCGGCGCGCCGCGCGCCGAGCTCAGGCCTTGCTCAGGAGATCGTCGAACGCGCGATCGAACTCGTCGTCCGCGCCGACGGCGGCCTGCCGTAAGTTCTGCTTCGGCTCGGCCTTCGAGAGCCGGCGCACGCGCTCCTGGACGTCCCGGTAGTTCGGATCGCGCCGCATCGCCTTCTGGTAGTAGGAGAGCGCGTCCTTCGTCATCTTCTTCGCCTCGTAGGCGGCGCCGATCTCGAAGCAGAGGACGGTCTCCTGCGAAGGATCCTTGATCGACGCGTTGAGGCCCTGGAGGAACGCCTCGATCGCCTCGTTCACGTTGCCGCGCTCGATCTGGATCATGCCGATCATCGAGCGGCAGACGCACTCGTGCTTCGGATCGCGCGCGGCGACGTCGAACTCGCGGATCGCGTCGTCGAGCAGGAGCATCTCCTTGTAGGCGATGCCGAGGTTGTAGTGCGAGTCGGAGTCCTCGACGCTGATCTGCTTGGCGACGCCTTCCTTGAACTTCGCGAAGACCTCTTCGACGTCGATCTGCTCGTCGCCGTTGGCGTGGCCCTCGGCGGGCTGCATGTTGGCGTAGTCGAGGCTCTCGAGCGCGTCGAGCGACGAGCCGAGGTCGAACGCGTCGTCCTCCTGGCGAGGCTTCTCGCGCGCGCCGCTGCCGCGCTGCGCCTCCTGGGCGTCGACCTCGACGAGCCGCTCGCGGAGCAGCGGGTGGTTCGGGTGCTTGCCGAGCTGCTCGGTGAGGATCGCGCGGGCGTCGTCGAAGAGGCCGCGCGAGCAGAAGAACTCGGCCTCGTCGAGCGCGTCCTCGAGCTCGCGGCTCGACGCCGCGCCGATCGAAGGCCTCGTCGATACGCGGCCCGGAGCGCCCGACGGCGCGCGGCCGAACGCCGGAGGCGGCGCGAGACCGTCGTCGTCCAGGTCCGTCGGCGAGACGGCGGGCACGTGCTCGCCGGCCTCGGCGTAGGCCGCTTCGGCGTAGGCGTCGGGCTCGTCGAGGGGGAAGCTCGGGAGCGCGTCGCCGCCGAGCGCGTCGCCTTCGCCGTAGGCGGCAGGGCTCTGCGAGACGCCGCGGCCGATGTGGATCTGACGCTCGTCGGCGTACTGGGGCGAGACGTCCGCCGGCCCCATCTCCTCGAGGTCGTAGGAGGGGAGACGCGCGTCGTGCTCGCCGGCATCGCCGTACGCGCCGTCGGTCTCGAGCTCCTGACCCTCGACGCCCTCCTCGTTCTCGTCGACGATCTCGTAGCCGAGCTCCTGGAGCATCTCGATCGCCCGAGCGTTCGTCGGATCGAAGGCGAGGACGTCCTGGAGCGCGCGCGCCGCGGACTCCCCGTCGAGCGCGTCGACGTAGAGGCTCGCGATGCCGAGCATCGCCTCGACGGCCTCTTCGGTCTGGCCCGACTCGATGAGGACGTCGCGGTGGACCTCGTGCAGATCCATCGATCGCGGGTCGATCTCGAGGCCGGCGCGGAGCGTCTCGAGCGCCTTCGCGTAGAGGCGCACGCGGCGGAACGAGTTCGCGTCCGCGAGCGTCTTGGCGACGAGCTCGGCGGCGTCCTCCGACGCGGGCGGGGCCTCCTCGTAGGCCTCGGCCACGGCCTCGCCGTAGCCGCCTTCGGCGTAGCCCTGCTCCGGCTCGGCGTACTCGCCCTGCGCGTCTGCGTAGCCCTGCTCCGGCTCGGCGTAGGCGTCGCCGCCGGCGTCGGTCGTGGCGTAGGCGTCGCCGTCTTCGCCGTAGCTGACCTCGGCGTACGCGTCGGCCTCTTCCTCCGCCTCCTCGACCTCCTCGACGACGTCGGCGTCTTCGACGAGCTCTTCGACCTCGTCGTCGTACGAGGCGTACGAGTCGTCGAGCTCCTCGGCGGGCGCCGCCTGGGGGATCGGCGGCGGCTGCTGGAACGCGTCGGTGCGCGGACGCTGCAGCGGCTGCGTGTTGGGGCGCGCGCCGCCGTACGGCGGCGGGGCGGCGGGCTGCTGGCCCCAGACCGCGGGCGGCTGCTGCGGGTAGCCCTGGTTCTGCGGCTCCTGCGCGGGGGCGGGGGCCTCGGCCATCGCCGCAGCGCCGTACGGCGGGTGCGCCGCCTGGACGGAGCCGGTCTGCTGCGCGAGCCGGCGGACGCCCTCGTCGTGCGGGGCGACGCGCATGAGCCGCTCGAGGATCTCGCGGAACAGGTCCGTCTTGCCGGTGTCGCGCGCGACGCGCGCCATCTCCTTCTGGACCTCGATCGCCTTGGCGCCCTGGCCGATCGCGTTGAACGCGCGCGCGAGCAGCGAGAGCGTGTCGAAGTCGCGCGGGTTCGCCTGGAAGCAGATCTGCAGCTTCGCCAGCGCCTGCATGCCGTCCTGCGGCTGGCTCCGCGCGAGGTAAAGCTCCGCGCAGAGCTTCGCCTGCTCGGGATCGGCCTTGTGGTGCAGGAGCCGCTCGAGCACCTTGAGCGCGTCGTCGCGGCGGCCGATGCCGGCGAGCTGCGAGGCGGCGGTCTTGAACTCGTAGACCGCGCCCTCGACGTCCTTCACGCGCGAGAGCGCCTCCGCGAGGCGCAGGTGCGGCAGCGGGTTCGTCGGATCGAGCTCGACGATCTTGCGGAAGACGTCGATCGCCTCCTGGTCCTTCTGCTGACGCTGGAGGCGCGTCGCGACTTCGTCCAGGGCGGCGAGCGCGTCGCTCGTGAGACCGAGCTGCTGGTAGAGCTCCGCGAGCTTCGGCGCGATGTGGCCGTAGCGCTCCTCGAGCTGCGGGACGTGCTTCGCGATGATCTCGCGGATCTGCTTGTAGACGGCGATCGCCTTGAGGGCGAAGCCCTGGTGCGAATAGAGCTTCCCGACCGATTCGTACGTGTTGATCGCGTCGGCGTAGATCCCCTGCTTCGCCTGCAGGTCACCGATCTTGAGGAGGGTCCGAGCGTCGTTCGGATCCGCCTCGACCAGCTTCCTGAGCTCCGCGACCGCCTTGTCGTATTTCTTCTTCTCGACGTACTTCTGGGCGGCCTCGAGCACCTTGTCGCGATTAATCGCCACGTCGACGAGGGCTCCTCGCACGGACGGCCCGCGCGTGTCGGGCCTCCGGGTGTTGCAGTCTGCAATCCAAAGGGTTGGTTCGGAGAGTCAAGGGCGCACGCAGAAGGAGCATCGACGGGGCTCGCCGCATCCCGCGGGTGACTGAGAATAGCGTTACTTCCGACAGGTTGACTACTTGCGCGTGAACGACCTCGCCCGGCCAGCCGTGGGGACGGGCGAGCGCCCAGAGCCCCGGGCCGCCCCAGGGCTCGAGGCGGGCGGTGAGAATGCCGCTACGCGGTGGGCGTCACGACGACAAACGCTCTCGGTTGTAGGGGCTTGGGCGCGCTGATTGGTCGAATCAGCAGATGAGTCTAGGGCACAGGCGACGCCCACGGTCGAGCTCCAGCGCCGCCGGCACAGTCGCTGTCTCGATCGCGGCTCCGCTCCGCCGCTCGCGCTCCGCCGCCCCCTCGAGAGGCCCCCGCCGGCTCCTCCCCGGCTCGCGCGCCCGCCGTCGCCGGCGCTCGCGCTCGCGCGGGCTGCGGCTGGGGTACGGCCCCGCTGGAAGAGCGCTGCGTTCACGGCTACGTTGGCGCGATGGCCACGCATTCGGCACTCTACAAAGCTCCCTTTGGTCCTGGCGGCGCGAGCGAAGTGGACGTGCAGCTTGCGGAGAAGCTCCTCGCGGTCGCGCTCTCGCGCGGCGCCGACTACGCCGACCTCTTCTTCGAGTACCGCGCGGCCGGGGGCTTCGTCTACGACGAGGGGATCCTGAAGAGCGCCTCGCGCGGGGTCTCGATGGGGCTCGGCGTTCGAGCTCAGCAGGCCGACGCGACCGGCTACGCCTACACGGAGCGGCTCGACTGGGACGCGATGAAGCGCGCGGCCGAGACGGCGGCGTCGATCGCGTCCGGCGGCGGCTCACCGAAGCCCGAGCCCATCACCTTGCGCCCGCTGCCGAGCCGCTACGAGCTCGACAAGGTCACGCTCGACGTCCCCGGGATGGACAAGCGCAAGCTTCTCGAGCGGGCGGCGGCCGCGGCCCACGCGTACGACAAGCGCGTCCTCAAGGTGGAGTGCTCGTTCGCGGAGGAGATCCGCGAGATCCTGGTCGTCACGAGCGACGGGCGCCTCGCGCGGGACGTGCAGCCGCTCATGCGCTTCGGCATCCGCGTCATCGTCGAGCAGGACGGCAAGCGCCAGGAGGGCTCGTCCGGCGGCGGGGGTCGCACGACCATCGGCTACTTCGACGGCAAGTCGCCCGAGTGGCACGCGACGCAGGCGGCGCAGCAGGCGATCACGATGCTCGACGCCCAGGAGGCGCCGGCCGGTCAGATGGAGGTCGTGCTCGCGCCCGGCGACAGCGGCATCCTCCTGCACGAGGCCGTCGGCCACGGGCTCGAGGCCGACTTCAACCGCAAGGGCACGAGCAACTACGCCGGTCAGGTCGGCAACCTCGTCGCGAGCGAGCTCTGCACCGTGGTCGACGACGCCACGCTGCTGATGTCCCGCGGCTCGATCAACGTCGACGACGAAGGCTACGAGCCGCGATCGAGCACGCTGATCGAGAACGGCAAGCTCGTGGGCTACATGCACGACCGCCTGAGCGCGAAGCACTACCAGCTCGGGCCGAGCGGGAACGGCCGCCGCGAGAGCTTCGCCTGCGCGCCGATGCCCCGGATGACGAACACCATCCTCGTCGCGGGCCCGCACGATCCCGAGGAGATCCTGAAGAGCGTCAAGCGCGGCGTCTTCGCGAAGCGCTTCGGCGGCGGGCAGGTCGACATCTCCAACGGCGACTTCGTCTTCTCGCTCACCGAGAGCTACCTCGTCGAGGACGGCAAGATCACCGCCCCGCTCAAGGGCGTGAACCTGATCGGCAACGGCCCCGACGTCCTCCGCAAGGTGTCGATGCTCGGCCACGACGTCGAGACGTCCGACGGGATCTGGACCTGCGGGAAGGACGGGCAGAGCGTGCCCGTCGGCGTCGGCTGCCCGACCATCAAGATCAGCTCGATCACGGTCGGTGGCACCAAGGTCTGATCGGCGGCGGCCGGGGCGCCGAATCGTGATAATCGGAGGCTCGTGCCCGCCTTCGTCGTCGTGATCGGTCACGGCCCGGACCTCGAGGCAGAGGAGGGCGCGGCCACGCTCCTCCGCACGCTCGGGGCGGAGGTCCGCACGCTCGACCTCTGGGAAGAGGGAGCCGGCCTCTTCACCGAGGACGGCGCCCGCGCCCGCGCGATCGTGATCGAGGCGGGCGAGCGGCCCGATCTCGCGGTCGCCGCGCTCCGGGCCGTGCGCAAGACCGACGAGCTGACCCGCGCACCGGCGATCGTCGCGGTGCCGCCGCGCCAGATCGCTCGGGTCGATCCGGCGAGCGGCTTCGACGACTTCATCGTGACGCCGTGCTCGCCCGTCGAGCTCTATGCGCGCATCCGCCGCCTCGAGTGGCAGAGGAGCGAGTTCTCGACCGAGGAGCGCGTGAAGGTCGGCCAGCTCGTCATCGACCGGGCGGCGCACGAGGTGCTGGTCGACGGTCGCACCGTCGTGCTCACGGCGAAGGAGTTCGCGCTGCTCTCGTTTCTCGCCCAGAACCGCGGTCGGGTGTTCTCGCGCGAGACGCTCCTGGCGCGCGTCTGGGGCGCACGTTATGAAGGGGGACCGCGCACGGTCGACATCCACGTGCGTCGCCTGCGGATGAAGCTCGCCGAAGCGCTTCCGCTCGAGACGCTCCGAGGTGCCGGCTACAAGCTGCGGACACCGGGGGAACGATGAAATGGCTGAAGAATCAGCGTAGAGCCGCGTTCAACGCGGCGGAGGCGAAGAGGCGTGCCGAGACACCGAAGCCGCCGCGGCTGGCGGTGAGCATCGGTTGTCCGAGCGGGATCGGGCCGGAGGTCGCCGTCGCGGCCGCCGCCGAGTCGCGCGCGCGCGTCCTGCTCGTCGGGGACATCGGCGCGCTACGCACGGCGGCTCGGCTTCGGGAGATCGATCCGAAACGTCTGGTCCGGGTCGAGAAGCCCGACGAGGCGTTCGCCGAGTCGCGCGCAGGCGTGCTCCCGGTCTACGAGCCGACCGCGCCGCTCGGCGTCGCCGACCGCGCGCCGGGCCGGCCGAGCCGCGGCGGCGGCGCCGCTCAGCTCGCCTGGATCGACGCCGCCACCGACCTCGTGAAGGCCGGCGCCGCCGACGCCCTCGTCACGGGGCCCGTATCGAAGGACGCGATCGCGCGCTCCGGCGCGGAGGGAGCGCGCGCGTTCCGCGGGCACACCGAGCACCTCGCCGCGCGCCTCGACGCCGCCGAGGTGACGATGGCGTTCTGGACCGAACGCGTGACGACCTCGCTCGTCACGACACACCTCGCGCTCGCCGACGTCCCGCAGGCGATCACGCCGGCCGAGGTCGCGCGCGCCGTGTACTGGACCGCGCGCTTCATGAACGCGCTCGGAGCGAAGGGGCGCCTCGCGGTCGCGGCGCTGAACCCGCACGCCGGGGAGGGCGGGCTCATCGGAACCGACGAGCGCCGCGCGATCGAGCCGGGCATCGCGCAGGCGACGAAGCGGCTCGCGCGCGCCGGCGTGTCCTTGTCCGTCGAGGGGCCGGTGCCCGCGGAGACCGCGTTCCGCCTCGCGGCAAAGGGAACCTACGTCGGCGTGGTGGCGATGTACCACGACCAGGCGACCATCCCGATGAAGCTCCTCGGCTTCGGCGAGGCCGTGAACGTATCGCTCGGCTTGCCGATCATCCGGACGAGCGTAGATCACGGGACGGCGTACGACCGGGCCGGGAAGGGCACGGCGGACCCGCGCGGGATGAGCGAAGCGCTCTCGCTCGCGCAGATCCTCGCTCGCGCGCCGGCCTGACCCCGCCGCTCAGCGGTGCGGGAGGAAGAGCTGGTAGAAGAGCCACGCGCACACGATCGCGAAGGTCAGCGCCGCCGCGGCGGACCACTGCCACGGCGTCTTCGTGCGCGTCGGCGTCTTCGTCGCCATCAGCATGTGCGTCGCCGCGATGACGATGCCGTCGATCTTCTTCTTCGCGCGCGCGCCCTTGTCCGGATCCTCATGGAGAGCGCGGTAGCGGCCGGCGAGCTCGGGGAGCTTCTCGTTCTTGAGCGCGTGCTCGAGCAGCGCCGCGTGCGGCTTGTCGTCGTCCCAGGCGCCTTCGACGCGCTTCCACAGCGCCTCGAAGACGGCGTCGCGATCGCCGACGGACGCGAGATCGTCCTCCACCGCGGCGCCGCTCGGGTCGGCGCCGCTCGGGTCGGCGTCGCTCGCGTCGGCGCCGCTCGGGTCGGCGCCGCTCGGGTCGGCGCCGCTCGGGTCGGCGTCGCTCGGGTCGGCGCCGCTCGGGTCGGCGCCGCTCGGGTCGGCGTCGTTCGCGTCGGCGCCGTTCGCGTCGTCGTCGGCGGCGTTGGTGGCGGCGTCGTTCGCGTTGCCGGGCGGCTCGGCGCGCGGCGGGGGCTTCTGCGGATCGTCGGCCACGAGCTAGGTCTTACCTGGATTTCGCGCTGTCGATCCAGATCGTCACGGGCCCGTCGTTCGAGCTCGTCACCTTCATGTCCGCGCGGAAGCGGCCTGTCTCGACGCCGATGCCGGTCGCGCGGGCGTCGCGGACGAAGGCCTCGTAGGCGCGCTCGGCCTCCTCGGGCGCCATCGCGCCCTCGAAGCTCGGCCGCCGGCCCTTGGACACGTCGCCGTAGAGGGTGAACTGGCTGACGACGAGGAGCGCGCCGCCGACGTCGACGACGCTGCGGTCCATCTTCGGCTTCGCGCCGGGCTCGAGCGGCTCGTCGGCCTCGAAGATCCGGAGGCCGAGCACCTTGGCGAGGAGCCACGCGCGCTCGGCGTCGCCGTCGCCCTTGCCCGCGCCGAGGTACACGAGCAGCCCGCGCTCGATGGCGCCGGTGACCTCGCCGTCCACCTCGACCTTCGCCCACGCGACCCGCTGTACGACCGCCCGCATGGCTCAGATCCGCAGCGCGCGCCGGAGCTCGCCCACCCTCGCGAAGTACTCCTGCCGCTCGTAGGGCTCGTTGAGGATATGGAAGTCCTTCTTCGAGAGGCCCACGCAGCCGAAGCAGTAGGTGCAGCCGTGGCAGTCGGCCGAGCGGACGACGTAGGCGCACCCGACGCAGCGCTCGCAGCGCTCGCAGTGCGAGCACGCGACGCAGCCCACGAGCTCGCTCGACTGGGTGCACTCGGAGCAGTCCGTCGAGCTCGTGCAGTAGTGCGAGCGCGCGACGTTCCGGCAGTCCTTGAGGAAGGTGGAGTCCGAGCAGCGCTCGCAGCGCTCGCAGGCCAGACAGCCCGTGTTCGCGGTCGTCCGCGCGTGCCGCGCGGCGAGATCGCGCAGGCGCTCTTCGAACTCGCTCGGCGTCATCGGAGAGACCTCTACGCGCTCTCTCCGCCGGCCGAGAAAAGATTCGTCGTTTGTTTGGCCGATGTCGCAGACTGTACGACATTACCCTTCACGCGGCACCAGCGCCGGCGCGGGCAGCTCCGAGGCGGATCTGACCCGAGGAGGACTCTCATGAAGCCCGTCGTTTCTTCGCTCGTTGCACTCGCGATCGCGATTGCCCCGCTCAGCGTCATGGCCAAGCCGGCGACGCACGGGAAGGCGTCGCATGCGAAGGTCGTCAAGCACAAGGTCGCGAAGGGGACCAAGACGGTCAAGGCCGCGAAGGCGGACAAGGCCGACGACAAGATCGAGAAGGCGCCGATCGTTCGGGTGAAGGCGGGCAAGAAGGACGGCGCTTCGCTCAAGCCGGTCGCGCTCCGGTCGGCCGGGGGCAAGTCGGCGGGCTCGAAGAACGTGGTCCACCACGCCCACGACGTCGATCTCGCCGGCGCCGGCCACCGAGAGCCGAAGGTCGAGCGCGGTGTGCTGGTCGCCGCGTCGATGAAGACGCCCGCGTCGCCCGGCAAGACGCAGGCGAAGGCGCCGCCCCCCAAGGCGAGCCACGTCGCGAGTGAGGTCGAGGACATGCCGCGCCTGCCGAACCCGAACCTCGCGAAGCCGAGCAAGGGCGGCTCCGAGAAGGGCGCCGCGCGCAAGGCAGCTCCGAAGAAGGCCGAGGCCGGCGACGACGGCGAACGCGCGCGCGACGAGGAGATCGCCGATCTCGTCGCGCGCATCCGTGGCCGCCGCAGCGCCTCATCCGACGACCGCGACGCGCCTGCTGCCGCTTCGCGCGACGCGAAGGCGGCCAAGAACGCGTCGCACACCGCGAAGCCCGCGTGCACGAAGGACCCGGTGGAGATCGTCCGCGGTCCCGAGATCGAGCGCTTCCAGCTGACGACCTGCGACGGCGCGCCCGCGCCCCTCGCGGCGGAGCGCCTCTCGATCCTCATTCGGCCCGGCGGGGCGGCGCGTCCGACCGCGCCGCTCGCGGAGCTCGCGAAGAAGCCTGGGCCGGAGCTCGCGCACGGCGTGCGCCGCGTCGACCCGCGGCTCATCGGGCGGATCCAGGCGGTCGCCGAGCACTTCGGCAAGCCCGGCGCCCCCGCCAAGCTCGCCGTCATCTCGGGCTACCGGCCGGCGTCGGTCGGGAGCATGCACTCGTCGGGGCGCGCCGTCGACTTCCGCGTCGAGGGAGCGCGCAACGAAGACGTCGTCGCGTTTTGCAAGACGCTCGTCGACACGGGCTGCGGCTTCTACCCCAATAGCTCGTTCGTCCACATCGACGTGCGCGAGAGCGGTGCGGGGCACGTGAGCTGGATCGACGCGAGCGGCCCCGGCGAGACGCCGCGCTACGTCCCGATCTGGCCGCCGCCGCCGCCGAGCTCGAACGAGCGGCACCTCGATCGCGCGAGCGCGACGACGGAGCGCTCGGCGCCGCGCTCGCTCGAAGACCTCGCCGAGGAGGGCGCGAGCCTCCTGCGCGCTCGCCGCCCGAACGAGGGCGCCGGACGCTGGAACGACGGTGACGTCGACGCGACGGACGACCACCCCGCCGAGAGCGAGCGATGAGAAGGGCGTCGCGGAGGACTCGCGACGCGCTCGAAAGGAACGCGTCGCGGAGGGGACCGCGACGCGCTCGAAAGGAACGCGTCGCGGAGGGGACCGCGACGCGCTCGAAAGGAACGCGTCGCGGAGGGGACCGCGACGCGCGAGGTCGCCGGGTGAAGCTCGGACAGAGCGTTACTTGCTGGCGCTCCCGCTCTCCGAGAGGCACTCCTTGAGCTCCTTCGTCTCGCGGAAGCCGCACTCGCCGTCCGCCTGACGCTCGCAGATCGCGCTCTGGTAGCAGGCGTACTGCGGGAGCCACTCGCAGGTCGAGGCCATGTCCTGGTCGGCGCAGATCTGGCCGCTGCAGCCGGTCTTGATGCACGGCTTGGGCTTGGGCTCCGGCTCCGGCTCGCCGTCGCAGGCGAGCTGGATGCAGCTCATGTCCGGCGCCGTGCAGATCCCGCACGAGGCGTTGCAGCAGACCTGACCCTCGCCGCAGGTGACGGAGCCGCAGGCCTCGCCGCCGCTGCCTGGCCTGCGCGCGCTCTCGGGCTTGTCCTTGTCGGTGTCGCCCGCGACGATCTCGTTGCTGCGGTTGGAGCTCTGCTCGTCTTCTGGGCTTCCGGAGCACGCGACGGCGACGGAGGGGAGGGTGACGAGGACGAGAAGACAGGAGAAGCGGTTCATGGGTGCCTTTCTTTCGGGGCGTGGGTCGAACTTCTCTCCGTCTGTGTCGTCTGCGCGCCGAGCCATTTCGAGGTGAGCCGGAATTCGCGACGTCGTCACGATTTGTCGGCGCTTCCGCGCGGCCCGCGCTTCCGTCCTCGACGTTCTGGATGCCGTCGCCGCCGCCGCTGTCGTCGTTGGCGCCGCGGTCGCGCGTCGCCGCGTCGCCGATGCCCTGCGTCGCGGCGTCGCTCGCGGACTCGGGGATGAACGGGACGACGTCGTCGTGAGCGCCCTCGGCGAGGATGCGCGGCGCCGTGCAGCCGGCGGCGAGGCACCGAGCGGCAACGCGAGCGAGCGTCGCGACGTCTTCATTGCTCGCCGAGGTCCGCGAGGATCGTGCGCACGGCGGGAGCGTACGGGCTCGACGGGTACTTCGTCGCGTAGGTTCGCGCGCGCTCCCGTGCTTCGTCCGATCGATCCACGCGCCGGAGCGCCTTGATCCGCAAGAAGTCGCGCTCGGCCGCGAGCTCACCGCGCGGGAAGCGGCGCGCGTGATCCTCGAGGAGCGCGAGCGCCGCGGCCGGGGTCGGCTCGAGCGTCGCGCGAGCGCGGCCCACGAGCGCGCTCTCGGCCGCGAGCGTGTCCTCGGCGGGTTGGCTCGCGCTGGGCGCGCCGCGCGCGTGCTTGACGGGCGGCGTCGCCGGCGCCGCGACCGGATCCGGAGGGGTCTCCGTCGGAGCGGGCAGCGGAGCCGGTGGGACGATCGCGCTCGCCGGCGCGGTCGCGACCGGGGTGGCCGGAGGCGGCGCCGTCTCCGGCGCGGGCGTGGCGGACCAGGCGCGCACCGCGACCACCGCGGCCCCTCCGAGGAGGGCGCCGGCCAGCGCCAGGGCGAGCGGCGTCTTCAACGTCGCCACGGCGCCACCCGCGCTACCCATGCCACCGCCGGCGCTGCCCGCGCCGCTCGCGCCGCTCGTCGTGGCGCCGGCGCCGCCCGCGCCCCCGGCCGCTCCGGCTCCGAGCGCGCCGAGGATCGCCGCGCGGTCGTCGTGGGCCATCGGCGGCACCCGTCCGGCGCGACGGAGCAGTGCGTTGCCCGGGCCGCTGGAGTCCTTGAGGCGCGGCGGATCGTCCGTCATGAGCCCTCCTCTGCGGCTCTTCCCGCCTTCTCCTCGAACATCGCGCGCCCGGAGCGAAGACGCGTGTACACCGTCCCCAGCGGGATGCCGAGCGCCTCGGCGATGGCGGGGCAGGTCATCTCTTCGAGCTCGAACATCATGAAGACCACCCGCTGATCGACCGGCAGCTCGTCCAGGATTTGCGCCAGCCGCACGCGCGCTTGCTCGTTGGCGAGCGCTTGCTCCGGATCGCCGTGGACCTCGCCCTCGACCGGGTCGGGGACCTCGTCGGTGAGCTCTTCGCGCTTGCGGTGGGCCTTGCGGCGGTAGTTGGCCGCCACCTTGATGGCGATGCCGTAGAGCCACGTGCTGAGGCTCGACGTCCCCTCGCGCTCGGAGACCTTCCGGGAGACCACGAGGAAGACCTCCTGGGTCGCGTCGCGCAGATCTGCGTCGCGGACGCCCGACCGGGCGAGCGCGCGCCACACGAAATCTCCATGGGCTTCGAAGATTTGGCGGACATCGGGGGCGGAAGACGGGCTCATCGCGGCGTCCTCGCTACCCGTGAGTGTCGTGCCGCGGCGCCGCCCATTTCCACGCGCTCAGAAAAGCGCCGCGGCGCCGAGCTCCGCCCGCGCGGCCACGGCGCTCTGCCCCCACACCGGCTCCGGCGCGCCGCGGAGGAAGCCTTGTCGTCGAAGGATCGGCACGATCGCGCTCGCGCCGAGCTCGATCCGGAACGGACCGTGGAGCGGCACCGAGAGCACCGGGCCGGCCTCGGCCCCGATCCACGGGAAGAGCCCGACGTCGACCGGGGTGAGCGCGGAGGAGTGCGCGAAGACCTCGAAGGCGCCGGCGAGCGCAGCCCCGCAAAGTCGCAGGAGCCCGCTGGCGCGCCACGGCAGGACGCAGCCGCGGGCCTCGCCGGCGGCCAGGCCGAACCCGAACGCGCCCTCGCGCGACTGGGGGACGTACGTGGCGCCGAGACCGACCTCGAGGTGACCGCCGACCATGAAGCCCGCGCGGAGGCTCGCGGACGCGCCGACGCCGGGGACCAGGCCGACGTTTCCGCCGCCGCCGGCCGTCACCCGCACCCGCGGCTCGTCCTCGCGCGGCGCGCGCGGCGGCGGAGCGGGTGGGGCATCGGCGGGCGAGGACGT